>CAZSLL010000008.1:0-48647 GCA_964607835.1 uncultured archaeon | reverse complement strand
GGATAGGGGTTCTTTTAAAAACCTTTATATACACAATAACCTAATTTGTGTGTAGCCATTAACGGTTAATGCATTATTAACAAAAAGGGGTGCTAAAGGCATGGCAACGGTTCAGGACGTGAACGCAGAGGCCCTGATATTGAGGGCAGCGAAGGAGCTGGAGAAGGTCGAGCAGGTACAGCCTCCGGAGTACGCCACGTACGTCAAGACAGGGGTGCACAAGGAGAGGCCCCCTGCACAGGACAACTGGTGGTACATAAGGTCAGCGGCCGTGCTCAGGAAGATTTATATTAGCAACACAATCGGAACCATGAGGCTAAGGAAGCTCTTCGGGGGCAGGAAGAACCTGGGACACCAGCCAGAGCACAAGAGGCCCGCATCAGGGGCCATAATCAGGAAGATGCTCCAGCAGCTTGATGCTGCAGGCCTGGTCAAGACCGAGAAGGGAAAGGGAAGGTCAATCACCCCCAGGGGCCAGGCATTCCTGAACAAGCTCACGAAGGAAATCAAGCAGGCCGCCTGAGAGGGCGGATTCGGCGAATCAGAATGCCTAAGAAAGTGATTCAATGGACCACAACAACATGAACCCCCAGGATATCAACCAGATGGCCCAGATGAAGCAGATAGAGGAGATGAAGAGGAAGATAATGAGCAGCCTCCTCTCAAAAGAGGCATTCGAGAGGCTCGGGAGGGTGCGCTCGGTGAACCCGCAGCTGGCATCCCAGGCAGAGCTTTACCTGCTCCAGGCCCACCAGGGAGGGCAGCTCAAGGGAAAGGTCGACGAGACCATGATGAAGCGCATACTAAAGGCCCTCTCAGGGTCAGAATCAAAGGACTACAAGATAAAAAGAAAGTAAATCATGCCGGAGCGTGGCAAGGGGTTGCGCCGGAGTGCATGCCGGTGGCGAAGCCACCATAAGGAAAGGATATGTCAAGGAACAAGTCAACCGGGCTGAAGAAGAAGCTGGCAGCAATAGGCAAGAGAAGGTCTGCCCCCAGGTGGGCTGACATCAAGAAGTTCGGCCTGAAGAGGGCCAGGTCCAGGAGGATAAGGGTAAGGGTCAAGAGCTGGAGAAGGGACAAGCTCAAGATATAATTTTCAGGTGTTTTCCATGGCTGACAAGCAAAAGGCAAAGGCCCCGAATGAGGAGAGGCTGTTCACGGTCCCCCTCAGGAAGCAGTGGCTCAGGGTGCCAATGAACAAGAGGGCCAAGAGGTCAGTCAGGACCATAAGGAGCCACCTCTCAAGGCACATGAAGGTCCCTGAGGCAGACATAAGGGTGTCCTCAGGGGTGAACAAAGCAGTATGGGTCAGGGGAGCAGGAAAGCCGCCCTCCAAGGTAAGGCTCAAGGCCCACCTTGACGCAGCCGAGGGAAAGCTGCACGCTCTGCTTCCGGACGAGCAGCCACCTGTGAAGGAAGAGAAGAAGGCCAAGGAACCCGAAGGAATGAAGGGAGCCCTCCAGCAGGTAGTGGACAAGGCGAAGTCCGGCCAAAGCACTGAGGGAGGAAAGGCAGAAATGAAGAAGGCTGTTGACGAGGCAGTGAAGGAGCAGAAAACACAGGAAGCTGCTCCAGTGAAATCTGATTCTGGTGAGGAAGTGAAAGAGCAGGCTCCAAAGCCTGAGGAGAAGCCCCCGGAGGAGAAAGAAAACCCTCCCGCGAAGAGAGCGGAAAAGGCCAAGGTTAGCAAAGTGGCGAATGCCGCTTCCAAAAGCAAGGATAGCAAAGGAGTACCTGCTGTTCCCGAAGGGAACAGAAGGAAAGAAGGGGAAGCGAAGAAATAAGAAGCCTTCCCTGAATCTCTTTTTATGCAGAACAGAAGCCGCGACCTCAGGCAGCTCGTTCTCGGGAGCATGGATGTTCCCAGGGAAAAGCAGGAGCTCATACCCAGGGGTTTCCAGGTGATAGGCAGCATAGCCATACTGAACCTGAGGCCCGGGATAAGGGAGATGGCAGCAAGGATAGCCGGGCTCATGCTCGGTGAGTATCCCCACATCAGGACAGTGTGCATCTCTGGAGGGGTATCAGGAGAGATGAGGAAGCCCTCTGTGAAATGGCTTTCGGGGGAGAGGACCACGGTGACTGAGCACAGGGAGAACGGGTGCCTGTACAGGCTGGACGTGGCAAGGGCCATGTTCTCCAAGGGCAACCTGCCGGAGAGAGGAAGGCTTCCTGGTATAGTAAGGCCGGGGGAGCGGGTTCTGGACATGTTCGCGGGCATAGGCTATTTCACCATACCCATTGCGAAGAAGGCGGAGCCAGGAAAGGTGCTGGCAATAGAAAAGAACCCGGAATCCTTCCGGTACCTGAAGGAGAACATAAGGCTGAACAAGGTCCAGGGAAAGGTGGAGCCCCTGAAAGGGGACTGCAGGAAGCTGGCCCCTCAGGGATGGGCTGACAGGATTGTCATGGGATACCTCCCTGGCACGGACAGGTTCCTCCCATGCGCCCTCAGGGCGCTGAAGCCCGGGGGCGGAATAATCCACTACCATGACAACTTCCACGAGCGGGAGCTCTGGAATAAGCCCCTGGAAATCCTGGAGAGGGAGGCGAGAAAAGAGGGCTACGCACTGGAGGAGGTGGAGAGGAAGGCCGTGGTCAAGGAGTATTCCCCAAACATGTTTCACTGCGTCATCGATGCCCGGTTAAGGCCCTCGCCTTGATGAGAGGATATCCTTGTGAGGTCGTTCTCAAGCACCAGGTCTGTCATTGCGTTTATCTCGTCAGCATATGCCACCCCATCCGGGGGCGGATTGAGCAGGAAGACCTTCTTGTCGTTCACGTGGGCGAAACCCATCTCCATGAGTGTGTTTCCGCCAATGTAGTTGCTTATTCCGTCTTTGTCCATGTTGCACACAAGGACGGCGTCGCCGCTCTTGATGAGCCCGTGCCAGGCTTTGATAAAGCCATGCTTTCGCTTGGCAAGGGAATGGTCACTGGCTATCTCCCCTATGAGTTCCCCGCGGGAGCCGTCGGCTATGCCAAACATCCACTCGTGCATGAGCGGCTCGTGCCCCATCCTCTCCAGCTCATGGAAAAGCTCCACCATGCTCTTCGCGAACTTCACGCTTCCGATGATTGTAATCCTCATGCTCTCACTTGTCCTGCTCTTTGCCTTCAGGTTTCTTAAATGCCAGGAGGTACATTGCCCCGTAATCCGGGGGCCTCTTCCAGTCAAGCCACAGCTGAAACCTTTCCCATATGGAGAATCTCTTCCAGTTTCCCCACTCAGGCCTGACCCCCCGGAAGACAGAGTCGAACTCAATGAGGGAGAAGCCATTGCTTTCGAATGCCCTGGTGAGCTCCTCCCTCGTAAAGAGGTGCATCCAGAGCTTCTTTCCCATGATGTGGAACTTCTTGGTCTGGGCGTACCTGCCGGGCTTAACTCCCATCTTCTCCCTTAGGGACCTGTAGCCCTTGTCGTAAAGGCTGCTCGCTGAAACCAGAATCCTGCCTCCTGGAGCGCACACCCTGCACAGCTCTCCCACTGCCCTACTCCAGTCGCAGACATTGAGGACCGAGTAGAGGCAGAGCACTGTCTCGAAGCTGGAGTCCCTAAAGGGGAGCCTCTCGATATCTCCCTTCTTCACCGGAAGGTGGGTCTCCTTCGCGAGCCTCACCATCTCTGAGGAAGAGTCAATCCCTATGGCGTTGTCCAGTGCCCTTAGGTGGAATCCTGTTCCGCACCCCGCGTCCAGGATTCTTCCCCTGGCGTGGCGCTCTATCAGGAGGAGTTCTCTCTTCCTCAGTATGTCAGTGTAGGGGTTCTTGCTTCTGAGGTCATAGCTCACGGCTGTCTCGTCGTAGACCCTGGAAGCTTCCTGTACCATATTACCTTTTGGTTGCCTCTGTAATAAAGATTTGGAATCATTCCCTTCCGCCCCTGGGAGGCTTTCTTCCATTGAAAACAGAATAAGTGACGGGAACTGCATCATAGCCCTTGCCCACTGGAAGCTCCAGCTCTTCCCTGATATACTTTCCAATGTCCAGCCTCCTGGGGTCGAACTCCTCCCCGTGCCTTGCCTTAAGCACTGCCCTCATGCACCAGAGGTGGCCCTCTATCTGTCCGGTCGAGTATCCGTCCCTTGCGTGCTCCTCGATAATCTTCCTCGCGTAACCCGGTACCTCATCGAAAGGCATGTCCCTTCTGGAGAGTGGCACCTCGCCAAGCCAGTCTTTGAAGACCCTGCTAACGTAATTGGTTGAGACCTCGACACCCTTCACCGCTCCAAGGTATGACCTTATGTCATCGAACTTCTCCCCGGCCTCCCTCATGGCAATGATGACGTCCCTGTTCTCATCAAGCGTTTCCTTCTTGGTCTTCCTTCTCATGCAATCACCTGCTTCCGTCTGACATGCTTTTAACATGATAGCTTTGCTCAGGGATGTCAATGTCCGGCACTCCCCTGCCCCTGGGGGTCATGCCCCATCTCTGGAAGGCCCTGCATATCACCCTGGAATCTATGTAACCTACTCCATTCCTCTGCAGGTATGCCCTTGCTTTTTCAACCCTGCCTGCGACCACCCCGAACCTGTCCATCCTCTGCCTGAGGCCCACTTCCTCGTACATTTCAAGGACCCACTCATCGATTATCTGGCCCATCACAAGGCCCTCATCATCAAGTCCGTGGTCATGGCCTTTCTCGAGAAGTGACCTGTAAATATCGTGGTCAGGAATACCCTTCCTGTATGCCATGTCAAGTATTCCTTCCTTTAGCCCGGAGTCTTCCATTTCAGAAGCTGCCTGACGGAAATCCATGGAAAACATAGGGAAGCAAAATCTTATATTCTTTGGCAGGCCATAGGGAAGATTTAAAGAAGCCCTGCAAACAATTAAGTGTTCGCATGTACTCGAAGAGTGTGAAGTCGGTCCTCAGGAGGAAGGGTTTAAGGGTGGGCACCAGGATAAGGGTGACCCGAAAGGGCAAGTCACACGAGGGGCTGCTCATGCCCAAGCCTGAGCTCGGTGACCCGGATTCTGTTGTCATAAAGCTGGACTCGGGGTACAACATAGGTATAAGGTACGGGAAGGGGACCGCCATCCAGAAAAGCAGGGCAAAGACCCCGGATTCTGTGCGTCAGGAGAAAGGTTACGAGATGGGAAGGGTTGACAAGGACCTGCTAAAGCTGAGGTTCGACCCAAAGAAGCCGCCCATCTCCCTTGTGGCCACGGGGGGAACCATAGCCAGCAGGGTTGACTACAGGACCGGAGGGGTGAAGGCCCTGGAAGACCCCAGGGAGTTCCTGCATAACATCCCGGAACTTTCTGATTTCGTGAACGTCAAGCATATCAGGTCTCCCTTCGCCAAGATGTCAGAGGACATGGACTCCAGGGACTGGCAGGAGATGGCAAGGGTGGTGGCCAGGGAGCTGAACTCGGATGCCAGGGGTGTATTACTCACTCACGGTACTGACACCCTTCACTTCACCTCTGCCGCGCTCTCATTCATGCTGAGGGAGCTCAACAAGCCCGTTGTGGTCGTAGGTACACAACGCTCTCCTGACAGGGGCTCGTCAGACGCCGGGATGAACATAATATGCTCTGCCCACGCGGCCATATCTGACATCGCGGAAGTGGGCATATGCATGCACGGGGAGTCAGGGGACACCTTCTGCCTCTTCAACCGGGGGACGAAGGTGAGAAAGATGCACACCTCCAGGCGGGATGCCTTCAGGCCCATCAATGACCTCCCCCTGGCGAAAATCTACCCGAACGGGAAGGTGGAGGTCACCAACCCGAAGCACAGGAAAAGGGGCAGGGGGAAAGTGAAGCTGGACACGAAGTTCGAGCCAAAGGTGGCCATGCTAAAGGCCTATCCTGGCTCAGAGCCCGGGGTCATCGACTACCTTGTCTCGAAGGGATACAGGGGCTTCGTGATAGAGGCAGGGGCCCTGGGGCACGTGCCCACTATGGCCAGGAAGCCCTGGATAAAGGCCATAAAGGAGCACACGGAGAGCGGCATCCCCTTCGTGACAGCGTCCCAGACACTCTACGGAAGGATAAACCCGAACGTGTACTCGAACCTCAGGACACTATATTATGATGCAGGGGCCATACCAGGGGAGGACATGCTCCCGGAGACAGCTTACGTCAAGCTGGGCTGGGTGCTCGGGCACACCAGGAGCCTGGCCAAGGCCAGGGAAATGATGCTCACTGATTATGCAGGCGAGATAACAAAGAGGACCATACCCGGGACCTTCCTCTACTGAGCCCTTGTGCCCGAATGCTGAGATTGCCAGGAACTTTTTATAACCCATGAGGCCCATTCTATAGCATGCTCCTGAACAGAAAGCCAAAGGGGGAGAGGCCCACCCTCATTGTACAGGCCATGATAAGGAAGAACACCGGGGAGTACCTGGCAATAAAGCGGGCAATGAACGTGGAGATAGGGTCATGGGAGTTTCCGGGGGGAAGGGTTGACCCTGGCGAATCCATTGAGCATGCACTGGAGAGGGAAGTGAAAGAGGAGACCGGCCTGAAGATAGACATGGAGAGGTTCGTTGGATGGGGCCAGGGCTTCGGCATAAAGGAGGAGCCCTCAGGGAAGGTGAAGGACCGCTTCGTGATGTTCTTTGAGTGCAAGCTCATAAAGGGGAAGCTGAAGCCTGACGATGGTGAAATAGCTGACCACAAGTGGGTGAGCCTGGAGGATATGATGGGATTCAGCGGACTCTCCCAGCCGGTGAAGGACTTCTTCTCAAAGTTCCAGGTGATTGACCCCTCCATGCTCCGGGAGGGCGGGGCTGTCATAAGGGAATAGCCCTTCCGGGTCCTGAGGATATAAGCAACCATCACCAAATATAATCAGGTGGCTTTGATGGACGTCAGGATTGGAAGGTGGGCCTTCCTGATAGGAGCAGGGATTTCTGCACTTGCGGGCTTTGTCGAGATAGGTGCAGCAGGGCTGAGCGTGCTTGTTGTCCTGGGCCTCATCGTGGGACTGGTTAACATAACAAGCAGGGAGACATCTGACTTCCTGCTCGCCACAATCGCATTGATGCTTGTTGGCACCGTGGGACTGAGCATACCCCTGATAGGCAACCTGGTCACAGGGATACTCTCGGCCTTCATCTCGTTCGTTGCGGGCGCTGCCCTGGTTGTGGCCCTGAAAGAGGCCCTGTCCATAACAGGGAAGAGATAGTTCAGAAGAAGAATGAGCGCAGGGCCTGCTTCCTTTTGGTAATCTGTTTCGCCAGCCCCTTTGAGACGCCAAGGTCAGAGAGGTAGGAGAGCACGTTGTCGCTGTTGAGTCTCTTTGAGAGCATTATCCTCCTCACCCTCCTGTCCTCGAACAGGATGTCGAGGAGCAGGGAGGCTGTCCAGGAGAAGTCCTTGGCACCAAGGCCCTGGCCGTTAAGGGGGTTGTAGTACTCGTGAAAACCCACCTTCCTTATGAGATTGAGGAAGGCGTCCCACATGGACTCTGCGTCCCTGGCGAATCCGTGGTGCTTCAGGCCCTTGTAAATCATCCAGTTTATGTTTATCCACATCGGTCCCCGCCAGTAGTTAACAGGGTTGAACTCCTGCTCGTATATGGAGGTCGAGGTCACTATGGGGCCGAGCTGCTTCTTATAGAACGTGCCACCCTTCATCCATCCCAGGACCTTGGCCGCCTGCTTCCTGGTGAGCATGCCCGAGTAAAGCGAGATGAGCGCGGCAGATGTCCTCTTGAGTATCATCTTGCCGTCCACCAGGTCATAATCATATACCAGGGGCTTCTCCTCTATGTCCTCGCTGAAGTACTCCAGGTAATTCTGCTCGGTACTCTCTACCCATCCCTGGATTTCAGCAGTGTCCCTGCCGAGTATGGATGCAATCTCCTTCAGGGCGCGGTTGGCCCTGTACAGAATGGTGCTGAAGACCACCTCCTTGACCAGAAAGGGGCTCCTCTGGTATATGAGCTTCTCGTCGTAATTGCACTCCTTGAGCAGGTTGGCCAGGGCCACGAATCTCTTGTAGTCGTCGTCAGTGGGCCTCTGCATGTGGCTGACCTTGTTCTTGTCCTTCCTCCTGACCTTGCGGACCCCCTTGACGCTGAGCCTTGACATGGGGCCGTCCCACCTTATGGAGTTGTCCAGCCCTGACTCCCAGGGGTGGAATATGGTCACCAGGCCAGAGCCCTCCGGGTCCCTCTCTGTGAGCAGGTATCGGTGGAAGGCCAGGAGCATGGGGTAAATCCTCTCCAGGAACTCCATGGCAGAGGCACTGTCCACGGCGTGCCTGAAGGTCTGGAGGGCCGCTATGGCGTGCACAGGGGGCTGGGTTATGCCCGAGGTCCTGATGCCGGGCGCATGCGGGGACCTGGAGGTTTTCCAGAAGGCGGGACCCGGAAAATACCCGCCCCTGGTCCTGTAAACTACATGGGGGAGCATGCCGTTCCTCCACTGGCCCTCAAATATGGAGAGGAGCTCCTTCTGCGCCCTCTCCTGGTCGTAGTTGGAGTAGCCCATGGCTATGAAGGCAGAGTCCCAGCTCCACTGGTTTGGATACTGGTCAGGGGAGGGGAGGGTATAGTTCCCCCTGCTGTTCTGCTCCAGGATGCGGAGGGCTTCCTCTACAAGTTTCAGCTTTACCGAAATCATCTATGCCGCCTGATTTTATTTGTCCGGGAAACAATAAATATCAAGAACAGGAATCATAATCAGACAGTTATCGAGAAGGTGTTTTGCTTGGATTACAGGAAGATTGGGCTCAGGTGCGGGATAGAGATTCACCAGCAGCTCGCCACGAGGAAGCTCTTCTGCGAGTGCCAGAGTTCGCTCGAGGGAAAGCCCTCCGGAGAGGTCAGAAGGAGGCTGAGGGCTGTCTCAGGGGAGCTCGGCTCAGTGGACATAGCCGCCCTTCAGGAGACCATGTCAGGCAGGGAATTCCTTTACAGGGTTTACCCCGGGGAGAGCTGCGAGATAGAGCTGGACGAGGAGCCGCCCCACGAGCCCAACCAGGAGGCCATGGACCTCGCGCTTACTGTGGCCACCATGCTCAGATGCGACATCCCTGACGAGGTGCATTTCATGAGGAAGCAGGTGGTGGACGGCTCCAACACCACGGGTTTCCAGAGGACAGCAATCATGGGCCTGGACGGGGTCCTGGAGACGCCCTCGGGGAAGGTGGGAATAACCAACCTCCTCCTTGAGGAGGACGCGGCGCAAATCCTCGAGAGGAGGGAGGGCTCTGTGATTTACGGGCTCAACAGGTTGTGCATACCACTCATAGAGATTGGCACCGCGCCTGACATAAGGACTCCTGAGCAGGCCAGGGAGGTGGCCGCCAGGATTGGCATGATACTCAGGTCAACCGGAAGGGTCATGCGCGGCCTGGGAACCATAAGGCAGGACATCAACATATCCATAAAGGGAGGAGCCAGGGTCGAGCTCAAGGGCGCCCAGGACCTTGCCCTGGTCCCCGAGTACGTGAGGAGGGAAATCCGGAGGCAGCAGTCACTACTGAAGATACGGGATGAGCTGAAGAAGAAGGGCTTCAGGCCACCCAGGCCCGCGCTGAAGGACGCATCCCATATATTCGGCAGGGCCCAGTCAGAGATTACCAGAGGAAAGAAGACATATTCCATGAGGATTCCGGGTTTCGCCGGGTACCTCAAGAGGAGCCTTACAGAGGGAAAGACCCTGGGCAACGAGCTCGCGGGGTATGTGCGGGCCCGTGTAGGAGCCAGGGGATTCATCCACACTGACGAGGTGCTATCGAAATACGGGCTCGAGGAGCACTTCAGAAAGCTGGAGAAGCACCACAAGGCCAGGAAGGGCGACACCCTCATAATCATAACCGGGAACAGGGAGCTCGCGAGGAAGACCTTCGGGGCCATCCACGACCGGCTGCTCCAGTTCCTCGAGGGGGTCCCTGAGGAGACCAGGAGACCCCTGGAGAGCGGGGACAGCGAGTACATGAGGCCCCTTCCCGGGGCGTCCAGGCTCTACCCTGAGACCGATGTGCCCCCTGTCATCCTGACACAGGGCAAGCTAAGGGAAATCAAAAGGAACCTGCCAGAGCTGCTGGAGCAGAAATCGGTCAGGTTCATGGCCAGGTACAGGCTCAGCGAGGACCTCGCAAGCCAGGTGGTTCATTCAGGGCACGCAGACGCGTTCGAGGAAGGGGTGAAGCAGGGACTCGAGCCCACCTTCGTGGCCAGCATCCTCACCTCAGGGCTCACACAGCTCAGGAGGAAGGAGGGAGTACCTGTGGACAGGCTCACTGACTCTGAGTTCAGGAGGCTCTTCTCTTTCCTGGGAAAGAAGAAGCTTCCCAGGGAGACCGTGCTGGGCATGCTGGCAAAGCTCGCCAAGAGGCCGGACATGGACCTCGGGGAGCTGACCGGGAAGGGCAATCTCTCAGAGCAGGAGCTGCTCAAGCTCATCAGGGCAGTGATAAAGAGGAACAGGGATGCCCTGAAGAAGCCCAGGCCTGAGAGGATTCTCATGGGCGAGGTCATGAAAGAGGCCAGGGGAAAGGCATCCGGCTCAGACGTCATGCGCCTCCTCACCAGGGAAATCAGGAAATCAGGCCATTCTTCTTAGGTATTTTCTGGGTATGCCCAGCGCCTCTGACGCTTCGGGAATCCCGGCCCACTTCTTGTAGACAGGCATGACCACCGTGAACCCGCTTCCGTCCACATGGTAGGCCTTTGGCAGGGGGCCGTCATGGGGCTTTGCGTTATGGGGGCTTTCCCAGAGGCAATAGCCCTCCTTCATCTCAGACCTCTTTTGGCCGTTCCCGTTCAGGGATGTTGTTCTTTTTGACCTGAAGGGTTTGGGTTCTGCCCCGTCGGAAAGGCTGCCTGCAAGGAGCCAGCAGGCCCTGTCTGCATCATATGAGCCCATGCCGAGCATTTCACTGAAGTAGCCAGGATCCACCTCCAGGACAAGCCGCCTTGGATTGCCTTTCTTCGGCCTCTTCGCGCAGAACTCTTTGTTCGCTCCCATTCATATCCCTCCTCTCATGATACATAGCTGCGGCTCACCCGGGAAGAGTCAATGCACGAACAGTGAGGATCAGGTGAGAAAGCAGCCAATGGAAAGCCTACTGGCTAAAGATAAGAGCCAGCGCCTGCCACACGATATAGCTGGTTATGCCTTCCATTGAACAGGGTATTGGTTGCGAAAGGATATAAATGCAAAGGGTGCAGGGCTATTCACCGGTTAGCTGGAGCACGATTTCCCTTGTCCTTGCCGGGACATCGAAATCCAGCAGGACCACCTGCTGCCAGGTCCCCAGGAGGAGCTTGCCTTCGGAGAAGGGGATGGTGATGCCCGGGCCGAACAGGCTCGCCCGGACATGGGACTTCCCGTTCTGGTCGCCCCAGGTCTTGTGGTGCTGGTATTCTATATCAGAGGGAACCAGCCTCTCCACTGCATCCTTCAGGTCCTGGTTGAGGTTGGGCTCGAACTCTGTGGTGGTTATGGATGCCGTGGAGCCGGGCACGAAAATCAGGGCCGAACCCTCCTTCAGGCCGGATTCGGAGACTGCCTTCCGGACGCTGTCAGTGATGTCGATAATGTCAATGTCAGGGCCGGATTTAACAGAAAACCTCTTGGTTAGCACCTTCATGTGAATTTCTTGGAGGGGAGGAATATATCCCTTGCTCATGCAGGGGGTATGGCACTTGCCGAGGTTTTCGGATTCTGCCGAACTCATTGTAATGAAAGATTTAAGCTTGCAAAGCCCCTTAGTTAAGGGTTGGTTTGCATGGCAAATGATTTCTATTCACGCTCTTTGGAGCTGCACAAGGAGAAAAGGGGGAAGCTCGAGATAAGGCCAAGGGTTCCCCTGAAAACAAGGGACGACATGAGCCTGGCGTACACGCCGGGGGTGGCGGCTGTTTCAAGGAAGATAGCTGAGGACAGGAAGTTCGCTTATGATTACACCATAAAGGGAAACTCAGTGGCCGTGGTCACGGACGGCACGGCTGTCCTGGGGCTGGGAAACGTGGGCCCGCTTGCTGCAATCCCGGTCATGGAGGGCAAGGCCATTCTGATGAAGGAGCTCGCGGGCATAGACGCGTTTCCCATTGCATATGAGGGCGAACCAAAGGACCTCGTGGATTTCGTGCGCTCGCTTGCACCTGTGTTCGGGGCCATCAACCTGGAGGACATAGCCGCACCGAGGTGCTTTGAGGTTGAGGAGGAGCTTCAGGACCTGGGCATCCCGGTCATGCATGATGACCAGCACGGGACTGCCGTAACCGTTCTGGCGGCTCTCGTGAACGCATGCAGGGTGACAGGGAAGAATCTCGAGGACCTTGTGGTGGTGATAAGCGGCGCAGGAGCAGCCGGATTCGCCATTGCCGGGCTTCTGCACTGCCTGGGGATAAGCAGGAGGATATGCACATCTGTCAAGGAGCTCTACGTGTGCGATTCAAAAGGCATAATCTACAGGGGCCGGAAGGACCTCATCAGGAACAGGACCAAATACATAATCTCACAGGAGACCAACCATGAGAAGAGGCAGGGAGGGCTGTCAGAGGCCCTGAAGGGGGCGGACGTCTTCATCGGGGTCTCGGCCCCTGGCATAGTGACCACTGAGATGGTAGAATCCATGAACAGGGACCCCATAGTTTTCGCGCTCTCAAACCCCGAGCCAGAGATAATGCCTGACCTCGCAAAGAAGGCCGGGGCCTCGGTTGTGGGCACGGGAAGGAGCGACTTCCCTAACCAGATAAACAATGTGCTCGCGTTCCCGGGGATATTCAGGGGAGCGTTGGATTCCAGGGCAAAGAGAATCACTGATGAGATGAAGCTGGCGGCAGCCCACGCAATAGCTGACTACGTTAAGTCACCGACCAGGGAGCGGATTCTTCCGGATGCTTTTGATAAGGGTGTGGCCCAGTCCGTTGCCAAGGCGGTGAAGAGGGTTGCGAAGGAGAACGGGATTGAAGATCAATAGTCACAGAATGCCGTGCTCCCTCATGAGCTTCCTTTTCTCGGCATAGCTGCCGTCAACATTCTGGTCGAGCTCAGCCCTGTACAGGTCTTTCAGGATATCCGGTACGGGGAATTTCCTGGGAATTTCCACCTGGAAGAACGTGTCCTTTCTCGAGGCGTCGTCCTGCCTCACCTGGCCCCTGCCGGGCCTGGTGAAAGGATGTTCGGTGTTCCTTTCCCCTGAGAAGGGCCTGGCATTCGCTCCAGGGATTTCCTTCCTGACCACTGCGAACGGGGGAAGCCCCTCGGTGAAGCATGGCCTTATGGTAAGGTCCCCCCTGACCCAGTCGTTTGCCATGGCCTCGTTCTCCGAGCCCCTGAACTCCACGGAATATATGCCCGGATGCTTCCTTGCGAAGCCATCCGCCACCAGCCTCCTGAACATCCCTCCCTCCACGTGCTCCAGGGCGTCCCTCAGCTTGTCATCCTTGAGTGCTTTCCAGCCTTCCCTTATGGCACCGAACCTGATCCCGCTGGACTTGATTCTGGGAACCGTGCTGTCGTGATAATCGTGGGGAATCTCGCTGAGCAGGTTGTTGATGCCATAGAGCTTCCTGCCCATCACATAACGGGCGAACAGGACATCAACCATCAGGGCTGACAAATCAGGGCTCTCCTCCTGGTCTATGTGCTCCATCTGGCTGAGTTCCTCAATCTCATCCCGGGAGAGGCCTGAAGGGAGGCTTGCTCTCCCTGAGAAGCGGTAGGGAAGCCAGGTCAGCCCAGACGGGCGCTCTTCGCCCACTTCCTGCATGATGGATGAAAGGTGCACGCATACGCTCTTGACGCCCTTCCTCCTTCCCTCCATGTGGTCCTGGCACTGGCACACCGCATCATCGCCATCAAGCCCCTTCCTGAGGACAGATGACCAGTATTTCATTTTGTCGCTCCTGCGGCCATCGCTCCTGGTCTTTACCAGACCTGAAACAACCCTGCCCCCGAGGTAGCCCTCCCTTATGGCTTTGTCGCCGCCATGGGCCCACAGGTTGCGGCTGCCCTCTGTCTTTATGATTCCCGGGAGCAGATAGTCCGAGATTATCTCCCTTGTTTCCAGGGTGGGCACATGTGAGTAGTCCTCATCAAGCCCGAAGAGAGGGGAAAAGCCCTCCCCGTCAACTGCCCTCTGCTGGATTCTGAACCTGTACTCTGCCCATGACTCCACCGCATCCCTGATTTCCCTCCTGTCCATCCTGAGGGCCTCGCCTATGGCCCCGGCTGCCGCAGTGTAGAACCTGGGCATGTCCTTCCCTGCCTCATAGAGGCCGTAGTTCCTCGGAATGGGTACCGGGCTGGGCCTGCTGAAATCGCTCATGATGCCTAGTTGACCAAAAGGAATTAAAGCATTGCATGGAGTACCCATGTCAATGGCATACTTCAGGGGGGATGAAGACCAGGACAGGGGCCCTGAAGGGTTCGTGTTCCGGAACAAGGGGGCTTTGCGCATGACATATACAAGGGCGGAGAGACTACCGGCCAGGTAACCGCAGGCAGGGTCCACAGCATAGGCAGGGACGATTGTGACTGAGCGCTGGGCAGCAAAGCTTTATAAGCAATAGTGGCCCTTATTTGTATCAGTAAAGATGACAAGGTGTTAAAGGAAAGGCATAGGTGTTTTTTCTCAATGAACATGGAACAATTCAGGAAACTGGGTGTTATCGAGCCCATGCTTGAGGCTCTGAAAGAGGAAGGGCTGGACAAACCCACCAAGATACAGGAGAAATCCATTCCCCCTGTCACAGAGGGCAAGGACGTCATAGCTGGCTCAGCCACGGGCTCAGGGAAGACCCTGGCGTTCGGAGCTGGCATAATCAAGTACTGCGAGCAGGGAAAGGGGATCCAGGCACTGGTGCTTGCGCCCACGAGGGAGCTGGCCCAGCAGGTATCAAAGGCGCTGGAGGGTTTCTCGAGGCACAAGCCCCTGAGCATAGTGAGCATATTCGGGGGAGTGGCCATCAACCCCCAGATGGAGAAGCTGAAGGAGGCCGATGTCGTGGTGGGAACCCCGGGAAGGATTCTCGACCACATGAACAGGCAGACCATAGACCTCAGTGGAGTGAAATTCCTGGTGCTGGACGAGGCTGACAGGATGCTGGACATGGGGTTCATAGACGACGTGCAGAAGATAGTTGACCATTGCCCCAGTGAAAGGCAGACCGTTTTCTTCTCTGCCACCATAACATGGGAGGTGGAGAAGCTTTCAGAGAAGTACATGCATGACCCTGTCCAGGTTTTCGCAGAGAGGCAGGTCGACCCCAGGAAGCTCACGCATACATACTATGATGTTGATGACAGGAAGAAGTTCTCCACCCTGGTGCACATACTAAAGCAGGACAACGCTCCACTCGCAATGGTGTTCTGCAACACCAGGGAGAACACGGACTTCGTGGCCAACAACCTCAAGGCCAACGGGCTGAACGCCCTGGCCATCCACGGAGGATTCACCCAGGACAAGAGGGACAGGACCATGAAGGACTTCCACTCCAAGGACATCCAGGTGCTGGTGTGCACAGACGTCGCGGCCAGGGGCCTGGACATAGAGGGCGTGACCCATGTGTACAACTACGACATCCCCAAGGACGTCAAGGACTACATCCACAGGGCAGGAAGGACAGCCCGGGCAGGCGAGAAGGGAAAGGTGGTGAACATCCTGACAACCAGGGACTGGGGAATATTCAGGAGAATAATAATTGACACTCACATAGACATGATAAAAGAGGAAACGTCCCCGCCACCAAGAGCCAGGATAGACTGGAAGAACCCTCCAAGGAGCTTTGGAAGGGGCAGGGGTCCCCCGGGAAGGGGCCCTCCAAGGAGAGACGGCCCGAGAGGAAGGGATCCGCCTAGAGGCAGGGACGGTCCCCCAAGGAGGGACTCTGGAGGCAGCAGGCCGCGCAGGGACTCAAGTCGCCCCCAGAGAAGGGATTCCCGCAGAAGGGACTGAACCCCGACATCCAGCTTAAATTCTATCAAGGTTCCAGGCCTGAAAACTGTTCTGAAAAGCGTTCTGTAACCATGGCTGGAATTGTTAACAAAAAAATAAATGCCCGGAATCAGGCAATCTCGAACACCACATTCACTGTGGCAGAGACCTGGACCGAGCCCGGGGTGAGCTCTGTGCTCGCCTGCGGGGCAGAAGCTCCTGATTCCATGCCGTCCATGGCGTATACCCTTGACACCGGGGAGTAGGAGTATCCCTCTGAGACGCTCATGACCCTGGAGACTGAGATTCCCAGTCCGTCGGCTATGGCGTCCGCCCTCTCCCTCGCGTTCTCTGAGGCGGCCTCAAGGGCCGATAACCTCAGCTCCTGCATCTTTGAGTCAGAGAGTCCGAAGTATACCCCGTCTATCCTGTTGGCTCCTGCCTGCGCTGCTGCGTCTATTATGTCGCCTGCCAGTCCCGTGTCAGAGACCTCAACCTGCATGGAGTGGGTTGTTCGGTAGCCCTTCTCCTCGTACTTCCTGGTGTCGGGGTCGTACTCCCTCTGCTGGGAAAGGCTGTAGCCAGTGGTCTCTATATCCTCTGCGTCTATGCCTACGGCCACAAGTGCGTTGCGCACAGCGGCTGTCGTGACGGCGTTCTCCTGCTGGGAGATTCTGGCGCTGTCATCGTCCGTGAAGACCGAGAAGCTCACCGTGACCTGGTCAGGGTTGTCGCTCGCTGTGGAAGAGCCGCTCACGAAGAGGGTGTTGTCAGTGACCTCCTCTGCGAAAACGCTGGGGATGAAGGAGGTGCTTCCGGATGAATCGAAAGCCGCCATCCTTGGCCCTGAGGAGGGGTTCATTATCATGCCCCTCTGCTCACTGAGGCCCGCGAGCAGGCCTGCTATGGCGACTGAAAAAACCAGCACCACAGCCAGGAACATCTTGTTTCCAATCATGACAATAGTTTACTGGACGGGCTTAAATACCCCGGGCTTTTGTTTCGGGATTTTGCGAAGCTTGTCGTGCTATACAGGGACTGGTCAGGTCTCACCTTCACGTAAAGGGGAATAGACTGGCTCGTTCACCTGCAAGGGAATAGACTGGCTCGAGTTCTCCCAGGACGGGAGGCTGAAGCCCATGAACCGGTTCCCGGGGAGGGGAGCTCTGCTGGCTGTGAGAAAAACAAAAAACCAGGCTAATCAACCTGACCCGAGATGGCATTTGTTTTGCACAGATAGTCGAGAAGTGATTTATATGCCGAATAATAATCTTCTGAGATAATTCGTTGGCACGATATCCCTATACTCAAAATAAAGCAATGAGCTCCAGAGATGTTCTATTTGTTCTTGATTTATATCATGACTTAATCCAAAAATCTTGGACAAGAATTTCTGATATTTTTTTTGCTCATCTCCTTCAATAACAAATTTCCATTTCTTTAAACAGTAATCTCCTGTCTCGTCTTTGAAGGCTATACCCCTTTCTTCTAAACTTTCATACAGTCGAATCATACTACTCGATGGATTCTTACCTCTTTTGAAAATATATCGTGGTAGAACTTGGTTTGAAAAATTACTTATAGCAAACAGCTTTATCATTTTGTTTGAAAAAATAAACCTGCTCGAGTATCTTCTGAAAATTTGTATTCTGCTTCTTTCATTTGCTTTAAGATAGGCCTCTCTTTGTTTTTCTGTTTTTAGATTAAAATTGAAAAATAAAACCTCTTCATCATTAATCAACCCCTTCAGCTTATAGGTGTCTAATCTTGTTTTATCCACCCCCCTTCTAAAAATCATGAATCCCAGCAAAGACAAAAAGAGAGGTATTACAAGAGCGGCATCACCAATATTATGAATACCGAGCTTTGAAAGAAACGCTAGAGTGAACAATAGTAAGAGAATTGAAACGAATGAGCCTATATAAGTCATTTCTAATATTCTCCCTCTTTTTTCGCCAAATCTCTTATGCGAAGGATCTTCTAAATATTCAGTAATAATATATCTTGGAATCCTATATTCGAACTCCTTTATTTCCCCCATCTGGAGAAATTGTATTTTTTAAATATATCTTTGCCTTTGAGACATCTCAAAAAAACACATATCCCTCTTTGAGAGTAGTGATAGAGATTATGATTTTCAAATCTGAGACATGGACAGAAAAGAAGCGAAATTGGTCGAAAAGGTTGAAAGGAGAATCTGGATTTACTGGTCTTCTCTAATAGAGCTGATGAAATCCAATCAGCTTAATTCAGATGTAATTGATGAGATTTTTTCCGACCTATTGACGCTCATTAGGTCCATTAAACAAAAAAGGAGTTGAAAAGAATGAAAACTGGAAATTTGTTGGCCCAAAAAGGGCCTATGGAAAATATGGAAAATAAAAAAAACATGTGCTCTTGCCCCCTTTGCGGGGGCAGGGGTGCCCTACCTGAAGGCTGCCTTGACGCCACGGCAACGGGCTTCTTGAAAAATGCAATAAAAGACCCTACTGCATACAAACCGTTCTTTGAATGGGCGGTGCTTGTATGGAACACAGCGCACAAGGAAGACAAAGACACCATACAGCTTGTCCAGAAACAGTTCGGAGGCTTCAAGGAAGAACTCAGGAGAGAAATGAAGTCTTCATGGGACAGCAACATAGAACAGGTATCTGCCCTTTTCGAGGGAGACACTGAGAACAAGGAAGAGTTAAACCAGACCCTTGAGAAAATGAGAGAAAGCATCTTCGAGTACCATTTCAAGGGACTTGGAGAGAAACTTGACCTTATAGCGACTGGGATGACCAAGTTAGACCAGTTCCAGGAGCTGCGTGACAGGATGCGCCAGGCCGAAGGCAGGGACATGGAAAAGAGCTTCTTTGACCTTTTTGATGAAGCGTTCCCACACTGGGAGACTACAGAAACAGGAAGCCGAGTCGGGGACCTGATTGTAAGGCCGAGGGTAATGAACGGGAACAACGACTACGAGCCAGCAGATCAAAAGGTCCTCATAGAGTACACAGAGAAACCAAGGGTAGGAAAAGCAGACTTGGACAAGCTCTTCAGGAATATGAGACGCAGGGACACCGAGTTCGGTCTCCTGGTTGTATCAGAAGAGACAAAGACCAGTGCCAAATACCGAGACAGGTACTGGATAAAACAATATCGTGTAGCAATGGCCACAAGGGAGAACTTCAAACCTGTTTGCTGCGCGCTCGAGGCGGTCATGGCCGAACTGCACAAAAGCGGCAAGAAACCAAAGGATATCGACCCTGAAAAAATTCAGGCGATGATATCAAGCCTGATTAATCTTGCCGACACATTGGAGACCAAAATAAAGGACATGACTGTTACCTTCGAAACACATGTGAAGAGCTATGGAACAAGGCTGAATGGCGTGGCTGAAGACCACTCGAACAGGCTCCGAGAAATTGCGAGATATCTTGTAAAAGAAGCAATTCCACATGAGGGGGTATAACCCCCTCATGTTTGATACAAATTGCCTCCTATGGGCGGGCAGTCATACTCCCGCTGTCCGACCTCTATTTCTATAAAGAAAAATGTTTTCTATTAAATGTTTTATTTTAAGGAATAAAGAATTCTATATGGTTGATTGGAATGATATTGAATATGCAAGGAAATATCGAAAAAAACCGAAAAGAGAAAAAGTCCCAGGAATGGGAAGAGTACCTAAAATAAGCATAAAAAAAGTTGAAGTTGCTTTGAAAGCCAACTTCCCCAAGGCCATGAGTCTCTATTCAATTATATTGGCTACTACAATCAAGCAGAACAGCGCCAAAAGAATTTTGAATTATCTCGTCGAATTAGAAAAGGTCGAAGTCATCGATACAACAAGAGGAAAATTCTATAGGTGGAACAAAAAATGAGTTTTCTATCAATTTAGACTAAGAATTTTTAATCAACATTTTAATTAAGACTTCAAAATATTATTATGGTTAACTGGAAAGGTGGTCTTTCCAAGGTCGGTAAAGGCATCGCCAAGGCCACAGAGACAGTGGCTAAGGAAGCCGGAAAAAACCTGAGAACGATGCACAGAAAGGATGTTATTCTTGGCAGAATGGGCAACAAACAGGTCTATTCAATGGCAAATCATTATGGTATTAGGCCCCAGCCTGATATGTTTGATGGAAGCAGACCTACCATCTCAGACTATGAGAGTGCCATCAAATGGAAACTATCTCTTAGCGAGATTATCAGGTATGCGAAGAGGAACGGAATCTTCGTCAGGGATGTAGAGATAAAGATGGATGATGAGCAGTCATCAGAAAGCATCAATGAGATGAGAAAGAAAGGGTTAATCAAAGAAGGTCTGATGGATGAAGTTATTAATGTCATAAGAGCGTTCAAACCCTTCAAAAGGTATAATAGCGAGTATCCGTACCAAATAGAGTTAGGTCAATTCCTTAAGCAGAAATTTCCCATGACAGATATAGAGAAACAGAAAGGCTCTTCCAGGCCTGATATCATTGTTGGTGATGTAGCTATAGAGGTCAAAGGGCCAACATATAAGGAAGGTCTCGACAGCATATTATCGAAGTGTGTGAGATACCCAAACCACTACAAAGGAGGCCTGATTGTTGTACTATTTACTCCACGAGTAACCTACAGATATTACAATGATTGGCTTGCAGGAATGAAAAGAACCTTTCCGGAAGTGGTTGTTATCAAGAAGCAGTAAGCCAAAATCAGAAAATCCGCTATGTTCGGCCTCTCTTTATCGGCCAAAATCATGCTTCCGGCCTCTACCTATTCGCTGGTTTTAAGGCCTACAAATGGGCGGAAAAGCGGATATATGGAAGTAATTGCTCATCTTTTCAAGATAATATATAGTATCAAGAGGAACAATATTATCATAATTATTGTGTTTATATCAAACTGCATTATCCGCCGCCTCCCCATATTACTTTAGCAAGATATACGATAAAGCTTGCTATTGTTCCTACCGCGATACCTATACTTGTACAAACAATATTTTCATTACAACATACAGAAAATAGTGGCATTAAGAATGAGTTTATACCATACCCAATGAAAGCCAATACCAATCCAATGAAAAGAGCTTTATGTAACCAATTCTCTTTTCCGTTCAATGAAGGGCGCTTATTTTTTCTTGGTTTTTTTTGCTGGCTTTCTTCCTGCCACTATCTTCACCCCTCATCTTTCTCTGAAGCTCTTTTTGATAATACACGAAAAGAATAAGTATGATGTATAACATTACGATAAACAAAAGTAGATTGAACTCAAGTGAGCTTTCGATTGCCATGAAAATATTTCGTTATTGTTAGATATATATGTATCTAATCGTTTGTCAAAAAATGTTAGGAAACCATGCGCTTGCTGTTCCACTTAAGAAAAACCATAATGCTACGATAGCGAAAATCAATGCAACAGCTACCACATAGATAACTTCTATTTTTCGTTTCATTATTGTCTTTGCCATTATACCTCCATTAGCACGATGTTTCCGTCTTGATTGAAGTTTGCTCTGAGTTCCTGACCCATTGACCACTTCTTCTTCACTATCAACTTAGGGATTGCAACGAAGAACTGATTCTTATTTTCTTGTAGTTTCATCATCTAATCACGTCTCCATATACTTTTCCTCTTCGGGCGCTTTGCACATATTTTTTGATGCTCATCACATTCCTTTTTAGTTCGAAGCATTTTCTTACAATACTTGCATGTCATTTCTTCTATTTGCCTTTCTGCTTTAGCTGTTAAAAAATCGATTCCTGGAATTTTTTTCCTACCGTATCTGTCTCTTCCATTATCATCTTTGGTGGCTTCTTTGAATATCTCAATTGCCGTCATAAGCATCCTACCCTTAAGTTCATATGTTCCTCCACACTCCAAACATATTAATTGAGAACCAATAACTTTCCCGGGTCCCCCAAGACCGTATATTGTTCCTCGTTTGATATCAAAAATAATATCTGCTGTTGTTTCACCTTCGCAAACTGGACATATCTGAGAATTAAACTCTATGTTTTTCAATATCAATTGTTTATATTCTCTTCCATAAGAAAAATAAAAACCTCCCATCCATTCACCCACTAACCTTGATTTTGATACTATAGCCCCGCGCGGACTTCCAGCCATCCCCTCCGAAAAGGAGGACGGGCAGACTTGCCTGGGAGCCGAACCGTAGAACTTCTCCCTGCATTCGAACCGCGGTCTCCAGGTCCAGAGCCTGGTATCCTTAGCCAGCCTCTCTCTTTGCGGATTCTTTCCCAGGGCTTTCTTGAGACCTGCGGAAGCGTCCGTAAGAAAGGCCTTTGGCCTCTAGACTACGGGGCTATTCGAATTGATGACGGATACCGTGTATAGAATGGCCAAATCGGATATTTAAGCTTTCATTCACGGATTTTAGGCATGAGGGGCTCGGCAGACGAAAGGGAACGGGAAGAGGCAGAGGTCATCAGGGTTTCCAGTGAACTGGGGTTCCATGTTGAGAGGAGGCCCTACGGGGACGAGGGGTTGAGAGAGCTCTGGATAAGGCCTGGCGAGAAGGATGCCCCCTTCGGGTTCTACAGGCCGGGTCCTTCGGGGGAGCCGGGAAAGATGGCGTATGTGGACAACTCCGGCGGAAAGGAAAGGAACCTTCATTTCATGAGGGGGCTGGCCCGGGACATGGGCCTGGAGCTGTACGAGACCATGAACCACAGGGAGCCCTATGGGAACAGGCTGGTTTTCAGGAGGGGGGAAAGGGTGCACATAGCCCCCTGGGAGGAGGGGGTATGCGCCCACGAGATAATGCTTGACGACTGAAATGCAGCAAACCTTATTAAATGCCCAGGGACATAGTATATTCCATGGCAGAGAAGACATCATTGTCAGTGGACATTGACAAGGAGCTGCTTCTGAAGTTCAAGAGTATGTGCGTCCTGAGGGAGCACACCATGTCCGAGGAAATAGAGACCATGGTAAGGGACTGGGTTGACCTCAACCAGGACGAGAAGGCTGAGAGCAGCTCTCCGGAGAAGCAGTCTTCAGGGGACACTCCGAAGGCACCTGCCAAGGCGTCCGGCGACCTGAGCGACCAGCTCGAGCAGGCATCAGAAACCGGGTAGCCCCTGCAAAACTTTTTAAGCCTGCCTGTTCTTAGTTTTTACTATGTACCCCGGCGCGATGACAACCACAACAACAGGTTCCTGTTAGTCAGTGGTCTGCTGGGGTGGCTGGTTCTGGAACCCAATCGCCCCAGAGAGGGGTATATTGGTGAGAGCATGAAAAACAAAACGGACATGAATAATGTGGTGTTGCACACGGACTGGCTTCTCCTTCAGTACGGGGACGGCTGCAGGGTCATCGAGCTGTACAACGGAGACCATCCCGCTGTCTCAGGTGGCGAGTACATCAGCCACTGCGCTATAAGTGGATGCCATATAACTGACTGTCCCCTTTACAAGCAAAACGGGAGGCCTAAGGTATGAAAATCCTTTTGCTACACGCGGATTTCATAGAATGGGAGCCAAAGAAGAAAGCCATATCCAGCGCAGAGAAGGCCGAGAAGAAGCCCGTAAGGGTGGAGGACGTGCTGGCTGTTTTCAGCTCTGTGGAGAAGCAGGACGAGAAATCATATTCAAAGGTGGCTGAGAAGGCCTCCAAAGAGGCGCTCAAGGTGTTCGGCCAGGTAAAGGCAAAGAACGTGGTGCTCTACCCCTATGTGCACCTCTCACAGGAGCCCTCCAAGCCAGAGACCGCGCTCAAGGTCCTTGACCTCATGGAGAAGGCGCTGGAGAAGGAGGGCCTGAAGGTCTTCAGGGCCCCGTTCGGGTGGTACAAGGGGTTCAACATCAAGGTCAAGGGGCATCCCCTGGCAGAGCTCTCCAGGGACATATCAGCAGAAGGGAAGGAAGAGGAGGATGTCCCCGAGGCCCTGAAGAACGAGGAGAAGCTGAAGTCAGAGTTCTTCGTGTTCACCCCTGACGGGAAGGAGCACCCAATCCAGGTAAAGGGAAAGAAGGTCGAGGGTTTTGACTTCTCGGAGCACGAGAGGTTCGGGAAGATGGTGAGATATGAGCTCATGAAGGACAGGACCGTGGACAAGGAGCCCCCGCACATCCAGGTCATGAAGAGGCTTGAGCTGGCTGACTACGAACCAGGGAGCGACCCCGGGAACATGCGGTACTATCCCAAGGGCAAGCTGGTCAAGGACCTCATAGAGCAGTGGACAACGCAGAAGACACTGGAGTACGGGGCCATGGAGGTCGAGACCCCCATAATGTATGATTACGAGCACCCTTCCCTGAAGAAGTACCTGAACCGGTTCCCGGCCAGGCAGCACACCATACAAACCCCCAACAAGAGGGTGTTCCTGAGGTTCTCGGCGTGCTTCGGGCAGTTCCTCATGAAGCATGATGCCAGCATATCCTACAGGAACCTTCCCATGAGGCTGTACGAGCTGACCCACTACTCGTTCAGGGTGGAGCAGAGGGGGGAGCTGGCCGGGCTCAGGAGGCTAAGGACCTTCACCATGCCCGACTGCCACGCGGCGTGCTCTGACATGGAGCAGGCCAAGAAGGAGATGACAAGGAGGTTCAGGCTGTGCGACGAGGTGTCTGAGGGGTTCGAGCTTACCAAGAAGGGAGACCTGGAGCTGGCCATAAGGGTGGTAAAGGACTTCTACGAGGAAAACCGGGAGTACGTGCACGGGCTGGTGAAGCAGTTCGGGAAGCCCGCCCTGGTGGAGATATGGGACAAGCGGTTCTTCTACTTCGTGCTCAAGCACGAATGGAACTTCGTGGACGCGCTGGACAAGGCAGCCACGCTTGCAACTGACCAGATTGACGTGGAGAACGGGGAAAGGTATGACATAAGGTTCACTGACAGGGACAACAAAAAGAAGCATCCCATCATCCTGCACTGCTCGCCCTCGGGGGCGGTGGAAAGGGTGATGTACGCCCTTCTGGAGAAGGAATGCATGAGGCAGCAGAAAGGGGGGCATCCCATGCTCCCGCTGTGGCTATCGCCCACCCAGGTAAGGCTGTGCCCAATGAACGACTCCATGGTTCCCTACTGCCAGAAGCTTGCCAGGGAGAAGGAGAAGGAGAGAATAAGGGTGGACATCGATGACAGGGTGGAATCAGTAGGTAAGAAGGTAAGGGACGCAGAACTGGAATGGATTCCATACAGCATAGTTGTGGGGGAGAAGGAGAAGAAGTCAGGAAAGCTCCCCCTCAGGTTCAGGGGGGACGGGAAGGTAAGGCAGGTTTCCCCGGAGCAGGTGGTGAAGGAGATAAGGAAGCAAACAAAGGGGTTCCCTTACAAGCCCCTTCCCATGGACAGGCTGCTCACGAGAAGGCCTGTGTTTTTTGGGTGAGGAAAAAGCCTCCCGCTTGATGATATTTTCCTTTAGAAATTCCGGGAATGGCCCGAACTTTTTATTCCAGCCAGGGGAATAATATAGTGATGGCGAGGAAATTCGACCCCGACCTGCTCATATTCACTGACCTGGACGGCACCCTGCTGGACCACCAAACCTACTCCTGGAAAGAGGCTGGGCCCGCCCTGAAGCTGGCCAGGAAGAGGGGGTTCCCGGTCATATTCTGCTCAAGCAAGACCAGGGCAGAGATTGAGCCCCTGAGGAAGGCCACCAGGAACACCCACCCCTTCATAGTGGAGAACGGGGAAGCCATCTGCATCCCCGCGGGGTATTTTGATGAAAAGCCCGCAATGGCGAGGAAGAGGGGCGGGTACTGGGTCATCAGCCTGGGAAAGCCCTATAAGGAGCTCAGGGAAGCCATGAAGGCCATGCAGAAGGAGGGCCTGAAAGTGAAGGGATTCGGGGACATGTCAGTAAAGGATGTTATGGAGCTCACGGGCCTTACCAAGGAGAAGGCCAGGCTTGCAATGAAGAGGGAGTATGACGAGCCATTCATAATCGAGGACACCAAGCAGGAGCCCCGGGTCAGGGAGTTCATACTGAAGAAGGGCATGGAGTTCACCAAGGGAGGGAGATTCTGCCACCTCATGGGGTCCACAGCGGGAAAGGGGGTGGCAGTGAAGCTGCTCACCGGGATGTACGGGTTCGAGGCAGGAAAGCCCCCTGTGACCATGGGACTGGGCGACTCCCAGAACGACTTCTCCATGCTCATGGCAGTGCATGTTCCCTACCTCATGCATGACCACAGGGGGAAGCACCGGTCGCTCAGTAGCGCTTTCATCACAGTGGACGGAAGCGGGCCAGAGGAATGGGGCAGGATTGTGAAGGAGTTCATCGAGGAGGGCGACTATGGACAGGAAAAAGGCTGAGGCCCTGTACAGGAATTCCATAAAGGTGCTGAAGAGGGTCCAGCTCAAGTCAGGGGGGTGCCTGGCCACGCCAAAAGGGGAGAGGTACCCCTACGTGTACCCCAGGGACAACGCGATATGCATCCTTGGCATGATAACAGCCGGGTGCATGAAGGAGGCCAGGAGGGCACTGGATTTCATACTCAGGACCCAGCTCCCATCAGGGGCCTTTCCCCAGAGGGTGGATACGGACGGAAAGGACGCGTCATACAAGCCCATCCAGATAGACGGGACTGCACTCAACATATACGCCCTGGTGAGGTACGTGGAGGAGAGCGGGGACGAGGGCTTCGCCCACGAGCACTGGGACATCGCAGAGAGCGCAATGGAATACATAATCAAGAACATCTATCCCGAGAAGGACCTGGTGTTCACACCCAACTCTGTGCACGAGTTCCCTCCAATGGAGGAGGGGCTGGAGCTCTGGGCAAACGCAACGTGCCTGGCTGCGATGGAGAAGGCGTACAATCTCAGCGTCATGCTCAAGATTCCCAAGCCAAGGTGGCTGGAGTCCTCTAACATGATAAGGAACGGAATAAAGACCTTCATGTGGAACTCCAGGCTGGGGAGCTTCATCAAGACCATCAGGCTGAAGGAGTCCAGTTCCTTAGAGACCGATGCTGACGCGTGCTCGCTGGCCCTCTGCGACTTCGGGATTTTCCCTGACAAGGACCCCAGGATGCGCTCCACTGTGAAGAGGGTGGAGAAGGAGCTCTGGAACAGGGACCTGGGAGGGCTGTGCAGGTACCCCAAATACCAGGGAAGGAATAACGGTGGCTGGGGCCCGTGGCCGCACTTCACCCTAATGCTGGCCAGGCACTACATAAGGCTGGGGAACAGGAAGAGGGCCGGGGAGATAATAGACTGGGTCATCGGGAACTCGTGGAAGAACGAGCTCCCCGAGCACGTGGCCACCCCTGAGGAGTTCGAGGAGTACGCCAGCGACTTCGCAGAGGCCGGAATACTCAGGAAGGACAGGCTGGTCATGATAGAGAACGCCAGGAAGCATCCAATGTTCAGAAAGGGAAAGGCGTTCATCACCCTTCCCCTGGCATGGCCGCATGCGGACTTCATACACACATGGAACCTCTACAGGGAGAGGTTCGGCAAGAAGTAGATGTTGTTGTTTTATGGCCCGGAAACACAAGCAGGCGAGGAAACCTTTTTAAGCGGAAGCACATAGCATAAACGTTTAAATAGGGAAAACAACTATTGAAACCACAACCGCAAAGGAGTGCATGCGGGCGGAATTTGGTTCCGGTTCCGAAGGAACCGGGCATGCTGAAGCCGCCTGAAGGAGAACATATGCCAAGGCCGTCATTGCGTTCAAGGTCGTACAGGAAGATAAAGGTAAAGATACCCGGGGGAGCGTCACTCATACATTACATAAAGAGGCACCCCTCCAAGGCCAAGTGCGGCAAGTGCAGCAGGGTCCTGCACGGGGTCAAGAGCCTCAGGCCAAAGGCCCTCCAGAAGGAGCCCAGGACAAGCAAAAAGGTCTCAAGGGCGTACGGGGGCAACCTCTGCGCATCATGCTCTAAAGAGGTTCTCAAGAAGAAGGTAAGGAAGAAGTGATTGTCATGCTGGAGATTGGAAGGGTGTGCATGAAGCTGGCCGGCAGGGAGGCCGGGAAGTACTGCGTGGTGGTCAAGAGGATGGACGAGGGGTTCGTGCTCGTGACCGGGCCCAAGGAACTCACCTCTGTCAAGAGGAGAAGGTGCAACGTTAATCACCTCGAGCCCATGGAGGACACCATTAAGATAAAGTCAGACGCGGCTGACTCTGATGTCCTGAAGGCCTACCAGGAAGCAAACCTCACCAGCAGGCTCGGGCTGGAGGCCGGAAAGGGGCACGCAAAGAAGGCTGAGAAGAAGCCTGCCACAAAGAAAGAGAAGGCAAAGCCGGAGAAGAAAACCAGCTCTCCCCCGAAGAGAGGGGAGAAGAAAGAGGCTCCCCCGAAGAGAGGGGAGAAGAAAGAGGCTCCCGCGAAGAGAGGGGAGAAGAAAGAGGCTCCCTTAAAGAAAGAGAAGCCAAAGAAGGCCTCTTCAGCGAAGAAAGCAGGAAAGAAGGCGGCTAAGAAATAGCCGGCTGTTTCTGAAAGCCCAGCAGCCTTGAACTGTGCATGACCGTGAAGGCCATGGCGAATATTATCGAGCTCATTTCCGGCAGGACCAGCCCTGTCCCGGGCCAGGGAAGGGCGTACATCAGGGCCGCGAAGGCGCCAAGGGCCACGGAAAGCGCCCCTGTCTTCCTCGAGCGGCTCAGGTGGGAGAGCCCTGTGAGAACCATTCCCATGATGGTGAGTGAGAAGAACAGGAAGGCTGACCAGAAATGCAGGACATGGTATTCTTTCGTGAACACTCCTGTGAGGAGCAGGAACACCGAGCCCCCTGCCAGGAGTCCGGGGCCGAACCAGGAGGCCCTTCCCTCAGGAAGATGGTGAGAAAGCCCCCTTGAGAAAACAAAGAGTAGTAGCCCTGAAACCATGAGAAAGGAGTTGAAGAGGTAGGCAGAGGGATATGCTGTCCCCAGGCTGCTCAGGGTGCTGCCTGTCCAGGAGAATCCATGGTGCAGGGCTATGGACAGGCCTGCGGAAACAGAGAACAAAACAACGGCTGAGAGGCCGCAAATGCCTGCAATCCTCAGGAAGCGGGAAACCGGAGCGTTCATGGAGTTGGATTGAAATAAAGGAATAAAAAGCCAGGACTCACATGGCCCTGCTTGTGACTATGTTCTCAACGCTTCCCACGCCGTCTATCTCATTGAGCTCGTTCTCGAGCTCCTCTATCTTGCCGCCCTCGTCAGGAATTATCTTGGTGAATTTCAGGGCCTTCAGTCCGAAGGCAATAGGCTCTTCCTCGAGCCTGTTGGGCTCCATGGCCTCCAGGGCCTCCTTCACCTTATCGAATGACTCTGGCCCGTCAGGCATTATCTTGTATACGCAGATAACCTCTCCCATAATATCACCTTTTTTGTTCCGGCTCTGAAGCGCTCAGGGACCCCTGAATCCGCAGCCCTGGCAGACATAGGAGTTCTCCAGCCTCTTGCACCTCTCGCAGCGGGTTATCTTCTCTTTTCCGCAGGCAGGGCAGCTGAAGGCTGTCCATATCTTCTCTGATTCCACGCTGGCTCCGCATGTGCTGCACACCAGCTTTCCCTTCTTCTCGTCCTTTTCTGCCATTGAAATCACCATGCCGGCCTTGGCATTAATTGTGGCGATAGGTTTATATAATTACCCACGAGGCGGGCCTCTCACCGGCTTTCCCTTCTGAGCATCCATTTTTCCTCCCATTCATCGATCTCCTGGTCAGTGGGAAGGCCGGGGTCTTCCTCAGGGGGGCTTTCCCGGGATGGAGGGGACTCCCGCCTGAGCCAGAGCCCGTAGAGTGCTCCGTATCCCATGCCAGCCAGATGGGAGGCGTGGGCCACCCCGTCAGGTGAGTAGAAGCCCAAGAGGTCAACAGCCATCCATATGAAGAAGGCGATTATCACGTACATGGGAACGCCCATGGCCCAGACGACTGCCTTTGGCCTGTATATGGCAAGGCACCCCAGGGCAGCGAATATGGCTCCCGAGGCCCCCAGGGTGGAGGGGTAGAAGAGTATGCCTGCGGCTGTGGAGGCCATGCCGCCGAGGAAATACACTGCGAGGAATGTCCGCGATCCTGCCTTCTTCTCGAACACTGAGCCGAAGACCGCAAGGGCAAACATGTTGAAGTAGAGGTGCTGGAAGTCCGCGTGCATGAACATGTGGGTGAGCAGGGTCCAGGGACTGGAGAAGGCCTGGCTTGAGACCAGGGTGAACCAGCCGTACATCTGGGGCAGGGCCTGGGAAAGGGCGAAGACCATTACGTTAACCAGGGTGAGCTTGAGCGCCCAGAACCCGAACCTTTCGCTTCCCGGCCATGAGAGGTCGCTTAGCATGCCCATGGTAATGGCTGCACAAAGTGAATAAAAAGCTTGCCTTCATGGGAAACTTATCCGGTGTTTTGTGTGAGCGGGAAGACCAGACTTGAGAGGGGCCTTGGAAGGGTGGCGGCTTTCCAGTGCAGGTATTATCCACTGATTATAATAGTGGCTCTGTCCATGACAGCGCTTTTCGCGCTCGGCCTGCCCAATGTGAGAATCCAGAGCGACTTCACCAGGATTCTTCCCCAGGACCTGCCTGAGATAGTTTTCCAGAACAGGATAAGCGAGACCTTCGGGGGCACGGACAGCATATTCATACTCGTCAGGATTGATGACGAGTGCACTTCGTGCAATACAGTCAAGGACATAAGGGACCCCAGGGTCATGGCCATGCTCGTGGACATACAGCAGGCCCTTCCGGGCAAGACAGGCGTGAACAGCGTTCTCTCCGCAGGCTATGTGTTCCCTGACAGGTCATCCATACCAGGAAGCCTGGAGGGCGTCAAGTTCGTGCTCTCCCAGGTTCCGGGAATTGAGAACAGCTTCAACAGGGACTATTCCGCCACCACTGTGCTGATATCGGCATCAGTGGACGGCGAGCAGGAGGGCATAGAAAAGTTCATGGATTCAGTAAGGAACGAGCTGGACACCATACAAACGCCGCCAGGAATAGTGATGACAGTAACCGGTCTCCCCCAGCTCAATGCAGACGTTTTCAGGCTCCTTCAGGAGGATGCCGTTCTCGTCACTTTGTACGCCGGAATCATAATTCTGGCCCTGCTAATAATTGTGCTCAGGAGCCCGCTCAGGACCCTGCAGGTGTACACGCCCGTGCTCTTCAGCCTGGTGTGGACCTTCGGCCTGCTGGGATGGGCTGACATAGAGCTGAGCGTTGCCACGGCAGCCGTGGGGGCATTCATAATAGGGCTTGGCATAGAGTACGGGATATTCACTGTCAAGAGGCTTGAGGAGTCCCTGGGCAGGGGAAGGACACTTGACAGGGCAATAGAGGCAACTGTCGCAGGGGTGGGCTCGGCAATAGTGAGCTCATCCGGCACCACCATCATAGGGTTTCTCGCTCTAACACTGACCATACTCCCGCTCATACAGATTCTGGGCATAACCCTGGCGCTCTCCATATTCTTCTCGCTCATAGCTGCGCTTTTCGTGAACCCAGCATTCATCATAGCACAGGAAAAGCTGGTGGCATCGCGCAGGAAACGGAGGGGTGAGCATGGGTAGGGAGCTTCAGGCCTATGGAAGGCTGCTGGCCAGGAGGCCGGTAGCAGTGCTTGCGCTGTGCGTCGCAGCATTCATCCTCTCGCAGATAGGCTCGTCCCTCATAACACAGGGCGTGACAGACTTCTCAGATCAAATACCGCAGGAGCTCGAGTCAATAAGGGCGTTCGACTACATAGAGAACGAGTTCAGAAGCCAGGGCTCGAGCGTGATTTTCGCAGTGGAAACAAACCCGGTTTACGCGGGTTCAGGCGAGGCGAGGGATGTCAGGGAGCCCGGAGTCGTGCAGTATATGGACCTGCTGGCCCAGAAATCCAGGGCCATAGACAGGGTCACCAGGGCACAGAGCGCCGCAGACCTCCTCAGGCAGGCCAACGGCGGAAGGCTTCCAATGTCAGAAAGGAGGGTAATTGAAATCATAGATTCGGCAGGAGAGGGTGAATCAAATCCCTATTCTGCATACATAAGCGATGACTACTCCATAGCGGCTGTCAGAATATCATACGAGGCCGCAACAGAGGATGAGTCTGACATGATAGTGAGGGAGCTAATATCGATTTCTGAGGAGACCTCTCCGCCTCCCGGGGTGAAGACCACACTGACAGGGGGGCCTGTGACCAGCATCGTCATAATGGAGCAGATAGGCCCGACATTCGCCATAACAGGGATACTATCGTATCTTGGAATACTCATCATAGTAGTCCTGGTTTTCTACTCGCTGAGGTACGGGCTCACATCGCTTCTTGCAATAGTTTTCGGCTCAACATGGGCATTCGGGTTCCTGGGATTCACGGGGTTCAGCCTGAGCGCACAGACATCGGGCGCGCTGAGCCTGATACTGGGAATAGGCATAGACTTCGGGATACAGGTCGTGACGAGGTTCAGGCAGGAGCTGAGGGACATGGAACCGGGGAAGGCCATAGCAAGGACCATGCCCGCTGTCATTCCGCCGATGACCATTTCAGCGCTTGCCATATTCCTGGGATTCAGGGCGCTCTCCCTTGGCAACCTGCAGTTCATTGGCGAGCTCGGAGACATCATGTCGCTCGGCGTGCTCATGTCTTACCTTGCAGCGATAACAGTGGTGCCGGCAGTGCTGGTCATCCTGAACACAAAAAGCATAAAAAGCTTGGCTGGGGGTAAGAGGATATGAAAAATCTCTTGCTCCTTATAATAGCTGGACTGTTGCTTACGCCGCCGGCAATGGCGCAGGGCGTCCAGCCGCAGCTCGATATAATGATGACCAGGTATGACCCCTACCCTGCCGAGCCCGGGAGCTACGTCAACGTGTGGGTCAAGGTCCAGAACGAGGGGGCGAGTTCTGCAGGCAACCTTACGCTTGAGCTCCTGGACACGTACCCCTTCTCAATAGACCCCTCTGAGGAGAGAATGAGGAGCTTCGGAGAGGTGCTGCCCTCTGAGCCCGTGCTCGTTGAGTACAGGGTGAGGGTGGACAACAATGCCATAGAGGGAAGGAACCCCATAGACCTGAAGACCAGCGTGAACGGAAGGGACTTCCTGATAAAGAGCTTTGACATATACGTGGAAAGCAGGAACGTGGACTTTGCTATTGGGAGTCTCCAGAGCGAGCCCGAGAGGATGGTTTCAGACACAGAGAACAACAGGCTCACGCTCGGGCTCCAGAATATAGGAGAGTCGGCAGCGAAGCTCGTGAGGGCAGAGCTCACCCTTCCTGAGGGGTTCACGCCGTCAGAGAGCTACTCTGACGAGTACGCGGTGGGTAACATAGAGGCAGAATCCTCTGCAGACGCCGTATTCTACGTGGACATTGGGAAGGACGTGGCAGAGGGCAAGCACACAGCGACCCTGAAGGTGTACTACAAGGACGGAAGTGACGGGGACTACAAAAGGAAGACCCTCCAGGTCAGCATACCCGTAAGGACGAGCCCTTCTTTCGAGGTGACAGGGACTGAGATCGCGCCCCAGCCACTGGGGCAGGGCATGGAGGGCGTAACCATGAAGCTGGACATTAAGAACACGGGAAGCAGGAAGGCAGAGAACGTAAACGTTAGGGTGCTCAAGGAAGCGACCCAGCCGTTTGATTTTGATGAAAAGAGCAGCTTCGTGGGAACTCTGGAACCCGGGGAGAGCGGCCAGGCAGTGTTCGGATTTGACATAGACAATTCAGCAGATCTCAGGAAATACATCATGGACATAGAGATACGCTACACCACGGACAGCACCGTGAACATAGCGAGCGACAGGGTATCATTCGAGGTAACCGATCCCATTCATGAAATGACAGGATTGTATGTCATGCTCATCATATTCCTGGCCATCGCTGGCGTTATCGTTTGGTACCTTAAGAAGTGAGCACAAAACAGGGTATTTATTTCTCTGGGGGCATTAATTGAACAGGGATGGCCTATGCTGGATTATGCCTTCAAAAACATACTCAGGCAGAGGACAAGGACCATTCTGACCACTCTTGGCATTCTCATAGGCATAGGGGCCATAGTGGCACTGGGCTCCATAGCAGAGGGTCTGGACGCAGCCATACAGAGCGGGCTGGAGCTCACGGCCGGGAAGATAACCGTCATGGAGGCAGGAACGGGAATGTTCGGCTTTGGCGGGGATTTCGATGAAACCGATTTGGAGACCATAAGGGGGTTGTCAAACGTGAAGGAGGTCCTTCCCATAATATATCATGCAGGAGAGATTAGCTTCGGGGGCCCTTCCTGGGTGGCGGTGGGGATAGAGCCAGACAAGGTGGAGTACCTGATAGGCGAGAACCGGGAATTCGAGGACGGAAGGAACATAGATGAAGGGGAATCAGAGGTCACGGTAATAGGCTATACTATTTCACAGAACTTTGACAGGGAGGTCGGGGACACCTGGACCATAAAAGAAGACGAGTATGAGATAGTCGGGGTTCTGGAGGAAACAGGCATACCGGACATTGACACCTCCATTGCCGTACCCTTTGGGGACCTTCAGGAGACCCTGGATGTGGACACCTACCAGATGCTCTATGTCATCCCTGATGACGTTTCTGATACAGAGGACCTGGCGGAGGAGATCGAGGACGCGAACTCTGACTACAGCGCCCTCACCAGCCAGGAGATGGCAAGGCAGGCCGCCTCAATCGTGGACCAGGTCAGGATATTCACCTTCGGGATTGGCGCCATAGCCGCCTTCGTGGGCGGGCTGGGTGTCATGAACACCATGATAATGTCAGTCATGGAGAGGAGGCGGGAGATAGGCGTCATGAAGGCAATCGGGGCAACGAACAACATGGTCCTCCAGCAGATAATCACGGAGTCAGCCCTCATCAGCCTGCTTGGCGGGCTGGGCGGGATTCTTCTCGGAATGCTGGGGGCGTTCATGCTGAGCAGCATCATAGGAGGCGGCCAGATAACCGCCACCGTCACGCCGGGGCTGGCTGCAACCGGGCTGGGCTTCGCCCTGTTCCTGGGAATTGTGGGGGGCCTCTATCCAGCAAGGAAGGCCTCCACAGTGGACCCGGTGGAAGCGCTGAGGTACGAGTAACCCAGGGATTCAGGAACGGGCCAGGGATAAGGCACCCCTGAGGACATTCATCACGCCCTTGTCATAATTGCAGTTAAGTATCATGCATTGTCTGCGGCATGATTTTATTCTCCTGCGGATTAGCATTGCCCTGGAGGATTCCCATGCTTTCCTAGGATGGTCCCTGGTTATGTTTCCAATGGGCCCCCATCTCTCAAGACACATGAGGATGTCACCGTTGTAGCGGATGTGCATGCTCTTGTCCGCGTTGCACGATATTCCGCAGATATCAGAAAGGGGATTAGCATAATATTTCATGAGGGCAGAAAGGTGGCTGAGCGGGTTCACCACCGGATATCCCTTTCTTTTCATCTCCATGATTGTGCTTATGGCCTCTGAGGCCTGAACAGGAGAGGGCCAAAGGAGGCTCTCTTTGAACCAGGAAGAAGGGTCTTCAACACCGCCGAAGTTCCTTCCAAGCCCCTGGAATGATATCCTGATGCCTGAATCACGTGCCCATTCAATCATGGATGGGATTTCCTCAATGTTCGATTTCATGATAATGGAATTGACTCCCAGAATCATTCCGGTGCCTTTCATGTTCATTAGACTGACGGATTCAAGTACCCTTTTGTGTGCGCCTTTCCTTCCCCTGGTGGAGTCATGTGTCCCCGGGGCCATGCCATCAAGAGAGAATGTTATCCTGTCAAGGCCTGCCGCCTCAAGGCGGTTGATTGCAGCCGAGTCCAGAGCCCAGCCGTTGGTGTGGAGGCTGGTAAAAACACCCTCTGAGCTTGCATGGCGGACTATTTCCAGGGTGTCATCCTTCCTGGCGAGGGGTTCACCGCCTGAGATGGACAAGTAATACTGGCCCAGCCAGGACTTCATATCGCTCACAAATGTTTTCCATGAATTCAGAGGAAGCTCCCCCGAGCTGCCCAGCTTCCATAGGTCGCAGTGTCTGCACCTTAGGTTGCACCTGTTGGTAGGCCTTATGACAATGTTCCAGGGCTTCTTCCTGACAAGCCCCTGCTGACCGAGAGCGTAAGAGATACCCTGCATTGCTGCAAGAGAGAACAGCTTTCCATGATTCATGTAGAAGTCATGAGAAGAATGATATAAAAACAGAGTCCAACGCTGACGATGACAGAAACGCATATTAATAGAGGTGACCATTTCTTATTCATGGCTGAGTGGCTCAGGGACATTCTTGATGGTCTGGGAATCAACGGGTTCCTGTCGACCCAGATTTACGGGAACGCATTGTCTGACTACCTTCTGGCAGCATTAGTGTTCTTGATTGCGTTCACGGTCCTCAAGTTCTTCAAGTGGGAGGTACTCAACATACTCAAGCGCCTGGCAAAGAGGACCAAATCAGACTTCGATGACATGCTCATTGCTGTCATAGACACACTTGGCTGGCCGCTGTACATACTGGTAGCCGTGAACACGGCCGCATGGTTCATTGTCCTGCCTGATATGCTGGACATGTCTCTCTATTTCGGCATGGTTCTTGTGGCAGTGTACTACATCATCAAGGCTGCCCAGAAGGCAGTGGACTTCTCTGTGAGCAAGATAGACCAGAGGAGAGAGGGCCAGGTGAACAGGACCATAGTGGACCTCGCAAAGAAGCTTCTCAAGGGCCTGGCATGGCTGATGGCCCTGCTGTTCATACTCACCAGCATGGGAGTGGACATTTCAGGGGCCATACTGGGCCTGGGAGTGGGGGGAATAGTCATAGGGTTTGCGCTGCAGAGCATACTATCTGACCTCTTCGCCTCGTTCTCCCTTTACTTTGACCGGCCATTCGAGAAGGGGGATTTCATCATCATCGGGCCTGACGACATGGGCGTGGTGGAGAACATCGGGCTCATGAGCACCAGAATTAAGCACCTGAAGGGCCACGAGCTCGTGGTGTCAAACTCAGAGCTGGTGAGCACCAGGATAAACAACTACAAGAAGATGAAGAAGAGAAGGATTGTCTTCTCGTTCGGCGTGACCTACCAGACACCAACCAAGAAGCTGGAGAGGATACCCGGGATAGTGAAGGAGCTCGTGGACAAGACCGAGCATGCTAATCTGGACAGGGTGCACTTCAGCAAGTTCGGGGACTCTGCCCTCAACTTCGAGGTGGTTTACTACGTGGACAGCCAGGACTACGGTGTGTACATGGACACCCAGCAGGCCATAAACCTGGCTCTAAAGAGGGCAATGGAGAAGGAGAAGGTCGAGTTCGCCTACCCCACCCAGACCATATTCCTGGAGAAATAGCCCTCAGCGAGCGGGTTGCGGTTTATATAGAGGCTCAGGGTAATAATTAAGCAATGCTGAGCGAGATACTCTACTTCCTGGTGATTCTAAACCCGTTCGCGCAGTTCATATACCTGTTCCCGGTCATGAGGGAGCTCCACAAGAGGGACTTCATGATAGTCCTGCTCAAGGCGAGCGCAATATCATTCGTGATATTCTCTGTCTTCCTTGTTGGAGGTGACTTCATATTCAAGGGCATCTTCATGATAAGCTTCGGCTCGTTCAGGATATTCGGGGGCATAGTGATGTTCGCATTCTCCTATTACTACATAGTGGAGGGTAAGGAGGCCCTGATCAGGATGAAGGAGAGCCTGGACGACCTGGCCTCTGAGATTGCCCTTCCCTTCATGGTGGGAGCAGGGACCATATCTGTTTCTGTACTGCTTTCCGATGCCCTGTCCTTACCACAGGGACTGGGAGTTATAGGAATAGTTCTTGGACTCAACTTTTTCATAGTCATGCTTCTCGGGGGGCTCAGGGGAAGGCTGAACTACAAGAAGCAACGGGTGGCGTTCGACAAGTTCATGCAGATGTTCATGAGGGTAAACGGATTCTTCGTGGGCGCCATAGGCATAAATCTCATAGTGACTGGAATAATAGAGATAGTCTCCTCGCTCTGAATGCTTTTAACGGATTCAGGCTAATATATAATGGGGAGTATGTTCAGGAAGAGGCTTTACTACGCGGTTACACTTGTCGTGCTCCTGCTGAGCATAGGCACATTCTACTATCACAACACAGAGGGGTGGTCTTATGTGAACGCTTTCTACTTCTCCACCATGACCCTTACCACCATAGGGTATGGCGACCTGTATCCTACCACCGAGGGGGGCAAGATATTCACATCCTTCTACGCAATATTCGGGATAGGAATCATGCTGTACATCCTGAGCTCTGTGGTGGGTGGGCTGGTGTTCCAGCAGGAGAGGAGGTTCAGCAGGATAGCGTCCGCCATAAGGAGGATAGCAAAACCAGAAGAAGACAACGAGTCCTCGAAAAAGCTGGAGGAGCATGAGAAGGAGATAAGGAAGCTCAAGAAGGAGGTCAGGAAGGCGCCCCCGAAGGAGGATTTCGAGAGGCAGGAGAGGGAGGTCAGGAAACTGAAGAGGCAGGTAAAGCCAATAAAGGAGCAGGAAAAGGACATCGAGAGGCTCGAGAAGAGGATAAGGAACGCTTCCCCCAAAGAGGATCTCGAGGAGCAGAAGAAGGAGCTTGCGAGCCTTAAAAGACAGGTCAGCAGGAAGAAGAATACCGGGAAGCACTGACTATTTTCGAGATAGAACCGTCTTGTGAACCAAGACCCGCGGTCCCGGAAAAAACTTATACCAAGAGCGACATGTATAAAGGTGGTGTCCATGCTGGACTATGGTATAATCGGGAACTGCATCACCTGCGCCCTGGTCAAGAGGGACGCATCCATAGACTGGATGTGCTTTCCCCATTTCGACAGCCCCAGCGTGTTCGCCAGGATTCTGGACAGCAACAAGGGAGGGACCATGAGGCTCAGGCCCGTGGGAAAGTACAGGGCAGAGCAGAGGTACATTCCCGGGACCGCGATACTAGAGACCAAATTCAAAGGCAGCAGGGGCTCATTCGCGGTGTACGATTTCTTTCCGAGGTACAACAGGCTCCTGAAGGGCAGGAAGAGGAAGCTGGTCAAGGAGAACCGGCTGATCAGGATAATCAGGCCGCTTACAGGAAGGCCCAGGGTCAGGGTGGAGTACGACCCAAGGCCTGATTACGCGGTGGAGAAGCCTGGCCTGGAGCAGGCCGGTGACGGCATAGCATGCACCAACGGAGGAAGGGAAATCATGCTATATTCCAACATCCCTTCCCAGAGCATACTCTCCGGAGAGCCGGTGGAGCTCAACTACACCAAGTACCTGGTAATGGGGAACAGCAGCAGGGAGGGATTTACTGTCAAAAAGTGCGCCAAGCTCATGTCAGACACCAGGAAATACTGGGAGAGGTGGTGCTCCACGCTCATGCTTCCAGAGGCCAACAGGGAGTTCATCCTCAGGTCAGCCATAACCCTAAAGCTCCTGACCTACAGCGAGACCGGGGCCATAATCGCGGCTTCCACCACATCAATACCAGAGGAGTCAGGGGAGGAGAGGAACTGGGACTACAGGTACTGCTGGATAAGGGACGCAGCACTCTGCGCGGACGCCCTCAAGAAGGTGGGAAGGGACTACGAGCCCAAGAAGCTCATGGAGTTCATCATGAAGAGGGTGCTGAGCGACGACCATGTCCAGCCCCTTTACGGCATAAACGGGGAGACAAGGATTACCGAGAGGGAGCTGGACCATCTCGCAGGATACCAGAACTCCAGGCCGGTGAGAGTGGGCAACGCTGCCTACAGGCAGAGGCAGTGGGACATATACGGGGAAATCATTGACATAGTGTACCTGTACTTCGTATACTACGAGTTCGAGAAGAGGATGACCAAAAGGCAGTGGAGGTTCGTGAGGTACATCGTGAACCAGATAAAGTTCAACTGGGACAGGAAGGACAGCAGCATATGGGAGTACAGAGGGCTCAGGGACCACTACACGTATTCAAAGCTCATGTGCTACATAGGAGTGGACAGGGCCATCAAGATAGCCCAGCACTTCGGAAGGGAGGAGCTCATAAACGAGTGGCTCGAGCTCAAGGAGGAGATAAGGGAGGACATAATGAAAAACGCCTATGACCCTGACAAGAGGGCGTTCACCATGTCATATTCCAACAGGAGCCTGGACGCCTCGCTTCTCCAGATGGCATATCACGAGTTCCTTCCAAGGGATGACCCAAGGCTAATCAGCACAGTGAGGGCCATATACGAGGGCCTGAGGAAAGATGACAAGGTCAAGCGGTATGATATGGAGGATGACTTCGGGGCATCGAAGAACGCCTTCACCATATGCACGTTCTGGCTCATAGACGCGCTGTATTACATTGGAGAGGAGGACAAGGCAAGGATGCTCTTCAGCAGGATACAGAAGCGCTCCAACCACCTGGGGCTTTTCTCAGAGGACCTTGACCTGGCAACAGGAAGGATGCTGGGCAATTTCCCCCAGGCCTACACCCACATAGCCATGATAAACTCAGCCATACTCCTTAGCGAGTGGTCCAGCAAGAGGAAGAAGATAGACTGGTCCATGGTGGCCGAGAAGAGGAGATGGTTCTGAAAGGCCCGCATTTTTATACCATGGATTGAAATTAACACTATCTGAATAAAGAAGGTGGTTATCCGATGCCTGAATACGCAAGCGCGGGAAGCAGGATAGTCGCGGTCATAATCGACCACATAATTCTCTGGGTTGTAATGATTATCCTTGCCATGCCATTCGGTCTCTCTGCGTTCCTGTTTAACTATGTGATCAGCGTGTCTTCCGCCATGACCATGTTCTCGAACATAGCTGCGCTGGGAAGCATTGTGCTGCTTAACATCGTTCTTTTCCTGCTGTACTTCTCGTACTTCGAGGGCACCACAGGACAGACCCCAGGGAAGAAGGCCATGGGCATAAAGGTTGTAAAGTACGGAAAGGGAAAGGTCACCTTCGCTGACGCCTTTGTCAGGACCCTGCTCAGGATAATTGACGGCGTGGGGGCTTACATACTGGGCCTGATCGTAATCCTGGTGTCTGACAGGAAGCAGAGGATTGGTGACATGACCGCAAAGACCGTCGTGGTGAAGGCTTGATTGCAGTCATCTAACCCATCAAGATTATGGATTACAGGATGCAACACAATCCGTGAGGGCACTTGATTACTGCCTTCAGGGATTTCTTTTTTATATAAAAGAACAGGGATATTTATTCCTATGAAGACATTAATGCTCTACGAGTCAGTGCACAAGGGCAACACCAGGAAGGTGGCAGAGGCCATGGCAAAGGCGCTGAACGCCAACCTGGTCAGGGCAGAGGAGTTCCCTGAGCCTGACAACGCCAACGCGTATGACCTCGTGGGGGTGGGCTCAGGCATCTACGCCATGAGGCACCACAAGAACATCCTGAACCTGCTGGACAGGCTGCCGGAGTCCCACGGGAAGAAGGCATTCATATTCTCAACGAGCGCAAAGGGCGAGAAAGGGCTGGAGGGCTACCACAAGCGCACCAGGAAGGCTCTGGAGGGGAAAGGCTTCGAGGTCGTGGGCGAGTTCATGTGCAAGGGGTTCACTGACTGGGGGCCTTTCAGGCTCATAGGCGGAAGGAACAAGGGAAGGCCCAGCCAGGAGGACATCGGGAAGGCAGAAGAGTTCGCAAAGGGGCTCAGGAAGAAGTGAACACTGAATTCTGTTTCTATATTATGAGCTCCAGAAGGAGAATGGCAAAGAGCACAGGCGGCATGACATACCTTATTATGCGGTAAAGCGCAACCGAGAGCATACCCTTTCCAAGGAAGCCTGGCTTCCTCTGGGTCAGCACAAAAGCCGTGACCGCTGCAGAAACAAGGAGTAGCTTGCCCAGGTATATGTCGAGGAAATCGAGCAGGGGAAGCCCTGAAACCACAATGCCAGGGCCGTAAAAGCTCAGTGAGGATGGGATTCCCACCGCCAGTATCACGGCGGTGCATGCCAGGGCGGATTTTCTCCTTGTCCAGGAGAGCTCGTCTATGAGGCCTGAGGCCCCCACCTCAATTAAGCCCACAGCAGAGGTAAGCCCTGCCACGAAAAGGAGGAGGAAGAATGCCGCACCGAGTAGCTGGCCCCAGGGGATGGAGGAGAAGATGCCCGGGAGGCTGAGGAAGGTCAGGCCTGAGCCGGCGGATGGGTCCAGCCCGAAGGTGAACACAATGGGGAATACCAGCAGCCCTCCCAGCAGGGCGATGAGGGTGTCCGCTCCTGCTATTCCAACGGCGTACTTCCTTATGTCCTGCTTTTTGGAGAGATAGCTCGCGTAGGTCAGGAGTATGCCGTAGCCAATGGCAAGGGAGAAGAATGCCTGGACTATTCCCAGCACCCATATGCCCGGGTTCATCAGGGCAGAGGGTTCGGGGGTTAGGTAGAATGCCAGGCCCTCCCCAGCCCCTGGCAGGGTTAGTGAATATGCAGCGAGACACACGATGAGAAGGAAGAAGACAGGCATAAGCACCATGGACAGGCGCTCGATTCCCCGCTTTATTCCGCGGGATATTATGATAGAGGTGATGGTAAGGGAAATGAGAAAGAACCCAAGGGGCATGAGGCTGGAGGTGAACTCGCCGAACGGGATGTAGCCCGGAAGCGAGAACGTGAAATATGCCAGAGACCATCCGGTGACAACCAGGTAGTATCCCGCCACCCCTAGGGAGATGCCAAGGGGAAGGAGGCCCGCCAGCCTGCATCTGGGGCAGACCTTGCGGAACACGGTGAGAACAGAGCCCCTGAAGCTTCGGCCCGCGTCGAGCTCCAGGAGCATTAGGGGAAGCGAGAACAGCAGCACGCCCACGAAGTAGGGGACAAGGAAGGCTCCCCCGCCGTTCATGCCAGCCATGTAGGGGAACCTCCATATGTTCCCTACCCCCACCGCGGCGCCAATGGAGGCCAGGAGGAAACCCATCCTTGACCATGAGTCCCTGGGGGGAACGCGCACAGGCATGGTATAGTATTGTGCGCGCTTGGTTAAATTACTGGCATATCACGAGAACTCGAGGAACAGCCTGCCCTTCTCCAGCCTCCTGGAGCTCACTGAGAACTGCTCTGGCTTTCGGATTATCTTGAAGTATGCCTTGTCCCCTGCCCTGGCCCGCACCTCTACAGAGGACTCGAGCTCCTTGACCTCCACATCATCGATGGACTTTACGTCCTCCAGGTCCATCTCAACCACCAGACTGGTGCCTTCGGTCCTCACCTTGGCGTCGGGCTCCTTGGTTTCCTTTGCCTCAGAGAACTTTGATTCATCCTTACTGCTTTCACCTGATTCCATGGCAACCCGATGCTTTCCGGCAGGGGCCCTGTGAGCGGGCTCGGGGAAGGGCCTGCCCTCCTGGGACCTGAAGCCCATCTCCTCGAGGTCCTCACTGACTTCCTTCCTTACATAATTCTTGTCAACGTTGCCGAAGGTCTGGACATCCACCTTGGGCTGCTCATTGTTCCTTCTCGTTATCTTGATGGTGAAGCCCTTGCTCTTGGGGCTGCCCTTGTGTTTCCTGAGGAAAGGGGAGAGGTCGAGCATGCCGAACTCCTTGTCCAGGTCCTCGAAGGCATTATCAGTGTCCTCGAACTCCTTCCTGAACCTGGAGAATATCTCGTCGAAGAGTGATTTCCCGGCCTTCTGGATGACCGAGCCGCAGTTGGGGCAGAAGCGCCACCCCTTCTCCACTTCCTTGCCACATCTCCTGCATATCATGCTTCTACCTTTGAACGCGCCCATATAAAAGTTTGCCAGGGAAGTGTATAAATGCTATGGTATCGAGTGCGAGGATGTGCCTCGTGTGTAAGGGAAGCCGCGCCCTGTGCGGACAGATTCACTGCCCGCTCATGGCAAGACTGGACGTTAAGCCGAAGATGGAGAACCTTCCCATGGATTTCTTCGGGCCATCGACTTCTGTGTTCGTGGGAAGGATGGGCTACCCCAGGGTGAGCGTGGGCCCCCTGGCAGCAGTGGAGTACAGTGAGGGAATTGACGACCCCTCCAGATGGTTCGGAATGGAGTACTCAGAGCTCATATCCATGAGGTCCATGATGCTGAGGTCAAAGCTCTCGCACAGCGTGAGGAGCAGGGACCGCTACATACTGGAGAACCAGGAGCTGGCGCTGGCGGACAGGCCCACTGACGTGGAACTCAGCTTCAGGAGCAGGCCTGTGTACAGGGTCAACTTCTCTGACGTGGTCCAGCCAATGGGCCCGAGCGCCATGCTGGAGAGGCTCAGGCTGGCGGAGAACCCGCACGTGCCGAGGAAAATAGACTACGTGGCGAATGACGACCTGAAATCCAGCCAGGCCGGGCTCATGCTCTACAGGGACGGACTGGACGTGTACAGGATAACCAACATCCTGGCATCAGGGGCGCTGGGCGTGAAGAAGGACAGGAAACTCGTCCCCACCAGGTGGAGCATAGTGGCTGTTCAGGACATGGTGGCCCAGGACCTGATATCAGGGATAAGGGACATGCCCCAGGTAAGCGATTACAGGGTGTACTCGAGTACATTCCTGGACAACCATTTCGAGGTACTTATCATGCCCGGGAGCTGGGAGTTCGAGAACTTCGAGTCCTGGGCCCCCGGCTCCATGTGGACGGCCAGCCTCAAGAAGCCTGAAATAATAGGCGAGTATGAACCCTTCAGGGGAAGGAAGAAATACGCTGACCAGCAGGGAGGGGGCTACTACGCCAGCAGGCTTGGAGTTGCAGAGGGCCTGAGCAGGCTGGGGAGGCAGGCCAGGGTCGTGGTCTTCCGTGAGGTGTACGAGGGGTACACAGTTCCACTGGGCAGCTGGCAGATACTGGAGAACGTGAGGAACGCATTCAGGCAGAAGCCAGAGGTATTCCAGACCAGGAAGGAGGCCCTGGACTCGATAGGCGCGAGGCTCAGGCTTCCTGTCAGGGACTACAGTGAAAAGAGCTCCCTGCTGAAGCAGGGAAGGCTTGGGGACTTCCTGGCCTAGCTCATTTATCCTGCCTGTCAAGAACGCGGTTCACCATGGTATCAGCAAGCCTTATCCTGGGGTTTGTTCTCGGCAGATGGACATACTCCACCTTTGAGAAGGCCTTCTCTGCCTGCCTTATATTCTGGACGGCCTTCTGAATGCCGGGGTTCTTTACCTTGTACTCGCCTTTGAGCTGCCTTACCATGAGCTCGCTGTCAGAGTGGCAGATAACCTCGCTGCGGGTGTGCTTCTGGGAAAGCTCCAGTGCCCTGAGGAGGGCGGCGTACTCTGCCTGGTTATTGGTTGCATGGCCCAGGTATTCGCTCGCGTGCTCCAGTAGCCTTCCCTCGGGAGAGTACACCAGCATCCCGGCTGCGGCAGGGCCGGGGTTTCCCCTGGAGCCGCCGTCTGTGTAGACAAGAACCCTGTCCTCCATGCAATATAATTGGTTTGTGTGTTAATATCTATATCAGGTCTTTTGCTTGCCAGGAGGTCCGAGGCCATTGTAGGTGGGGCAGTTAACGTGGCTTGTGTAATCGCACCTGAAGGTGGATTTAACGAAATTGAAGCCCGTGCACCTCCGCTTGTACGGGCAGGGATTCCACTTATCTCCCGGAAGGGGGCCCATGCCTGATGACACCGGTCTCATGCTGCCAATCGGTATGTCGCATTTCATTCCCATAGAGTCACCTCGAATGGACGGCCCTCTGGCTATTTCACAGGAAGCCCGGAACAAGGAATCGCGGTCAGATTAGCCCCAAGGAGCCTCTACCAACGAACCCAGGGATGCCGGGCCGTCAGTAAAAGAAATAACCATAAAAGCCATAGCCAAACCTGCCCTTTTCGTTGGTTCCGGTTGCGGGAGCAGAATGGCTCATGCGTACTTTTTGTGCGGAAAACCTTAAATAGGTTAGTCGAACAGGCCGCCCCTGCAAAGGTCAGCAACTATGAAGAGCACTGCCGCGAATATTATGACGTTGCCCAGGAGGTCGGCGGGAGGGGGGAAGGTCCTGGTTATCTCCCCGAGCTTGAGGACCCCGCCAATGACGGCAGTGACCACGGCCCCGGATATGGCCTTCTCGCTTTTCAGAATCTTGGCGCTGGCTTCGAGGAAGCGGGATATCTGGTCGAGAAGGCTCCTGGCCATGTTAAGATATTGTGACTGCCTGAATATAAATCTGCAGAATCCCCCTCTGTGTTTGCCGTCCCCTAAATGATAAGTGATTTAAATCATTCCTCTGAAACCTGTGAATATGGGAAAAGGGCTCCCGCGTTACATAAGGAACGTAAGCTCCTCCATGTACAGCATAGTTCCGGTCACAGACTCAGGGGTCAGTGAGGATGCCTACGAGTCAGGCCTTTCATGCCTCATGGGACTGTTTGTGGATGAAAGGGTATCGCTGAGGTTCTACAGGGGCACAGAACTCCTGAATTCTGTCAGGGGCAGGGTCATCAGGGGAAAGAGGGGCCACGGCCTGCATGAGGATTACGTGGGGACGGTGCCCAACGTGGAAGGCACGCTGGCAGGAGCAAGGAAATCCAGGATACGGGTCAACGGAAGAATGGAGACGTTCGACCGCATAGAGCTCTGCGTCCTGGGAAAGAGAAAGCCATATAAAACGGAGTAGGCAAATATGGGCATCGAGGAAACAGGAGATGATTCATGATGGATGAATGGATGAGGCAGCCGGTGAGCCATCTCAAGAGGCTTGTCAAGAGCAGGGCAGGAAGGGTAGCAGAGCTCCAGATGGAGATAAAGATACTTGAGGGCATAATCGACAGGAAGGTCCTGCAGGGAGAGTTCGGAGGGTCAGCGCAGCCTGCTTCACCAGAGAAGAGGGAGCAGCCAAAGGCCATGACAGGGAATGATAAGCCTGCACCAGCCCCCAATACAGAAGCGCAGGAGGAGACCAGGCAGGAACTCTCCAAGATAAGCGCCAAGTCCTCTGACCACGCGTTCGAGGAGCTGGATTAGGGGCCGCGCACTGGGAAAGGATTTAAAGATTGCTGTTTCTGGTTCTAACAGGTGTTGAGCATGCAGAGGGGATTCATAGCCTTCATCGTTCTCATTGCAGCAGTCATGGCCCTGGCCATTGCGAGCAACGCATCCTTCGGCACGACGTGCGGGAACGGCCATGCAGAGGGAAGGTTCCCTGCATCAGGTTTCGAGGAGTGCGACGACGGGAACACTGAGAACGGGGACGGGTGCTCCTCCTCCTGCAGGGTGGAGTTCAATGAGAGGATTTACGTGGCCCCCTACATGGGCAACATAGACGGCCACTTCACAGAGGACTGGTTCTTCTTCTATGAGCAGCTTGCTGATTATTTCGACTCAGAAGGGATTCCGGTGGGTGCGACGCTTTACCCTGCCACCCTTGACAACCCGGAGTTCCATTCCTACATAAAGAGGATATACGAGAGCCCGAACATGGAGATTGTTCAGAAGGCATGGACAGGCCTGGGGGATGAGCAGAGGATGGACGAGCTTTCATTCCAGGAGCAGATGGAATTCATCGCCAGGGGAAGGGAGGCATTCAGGTCAGGAATGGCAGACATACTCGGCATCCCGAGAAGCGAGGTTGATGTTCCAATGGCTTACAACCAGCCCCAGGGAAGGTTCACCAACACCACCAGGGAGGTTCTCGAGTCACTGGGATTCAGGATATTTTTCGAAATGTACATGAACGATGACCTCGGGCCCGTAGAGCCCACTGAGAGGCTGGATGTGCTTCAGTACGGGGTGGGCCTCACCACCACGGGCGGTGCAGGGCCTGACACAGATTTCTTCCAGCCAGGGGACAGCCTCATTGAGATAAGGGACCTGTACAGGGAGGACCTCTACATGCTCGAGATAGACGGAAGCAAGGTCATACCGGTGTGGGTTCACCACCAGGACTTCGAGAGCAAGGAGGAGGACAACACTGTAGACGAATACAAATGGTCACAGTACAGGTACCTCATGCAGAGGATAAAGGATGAGCCAAACCTTATCCTGGTCTCGCCCTCTGACATATGGGAGTTCAGGCACCCTGAAGGGAATTAACGCATTTTAATACTGGGGATATCTATTCTTCATGGAAAGGCATATCGCTTTCATCGCATTCTCTTTTTTCCTTTCGTCCCTGCTTTTCCTACACCCATGCTCTGCAGAGACCACATGCGAGGTGAGCGGGTGCGACATAACCATTACCCTGAAGATTGCATTCTCCTACAACGAGTCAGAGGTTTCCCAGGATATGGTCAGGGGGTGGGTCCAGGACATAGAGAGCGTGTGGAACGGTCCTGACGGTTTCAGGACAACAGGGGACTGCGCATGCGAGGTGAGGTACAGCGTGGAGAGCATAAAGATAACCGACCCATCGCAGGTGAACTGCAACCCGGGACCACAGGGATACCACTGCATCATGGTAACTGACTACGAGAAGAACCCCCCGAGGAACCAGACAGAAATGCAGGGGGCGGAATTCTACAGGGGCTACATGTACAACCCCTCTCAGGGAGGGGCGAGCGAGAACGGTTGGTGGTCTGACATCATGGACGAGCCCCATCCGGATACAGGGGAGACCGTGCATGACGCCGCGCACGAGGCCGGGCACATGATGGGCCTGGACGACGGGGAGGGAGACGGGCTCATGACCCACACATCAGGTGAAAAGGCAGAGCCAACCCAGGACAACATCGACCAGACCGTGGAGAACGTGTGCGGGGCGAATGCCTGCCCAGACAGGTGCTGCTGCGGAAACGGGCAGCTGGAGCAGGGAAAGGAGGAATGCGACCCATTCGCCTCACCGAACGGGTGCCCAAAAGGAGAGGCATGCTGCCCAGTGTGCTGCTCATGCTACGCCCCCCAGTGCTCGCCAGGGAGCGGGGAGTATGCTTCCAGCGAGGCCTGTGAAATCGGTTGCAAAGGAGGCTTCGGGTGCTATCTGAACTACAGGACAGGATGCTGGGACTGCCTTAGGCAGTCTGTCGTGGCAGAGAGCCTGGTTTACGACCCAGAGC
>CAZSLL010000007.1:0-56458 GCA_964607835.1 uncultured archaeon | reverse complement strand
AACCTTGCGGAGGCCCTGAAGGACAAGGGGCGGGTTTATTAGAAAGCATTTATAAATTAACACATCAACAACACTGAAAGCGTGCCCCAGTAGCTCAGCAGGTAGTGCGCGGACGGGTTCCTGTCCTGTGCGCCTAAAGCGCCCGGCTGTTAACCGGTAGGTCGCTGGTTCGAGTCCAGCCTGGGGCGCTGGGAGTTTCCCATGTCAAAGGCACAGGTGATTGCAGAGTCCTTTGACCTCCAGAGGAGGAACAGGCTCTGCAACATCCCGGGCTGCCAGAAGGCTCCGGCCAAGAAGGTGACCCTCCTGGAGGAGAACAGGATAACCAGGGACAGCAGGATCCTTGCAGTGGTTTGCCTTTGCACACACCACTACGAGACCAGGATGCCCCTCTTTCTGACGGAAATCAACACGGAGAAGGAAACCGGAAAGGTCGTGACCAAGAAGGTGCAGGAAATCGGGTTCGTGACGTGCTGAATCCTGAAGAGAGGCTCTGGCGCACGCTTCCCTGGAACAGCATAATATATTAATATATATGCAATCCATTTAATCATGAAACCGGTACGGGAGGGTAGCTCAGTCCGGGAGAGCACATGAGGCTAATAGCGGTTTGCTGCTATCTGTCTGTGAAGCTGAAGACCATGACGTCGTGGGTTCGAATCCGCTGGGCGCCTAAGGCGCCTGGGAGAGATTCCCACTCCTCCCATACCAAAGGCTTATAAAGCATCGGAAGCGATTATCCAGAAGGTGAAATCATGGGAAGAGTGAAGAGCGTTGCTGTCAAGACCCTGGGAGAAGACATAATCAGCGAGCACGCTGACAAGCTTTCACCTGACTTCGATGCCAACAAGAAGGCACTGGCCACCATAAAGAAAATCAAGTCAAAGAGAACAAGGAACGTCCTGGCGGGCTACATATCCAAGAAGATGAGGAAGCTAAGGAAGGAAGCGGCATCGTGAGGACCTGTATAGCCATAAACATAGTTTTAAATAGACAAATATCACAAATTAGATGGCTGAACCCCGTTCGGGGAGGGGATTCTGATGGACAAAAAGAATCTTGACCGGTTTACCAACTCCAGCGTATTCTACATAATTGTGGGCGTTGTGCTGGCGCTGGGAATCAACCAGGGCCTGGCGTTCGGGCTGTCCACTGACATGCCCATAGTGGCGGTTGAATCCAACTCCATGGTTCCGGAGTTCTACAAGGGAGACATGCTCATGCTCCAGGGAGCCGGCCAGGAGCAGCTTTCCATAGGGGACATCATAGTGTTCGACCCTCCGGCAGGCGGGACCCCGGTTGTCCACAGGGTAGTGGAAATCAACAGCGACGGGACCTTCCAGACCAAGGGGGACGCAAACAGCGGCCAGCTCTTTTACGAGAAGAGCATAGACCACTCCCAGGTGCACGGAAGGGTCATCATGATAATCCCGTTCCTGGGGTGGATAAAGATAGGGATGATGCAGTACGTGCTACCGAACATGCTCTGGGTGTTCGCGGGGGCGGCCATCATTGGAATGGCTTACATAGGCGCCAGGGCCTTCAAGCCTGGATTCTTGAATAGGGGGGTGCAAGCATGGATTTCTGCAGCAATTGCGGCAGCGTAATGGTGGCAAAGAAGCAGGGCTCCAAGACTATCCTGGTGTGCAGGAAGTGCGGGTCCAAGATGGAGGACTACAAGCCCATGGAGATAGCAGAGGACATAGAGAAGAATCCTCTGGACGACGTGGTGGTTATCGAGAAGAGCGAGGAATTCATGCCAAAGACCAAGGTGGTGTGCCCCAAGTGCGGGAACAAGGAGGCCTCCTGGTGGATACAGCAGACCAGGTCGAGCGACGAGGCCCCCACAATGTTCCTCAGGTGCACCAAGTGCAAGCACTCCTGGCGTGAGTACGGGTAGCCAGGGAATGAGCACCTGATGGTGGAGGTGGCGGGGGAGCCCCGCTAACCGCTTTTTATTGATATCCTAGCAAACTCTAATCATGAGAGTGCTAATGCTGGGAAGCAAGGAATACCCCTTCGGGGTGAGCTCGAGGTTCGATCCCAAGGCAGGCGGGGGAATAGAGCTGCACGTGGACAGGCTCTCCAGGAGCCTGGTGAAGAGGGGGCACAGGGTTACCATAGTTACCAGAAGGTTCCCCGGGCAGCCCGCATTCGAGGAGCGGGGAGGGCTGAGAATCCACAGGACCAGATACATGAGGAGCAGGCACCTCAGGGGGCTCACATACAACATGCTTGCGTTTCTGCTCTCCATAAGGCTGGCCAGAAGGCATGACATTGTCCATTGCCACGCAGTGGTGGCGGGGTTCTTCGGCGCCCTGCTGGGAAGGCTCACAGGAAGGCCCGTGGCGTTCACCCCGCACGGCATGATAGTGGACTGGGGATTCCCGGCGAGGGAGGCGCTCTGGCTCATGCAGAGGTGCGCCCTGAGGGGAGCCGGGAGAATCATTTTCATAAGCGGAAAGGCCAGGGAAAGGCTCTCCCCGCTGACCGGGAGGCCTCATGCCCTGCTGAGCAACGGAATTGATTTGGGGGACTACTCATTCCCTGAGAGAAGCGGCAGGAATCCTGTCTTTCTGTTCATGGGAAGGCTGGAGCCCGTGAAGGGTGTGGGGCTTCTCATTGAGGCTTTCAGGAAGGTGAGAGGGTCCTGCCCCAAAGCGAGGCTGCTGATAGCCGGGAGGGGGACCCTTGAGGAGCGGATCAGGGAACTTGCCAAAGGGGAGCCCGGAGTGGAGTACAGGGGCTGGATGGATTCCAGGGATGCCCTTAAGGAGGCGGACGCATTCGTGCTTCCAAGCACAGAGAGCGGGCAGCCCCTTGCCATTCTGGAGGCCAAGGCAGCCGGGAGAATAATCATCACCTCACTGCCCTACATAACCCCCGGGAAGAGCGGGTTACGCTGCGAGCCGGAAAGGGAGAGCCTGAAAAGGGCCCTTCTGGAGGTGTGCAAAGACCTTCCAGGGAAGAGGAGGCTCGGGAAAGCGGCAAGGGAGGAGGCCAGGGAGCACACCTGGGAGAAAGAGGTCCTGAGGTTCGAGAGGGAGTACGGGAAGGCGCTGGGGAGCCAGAGTTTAAACATAGCTTTATAATCCCTGATTCAAAGGCATATTTGATTCGATGAAGGCCTCAACGAAATATTCCGTTGCAGGGATTCTCAGCTTATCACTATTCCTCTTTGCATTCATGCTCTACAGCACTGCAACTGCCCAGATGGATTACGAGAAGGTCATTCTTGGTGAAGACCGGATACGCATCCAGACGGCACTGGGACAGCCTATCCTTGATGTCACGCTCGTGGACAACACGGACCAGTGCCTTGCTGATTGCTTTGCCATTCTGGAGTTTACACCGCATCAGGACATAACGACCCCTGCATCTGAGAATGGAGACTTCAGATGGGAGTTCATAAAGGCAGGCTCTGAGATGGACGGCCTGAAGAGCTACCATTTCGAGATTCTGGAAGAAGTCCCCTATAGCGTAAGGTTGCCCGTCATAGGTAACCAGAGTTATTCCTGCATATTAGACAATGCGACAGAGGAGAAAGGCACTTGCTGGAGAGAATCTGTCACAGGATACAAAGAGGTAACTAAATATAAAGAGGAGTACCGGAAATTCGGTTTCTGGGGCACGACATTCGAAGAAGGCAGGCGGTATTACATGAAGCTCGTTGGCAAGAAGAAGCCCTCTCTGAAGAGCAACGACATTGACTGGATACCTTCATTTTTTGGCGTAAAAATAGATGAATGGAAATGGTGGAACTCAAGCTGGGGTGCATGCAGGAATATCACTATTGACCACGATAAAATTAGCTCTGATTTAACAGACTTTCCATTATTACTCGCCCTCAATGATTCCAAAATAGATTATGATACTACCCAATCAAGTGGACAAGACCTGAGAATAGTTGATGCGGGTTGCAGGGATGATGGCTCTATAGTTCCATATGAAATTGAGTTGTGGAATGAAAGCGGCAGTTCCTATGTATGGTTCAAGGCTAACATAAGCTCCTCTAAGGACACTGTTTACTCATATTATTATGGAAATGATTATGCAGAAGATAACCAACAAAATACTGATGTATGGGACCCAAATTTCAAAGCAGTCTATCACATGAACGATTATAACACATCTGTTTCCAATGATAGCACAGTCAATGGGTACCACGGGACAAAGAAGGGAGACAACGAACCATCAGAGAACACTGGCAAGATTGGGTTTGCCCAAGATTTTGATGGCACAGATGACTACCTAAGTATAACCAAATTGGGCAGCTTCGGCTCAAACATGGACGAGCCCTTTACCATTGAGATGTGGATCAACACTTCCCAGGAAACGAAAGATAACATTCTGGGTTCAGTGAACGATGCGGATCCCCCCGCCAACACCAGGCTGATGATAATGCTCCACTCAAGCGTTACTGGCGATGACCAAGATAAAGTATACATCTACATAGGTGATGAGAGCAATGACGTTGTAAACGCCAACCCTACCAACGATATAACGGATATTGCAGACGGTACATGGCACTATTTGGTTTTTGTGGTAGATGCTTCCCGCAACTCCATAGGCATATTTTTTGATGGTGTGTCCCAATCACCTATTACATACGATTATAGAATGGCGCCTGACAACTTCGCGAACTTCCAGTATCCAATGTTTCTGGGCGCAGTTCATAACAAGGGAACTCCTATGAATTTCCTGGATGTTGATATTGATGAGGTCAGGTTTGGTAAAACAGATTTTTCTTCTGATTGGATCAATGCATCATATCTCGCAATGACAGACCAGCTGATTGATTATGGTGACAAGGAACAGGAAATCGAAATCGCAGATGAAGAAGACGGTGACAGTGCAATAATGGAAGGTATTTGCAATGTCCTGAGCGGTGATAACACTTACCCTGACCAGAAAATATACATCAGGTATTCTGATGGTGAACAAAAACAAGGAGCATTCGATTGGGTCGCCTTGTCAGGGAACCAGACATGGGCCTTCAATTATGTAACGAGCAATGACTCGACAAGCAACTGGACGAACATGGCCAACCTTACTAATGTGGTTTACATTTGGGAAAACAACAACATGACTTCAACAAGCATTACCGAATCGGTTGCCAGCTTCATCAACGGCACTAAGGTTTAGATAGTTCATGCAACTCAAAGAAATTAAGAAGATAAGGAAAGAATATTTGGCGATAATATTGATAACTATTATTATTGGCACCGTCCTGCTTTTATCGAACAAGGCCATTGTGAGAGCCTGGCACGAGATGAACGTTGATCAGGAGTGTGTTGACGATATTAACATAGCAATTCAGTATCCAGGTGAGATAAATGTAAGATTCGTGGACGATGTCAACGAAGAAGAAGCCACTCATTTAGTCAATTCTTTAGGACTCTCACTAAGTTTTGATTCGCTATCAACAATCTATGTACCTGAGGGTAAGGAAAAAATTTGGTTCTGTATCTTAAACAATCTTGATATTCTTGAGTCAGTCGGGTTTAGTGGTCCAGCTAAACTAACATAATGTGATTTCAATGATGATTAGAGACTATGTTAAAGCGTCTATAATTGTACTTCTTATATACTCTTTGATTATTTCAACAACTTCAGCAGCATATTCAAAGATATCTAAACCCATTATTGACAAAAATGTACATGAAAAGCTGACTTCTCAAGAAAGAGTTAAAGTTTCTATAATATTTGAAGACAGAGAAGCTTTATTGAGAATAAAAGACTCGATATCTAATGAAGAACTATCGATAACATATATTGCAAAAAAAGGACGATGGTTATCTGGATTTATTACAAACGAAGGACTCGATAAATTAAGTAAAATGTCTGAGGTCTATAGCATTTATTATCCGAGAGTAGCAAAACTCACAATGCCCAGTTCTATACCATTGATAGATGTCGATGAAACATGGAGTACTATAATAAACAATGAAAACATAACTGGAAGTAATATAACCATTTGTGTTATCGATTCTGGTGTAGATAAGGAAAATGAAGTACTCATAAAGAACTTGAAAGCTGAATATTGTTTTTGTAATATATCAGATACTGGTTGCTGTCCCAATGGAGAAACTGAAGACGCAAATGCTACAGATGAGTATGGGCATGGTACAAGAGTTGTTGGGGTTCTTGGTTATAACAGTTATCCAAAAGGGGTAGCTCTTGATTCGGATATTGTAGCTGTCAGGGTCACTGATAAGGAAGGAAATGTAAATGACGAAGATATATCAAAAGCAATAGACTGGTGCACATACAATAAAGATAACTATAGCATTGATATAATAACTCTTAGTGCTAGTGTGATGTATTATTTTGATGACCCTTATGATTGTGAACTTATAACTTCTACAACAGACGTGAACAATGCGGTTGAGAATGGTATTTTGGTCACGGTATCTTCTGGTAATGAAGGAAACAGCACTCATATTACCGTACCAGCATGTGCTATAAATGCAACTTCGGTAGGCTCAAGCTATGATTATACAGACATAGGACCCGTTTATTTCAATGATTCAAATTGTACAGAGATTCCGTGTCAGAATAATATGACATGTTTTACCAATAGAGGCAATCTACTAGATATTATTGCACCAGGATATGAAATCACTACTATAAATATATCAGATGCAATTGTAGAAAGTGGTGGAACATCATTATCTACACCTATAGTTGCAGGAGTATCTGCATTATTGATGCAATATTGGACTCTGAAAGAGTTTGACTATGAACCAATAGATGTTGAAAATAGACTCATTGAAACAGGAGAACTTATTTCCGATGAAGGAAAGTCAATGAACAATAATCCAGGAAGCGGTTTGGTATATCCATTGATAAATGCATATGCAGCACTCTTCCCGCTGGACGTTCTCGAACTCAAGAAACTGGAAACAACGCCAACGAACAACATATTCGGATTCCGGATAGGGAACAACTACAACAACAAGACCAAAAACATCAGCTGGTCTTTCGACCTTGGCAACGGAACCATTATCACGAGCAGTGAAAATGTGTCACTGGGCCCAAAAGAGGAGGTGTTCGTCTATTTCGAGAACGTGTACAACGATGGCAATATCTATGAGATTAATTCGACTGCTTACTCTGGAGAACTGAGCGACTCAGAAACCATGACCACGCCCATAGGAAACGTGGTTGCTTACGGTCTGGAGAGCATTTTCCAGCAGTCGATGCAGAGAGTGTTCAGGTTCATAACCCTCAACAATTTCGGTGACTCCACGGGATTCAACTGGACCATGGAGACCGGAGAGGGTAGCCTGAGCGGGGAGGAGAGTGTATACCTGGGAACTGGTGATGGTGTGTTCGTTTACGTGGCGCAAAACTACTCCTCTCCTGGCGCATTTGCAGTTAATGCAAGTTCTTTCAACGAAAGCGTTTCAGACTCGGCGGGGAGCATAGAGATAGCGGTTTGAATGCCAGGAACCGGGAAAAGGCTCATGCCCCCTAGATAATGCCCTTGCCGTTGCCGCGGACAGAGGTGAAGTTGCCGTCCAGCAGGACAGAGTCCGGGGTGAGGGTTACCTTTCCTGTGAAGCCCCTTAGCTCCAGGGAAACCCCGTCTCCGGAGGTCTCCAGGGCATCGCTCTTCACCGTGAACTTTGTTTTTTCGAGGGAGACCGAGGCTATGGAGGCATCCTCTATCACTGTTCTGGTTAGGGGGGCGGTTATAATGAGATCTGTGTCAGCCTGCTGGAGGTTTAGCTGGTCGGATGACATGTTGGCGCTAACGGCCCCTGTAAAGGAGGAGAGGCTGGAGCCCCCAGCATCGAAGCTGGCCCCTGAGACCTCCATGCTGAAAGAGTCAGGAAAGAAGGTAACCGAGGCCGGGTTGTTGCCGCCGCCAAGGTTGGGCGCGGATATGAGGCCGTCCAGCGGGGAGTCGCCCATCCAGTCCTGGAGCTGGCCCAGGATGTCGTTGAAACCGAAGCCCCCCACAAGGACGGAGGAGACCACGAGCAGGGCCGCGAAGGAGGCAGCCATTATCTTCCAGTCGAACATGGTAACACAATATTAAATTGTGCGCATGGTTATTAATATTCCGGTTTTCCCCGGCAAAAGGCATATGCTTTAAAAGAAGCGGGAACATATAATTCTGTATTGTGATTTGATGACTCAGGCGCTTTTCCAGATTGGCCCGGGGGGTGACTGGGTATCGTGGATTCTTTGGTTCTTCTTCATAATCGTGTTCTTCTTCTTTTACCCCAGGCTCATGGTTTCGCAGATAATGTGGAAGCTCGAGAAGACCGCCAGGGACCTGGAGAGCATGTCTGACAAGGCCAGGAAGCACGTTCTCGGTGAGATATCCAAGAAGCCTGACAAGATTACCAAGGACTCTGTGGACAGGTTCTTCGAGTTCTTCATGATATCACCGGTAAGCCTGGACCCCACGGGCTACGTGGGAAGGCTCGACCACATGATAATGAACCAGAGGGACAGGTTCGAGCACTTCGTGAGCCAGGTGGCCCCCAAGGCAGACAAGGAGAAGCAGGCCAATCTCCAGATGGGCCTGGCGGGGGGCATAACAGTGAACGAGATAGCAAAGGTGGTAAGGCATTATGTTGAGATGGTAAGGGAGACCAAGAACATCCAGATTGCCATGGTGCTGCAGATGCAGCTGCCCATGATAGAGAAGATAGCCAAGGCCATGTACAACGGAACCAAGGCGCTCTCCAAGGGAGAGCCCATCGGAGACGGGCTCGGCCCGCTGGTGGCTGCTGACCTCATAGGCAAGACAAAAACCACTGAGGCGGACAAGGACGTGGTGATGGCAAGGATTCCCATGGACGGGAGGACCCTCATAGTCATGAAGGCCAAGGGGCCTGGGGGAAGAATAGGCTTCCCTGGCAAGGCCGTGAGAAAGGTCATGGAGAAGAACAAAGTGGAGAAGGTCATAACCATTGACGCCGCTGCCAAGCTCAAGGGAGAGAAGACAGGTTCACTGGCAGAGGGCGTTGGGGTGGCCATGGGAGGGCCCGGAGTAGAGAGGTCCTACATAGAAGAGATAGTGGTCAAAAAGAAAATCCCGCTGGACTCCATAGTGGTCAAGATGAGCCAGGAGGAGGCCATAATGCCCATGAGGAAGGCCATCAAGGACGCCATGCCCGAGGTCAGGCAGGCCCTCAAGAGGAGCCTGGAGAGGACCAAGAAGGGAAGCAAGGTCATAGTGGTCGGCGTGGGCAACACCTCAGGGGTGGGAGACTCAGGCGACACGGTCAAGAAGGTCTCCGAGTGGGTGGACAAGTACGAGAGGCGCTACAAGGAAATGCAGAAGAAGAAAAAGAAGAAGGGCGATGATTAGGGCCTAGCGGAATAGCGGAACCGTCCTATCCATAATTTCTTATATTATTGTTTAACGCTTAATCTATGTATAACAGGGGTTTCAATTTCTCCAGAGAAAAATACAAGGTAATTGATGACTATACATTCTATCCTCATATTCGTTATGGATTTCGTGCATCAATTCCTTATGAAATTGTAAGCAGATTTAAAGAGAGAGAAATTTCTCTATTAGAGATTTCAGACAAAGAATCCAGAAAAATCAGGATCAAGAAGCTTTATCAGGAATCGAATAGTAAGACAATCTCTTTAAAAGCTGAGAAAGGTTTGGAAAATCCAAAAGTAAAGGTCTTGGATATAATATCAGAGAAAAGAGCATTAGAAAGGCGCCATATGAAAGAGCCATTCAATCAAGTTATACCTAAACATGCAAAGACTGACGGAAAGACTCCCACTTATTCATTTGATTACGGAGATTACTACATATTAGGAGGATATTGCAAAAAAGAACTGGTCATCAAAAAGGGGCTTGAATTCGATGATAACACACTTTCTGCTATTGGTCTTTACATTGCTGATGGTGGCAAAACCGTGGCCTCGTTTACCAATTCGTGGCCTGAGGCCATTAATTGTGCTTTGTCTTTTCTTAATCAAAATTTTTGCATTGAAAGGGAAGAGTTAAAGGCAGTAATATGCTGCAATCCGAATATTAACGACAAAAAGGAATTGCTTGAGGAATACTGGAGTTTGAAAACAGGCATCCGAAGATTCTCAGATTCGCTTCATTTCAATAAAAACGTAACATGTCCTCAGGGAATTATGGAATTGCATTTCTGCAGTATTCTTCTGAAAGAATTTATGCTTGGATTAATAACATATGTTCTGGAATCCCCGTTAGCCAACAGGTTTCCTTTGATAAACGGGTTATTGTCTGGAGACGGAAGCCCAATTCAGCAGACCAAACATGTGTTGAATCACCAGATCACATACGATGAAAAAACCAAGCCTCTTCTAGACAAAATCTTCTCTAAATACAAAACAAGGATAGTGAGTACCCAACCAAGGATGATTGTTTCCCCCAGTTGGGGAGAGAACAAGGCTTTTCTTTTTCAAGACGCATATTGCTTTAATCGAAGGAACAATCTAAGGTTTGCAAAACGATTCCTTTCCCTTCCCAGTAATCAAAGGAGAAGAGATTCAGATTTGGAGAAGTTCAAGGAAGAACAATATCCAAAGCTATTAAATAATTTAATAGAACATTATAGGAATCTGGAAAAAATTGGCTTAATCAAGACTGAAGACTTTGAGGATATTATAGATGAATACAATATATGCTGACCTGCACATCCACAGCCACTACAGCAGGGCAACCTCCAAGATGATGAACATCGAGGAGCTCTCCAAGTGGTCAAAGGTCAAGGGAATCAACCTTCTCGGTACAGGGGATTTTACCCACCCCGAATGGCTGAAGGAGCTCAAGTCAAAGCTCAGGGAGACAGGGCCGGGAAGCGGAATCTACCGATACAACGGCATGGACTTCATGCTCACAGCGGAAATCTCCCTCATCTACACCCAAGGGGGCAAGGGCAGGCGCGTGCACCACGTCATCCTGGCGCCGAGCTTCGAGGTCGTGGACCAGGTCAACGAGTGGCTGGGCTCCAGGGGAAGGCTGGACTACGACGGAAGGCCCATATTCGGTTTCTCCTCCATAGAGATGGTGGAAAAACTGAGGGAAATCTCCCATGACATCGAGGTAATACCAGCACACATATGGACCCCGTGGTTCGGGCTGCTGGGAAGCAAGAGCGGGTTCGACTCAGTGGAGGAGTGCTTCGGGGACCAGGCAAGGCACATACATGCCCTGGAGACCGGGCTCTCCAGCGACCCTGCCATGAACTGGAGGCTCTCCCAGCTGGACAGGTTCCAGCTGGTCTCATTCTCTGACTCGCATTCTGCCTGGCCCTGGAGGCTGGGAAGGGAGGTAACTGCATTTACAGGATCTATGTCATATAAGAATATCATCAACTCCGTCAGAACAGGAGAAAACCTGGTTAAGACATTAGAATTCTTCCCAGAAGAGGGAAAGTATCATCTGGACGGGCACAGGGCGTGCAAAGTGTGCATGGAGCCCGCAGAGTCCAACAATGCAGGGAAGCTCTGCCCGGTCTGCAAGAGGCCCATGACCATAGGGGTGCTCAACCGGATTGAGGAGCTGGCTGACCGGGAGGAGGGATTCAGGCCCGAGAACGCAAAGCCCTTCACCAGCCTCATTCCCCTCTCTGAGATAATAGCGGCCATGAAAGGGGGAGGTATGGTGGCCACGAAGAAGGTGTGGCAGGAGCACGGAAAGCTCATGGAGGCATTCGGCTCAGAGTACAGGGTCCTTCTGGAGGCCTCCCAGGGGGACATGGCCAGTGTGGTGGACCCCAGGATAGCCGAGGCCATAAGGAAAGTGAGGGACGGCCTGGTGAAAATCCAGCCAGGGTATGACGGGGAGTACGGGAAACCCCTCTTTCATGGAGAGAGTATAAGAACAGGGGTGCTGGAGAACGCGCCCGAGGGCAAGCAGAGAAGCATAATGGACTTCTAGATTACCGTGACCGAGGACACTGCGTCAGTGAAGTAGCTGTATTCCGCTGTTATCCCCAGGGTTTTCTCCTGCCTGCCCATTATGTCTGCCGTGCTGACCCTGAGGTCGCATGTTATGGAGTTGTCCCTTCCCGGCCATACGCTTACCACCCTTTCCTGGCAATTGTCAGGGATTGTGAAGCCATTCCCGTGTACCTTCAGGGTTAGCTTGTTCCAGGAGTCTGTTCCGTGCTGGGCCTTCTTGCACTCTCCCCTGAGGCATACCATGCCGCCCCCTGTGTTGGAAACCGTTATCCTCAGGGGGAACTCTGCCTCATTCTCCCAGAACCTTATGGGGGTGTCAGTGATTGCGGTGACAGTGACAGGGGAACGGGTGGCGCTCACGGTGTCAGCCGGCAGAGAGCGGCCCTGGCGGTTGTACTCTATCATCTCCCTGGTGGGCACCAGCACAATGCTCTTGACAAGGTCTGTCCTGTAGTCATAGTAAACCCTGGCCGTGACCTTGTACTCGGGGTCAAAACCTGAGGGGTAATCCCCGGGGGTCCGGTAGAGCCAGGTGCAGGAGGCTGTCTCGCCCTCTGTGCCGAAAACCATGTCAGGGGGCATGAGCTCAGTGTGGCCCGAATCATCGGTGTAGCGGCACCACTCCTGCTGGGGGAGTTTCTCCCCTCCCGCTGCGGGCTGTCCGCTGGAGGCTGCCCAGTCCTCGTCCAGGCCAAGCACCTCGGCAAACACGTTCTGCGCCTTAACAGAGCCAATGTTCTTTACCTTCAGGTTTAGCTCCAGGGGCTCTCCCGGGTTGACCTCGCTCAGGGTGGGCGAGAAATCCTGGATGGCCACCCCATTGCCTGTCTCCAGGCTGGTGGTGCAGCCGGATGCCGCCACTATGGAGGCTGTCAGCAGGAAGGCAAAGAGGTGTCTCATTGGTAATTAATTGGTTCAGGAATGTATTAATGTGTTGGCTCAGTTCCATGACCAGGACTCGTCAGTGCCTATCACGTTTATGCTTGTGGAGGCGTCAATGTAGTACCTGTACTCGAGCTCGACCTGGATGACCTTATCCTGCCTGTACTCTGGCGGGTCGTCAATCCTCACCTCGCAGGTCATCTCAGCTGACTTGCCCTTCCAGAGCTCCACCCAATCGCCGGATGTGCTGCATCCCTCTGATGACTCCAGGCTCATGCCCTCGGGAAGGGTTATGGTGACCTTTACCGGGTACCTCAGCTCCTCGAAGCCGTATCCACCGTAGTAGCCGGAGCCCTCTATGACAGAGCCGCCGCTCTCCCAGAGGTCATTGGTTATGAAAACGTTGAGCGGGAAGGGGTCCCTGTAGTCCTGGGTCTTCACGAAGTCCCCGGTCCTCACCTCTATGGAAAGCGGTCCTGCGGAGGAGCTGGTGGAGCCGCCGGGGAGGGTCTTGCCCTGCTGCACGATTCTCCTCAATTCATCGACGTCCACGAGGGTGACGGGCTTGGTGGCCCTGGTCTTGTAGTCGTAGAACACCCTCACAGTGGGCTCGTAGGTGAACTCAGTGCCCTTGGGGAGGTTGGGCGCCTCGAGGTTCCACTGCACCTGGCGGGTGCCTCCCTCTGTGCTGGTGGTGGGGTCAGGGGCAACCAAATCTCCCAGGTCCTTCTCGCTGTCCCAGGAGAAGCCGGTTCCCCACTCGTCAACATCAATGCCTATGAGCACGGCCTCCACGTCAGTTGCCTCCACACTGCCCTTGTTCTTGACCTTGAGCATGAGGCTCACGGCGTCCTCTGACTCTATGGAAAGCGAGCCAAGGTCAGACTCGAAGCCCTCTATGATCACGCCCTTTCCGTAGGCCACCCCGCTTCCGCTGTCAGTGGTGCACCCGGAGGCAAGAACGAGCACGGCGAGAGGCAGGATTAGAAAAAGGCTCCTCATGCCGGAAGAATTTATGGCCGCCATTAATACCATATTATATTTGGCCTGTAACTAATTTATAAGTTTCCTGGTTTCCGCTTTCAGGGCTTCAGAACCTGGGCTCCACCTTCACGGTGGCCTGCTTCCTGAACTCGTACCAGTATCCCTGCGTTATGTCGCCGTCAGCGCCTGTCTCCCCAAGCAAGACCTGGATAGTCCTGGTGGACTCCACAGGGACCTTTCCTATCTCCATGTCCTCCATGGGGCACATTATCTTGGTGGATTCGCCATCGATGAGCTTGAGGCCCTTCTCAGGTATTTTTGCCCTGCAGTCTTCATTCAGGAAGCTCTTGAAGCCCGACCCCTGAGTATCCTGGCTCACCTGGAAGCTGACGAGGTCCTTTTTGATGGAATTCCCCTCTGTATCGGGGTCATGGCCGAACCACGAGGACAAGAATCCGCTGCCCTTGTTCACCACCTGGAGGGACAGTACCGTGTTCACCTGGTTGGTGTCGCCCCCGCCTTCTGCGCTAACAGGGATGGGCTGGGTGCCCTCCACCCTGAGGTAGGGCTTTATGGGACCGTGTCCTGTGGAGATGTAGCTGCCTGTCTGCTTGTATGCGCCCTCGCTTATCTGCCTCTGCATCTCCTGGTAGTCAATGAAGTGCAGGGTGGTGAGGCTCTTGGTGGCGTACTGGTAGGCGGCCCGGACCTTGAATGTGCACTCGCTCTCCACCGGGATGCTCTCCCTGCCCCCTGCCTTCAGGGTCCACTCTATCTGAGCCTTCTCGCCCCTGAGGAGGGTCTTCTGGACCGCGCTGTTTTTCTCGACGCCCTGGGCAACAACCTCAGTGCCCTCAGCGCCGCCCTGTACGTCCTGTATGGTGAACATGCCTGAGCAGTGATCATAGAGGTGGACGAACACAGGGACCTCCTGAATCTCCGCGTCCACGTCAGCCACGTTGCTCACTATCGCAACGAGCTTGAGCGTTCCCTCGGGCGGGATGTTGTCAGGGAGTGCCTGCAGGCTCTCTATGACAATGACGTCATCGGTCTCCTCGACAAGGGTGTCGCAGGTGAAGCCAGGGATGCAGAACCCGCCCAGGCTGGTGCATCCAGAGGTGAGGAGGATGAGCATCAGGGGCAGAGAAAGCAGGGCAAGCCGCATATTAATTATATTGGCGGAAGATATATATTATTATGAACCATGGCTCCGGGCAGAGGAAGGGCCAGACCGTGTTCGAGTTCATAATCGCCACGCTCTTCTTTCTGGCCATCGTGATGTACGTCATATCATTCATGAACACCAACGTCAACATGTACGCCAGGGAGCACGGGCTGGGCGTGCTGGAGAGCAGGGCGTGGCAGGCCTCAGAGGCCCTGGTGAGGACAGAGGGAAACTGGTCAGGGAGCTCTCCGAACATGATCCCGGAGGAGCCTGGCCTGGCCCAGGACTGGCCTGTGCTTGACACCGGGAAGCTCCTGAGCATGGATAATTTCTGCTCATCAGGTTACGAGGGCTTCCTCAGGGCCATGGACGTGGACCCCGAATACCACGGCATGAGCCTGGTCGTGGACCGGTTCGACGACCCCGGCGAGACCAGGCTGGTGGACTGCGGCACCCCTCCCCAGGGCAGGCCCTACGCAGAGGTGAAAAGGGCTGCGGTGAGCGACACAGGGAAGCTCCTCAGGATAAGAGTGGGATACTGGTAATATCTTGTCTGGGAGAAATCCAGAAATTCCGGGGGTTACCGGAAGAATTATTTCTCACACGCTTAATGCGAAACTGCCGGAAAACCCCGGGTTTGTCAGTCCCCGGCGAGCTTTACACCGGAAATCCTGGACATGCCGAAGGTAAGGGACCTGAGGTCAGTGGGCCTTAGACCGTGCACGTCCGGGCAGCCGCACGCAGCGGCGGCCATCTTTATCTCCTCGTTGCAGGACACCAGGAAGTTGAGGGCGTTCTGGGTTGCCAGCTCCATGTTGAGCCTCTTCCTCTTCCTGGGGTCCTGGGTGGCGATGCCGTTGGGGCACTCCCCCTTGTAGCACTGCCTGCAGTACAGGCAGCCCATGGCAATCATCATCGGGAATCCCATGAAGACCGCGTCAGCCCCCATGGCAAGGGCCTTTCCTATGTCAGCTCCCTTGGAGAAGCCCCCTCCCACAATGAGCTCCTGCTTTGCCCTGGCCCTGTCCATGACCGCCCGGGCCTGGACTATCGCGGGAAGCACAGGCAACCCGAAGTCATCGAGCATTATCTCAGGGGCGGCCCCTGTCCCGCCAGACATGCCGTCTATGGCTATTACATCAGGCCTTGCCTTCAGGGCCAGCCTGACATCAGCCTCCACGTCACCTGCACCCAGCTTGATTATGACGGGCTTTCCCCCGGTCTTCTTGCGAAGCAAATCCACCTTCTTCCTGAGGTCCCTGGGGGTGTGTATGTCAGGATGGCAGGGAGGGGAGTGCACATCCATCTGTCTGGGAAGCTTTCGCACCCTGACTATCTCAGGGGTGACCTTGCCCTTCGGGAGGAGCCCGCCCTGGCCCGGCTTGGCTCCCTGGCCTATCTTTATCTCCACTGCATCAGCGGCCCTGAGATAGGCATCATCCACCCCGAACCTGCCTGTGGAGTACTGGGCCACCAGCAGCTTTGCCTCCTTCCTCTCCTCAGGGAGCATGCCCCCCTCGCCGGTGTTGGTGGATATCCCTGCCCTGGAGCTGGCCCTGGCCAGGCACACCTTTGCCTCCTTGGAGAGAGCGCCGAAGCTCATGCCGGCAATCATGATGGGCATGGAGAGCCTGAGGGGCTTCCTGCTCATGCTGCCAATAATTGTGGAGGATGAAATCTTCTCCCTGAAATAGTCGTGTGGCCTCCTGGCCAGCTGGGCGGGCACGAAGACCAGGTCGTCAAAGCTCACCCTTCCGAGCTTGGCGCACCTCCCGGATATGACCGGGGCCTTTCCCAGGGAGGCCCGCTTCCTTATGTCCTCGACCCACATCATTGGAACCAATATATATTTGGAGCATCCACTAAATAAATCAGGGTGCTTTTGTGAAGGTAATTATCGTCGGTGGCGGGAGACTGGGCTACGAGATGGCAGAGCTCCTTGTCAAGGAGAAGCACAACGTGGTAATCGTGGAGAAGAGCGACAAGAGGGCAGAGTACCTGGGCGAGAGCCTGGACGCCCTCGTCCTCCACGGCGACGGAACGGACAGGAAGATTCTCAAGGACAGCAGCATAAAGAAGTCAGACGCCCTCATCGCCATGACCAGCGATGACAAGACCAACCTCCTCATCTGCGAGATAGCCAAGGACTTCAAGGTCGAGAAGATACTTTCCAGGGTGGCTGACTCCTCAAACGACCCCATATTCTCCAAGCTGGGCATCACCGCGAGCATAAACACCACCGTGACCAGCATTCTGGCATTCAAGAGGATGCTGGAGGAGCCGGGAAAGAAGCTGGTGACCCTGGTGGCAGGGGAGAAGGCAGAGGTTTTCGAGCGCTCTGTGGAGGCCAAGTCAAAGATATGCGGGAAGAAGGCAGGGGACTACGCAAAGGAGAGGTTCACCATAGCGGCCATATTCAGGAACGGGGAGTACATAAAGGCCACGCCCAAACAGTCCATCCAGCAGGGTGACGTGATGGTCATAGTGTCCCCACTGGAGGAGGTCCAGTCAGTCGAGGCCCTTTTCTAGCTCTTGGTTGAGCGCTTTCCCTTCCTCATCCTGAGCAGGGGCTTGATGATTTCGTCCAGACCCGGCTCGCTCTGCTCCTCGAGGTTGTACCTTATCCTGACTATGGGCTTCCTGGTACTGATTATCCTCCTGAGGTCCACCGGGGTCCCTGATACCACGGCGTCGCACTCTGCCCTGTTTATGGTGGCCTCGAGCTCCTTCACCTGCCCGGGGCTGTAGCCCATTGCAGGGAGGACATTGGACAGGTGGGTGTACTTATCCAGAACAGCCTTTATGGAGCCCCTGGCAAAGGGCCTGGGGTCCACTGGCCTGGCAGAGAACTTCCTGGCAGCTATCATTCCTGCTCCGTATTTCATGCCGCCATGGGTGAGGGTGGGACCGTCCTCCACCACCAGCACTTTCTTCTTCCTGATGACAGCGGGGTCGTTAACTGTGATTATTGACCAGGCGTCCACCACAGCCGCCCCGGGGTTCAGTTCCTGTATGCTGGACTTGACCCTCTCTATGTTTCTGGTCGTGGTGGTCTTCTCCTTGTTTATTATGGCCACGTCAGCCATCCTCAGGTTGGTCTCGCCCGGGTGGTATGCCTTTTCATGGCCTGGCCTGTGGGGGTCGAGTATGACCATGTGGAGGTCAGGGCTGAAGAAGGGAGTGTCGTTGTTGCCTCCGTCCCATATCACAATGTCAGCGTCCCTCTCAGCCTCCCTGAGTATCCTCCCGTAGTCCACGCCAGCGTACACTATGGCGCCCTCCTCGATGAGGGGCTCATACTCCTCCCTCTCCTCGATGGTGCATTTCTGGGTGTCCAGGTCGCTGAAGGCTGCGAAGCGCTGGCAAACCTGCCTGTCAAGCCTTCCGTATGGCATGGGGTGGCGAACTATCACCGCCTGCTTCCCGGCGTCCCTTATCATGGCAGCGAGTTTCCTGGTGGTCTGGGACTTTCCGCAGCCTGTCCTCACCGCGGTCACGGCTATGACCGGCCTCCTTGACTCCAGCATTGTGCTTCCCGGGGCAAGGAGAATGAAGTCTGCACCGCAAGCATTCACGAGGCTGGCCCTGTGCATCACATCGATGTGGCTCAAATCGCTGTAGGAGAATATGACGGCGTCAATATTCCTCTTCCTGATTAGCTCAGGAAGCTTCTCCTCAGGGTATACTGGTATGCCCCGTGGGTAGAGGGGGCCTGACAGGGACGGGGGATACCGCCTGCCAGCTATGTTTGGAATCTGGGTGGCGGTGAAGGCCACCACCCTGTGGGAGCGGTCTTCCCTGTAAACGGTGTTGAAGTTATGGAAGTCCCTCCCGGCTGCTCCCATTATGATTATCCTCTTCGGTTTCATGTGACTGCACGACTTATTTAATCGTTCCCTGACAATAGATATACATGGTTTGGCCAAACCGGACGTCCGCCCTAGTGATTAGTTTGTGTCTCCTGCTTTTATATCCGGCTGTCGCTGAGGCCGAGGTCCCGGCATCATTCATAACAGAGGAGGTATCAGTGGGGTACTCCGCTGACGGGGCTGTCACAGAGCCCCTGACCCGAAGGGGGTACGTGGAGGTGGAGGTTCCCAACACCCAGGACGTGCTGCAGTACTTACTTCTGGACCTGGACGTGCCCCAGATGTCTGACACCAACCTCCAGTCAGCTGTGGCCTACAAGGGGGCAGCGGCCTCCCCCACCATAGAAAGCAGGACAAGGCTCTACATCAACACCACATCGAGCATGAGCAACATAAGCTATGAGATAACCAATCCCTCCATAACCCCTGTGCTCTATCTTGACCTGGAACACTCCAACGAGCTGGGAGGGGCGGACATCTCAGCAGGGGGGCAGAACGCATTCAGGTTCAACGCAACCCTGAACTCCACCATGAGCCTCTCCAGCGTGACTGTGTACATAAGGTTCCCAAGGAACACCCAGGGCTCAAGGGACTCATTCAGCCTCAGGGACGCGGGGGCCAGCAGCGGGAGCGCAATGGAGCAGGACGGTGACTCTGACGGCGAGTTCGACACCATAAGGTGGACAGGTTCAGTGGGACCGGGGGGTGTGGAGATATGGTTCGCAGGAGACACAGAGCCAGGGGTCACCTTTGACGAGAGCCTCCTGTCAATAGACCTTGACCAGGGGGGCTCGGCAGAGGCCCGCCACCAGGACAACTCAGGGACATACACTGACATAACATTCTCTGACAGGTTCTCCAGGGGCCCGGTCAGGGAGGGCATAACCCTGATGACCATGAGCACGTGGGCGGTGAGGGGTTTCATAACCAACATGGCAGGGGGCCTGGACTACGTGACCCACGGATGGGAGCTCTACAGGGTTGGAGAGGCCTCCCCGGTGGCCTACTCTGGGAGCGTTCCTGACCCTGGCCCCGGGGAGACCGTTTACACTGACTGGCACGACACCGGGACATCAGGGAGCTCCAGCGACCCGGGGTACTACTCTGTGGCCTGGGACTGGGAGGTGGACTGGGGCGTGTCTGTATACTCCAGCTCCAGCACGGCAGAGCTTGAGATGCCCACCCTCTACGAGATGGAGGTGTGGTCATCAGGGGGGCTTATACTTGAGAACAACGAAGAGAACAACACTGTCATATCCGTAAGCGATACTGCAAGGCACATAGGACACGCGTCCCTGGGGGCAGGGAGCGTGGAGATAGCGGCGAGCCTTCCATGGCTTTCTGAGAGCGGGGTGGAGAATGACTGGTCTCCCTCGAACGTTAGGGTGTACCATGTGAACGGGACTGACCAGACCGACATAACCGCCCAGGCCTCTATATATACAGAGGCGGCCGGGAGCACAGACGGCGTGGTGTTCGTCAACATATCCGATGTTTCATCAGTCCTGGGCGGACCCATGGGCCAGAACGAGGACATAAGGCTGGCATTCGATGTGAGCGGCGACTCGCACGGCCTTAACCAGGACTACGAGTTCTGCCAGACATCCACCATGGTGACAGAATCAGGGACTCCAGCATCAAGCACCTCATGCGAGACCATAACAATACCCGGTGTTGGAGGATACGTGCCCCCTGACGAGGGCGGCGGTGGCGGGGGAGGAGGCTCTGTTGCCCCGGCGCTCTTCGCCGACATAATGAGGGCAGAGGGCGAGGCGTTCTTCATTGCAGACAACCAGGTAAGGGTCAGGGGGCTCTACAGGGTGTATGACACAGGCAGCAAGGGTGTGAAGGACACCAGGCTCCTGCTCTACATACCAGAGTACGGACGGATGGACTCCTCTTCGCTGTCCATAAGGATACTGGACTCATCAACAGGCCAGTGGACAGAGTGGATCAAGGGCACGGACTACAACCTGGAGGACAATGGCATGACAGTGTTCGGGGGAGGGAGCTACAGGGAGTATGAGATAATCAAGGCCTCGGAGAGGGGAACCCTTGAGGAGAGCCTGGTGCTCCATGACAGGGATGAACTCGAGGTGGAGTACGAGTCAACTGTCCCGGTGGGCACGAGCTTCCTGGTAACCAGGCTCAACGCATACAACTACTATGAGGACAGCTACATGTTCGAGGACATATACGTGCCCGTGAGGAGGGAGGGCAAGCTCCAGGACCCCTACGTCACAGAGGGCCCCTGGACACATGACAAGATATACACCGGAAGGCCCGTGAAATGGGTAAAGACCCTGGAGGTCACCAACCCGAACAACGCATCCATGGAGCACGTGCGCTCTTTCGACGTGTTCGATGACACCATGAGCGCATACTCGGTTACCCAGGAGGGAGCCAGGGAGGAGCTCGCGCTCAAGGAGAGCGGCTCCACCTACGTGGACATGCTCTTCAGGCTCGGGCCCGGGCAGACCAGGTCATACGCCCTGGAGGCCGTGACTCCTCCCATACTGGAGACCAGCAGGAGTGTGGAGGTCATGGAGTCCAGCGAGACCGAGATAACATTCGAGGTCAACATAACCCTGAGGAACTTCGCGGGAATCGATTATGATGATGTCTCCCTCCTGTTCAGCACAGAGCCTGACAGGGTGGTTAGCGTGAGGGAAGAGGGAAAACCCCTGAACCACAGTACATTCGACCCCTTCACCACAGAGGTATACCTGGGGGACATGGACTCGGGATGGGAGAGGACCATAACAGTGGTGTACAGCCAGGTGCCCCCCATACTCATGGCTGCCATGGAATCCTCCTCGCTCACCTGCGCTGAAAAGGCTGAGATGAAGATACTCCTGGTGCCTGCCCAGAGGGAATCCCAGTCATACATCGAGTTCGAGGTCGTGGGGCCTGAACCAGAACTCAGGACCATAAACGCCCAGCTCATAGAACTGAGGGAGCTCTGGCCCTGGGAGGAGGTGGAGATACCTGTCACCGTGGACGTGAGCGCATTCCCTGACGGCAGGTACTACGTCCAGGCGGTCTACAAGAAGAGCTTCGGGACCATAATGGCGGCCCAGACAGACTTCACCATAAACTGCCCCGAAAGGATGCTGGTCACGGTGAGCTGGCTTGGTTTCATGGGAGTGGCTGTGGCCATAATCGCATTCCTGCTCATAAGGGCATGGAAGAGGAAGAGGTCAGGGGAGTTCGATGAAATCAAGAAGAGACTCAGGGAACTGAAGTAGGCGGTATAAACCTTTTTATATTTACACCGACAAATCTATTATATGCGTTTTATGGGCGGCGCGGTGAAGAGTGCAACTGCATTAGCTTTGATTCTATTCGTGGCATCGCTGGCATTCCCTGCAGTAAGCGCCCAGATATACGGACCCAAGTTCCTCGTACAGGAGGAGCTGGAGTGCACTTACTGGCCAAACGGGAGCGAGAAGACCGGGCTCTCCAGGACAGGCTCCATGTACGTCTCTGTGCCCAACAACGATGACGTTCTCCAGTACATACAGATTGAGCTGAACTCAGGATACGACACATACTCCAACATCCACAACGAGACCCAGTACGCGAACGCCCTCGCATCCTTCCCAAACGCTGATGACTGGGAGCAGATATACGTCAACACCTCTGACAATGATGCTGACACCACCTATGACATAACAGACGAGTTCCCGAGCATCAACCTGACCCTGGATTACTTCAACCTGAGGGGAGGACAGGACCTTTATGATAACGAGAACATTGACCAGTCACACAACGAGTACAGGCTTGTGCTCACCATAGCCAACGAGCACGGCACAAACACCATAAACGACAACTCCATAACAGTGGACATGTATTTTGACAGGGGAACAGGTGCAGCCGGAAGGGAGGTCAACATAACATCAGACCCCAGCGAAGAGGCCGGGACAGCCGTAAGACAGGACACTGATGCTGACGGTGACTACGACCACATGCAGTGGACAGGCACCCTGGCCGGAGGGGCGTCAGTCAATGTGACCATTGATATCAACATTACCCACGCAACCCATTTCACAGGGGACAGCCTGAACCTGGACGGCAACGGTGAGGCAGAGTTCACCGCTGACCTGGGGACAACATCAACCTATTACACAACACAGGCGCTTTATTCTGACATCACAGCGAAAGACAAGTTCGCCAGGGGCCCCATAAGGCAGGGAGTGGACCTCTCCGCGAACGGCGGTTACTGGTATGTCAGGGGCTTCATAAAGCACATGGGCAACTCTGACAGCGGCCAGAACCTTACATATAATATTACTGAGTGGAGGATATACCAGGTCGACCCCGCGACAGGGGCTCCCCAGAGCATGCTACAGTACGGGGGGTTCAACGCAAGCGGTGACTCAAACGAGCTGAGCGTGTCGGACGGAAGGGTTTACACCACCAACGACTCCAAGTCATCCAACACCACACTCTACAACACATCCTCAACAACCAAGCCATACATATCGGTGTTCTTTGACTGGGAGGTAATATGGAACGCCACCAACAGCGAGAACAACCTCACATACATAAACACGAGCCTGGACATGCCCATCCTGTACCTTCTCGACCTGGTGGCCCTCCAGGGAGCCCCTTCAGGAACCGTTTCCCCTGAGGTGGGAGGCGAGAACATCACGCTCAACTATACACTGTACAACACCGGGGCTGACGAGACTGACCCTGGTTTCGCGGAAATCAAGGCATACGTGCCCACCAACACAACCCTGGGCGACTTCAGGAGCGAGAACGGGGAGTCTTTTGGCTGGTACATACATGATGACGTCAAGATATACCTGAACAACACCTACCAGATAGCCAATGATTCCACCAACTGCGTGGTCACCATAACCCAGCCATCTGACTCACTGGGAGACGACGGCCTGGTCCAACTCACAGTGAACGACCTGGCATCATGCGACCTCGCGGCAGGAGGGACAGTAGGGGGGATTCTTGACACAGGGCAGGACTTAAAGATGAACTTCAAGGTGGAGTCCAACAGCCAGATGGAGACCGGAGACACCTACATATTCTGGGGCACGGGACAGCTCAACTCCAGCACTGACACAGAGGACAGGGAATACTTCAACAACAGGACAGTGCAGGTGGCAGGAAAGAGGCTTACCGGTTACAAGGACCTGGTGGCCTACGACCCCAGCTCGCCCACTGAAATAAATTCCACCATAAAGCTGTCTGTGGAGGACACCTCAGGTACCGGGATAACAGGCATCAAGTTCATGGACTACGTACCCGCCAACACCATAAGCTACTCTGACTATGTGGGCAACGTAAGCGTTTATTATGTTGACGATGGAGGGGCAGAGACCAAGTGGACCCTTCACACCAACAATGAATACGAGATAACAGACAACGGAACCGCAAAGACCCCTGACGGGCTCAATGTGCGCATGTTCGAGTTCGTGAACTACTCATCATCAGAGGGCAACACCACATGGACCCTGGGCAATGACGACTACATAAGGGTGAGCTACAAGATAAACTACAACCAGCCAGGGCTGTACGTGCTCCCTGTGACCATAGCGGCCTTCGACCCTGACACCGGGGCCTCTCTGGACACGTCATTCTACGGCGTTATCAAGGTGGTGCTTCCAAAGCCCACCCTGCCTTTCCAGATAGATGAGGAGGAGCTCAGGCAGTCCAAGACAGTCATAGTGGGCAAGCCAGTGATATGGAACAAGGGATTCGACGTGTACAACCCCAACGCCAAGACCATTGACGCAGAGTTCCGGACCCAGGTGTTCGAGGACGCATCTGACGGCTATGTCAGCTACATAAGCGACACAGGCAGGAGGGTGGAGGAGCCCGTGCTCTTCAGGAAGGATTCCAACGGCAACAAGCTCATGACATGGAACACGGTCATGAAGCCGCTGGAGACCAGAAACTATGAGGTCACTGTCCTCACCCCGCAGGTGCTGGAAATAGACAGGGACGTGGAGGTATTGGAGCAGCTCCCTGAGAAGAAGGTAAGGCTCAAGATGGATGTATACCTAAAGAGCTTTGCCCAGGAGGACTACAGAAACGTCATACTCAACCTTCCCATATCATACAGCAAGATAGAGCAGGCCAGGGACGGGTTCGGGAACGAGATGGCGTTCACAGGCGGAAAGGACACCACAAGCATAACAGTGGACAGCATAGACGCCCAGGAGCTCAAGACAGTGTCCATAACATACGTAGAGAGCTACCCCACAATCATAGTCACCCCTGACAGGGACAGATACAACCTCAACGCTCCGGTGAGCCTGGAGATACTGGTCATCAACGGAGGGGAGAAGATTGACTTCCCCTATATGGAGTTGGAGATATACACCCCGGGAATGGATGTTATATTCACTGACATAACAAGGCTGGAGAACATGGAGCCCCTGGAGAAGTCCCAGATGTACCAGAAGTTCGTCATCCCGGCAACCGCCCCTGCAGGAAACTACATCGCAAAGGCAAGGTTCAGGGAGGACTTCGCAGTGCTTGCCTCCTCCACAGGGAACTTCTACGTGCTGGGCGTGGAGGGAGGAATCCCCGGGGCCCTTGAGGCGCTCATGATACTTATAGTGCTCTCTGTGCTCGCCTTCTTCTCCTTCAGGAGGCTGAGGGAGGTAAGGAGCAAGGGGTACACGGGCTTCAGGAAGGGTATTTAGGAGCGTGACTGAGCATGTACATATTCGGAATCGATGTGCCCATACTGGAGCTCCTGGTCATTTTCTCCACCGTAGTGGTGGTCTACCTCATAATACTGGAGTTCGAGTTCAGGCAGCTGAGAGTGATAACCAGGAAGTTTGATGCAGAGGAGCTCCAACTCAGCAACGAGCTCAGGGAGCTCAGGAAGGAGATATCCAACCTCAGGGAAGCCGTGAAACCCTCTGCCGCCAAGGCCTCAAAGTAAACTGCCCTGTTTTCTTGGTATTATCAATATTTGCGCTTATTGCGTCAGTGAAGCCTTAATGGACGGGTATCCGGACCAGAACATGCCGGCATGCTTCCCATTAATCGATTAACTGTTAACGTTTATTATATAGGAAATCATAATTTTCTACATGGTACCATTCAGGCGGCTGTCCATATTAGCCCTAGTTATATCCCTCCTGTTTCTGGCACTCATGAGGGCCCCTGACATTGTGGCCTCAGTGCAGACAGGGTTCCTCCTGGACCTGGACAGCCCCTCATTCTCCTACCAGGAGGGCATGTTCAGCGACTCATCCCACTCCAGGGAACATGACTTCACAGGGAGCGGGGACAGCTTCTCTCTGGGGGTCAACGTGAGCAGGAACTCCACTGTGGGCACGTTCGGGCTCGGTCTGACAGGCAAGATACAGTACATCTACCAGGAGTCCATCAACAACCCCGGGCTTCTGGGGGTTTCCATAGGCAACATAACAACCAACCCCGGGAACGAGATAGTCACGGGAAGCAGCAAGGGCTCGGGAACATCCAACGTGTATGCCCTCTCAGGACAGGACGCATCAGTGATATGGACATACAACCTGAGCAGCCAGAACAATGACGTGTTCTCAACTGACACAGGCAACGTGACCAGCTTCTCTGGAGACGAGGTGGTTTTCGGGGCAGAGAACAACCGGGTGTACGTGCTCGAGGTCACTGACTCCGGGGCCTCAGAGGCATGGAGCTACCTCACAAGCGCTGACGTGAAGGCCGTGAGGATAGCCAACCTCACAGGCAACGGGGACAACTACGTTATTGCAGGGGCTGACAAGGTTTACATTCTCGATTACCAGGGCAGCCTGGTGTGCAACAGCAGCGTCATGACCGTGAACGGCCTGGACGCGGGCAACCTCACGTCAGACCCGGGGCAGGAGATTGCAGTTGCCACGGGCTCATTCGTAAGGATTGTCAACTCATCATGCGCCACAGTGCTCAGCAAGAACCTGGGAGCAGGAGGGGTGAGCAGCATAGCTGTTGGCAACGTAACCATGAGCCCCTACGACGAGGTGGCCTTTGGCGGGGCAGACTACAGCGTATACCTCATGAACTCATCGCTGAGCCATCTCTGGAACTACACCACCCAGGATGACGTGAGAAGTGTGACCATTGGCGATGTGGTGGGCCAGACAGCAGGAAATGAGGTCGTGGCCGGGTCCAACGACAAGAGGGTGTACACGCTCAGCGGCTCAGGGGCGCTCATATGGGACTACATGGCAGAGAGCTACATAGAGACAGTAGCAGTAGGCAACCTGACCTCTGACCTGGGCAACGAAGTTGTGGCTGGGGCCGGGGACGGGAACCTTTACGCATTCAACTTCGACTACTTCCCCACTGACCTCCAGATTGATGTAGGCGAGAACGGGACAGTTGACTGGGAGTACGCTGGCTCGCTCAGGACCAGCACCACAACATCAGGCCTGGCAGGGGCAGTGGAGTACTACGTGAACTCTGTCTGCCAGCAGGACATGTGCAGCGTGCCCTTGTACATAAACTCCAGCAGGGCAGGGAAGCTAAACGTGACCAGCATAACCGCCGAGTACTCGTACAACGCGAGCTCCATAGTGGACTACACCACACTGGCCGGGGAGTGGTCCAGGACATCGGGCATACAGGTGAACGAGAGCGTGGGCAACGAGTCAAGGAACGTGAGCTTCACAGGAAACCCGGGGCAGGACATCGTGGTGGCCTACATAAAGATTCCGGGGGGCGAGACCAGGTGCGACTTCAACGGAACATCCTATTCCACGCTGGCAGTGGGAGCTGACAACGCATGCAACGTGGCGAATTTCACGGTTTCCTCGTCAGGGGGCCTTCCCTCATCATTCCTTTTCTGGGACAGCAGCATGAGCGTGGGCGTGCCTGTGGAAGGAAGCGAGGGGGCATACTGGTACACCAACACCACTGACGACTTCAGGGCCAGGAGGAACCTGACCATATTCAACAACACCCAGAGCACGTTCTATGACATATACGCCAACACCACCACAGGCGACCCCTCCATAAGGGGGGAGTACTTCCTCAACGTGACCTGGAATGGCCAGGCATGCAACATCACCCCTCCCTCAGAGAACGCCGCATGCGATACAGGAAGCCCGGTCTATTCATCACTTGACTGCGGAGGTGACTCTTTTGAGGTTTGCATGGAGGGAAGCTTCTTCAGGTGGATCCAGCCCTATTCAGACTCAGGCGTGACCTACACGGCAGGGGGCTCCACGAATCTCAGGCCGTTTGGAGAGAATCCCAACGCCACCCTGAACCACAGTTACTGGGGAGACCAGTTCAACTACTCGATTCGCATCAATGACACAGAGGGGGACGAGACCAACGTGACCCTTTACTACTGGCTGTATGGAACTGATACATGGTACAGCGGGGGCACAACGACCGTGAGCGACGGCAACGGAACGGCCTGGTTCAACATAACCAGCAGCCAGGGCTGGATAGGGGCCAACAAGTACTTCTTCAGCTACCAGGACTTCAACTCATCAGGGTATCCCCTGCACAGTCTGACCAACACCTCAGAGGCTTCAGGTCCCCTGGTCAGGAAGAGATACACCAGCACAGGATACGTGTCAGGGAACGAAAGCAACGTCAACAGGACCGAATCCACCCCACTGGTGGCGAGGGTGGCAGACTCTGACGAGGGCGGGTTCATAGACGCAGGGGCCAGCTGCAGGCTCTGGGTAACCCGCAACGGAACCAGCTACGACTCGGGAATGAGCAATCTGACAGACTCCTCTGGATACTGCAGGTTCTGGTTCACTCCTGACGGAAACTACTCCGCAGGCGAGCAGCTCTGGAGGGCAGGTATCCGGGGGGACAGCAACTACAACGACTCAGAGACCACAGAATACCTGGTCATCAACATAATGGGTGCTGTGAATATCAGCATAACCAGGCCATACGGGGCAAGGAAGATAATGAAGAACACCACCAACCACCTGGAGGGCAGGCTGGTGGACGAGTACGGGGAATACGCCAACCAGTCAGGGTTCAACTGCTCGTTCTGGTTCGACGGGGCCTACCTGGGCTCAAACGACACAGAGGGGGACGGAAGGTGCCACTACTACTGGGTGCCCTCGTGCGCATACTCAAGGGGAAGCCACTACATGAACATAACCATAAGCAACGAGAACGGGCCCTATTCAATAAGGAACCCAGAGGACTCCAGGAGCGTTTATGTGTATGACAGGCTCAATGTAACGGTTACAGGGCCTGAGGAGTACAGTATATCCAATAAGGGGGAGAGCATAGACCTCAGCTCCAGTGTCAACGACACCTGCGAGCTGGCAGGTCCGGGGGACTACACAGTGAGCTGGTACCTCAAGCGCAAGAGGACCCTTGACCTCCTGGTGAGGAAGGAGGGCGGCTACGATGAGGAGACCTTCCCGGTCATAGTGAACAGCACCTGGCTGGAGTCCAGGGACATAGACCTCTGGGACTGGCCCATGAACAGCACCAGGGTGTTCCAGGACGGCTCTGAGGTTCCCAGCAGGGTTAACCCATGGAACGACTCCATCAAGAGCTCTATGAACTGGTCACAAGAATACTTCGGCGAGCACTCAGAGCTTGTTTTTCTGGCCACACAGTCAGAATGGCAGAACCTGAGCTACACCATACTCTACAACCAGAGCAGCGAGCCAGGCACTTTCACGTACATAGAGAACGGGGGTTTTGAGTCAGGCTCTGTTCTGCCCTGGGACTGCTTCGGCTCCAACTCCAGCACAGGGGCATGGTCAAGGGACGTGTGCGACGGAAGCTACTGCGCGTGTGAGGCCAGGGATATTGAAGAAAATGGAACCCTTTACCTCTCATCAGACTTCAACGGGGGCTCTGAGTCAGTGCAGGGCGCCAGGTTTTATGCGGGAAGGGAGCTTGGGTATGACAGGATAAGGGTGGGCTTCAACGCCACAGGCGAGTTCGACAACTCCACAGGGGACGCCTACCTCAGGGTATACGCGGGCAACGGCTCATGCGACCTGGACTTCTCCAGGAAGGGGGTGTGGAGGGAGCAGGTGTGCTACAACGAGTCTTTCTCAGAGGCCACCTGGATAAACATCACCATCCATGACTACGGATTCGGAGGGGGAGGGCTCGTGGACTCCAGCCACGTTAACATAGACTACATATGCCTGGCTGACGAGAGCGGGGAATGCGTGAACCCGCACTCAGGATTCAGCCACTCCCTGACAGCCACCTCAGAGGACCTGCTGGGCACGGGCGAGGACTCCTCGTGGAGCATACCTGTAACAGAGCCCCTGGGAATGAGAAACATAATAGCAAACGTGTCAGGAACGTACTACACGCCTGACAGGGACAGCCAGTACATGTACATGTACGGGTGGAGCGGGATTGCCCTGGGCAACCTCTCCTCCACCAACTGCACATTCGACGAGAGCTGGGAGTGCATGAAGAACGCCAGCCTGGACATATTCTGCTACGTGTTTGACGCAAACACGTCCCGCTACGTTGAGGGCCACAACATGACCTTCTGGGGCGCAGGGGAGTACCTTGGCTCCAACACCACGGACTCCGGAGGCAGGGCACTATTCCACTGGGTCAACTCATCTGACATTGAGGACAACCACACCATAACCTGCAACATAACAGACGACAGCAATGTTTTCTACAACGACACCAGCAACAACACTGCAAGCACGTTCTTCCTGGTCAGGTCAGGCAACACAAACGCCAGCCTTGACCTGAACCTGGTTCCGTCATCCCAGGCCGAGAACCTGTCCAGGGAGCTCAACAGGAGCTACACCCTTTACGTGAACCTAACCAACATCGGTGACACAGAGGGAATGTACAACATACAGGTGAGGATAAGCACAGAGGAGGGGGTTTACGCAGGGGACGTGACCTGCGGGACGGGCTCACTGCTTCCTCACACAGGATGCAACATGACCTCTATGGTGAACGTTAGCTACCTTGCCACCGAGGGATACAAGCCCCTGGACGTCAACGTGACCTGGCTGAACGCAGACACCACCCAGGACAATGTCTCGGACACCAGGGGTATAACCGTGGTGAACAGCACCATACTGAGCATTTCAGAGGACTACCTGAACTACACCATGCCAAGGGGAGGGTCATCCTTCCAGGCAGGGACCTTCATTATCCAGTCCTACGGAAACACAGACCTCAGGGACACAGAGCTCAACGTGTCAGGAGGGGACTCAGGGAACGTGTCCCAGTGGGTGAGCTTCTCTCCATCATCGGTCCCGGTTATAGCGCACGATGGCCAGCAGGCCGTGGACGTCTACCTCACCGTGCCCAATAACGTTTCAGAAAGGACATATGTCACCAACATAACAGCCAACGCCACGGGCTCTTTCTGCAGCCCGGCAGGGCTCTGCCAGGACGCCCTTGAGTTCAGGGTCAACGTCACTGTGCACGACTGGAGCGTGTCAGACACCTACGCCAACAAGACCATAGGCCTCATGCCCTTCAACGGCACCATAGACAGCATATTGGTTACCAACAACAAGGAGGACGAATGGACATTCAACGTGAGCGTATTCAGCCTCAATACCACAAGCTACATCAGAACAGGAATAAGCGAGTTCAGCGTGCCCGCAGGAAGCTACTACAGCCTGAGGATATACCACAACAGCACCACTGACTACCTGCCTGGATTCTACACCAGCAACATAGTGATAACCAACAAGGAGAATGCTGTCCCCTACTCCAGGAACATAACCGTGGACCTGCAGGTCATAAACCTCTCCATATGGATATTCTCTCCCAACCAGACCAGCCCCACCAGCCCGCTGTACGCAGGGGACAAAATCAACCTCACGGTGAACGCCACACTGAGCGGGGACCCTGACACACTGGAGGGAAACATGACCTGGAGCGTGGAGTTGGGAGGCTCGGCCTGCACAGGGCTGCAGAGCAGCTACAGCAACTTCACAGGGCTGTGGAGCATGAACTGCACCGCCCCCTCAATACCAGGCAACCCCATATACAATGACCTGGAGCTCACAGGGGTATACACCCCTGAGGACGCGGTTCTCACGGTCACAGAGGAGGACGCCGTCAGGTACGTGGACGTGGCGCCCCCAAGCATAAACAGCATATGGGTGTGGGGGGCAGACGCAGAGGGAAACGTGGAGTACGGAACAAAGTCTGAGATAGTGGTTAGGGCCAACATAAGCGACAACATAATGGTGCAGGGCGCCAGCGCTGACGTGCACTTCAACGGCCAGAACCAGAGCACAACAGAGATGTACAACATCACCCCGTATGTGTGGACATTCAACTTCTCCAGCCCCATGGACGCAGGGGACTACCAGATAATCATAAACGCCACTGACCCTGCAGGCAACTCGAACAGGACGAACGGCACCCTCCTGGGCCTTTTCGACATATACCAGCCCATAAATCTCAACGGAAGCCTGCGCGACAAGGACGGGAACCCAATGGGAGTGACCATGAGCCTCTACAAGAACAACACGCAGTGGAGGATACACCAGTTCTCCACCAACGGGACAGGCCACTACAAATGGGTCTGCCACAAAAGGGTCTATGACATGAGGCTGGAGTTCAGCGACCAGGAGGTGGTGCTCTACGGGGTGGACCTGAATGCATCGGCAGTGGACCAGTGGAACCTGTCAGACCCCCGGAACCTTACCAACCCCATGAGCCTGGACTACTTCACCATCAACTCATCTGACATAACCAACGTGGTTCTGCCTTCAGGGGCCACCAACAAGCTCATGGCAGTGGCAATTGAGAAGAACCTCTCCAGGGTCAACTCCAGCATACTCTTCACCCTGGATTACGGGGAGGCACTGTCAGAGATGACCCCGGGAGAGAGGGCTGACCTCACAGAGAACAATTTCGGGGTTTACCGGTGCTCTGACTGGGACATGAGCACCAGGACGTGCAGCGGAGGGAACTTCGAGAACGCCTCCATAGAGACCACGGTCAACGCCTCAGCTGACACCATATCATTCACCACCTCCGGCACCTCAGCATACGTGGTTGCGGAGTGGGAGGGAACTGCTGACGGAGATGGGGACGAGGATGATGACGGGAGCCAGGACACAGGGGGCTCAAGCGGCTCCAGCAGCAGCCCCAGCACAGGAACAGTGACACCAAGCACCACCCTTCCATTCGAGATAACCACTTCCATAGGCAACATACATATCCACCCTGGCGAGAACAAGAGCTACTTCTTCTCGGTAAGGAACAAGCTCTCCAGCAACCTCAGCGTTGGGGTGGATGTAGAGGGCCTGGGAGACTACATAATCCCTGAATTCAGCACACTGGAGCTGGACTACAACGAGACCAGGAGCATGGACATAATGGTAGAGGTTCCTGAGAACATGGGGACCGGAACCTACACCGGAAGCATAGTGGTTTCCTCTGGTACGAGGAGCCAGGAGATACCGGTATCAATGACCGTGAGCATAGTTGCCACTGAGCTCCTGTCCCTGGGCATCAACATACTCACCCCCAACATCAATCCGGGGGGCAAGCTCAGGTTCGCGGTTGACGTCAGGAACCTGGGGCTTCCGCCGGGCTTCAACGTGAGCATGAAGTACTTCATCAAGGAGAGCGAGAGGGAGCTAATAATAGAGGAGGACGAGGAGACCATATTCCTGGAGGACTCCAAGGTCTTCACCAAGAGCATGGGAATGGACGAGCCCGGGCTCAAGGTGGGGCAGTACTACCTTGAGATATGGGCATACTTCGCTGACGGCAGGTCTGTGAACTCTGTGGCAGTGTTCAACCTGGTGGAGCCATACTGGTCATCGTGGGAGGGCAGGATGATACTCATGGGCATTGCCATGGTGGGCATGGCTGTCATAGGGTACTACTTCTACAAGAAGTACAGGCTCTGGAAGAGGGAGAAGTCCAGGTACATATTCCCGCTTGACTACAAGAAGCTTCCCCAGGAGGGCCCTGACGCATTCTGGCTGGGCAAGATAGCAGAGAGCAGCAACAAGGCCTGGTTCAACCCCCCTGACCTCACCACCCACCTCCTGGTGGCAGGCTCCACAGGCGCGGGCAAGTCAGTGAGCGCGTCAGTGTTCGTGGAGGAGGCCCTGGAAAAGAAGATTCCTGTGGTGGCCTTCGATCCCACTGCCCAGTGGACGGGATTCGTGAAGGCCCTGGAGGACGACAACCTGAGGAAGTACTACCCTGACTTCGGCATGGACCCCAAGTCAGTCAAGCCCTACAAGGGAATGATATTCGAGGTGACCGACCCCCAGGAGCTCAAGAAGGCACTGAGCGAGGGATTTGACAGGTACCTGAACCCCGGTGAGATAACGGTGTTCACCCTGGATAAGCTCAAGCCAGGCCAGTACGACGAGGCAGTGAGCATAATCATCGAGTCCATGTTCGGGAGAACATGGGAGGAGTCCACCACACTCAAGGTCATGGTGGTTTTCGACGAGGTGCACAGGCTCCTGGAGAAGTACGGGGGAAAGGGAGGGTACGTGGCCCTGGAGAAGGCAGCCAGGGAGTTCCGTAAATGGGGAATAGGCATGGTGATGTGCAGCCAGGTGCTGGCTGACTTCAAGGAGGCCATCGCAGGCAATGTCCTGACAGAGATACAGCTCAACACCAAGTCCATGACCGACATACAGAAGGTGGCCACAAAGTACGGGGAGGAGTACTCCAAGAAGATTTCCAGGCAGGGAGTGGGCGTTGGCATGCTCCAGAACCCCAAGTACAATGACGGTAAGCCATATTTCGTCCACTTCAGGCCCACGCTGCACAACCCGCACAAGATTAGTGCAGAGGACATGGAACTGTACAAGAAGTTCGCGAAGAGGCTCGAGAAGGTGGAGGCCACCATAGCCCAGATGAAGAAGTCAGGCAGGGACACATTTGACATAGAGCTGGAGCTCAGGCTGGCCAAGGACAAGCTCAAGCAGGGCAGGTTCAGGATGGCGCAAATCTATATATCGTCGCTCGAACAAAACTTAAACATCAAGTCAGGTGATTGATTTTGGGGATAAAGGTCAAGAAAAACAGCAAGGCAGACGGCTCTGAGGGAAAGAAGCCCCAGGAAAAAGAGGCCAGGAAGCCAGGCAAGGGAGAGGGGAACAAGGACTCTGAGCACGAGGAGAACGTCATCTCCTCATCAGAGTTCGATGAGCTGGAGAAGAAGGAAGGCAAGAGCATCAAGCTCAAGAAGGCCTCAAAGGAAGACGAGAAAGAAGAGTCTCCCAAGTCATCATCAGGGAAGGAGTCAGGCGGCACCAGCATGGACATGCTGCTCCTGAAGACCGAGAAGCTCGAGGGCAAGCTCGACGCGGCCGCACAGTCCAGGGGAGCGCTTGAAGAGCGGCTCTCCGGGCTCAACCAGGAGATTGGCGAGCTCAGGTCCTCCATAATGGAGAAGGACAAGCTCATAAGGGAGTTCCAGGGCGGATTCACCAGGATAAAGGAAACAGCCGAGGCCATGGAGCCCGAGAAGGTTGCCTCCAGATTCGCCAAGCTCGAGGAGGGCATAGAGAAGAACGAGGCAGGGCTCGAGAAGGTTGGAATGCAGATGCAGGAGGCCCGCAAGGAGGTCAAGGACATCTCTGAAATTCTGGAGAACGTGAGGGACGTCAAGAACCTGGTAAAGCTAATAAAGACCCTCCAGGAGAAGGTGGACAAGGTCGAGGAGCACAGGAAATACGCATCCAGGACAGCGGCCAAGATAGAGAGCATGTTCTCTGACATGAGCAGCAGGCTGGCTGAGTTCCAGAGCTTCAAGGACAAGATATCATTCAACGAGGAGACCATGCACGAGCTCATGAAGTCGGCTGACATGCTGGAGACCAGGATGGGCGGACTTGTCAAGAAGGATGATTTCAAGAATTTCCAGACCAGCATAGAGGACAAGATAAGCGGGGTGGAGACAAAGACAGATGATAAGATTTACGAGATGAAGGACATCATGAGCGACCTGCTCAAGTCGCTCAAGGAGGCAGGGCTCAAGGGGCTCCTGGAGGAGGTGGGCAAGTCCAAAGTGGACAAGATGTTCGCCACCAGGGAGGAGGTTGACTCCCTCAGGGAAAGCCTGGAGGAGCTCAGGAAGGCCGCCTCCTCCACAGCAGAGGAGAAGGTTCGGGATTTCGCGAAGGCCAGCCAGGAAGCCCAGGAGAGCAGGGAGAGGAGCTCCTTCGCTGACGTTCCCAGGGCAAGCGCAAAGGGGACTGCCAGGCAGGTCAGAAAGGAATCAGTGCCAGTGGCGCCCTCGAAGAAGGGCGAGCAGTCAGTGGATGGCATAAGGGAGGGAATAGACTCCATAATCGAGAGGGCAGAGGAGAGCATCAAGGGAAACGACATGGACGAGGCCAAGAACCTCTACAGGAAGGCCCTTTCCATGTACAACCAGCTCAACAGGGCAGAGAGCTACCAGGAGGCAGGGGAAATCTACGAGCGGATAAGGAAGCTCTACAGCAGGCTCAGGGTTTACACCTGAACGCTTTTTTTCATTTAAAGTAGTGCTTACTACAAGAAACAGTTTTTAATTTTTCTTATTGTTCTCCGGGCAATTGCTTTTTGTTACAATGCAATGCTGCCAAGACCTTTTTCTAAGTGTGGCGGAAATCGCCTTCCTGGCCAGGGCCTCCTCTGCTCATGCTGGAAGGGCTCGGCTGTCTCCGTGCCCGGGATACCCTGGACTGAAGCTGTGGGACGCGCCCGCGATACTCAATCTGCTTGCTCTGCTATATATCAGAACACGCTCGCGAGCACGTCCTTTATCTGCCTCAGGTTCATCTTTCCGCTTGGTTTGGGTTTGTCCCGGACAGGTTTGGTACCCAGGTATATGTTCCGGACCCTTCCGTCTTCTGTGCGAACGCTCTTGTAGTAATAGGGCCCGTACTTCACTGGCTTGCCGTCCTTGCCCTTCCGGGTTATGTACTTGGCATACACCATTTCAATCTCCTTTCCTCCTTGTAATCAAAACCCCGAACACCGCCCCTATGAGGGGCAGGGTCACGAGGTATAGCATGAATGGGCTCTCCTCTCCGCTGACCACGAAGGTGTCAGAATAGCTGCTTCTGTTGCCCTGGTATTCCATGTTGGCAGAAAGGGAGTAGGTCCCCGGCGCGGCCTCGCCGGGTATTGTAGTCTTGAAGAGTATGTCCCTGGAGTCAGAGACAGGGAAGGTGCCGGATTCGGCCTTCACCAGCCGCCCGGCCTGGTCGAAGAGGGAGTATTCCACGAAAACGTCTGTCCTGTATCCGCGGAAGTCGTGGTTCTTGAGCTTGAACAGGGCCTTGAGCTCATCCCCTGGATCGAGCTCGTCCTGGATGACCTCCATGGTCCCGGTGATGCGTCCTGTGAAAATGCCCGAGACAGCTGGCAGGGCCAGGAGCAGGGCCAGCAGGAGCCATACCAGCATGGAGGGCCTGCATGAGCCCTTGCGCCTGGTGGCCCTGAAATACATCACGGTAAGTACTATTATGATGACCACAAGGAATACGTACAGCCCATACTCCATGACCCCTGCCTCATCGCCCTCGCTCTCCACCCTGAAGGTGCCCGTGGACAGGGCCTCCCTCCCCGTGTAGGTCACGTAGCTCTCGAAGGTGTAGGTGCCAGGCGCAATGTCATTGGGTATGGGCAGGTCCAGGCTCTTCTCCTTCTGCTCCACCACCGCAAGTGTCTCTGACCTCTCTGTGACTATTTCGCCCTGCAGGGTCTTGGCAGAATAGGTCACGAAAACGTCCACCTTTGCCCTTGGCCCGCCCACGTTGAGTATCCTCAGGAGGGCCTTGACCACGCCTCCCTGGGTAACCTTGTCAGTAAGCATCTCAAGTAGTATGTCGAATGATGGCACGTTGGCAGATGCGTACATCTCGGTCTTGATGTGCTTCTTGTACTCAGGGTCGAAGCCCGCTATTATGGTGGGAAGCTCCCACTCGCCCCCTCCCAGCACGGTTATGTTGTACTCTATCCTCAGGGTATCGTTGTCGTAGAGGTTGCCGTCCCAGTTTGCGAACATGTAGCTGAAGTTATAGTGGTGTATATCCACGTACAGGCCGTCAGGCAGGACCGTGGCGCCCGGGTGTTCAAGGTCTATGTAGAAGTCAGAGCCGTTGACAAGCTGGACCCACTCGCCCTTCGAGGAGTTGTAGAGAGTGACGTTTAGGTCCTTCACAGTGGAGCCCTGGGGGAGGTAGTCGGCAATGTAGATTCCGCTGCTCGGCCCTCCCCTTGCCCTGAACATAATCTCTATGCTCAGGTTCTGTGGGTTAGCCAGGTCCTTGGCCCATATGGTCTTGTAGCCCCTGAGAAGGACGTCGTATGCAGTGAGGTTGGACAGAATGTAGTCTGTCTTACCCTGGGAATCGTTGTTGGTCACAGTGGCGTTGGTGTACATGAGCCTGCTGCCTGATGCGTTGAGCTTCGAGGACACCATGGTGTAGTAGAGCAGTATGGAGTCGTTCTCCTCCAGGTAGTCTCCCGCGCTCGTGGCCGAGACGTCCGTTATGTTTACCCTGAGCAGGGTGGCGAGGCTCCCGGCCTGGTCCTGGATGGCCACGCTCACCGGGGCGTCTTCTGTGATGTCTGTCTTTGTCCCGGCAGAATCGTCCACGAAGTATACCTTCACGTCCCCTGCATCGGGCGCGGTGAAGTCCCAGGGTATCTGGTCTGTGATGTTGACCTGGACAATATCCTTGGAGGTCTGGTTTACCTGCACTGTGGTGTTGACCCTTATGGTCTCATTGTCCCCTGCGTAGAGCGGGTCCGGGCTGAAGAATCTGGTGATGTTGAGCTTGGTGGTGGACACGGTGAACCACACGGTATCGTTGAGTCCCATGTTGGACTGGGTGTCGTTGCAGTAGACGCTGAGGTGGTATATGCTGTCAGAGTTAGTGGTTATGACAGCGAACCAGTTGGTGGTGGAGTCGTTGTCAAGGGTGTGGTTTGCCCCGCCGCCCAGATTGTAGAGGCAGGCGGAAGCGGGCTCGCTCGTGGTCACGTTGAGGTCGACCGTGTACTCGTTGTAGGTCTGGTTGAGCGGGCTCTGTATGGTTATCGAGGGTGCGCTCTGGTCAATGGTCACGGTCCTGGATGTGGTGGTGTTGAGGTTCCCTGACCGGTCAATGGCCCGGGCCTGGTAGTCGTAGTCGCCCTCTGACAGGGATGTGAAGTTCCGCTCCAGGCGGTAGAGGCCGTTGTTGTAGGAGGCGTTCACCTCCTCTGTTGTCAGTGCGCGGCTGTGCACACGCACCTCATCAATCATGCCCGCGAACTCGTAGTTCCTCGAGCCGTCATAGTAGTTGGCGCCTATGGTGAGAGGCTCGCTGGTGTTGGAGCGTATCGGGTCACTGTAACTCGAGCTCGATGATATCTGGTTTCCATTAACGTACATCCTGAAGTCTGATTCTGAGCTGTCGTACACACCCACGAAGTGGTACCAGCTGCCTTCCTGGGGCTTTGGCGATGCAGGCGAAACGTCGAAAACCCCACCCACGCTCCATCTCCACTCGTTGTCCGTGTTCAGCCCGAGCTGGTAGCAGCTGGCTCCTGTGGTTATTCCGTTGTATGACTTTGAGGCTATCCTCCTGTAGCCTGTTGTGGTGGAGGGCTTCACCCAGGCCTCCACTGTTATGGCATCGGTGATATCCAGGCTGCCGTCTTCGCCCTCGCAGAGCAGGTAATCATTCCCTCCGTCGAAATTCAGGGCATCTCCGAAATACCCGTCGTCCAGGTCAGAGCCGGACAGTCCGCCCACGTACTGGCAGAAGTGGCCGTAGCTCGAATTACCCAGGACGCCCGAGGAGTTGGTGAAGTCCATGGACCAGTACCCTGCCAGGGAGTGGTTCCAGTCCAGGAATGCAGATGTCGTGGTGTTGTCATTCACTGTGGTGTTGAGATAAGCCCAGTCCTCCTGCCTGGAGGAGCCGTCTGTCGGGGTGGGGTCCTCCCAGTCTATGACAGGCTTTATGGTGTCAATGGTAACGTTCCTTGTGGAGGTCTTGTTAAGGTTGCCAACAGCATCCATGACATACGCAGTGTAGTCATACTCGCCCTCGTCCAGACTTGTGAAGTTGTGCCTGAGCCTGTATGCGCTGTTGTTGTAGGAAGCGTTGATTTCCTCTGGGGAGAGTGCCCTGCTGTACACCCTGAACTCGTCGATGGCTCCCTTGAAGTAGCCCCACCCAACGCCTATTCTCGTGCTTGCCAGTGATAGGTGGTCGCTCCACCATTCGCCGCTGTTGGTCCCGCTCAGGCTCTTGGCAGAACCGTTTATGTAAAGCCTCGCCTGATTACCGTCCTGGGTCCACACAATATGGTACCATGTCCCGTTCACAGGGTCAAGCTGGTAGTTTACGCTAACCATTGCTGAGTCACCGTCCTCTATGACCAGGTCAATGCGCCCATCACCATTGTAATACGAACGTATGTAATCCGAGCTGGATGACTCATAGAAATGGAACGCAGATCCGCTTTGTGTGTCATCTGCCCATCTTATCCAGTACTCTATGGTGCCATGGCTGGTTTCCAGGTCATGGTTGGCCCCTGAGTTGAGATAATCATTCTCGCCGTCAAATTCTATTGCACTGCCGAACCTTCCTGTAATTAAATCGCTCGTTGAGGGGCCGCCCACAAAGTTCGCGAAGTTGCCACTGGTGGAGTTGTCGAAGACACCTGAGGCGTTGTAGAAGTCCATGGACCAGTAGCCCACAAGGGAGTTGTTCCAGTCAAGGAAGGCAGAGGTCTCTTGGGAGTCTGTCACAGTGGTGTTGAGGTAGGCCCAGTTACTGTCCCTGAAGGCACCCTCTGCAGGGGTGGGCTCCTCCCACACAATCAGGGATGCTGAGCTGTCCAGGCTCAGGGCAGAGCTGGCTGACTCGGATGAAAGGCCCACGTTGTCAACAGGCCTCACTATTATGTAATACGTGCCGTCTGCCTTTGAGGGAATGCTCACGGTCCCGTCGCAGTCAGTTCCCAGGTCCCCGAGGTCATCGTCTCCTCCGTCATAGGAGGCGTCAGTGCTCAGGTAGGCGTGGCAGGTGCCTATGCCTGACCGCTGGTCCTCGCCGTCGCTGGTGACCGTGAGCTCGTCCCCCTCCTTGGCTGAGTAGGCAGACAGGGAGACAGAAGATATGTTGGGAGCACTGTTGTCCACGTACACCCATACACCGGTGTCATTGTAGCCTCTACCGTTGGTCACGTCGTCGCGTGCGTAGGTGTGGAGCTTCCAGTCCCAGTCAGGACAGGAGGCGTTTATGGCAGTGGTCCAGTTGTAAACGAAATCATTGTCATCGCAGTCCCCGTCGATGTCAGCGCATCCCGGCTCGAGTATGTTCACGTAGCTGTCATTGACAAAGCCTGACCAGTCGCTGAAGCTGGCGCCGTTGGTGATGTAGGACTTTATCTCGTCCGGCTCGCCCCCGCAGGAATTGGGTCCGCAGTCATCGTGGTTGAATCCGAAGTACTGCCTGTTCATGCCAGAGCCCACGTCAGAGTGGTTTATGCTTATGGAGAAGTTGTCTCCCCCTGTCACCCAGTACTCGGTGGTGGTGTCATTGTAGGACTGGCCGCTTATGTTGGATACCCCGTTGTAGTCAGGGCTCTTCCTGTCAATCCTTATCTGGCTGCTGTCAGTGAGGGTCTCCAGGTTGCCCACCGTGTCGTTGGACTGGTACCTCACGTACCTGTAGCACACCTGGTTCGCCGGGCAGGGTATGTCAATATCAACTATCCCGCCCGATATGTCTGTATAGGTGTCCACAGAGCAGTCAGCCCCGCCGCCATCGGTGTCAATGCAGTAGGCAACGGTGTCACACCCCACGCCTGCACCGTCATTGCAGGTTAGCCTGATAGTGGCCGAGTCTGCCCAGGTCGATGAGGAGTTGTCCGTGGTGGTGGGGGCTGTGGAGTCCACCACGAATGAGGTCGAGTTCACCTGAGTGGAGTAGCTGTACCCGTCCCAGAGCCTGCACCTTGCATAATAGGTGGCGTCGTCCACTGAATTGACTGTGAATGTACAGTCCATGGAGCCGTAAGGTGAAGCCTGGTCCTCCCAGCTCCCGCCCGTGCATATGTTGGAGCCAGTGGTGGGGGTGCAAGAGTCGTCACCGTCCTGGCAGCACACGAGGTCAAGGGCGTCTTCATCAACATCTGTCTGGCCTGATGGGGTTATGGTCTGGGTATCCCCTCCCTTTATGGGGTCATCGGACTCGCTTATGCTTTGCATATAGGGCGGGGTGTTGGCTATGTATCGCTTTGTGGTGTTTGAGTGCGAGGTGTTGGTGGTGCCGTCATCGCACCACACCTCTGCCCACCACTCCTCGTTGTTTGAGGTGTTGGAGGACAGTATGGTGTAAACGAGCTCCTCGTCACCGTTTGCCACGCCTGAAGAGCCCGTGAGCGCGGACACCATGGTATCATTCTTCCATATGTACCAGTAAACTGTCAGCGAGTCGCCCGCATCGTTGTCAGAGCAGGTGGCGTTGAGCTCAAGGCTGTCCGCTGTGTCAGGGGCAGCGGGGTAGAGCTCGGTCTGGTCCAGGCTCGGCGGGCTGTTGCCTATGGTCACTGTGTCATCATGGGAGGTGCCGTTTTCGTGGCCATCATATGGTATGACCGTGCAGTTCCACTCCTCTCCTGAGGAGGTGTTGCCAGAGAGCAGTGTGTGGGTTGTCCCGGACTGGAGGAAGGCCATCTGCTGAACATCATCCTTGTACCAGTAGAACCAGTACTGCTCGCTGTCACCGTCAGCGTCTGACCAGCCGGACACCGTGCAGAGCAGGTCATCATCCGTGGTGGCTGAGTCTGGGGTCACGTCAACGCCTGTTATGGAGGGCTCGTCGTTCTCCCTGAAGTTGAGCTGGGCTGACTGGTTGAGGTTGCCCACTGAGTCATTGGCCCACACTGTGAGGTTGTAGTCAGTGCCGTCAGTAGTGGAGAGGGTGTAGTGGCAGTAGACGTCAGTGCCTGAACCCTCCATGGTCATGGTTATGTTGGCCGTGCCGTTGTCCAGCAGGCAGGCGTCAATGTCAGCCAGGGCGTCTGATACTGTCACGTTTATCTCGTGGGAGTTCCCTGTCTGGCGGGTGTTGTTGCTGGGGGTCGGGGACACGAACTCAATGGAGTATGGGGGAGCAGAATCGATGACGAATGAGGTTGTGTTGGCTTCGGGAGAGTAGTCGTACCCGTCCCAGAGCCTGCAGCGAACATAATGGGTCCCGTCATACTGGGGGACATCGAAGAAGCATCCCATGTCCGTGTAGGGGCTGGCAACAGAGCTGTAGGCCCCTGATGTGCAGTTCTGGTTGGCTTCCGTGGGGGTGCAGGTGTCTGAGTCGTCAAGGCAGCAGTAAAAGGTGAGCGCGTCAGAGTCCCCGTCCTCCGGGCTGGTGGCGTTGATTTCCTGCTGTGAGCCCCCCTGAACAGGGTCTTTGGTGCTGGTTATCCCGGTCATGTAGGGAACAGAGTTTTCGGTCTCCGCGCAGGTATAGGCCGATACAGTGGGGTTCTCGTTGTCTGCATTGTCCGCTGAGTATGCCCTGTAGCAGTATTCTGTGTGCGGGTCAAGCCCACCATGGACAAACGGACTGGAGGAATCGGTGTCAATGTCGCTCCACGACCCGCTTGAGTTGGTCTGGATTCTCAGCTGCTTGAAGCCGGTGGTCACGGTGTCGTTCTCTATGAAAGTCGGGTATTCAGCCGGCTCCATCTGGGGGGCACTAAGCCAGAGCCTTGATGTGCCCATCTCCCTGAAATTGAAGCTCAGGCTGTCGCTGTCAGTGGGGTCGGCGGTCGTGAAGGCATCCCAAACCAGGAGCTTCCATCCCTCAGAGGCATTGACATACCTGTATTCTCCCGTCGTCCTGTCTGCCTCGCTATTGTCGGCTGTGTAGAACCTCACCTCAACATCAGAGGAGCTGTTAGTCCTTACCCAGAGCGAGACAACATAGGTGGTGTCATTGTCCTGGGGCGCGTAGTCCCCGTAGCTGTACCAATAGCATGAGCCGGAGCTGTCCTCGTCCACGAAGCTAACCACCTCTGCGTTGATTCCAAGCGGCGGGTCAATGTCATTCCATTGTATGTCGCTCGTATAGCCCTTTGACCAGCCGGTGTCCAGATCTGTGTTGGTGACCACGTTGGAGTCAGTGAAGTAGTCGTTGATGTTTCCCTCATCATCATATGATGAGAGATAATAGTAGTAACCCTTTCCGTTGTCCTGTGGATTGGTCCAGGTAATGTTTATCTGGGTCTGGTTGTGGGCGGTTGCTGCTATAGAGGGAGAGTCAGGCGGGGAGGTGTCCGTGGCCTCAGTGTCTGTGAGATTGTTGGTCGCAGGGAGCGTATAGAGCACAGCGTCATCCACGTAGAGGGCTGTATTGCCTATGCCGGATTCGTCATAATCCCCTTCTGATCCCGGGTCTGTGAGGCAGTTGTTGTTGTTATCGCTTCCGTCAACCTGCATCCTTATCTTTGCAGTGCCCTCTGGCGGAATCCAGGTCTCCTCGAAAAGGTTCCACCCTGAGGAGTATCTGTAGTCGCCTCCCCAGTCTCCCTTGAACTCATCGAGCAGATTCCCGTCAGAATCATAGGCGTAGAGGTGTATCCTTCCATCGTCCTCCAGTATGCAGTGATACGGGTCACCACATTCACCGCATGTCGATGGGTCTCCGCTCAGGTAAATATAGGCTGAGGCATATACAGTCCCGGGGTCGGAGACGCTCACATTCTGGTACACATAGATGTCGGGCCATGAGCCTGCCTGGCCCTCGTCATCACAGTAAGCGTCGCATCCGTAGCTGTTGCCGAAGGCCTGTGACCCGCTATTTACAACCCCGCTCTCTACCTCCCAGCAGTCGCCTGATGGGGAGACATGGGTCCATCCAGTCGGGTCGGTTTCCAGGCAGGTGGAGTCTGCCTCGAAGCCGGGGTTGATGAGCAGATTTGAGGATGTGTTCACGAACGAGTAGGGCCCTGAATAAGACTCTGCCCTGTAAAGGGCGTGGTTGATGAGGCCAGACTGGTAGTCGTCGATTATGTCAGAGTGGCCCAGGACCTTGCCGTACACCCTGACCTCGTCAATAAGGCCGTCGAAATAGCTGGCGTCAGTGTACCTGCTGCCTATCCTCATGCCCTCCCCTATGTCAGGGTCAGAGCCCGAGCCTGTCTCCATGAGAACACCGTTCAGGTATATCTTGGTTGCAGAGCCGTCCTGGGTGACAGCGACATGGTACCAGTCGTTGCTGGACAGGTTGTCAGAATGCACCATGACCAGGTTCTCGAAGCAGAGGTTGCCCTCGGTGTCAGCCCCGCAATAGCCTCCTGTATAATCAGATATGAACCACCAGGAGCCTCCTCCTGCCCTTCCGTCTGCGAGGTATTGAGTCCCGCTGTTGTGGTCAGTGGCGTTGAACCACATCATGAGGGTCATTTCAGAGGAGTTGCCCAGGTCGCCTGTCACGTTGAATGCATCATTACCATCAAGCTCTGCAGCGTTCCCAAATATCCCCTCCTGCTGGGCAGGGTCGCTCTGGGGGATGATGGAGTGGCTGTAATTGCTCCAGTCCTCTGTGCCGTCCCCTGTCACGTTCTCCATTGGGGCGTAAAGCAGGAGCCCTTCATCCTCCTGGACCCAGTCGAGGAGCACCTGATTACCAGAGTTGTCCGCCGATGCCGTGAGATTGGGCTGCTCCGGGCCTGTCCTGTCAGCAGTCATGTTCCAGGCCACGTTTGAGTAGGATGAGTTCTCGGTTCCCTTGTATGCCCTTACCCTGTAATGGTATAGGGCGTTGTCGCTCACGTCTATGTCAGAGTATGATTGAGTGTCGGCAGACTCTGTTGAAAGAAGGCTCCATGAGGAGTTGTCTTGTGAGCGATAGAGGTAATAGCCGTCCTCCTGGCTGGAGCCATCTGTCCAGGAAAGAGCCAGGCCGCCGAGTTCAGCATTCAGGGCATATGTATCGTTTATGGAAACCAAAAGCGAGGTTGGTCCGGCCAGGCCTATGGTGTAGCTCTCAGATACCGTGGAAGAGTAATCGTTTCCGTCATAGAGCCTGCACCTCACGTATTCAGTGCCCTGGGAGGAGCCAGCGGGATAAGTGCAATCCATGGAGCCGTAGGGGGACGCCTGGTCCTCCCAGTTGCCTCCTGTGCAGTTGTTGTTGGCCGCGGTGGGGGTACAGGAGTCCGAACCGTCCACGCAGCAGTACATGTCAAGGGCGTCTGAGTCAGCGTCTGCCTGGCCTGAGGGGGTTATGGTCTGGGTGTCAGTGGGCTCCAGGGTCTCCAGTGAGTCATCTATGCTCGTTATACTGGGGGCGTTGTTGCCCATGGGGGCAAACAGGCCGAAGCTGGATATGCCTGTGGCCTCCACTGTGTTGGTTTCCTGGTCCACGCCAGAGCCCGCCTCGAGGCCCCAGCTGCCAGAGTGCCTATACATCTCGAGGCTCGCCTCGGGTACAGAGCCGAGGTCAGAGTCCTCGTAGGAGACGTTAAGACCGAATGAGCCCCCTCCCAGGTCAGTGAGGTTGACGTACTTGGAGATATTGTGTATGCCGTTGCCGTCCGCGGGCTCTGAGAGGTAGTTCTCGATGCGAACGGCCTCGCCTGAAACCGTGAACTTTGTTCCATTCAGGGTGATGTTCTTCGCGGTTCCGTTGTTCACGTTGAACGAGCCTTCGAGTATGAGGCTGCCCGTCATGGTCAGGGTGCTCTCGTTGGTCACGTTCAGGGAGGCGCCTGAGGAAACATTGAGGTATGCGGTGGAAACATCGTTGCCGTTGGTGATGAAAGTTCCGGCTGTTATGTTGAAATCATTATTTACTACCATTTCCTGATTTTCAGAGCATTTCACCCATTGGCCAGTCCTGTCAATCTCCAGGTCGTGGAAACCGAAGTTCGTGGACTCAAGGACTTGTATCTCTCCATCGTCCGTTCCTATGAGCCTGAACAGTCCTCCTGAGGGCGTGAAGTCAGAGCCCGAGGCGAAGTGGGCTGTTCCGTAGCCGTTTCCGTTTATGCTGCCGTAGACCTGGATAGTGCCCCCGGAAATCTCCTCGCTCCAGCCGTTTCCGCAGTACCAGGGGCTGTATGTCCCCCCATTGTAGCCGTTATTACCAACCTCGAGGGTCCCTGAGGACATCATCAGGATTGCCCCCGAGTATGCGTAGTACACGCCGTAGCCGTCAACAGTATGGCCATTCACATCGAAATAACCATTCTGGTGGAAAAGGTGCCGGTAATTGAGGTCGCTTTCTGCAGTGACCTTGTAGCCCGTGTCCTTTTCTATGTTAAGGGCATAACCCACCTGGCTGTCCGGTGAGTATATGGTGGAGTTCCTGTTGCCGTCCAGGTATAGCCTTGCTGGATAAATGTTTAGCGAGCTCCCTGTTATGTGGACGTCTCCCTTCACGTATATCCTGGAGGAAGAGGCGTCGGTCAGGGTCCCGCCCGTGGATATTAGGTGGTCCTCGATGTTGAGGTAGGATGAATCGCTGTAGAGCCTCAGGGAGCCCCCTGTCTTGGTCAGGGAGCCGCCTATCGCGTGGGTGAAGCCCGTGGCGTTGAACTCGCCCTCCTCTATGGTGAGGTTGTTGCTTATGGATAGGGCGTTCTGCGGGGTGCATATGTCAGCGGTTGCGGCCTTGTTTATGAGCAGGGTGTAAAGGCTATCTGTGCCGATTAGGGCAGAGTTCTCGGTTCCCGTGAGCTCCACGATACCTGAGTTGTGGGTGAAGGTGCCCGAGATGTTCCAGTCTGTCTCGATTTCCGTTGTATCAGAGGTGGCGCTGTATTCGCCGCCCGAGTCCACGTTCAGGGAGCCCAGGAAGTCAGGCCCTGAGCCTGCGGTCACGTTGCAGCCCGAGAAGACAATGACGCCAGAGGAGTCCGTGAAGTTGAGGCTTCCTGTGGTGGAGGTAAGGTTGCCCTTTATTGTGGCGTTGTCAGCCGTGACGTTGTAGGCCCCCGCAACGAGCTCGCCAGAGGAGGTTATGTTGAGCCTGTGCCCTGTGCAGTCAAGGTCTGCTGACAGGGTCACGTGGGTGTCTATGACGCATCCCTGGCTCACGGTAACGGTGTCGTCCATGATCGTGCCGTTTTCGAATCCGTCATACGGGATGACCGTGCAGTTCCACTCCTCACCCGAGGAGGTGTTGCCCCAGAGCAGGGTGTGGGTGGTCCCGGATTGCAGGAAGGCCATCTGCTGAACATCATCCCTGTACCAGTAGAACCAGTACTGCTGGGAGTCTCCCTCTGAGTCTGACCAGCCGGACACCGTGCAGAGCAGGTCATCCGTGGTTGAGGGGGAGTCTGGGGTCACGTCAACGCCTGTTATGGAGGGCTCATCGTTCTCCCTGAAGTTGAGCTGGGCTGACTGGTTGAGGTTTCCACCCGTGTCATTGGCCCACACTGTGAGGTTGTAGTCAGTGCCGTCAGTAGTGGAGAGGGTGTAGTGGCAGTAGACGTCAGTGCCTGAACCCTCCATGGTCATGGTTATGTTGGCCGTGCCGTTGTCCAGCAGGCAGGCGTCAATGTCAGCCAGGGCGTCTGATACTGTCACGTTTATCTCGTGGGAGTTCCCTGTCTGGCGGGTGTTGTTGCTGGGGGTCGGGGACACGAACTCTATCGCGTGAGGAGGGTTGTTGTCAATGCTGAATGACCTCATGCCGGTCATGTTGAGGTTGCCTCCTTTGTCATTCGCGTATGCGTAATACTCGTATCTGCCCTCAGTAAGGGAGGAGAATGTTCCCATGAGCCTGTACTGGCTGTTGTCGTAGGAGGCGTTTATCTCCTGGGGGGAGAGGGCTCTGCTGTGCACAGCCACCTCGTCAATGTACCCGTTGAAGTACCTGTCCTCCCAGAGCGAGATGTCCCCGCCTATCCTGAAGTCATGGACAGAGGTGTCAATGCTTCCTGAGAAGTCCCCTGAGCTCTCCTTGGTGCCGTCCACCCATACCTGGACCTGGCTTCCGTTGAACCTGCCCGTGACATGGTACCACTCGCCCTCCTGCATGGTTATGCTGGTGTAGCCTGATTCCCTGTAGTTGCTGCTTATCCAGACAGCGAACCTCACGTCAGTCCCGTTGAACCAGAACGCATAGGCATCATCCTTTCCGAGCAGTATCTGCTTCTGGCTTGCCGAGTTGTGCTTCATCCAGAACGAGACCGTTATCTCGTCTGTTATGTCAAAGCTGCTGCCGTTGCCAGCGTTCAGGTAAGAGCTTCCATCGAGGGAAACGCATTTGCCGAACATGCCCCTTTCCATATCTGAATCAGACACGCCGTTAGTGTAGGTGGCGAAGTTCTCATAGCTTGAGTTGTCGTATGCCCCTGTTGAGTTGTAGTGGTCCATGGACCAGTATCCCACCAGGGAGTAGTTCCAGTCGAGCAGGGCGGTCGTTGTGGTGTTGTCCAGTATGGTGGTGTTGAGCTCTGCGTAGTTCTCGCTCCCTGAATGCCCGTCAGTTGGGGTGGGGTCCTCCCACAATATAACTGGCTTTATGGTGTCCAGGGTGAACCAGACAATGGTGGAGTTGGTGTTGCCGTTGGTCTCGTTGGCCCACACAGTTATGTTATTGAGACCGTCAAATCCCGTGAATATGGTGGAGTTGGGGGTGAACGTGACGTTGGTGCCGTTTGAATTCAGCTCGTACCACCAGGTATCAGTGCCGTCGTCCGCTGACACATTAAGCTGTATGGAGCCGGATGTGTATGTGGCATTCTCTGGGGAGTATACTGTGATAACAGGGGGCTCGTTGTCCACATAGTAGGAAACGTTCCTCTCGCCCGTGATTCCCAGGTTCCCGAACTCGTCAATTGAGTAGGCTGTGTAGTTGTGGTTTCCAATGCCAAGGCCGGTTATGTTCCCCTCCAGGCGGTAGATGCTGTTGTTGTAGGACGCCCTTATCTCGTCATGGCTCAGCGCCCGTCTGTGCACACGAACCTCGTCTATGAGGCCGTCGAAGCTATAGGTAGTTGCCCCGCCTATTTGATCGCTGCCACTGGACGCTATAGCCCCATCACCAATGAGCAGGTAGTCCACAAGATCACCGTCCATATAAAGGGTGAGGTTTCTTGTGTCTTCGTCATACGAAGTTGCTGCGTGGTGCCATTGACCTGCTGTTATGGTGCCGCCTCTAGCAGATACCCAGGTAGAGCCGTTCTTGACCCAGCTGACAAGTTCGTCATCATATGTATCGAGGTGCCTTGCTGACAGGGAGGCGTAGATTATGTCCTCCCTTCCTGAGACGTCGTTCCTCCTGAACCAGGCCTCCAGGGTGTAGCTGGTGTTGTCCTCGAGTATGCCGTTTGACGGGGTGGTTGTGAGGTTGCCAAGGCTGCCCGAGAAATCCATGGCGTTGCCGAACTTACCTTTGGTTATGCTTCCCGTGGTTATCCCGTCGAGCACTAGTTCATTGTCATGTGTGGAGTTGTCCAGGACAGCAGTCGAGTTGTAGGAGTCCATTGACCAGTAGCCCACAAGGGAGTAGTCCCAGTCGAGGAATGCCGATGTCATGGAGTGGTCGGTTATGGTGGTGTTGAGGTAGGCCCAGTCATTCTTGATGGTCTCGTCAGGGTCAGGGGTGGGGTCCTCCCAGGTCACTGCCGGGTTGGTGAGGTCTATTGTGATGTCCCTGGAGGGAGTGATGTTCAGATTGCCTGCCCTGTCGATGGCAAAGGCCCTGTAACTCTGGGAGCCGTCTGATAGACCTGTGATGTTGCCCTCGAGGCGGTTTGCATCATTATCGTAGGAGGCCCTGATTTCATCATGGGAGAGGGCGCGGCTGTGTACCCGGGCCTCGTCTATGAAGCCGTCGAAACTCAGGCTGGGCACGCCGCCTATGGTGTATGAACTGGTGGATGCAATGGTTCCCCCGGTAAGCACGATGTAGTTCACCAGCTCCCCGTCCAGGTATATGGTGAAGTTCCTGTTCTCCTCATCGAAGACCGCGGCCCCGTGGTGCCACTGGCCTGCTGTTATTGTCCCTCCGGTTATACTCGTCCAGGTGGTCCCGTTCCTTATGGAGCCCTGCAGTGCGGAGTTGGAGGTGTCCAGCTGCCTGGCCGCCACTGACGCGTACAGGATGTCCTCCCTTCCTGAGACATCGTTCCTCTTGAACCATGCCTCCAGAGTGTAGCTGGCGTTGTCCCCCAGTGAGGCTGAGGCAGCAGCGGTGAGGTTTCCTGAGCACCCTGAGAAGTCCATGGCGTTGCCGAATCGGCCCTCTGTTATGTTGGCGCTTGTTATGCTATCAAAGGCCATGAAGTCGCCGTAGCTTGAGTTGTCGAAGACCCCTGAGGAGTTGTAGGAGTCCATTGACCAGTAGCCCAGGAGGCTGGAGTCCCAGTCAAAGAAGGCCGAGGTTCCTGTGGTGTCAGTAACCGTGGTGTTGAGGTACACCCAGTCGTTGCCGGTGATGTTTCCGTCCGGCGGGGTGGGGTCCTCCCACTGTATCACGGGCTTGGTGGCGTCCAGGGTGACGTTCCTGGTGCCTGTTATGTTCATGTTGCCTGCTGAGTCAATGACGTAGGCAGAGTAATTGTAGAAACCGTCTGCCTGGCCTGTGATGTTGGCGTTGAGGCGGTAGAGGCTGTTGTCATAAGAGGCGTTGATTTCCTCTGGGGAGAGGGCCCTGCTGTATATGCGGACTTCGTCAATGACCCCGTGCATCCTCTCGTCATTATTCTTCTGTCCTATACAGTTCCTGGCATATTGTTGGTTGTTCGGGTAGTTGCCGTTGAAGCCGGAGTCCTCCTCGGTCGCGTTAACGTATACCCTGAGCTCGGGGACAGAGGGGTCCCACACACCCACCAGGAAGTACCAGGTACCTGGCTGCAGTGTGGTTGTTCCCTCCACAAGGTTATTTGATGGACTGGATCCCAGCCAGAACTCTGCCCTTTCCCCGTCATCCACTCTCAGATTATAATATGCACTGTTCCCGTTGCCTCCCCATACGGATTTCCTTGTCCCTGTGGAAGAGGTCTTGATCCAGGCAGTTACCGTTAGTCCTTTATCTGAGAAGTTCACCGGGAAAGGACTGTCCCCGTTTATCACAACCCTGTCGTCAGAGCCGTCGAAGTCCAGGCCCTTTCCGAACCTGCCCTCTGTGATGTTGTCTGTCCCCAGGCCGCCGTACCAGGTTCCGAACCAGTTGTTGGAGGAGTTATCGTAAACCCCGGAAGAGGAGTAGTGGTCCATGGACCAGTATCCCACCAGGGAGTAGTTCCAGTCGAGGAAGGCTGAGGTCGTGGTGTTGTCTGTCACGGTGGTGTTTAGGTGGGCCCAGCTCTTGTTTCTGTAAACCCCGTCAGTGGGGGTGGGGTCAACCCAGTCTATCAGAGGAGTGAACCTGTCCAGGGTGAACCACACCAGGGAGGTGGAGCCGTTGTTGCCCGCGCTGTCGTTGGCCCACACAGTGATGTTGTTGAGGCCCTCCAGGGTGGTGGTTATGGAGGAGTTGGGCGTGAATGAGCGGTTCACCCCGTCATTGTTTAGCTCGTACCACCAGGCCTCAACCTCCTCGCTGGCAGAGGCGTTGAGGTCTATGGAGGTGGTCCTGTAGGAGCTGTTGGAGGGAGAGGCAAGTGTTATGGCTGGTGGCGAGTTGTCCACAGTGAACCAGAGTGTCTCCATACCCCAGACCCCTGTGGTGGTGTTGCAGTAGACCTGGAGCTCGAAAAGCCCGCTCCCGCCGGTGTCCATTGCATAGAACCAGTTGGATGAGGAGTCGTTCTGCAGGGTGGTGTTGCTTCCCCCGTCCAGATTGTAGAGGCAGGCAGAGGAGGCGTACTTGGTGCTCACATTGAGGTCCAACAGCTGGGTCTGGTAGGAGGTGTTTTCAGGGTTAATCACGGTTATCTCAGGGCTTGCGTCGTACTGGAACTCTGCTGTGCCATAGCTCTCGTTCATCTTGGTGTCCCCGCAATAGTCCACGGTGGACTCGTTGGCGTAGAGGTAGAGCACGCAGGTGCCGTTGATGCAGCCCGCGTCAGGTGCGCTGAATTTGCAGGAGGAGGACTGGCCCGAGGAAACCGTGCTTCCCGTGCAGAGCAGGGTGTCCCTCTCAGGGGTGTCGTACACCAGGACATGTACATCATCAGAGTCAGGGTCTGTTATGACAGAGCTCACGGTCACGTTGTCCTCTGGATAGGCATAGTCAGGACTGGTGGAACCCGTGGCGGGTATGTTGGGCGGGGTGTTGGTTGTTGAGACCCCGGAGTCGCAGTAGCTGCAGGTGTAGCCGTCAGTGGCGTTGCCGAATGTGTCAGAGGCCCCGTCGTCGCCGCAGCACTCCCCGTTCCCTGAGTCAGCCGCGGTCATCCATTCATAATCAGCACACTCGCACCATCCCTGGGTGTCATCGTATACAATATTGTAGAGAGGCCAGTCCGTTCCGGTGTTCTCGTCAACGTTGGTGTCGCCCTCTGCGTTGAAGGTCACGCTGCCGTTGTACTGTCCCTCTGCAGGGCAGAAGGCGTATCCCAGGTCATAGGTCCAGTTGGTCTTGTTGGCGTCAGCAGCCGTGCAGGCTCCGGTCTGGGAGTCAAAGCCCATGCTCACGGGGCCGTAGGAGCCAGTCCCGGTCGGGCCTATGATGGTGAGCTTGGCATAGTCCACGCCGCACTTGTGGCAGGTGGCCACAGGGTCTCCCACAGCGGCCCCAACGCAGTCGGCCAGGCCTGTCTGCACTGTGAGTTCCCTGTCTTCTGTTGAGTTGAAGCTCCCGAACGTGGTGTCGTTGGCCCATACCATGAAATAGTAGGAGCTGTCAGATAGGCCGGTCTTGTTAAGGTAGCAGTATGAGCCGTCAACGAACATGCTCTCGTTCCCTGAACCGGGCCAGTCAAGGTAGCACGTGTCAATAGCCTTTCCGCCTGAAACGTTTATGTAAAGCCAGTTGTGGGGGGTGGTGGATGTGTTGGAGAGCGTGGGTGATATGAACCTGGGCGCCAGGGTGACTGTGTCTATGGTGACCTCCCTGTCCTCTGTGACGTTAAGGTTGCCTGAGGTGTCGCTCACGTAGGCCCTGAAGTAGTGGTCCTCGTTGCCGAGTCCGGTCATGTTCTTATTACAGTACACCCCGGATGCCTCCTTGGTCATGGTTATGTTCACGTTGCCTGAGCTGTTTATCCAGTTCAGGGTGCACGTGCCAATCTCCTTGTCAGAGAACACCCTCACGTGAATCCAGTCAAGCTTCCTCTTGGTCTCGTTCTCAGGGGTGGGGTCAACAAATTTGGGGTCAGGCGGGTCCTCCACAGCCATAATGGTTATGTTGGAGTACCTGTACTGGTACTGGTAGTTGCCGAATGAGCAGGACATGTTCCACTCGTACTCATTCGGGTCTTCGAAAACCCTGCTGTGGCTCCAGAGGTTGTCCTCATAGCTCCAGTTCATGTATGTCCATGTGGCAGTGTCATTGAACCATATCCTGCACGTAGCCCCTCTCAGGGCGTAGGCGTGGGTATCAAAAGAGCCTGTGACCACGTCCTTGATGCCGTCACTGTCAATGTCATGGGACTCCAGGTCGAACATGTTCTCTGTGAAGCCCATCCACCACTCTGATGAGCCCGTGGGTCCCACCACCTTGAGGGCCTTCTCCTCATCATCCACGGTGACAGCTACCTCCACGCCCCCGTCGCCGTCAGTGTCCTCCATGCTCACGGCGAAAACAGGGGCGTCTGCGTTGTAGCTCCACAGGGAGCTTCCTGAGGAGTCATAAGCGTAGACGTATCCGTCCCATGAGCCGAACACAACGTCATTGCTTCCGTCAGAGTCAACGTCGCCTATGGCTATTATCTCCTCTGAGAACCACTCGTATCCCACCCTGCTGCCGGGGTCTTTCTGCCAGTCAAGGGTGCCGCTGCTGCCGTGAAGGAGCCTGAACTCATAGCTCCCCACGTCACGACCTATGGCGACCTCGTTGCTTCCGTCGCTGCCCACGTCGCCTATGACCACTGACATGACCTTGCCCCCTGCAGCATATTCCCAGAGCTTTGCTCCGGAACCGTTGTATGCATAAACATAGCCATCCTTTATGCCAACTGCTATGTCGTCCACGCCGTCTCCGTCAAGGTCCCCCACGTCCAGGTCATAGACAGACTCGTTCATGTCCTCGCTCCAGAGAAGGGTGCCGTCAGAGCCGTCCAGCACCCTGAGCTCATGGCCTGTCTGGTTTCTGGTCCCCACAATGACATCCGGCGTGTTGTCTCCGTCCACGTCAGAGGCTGCCAGGACCTGAACGTCCTCTCCGGCATCATACCTGGAGGGCCAGATGAGGTCACCTGCGCTGTCGAAGGCGTTTACCATTCCGTCAGTGGAGCCTGAAACCACTTCCAGGCTGCCGTCACCATCGAGGTCAGCCATGGCCAGGCCGTACACGCTGCCGTCTGTGTTGTTGACCCATTTCTGTGTGCCGTCATTCTCGTACACCCTGAGCTCATTGCCCCCGCTCAGCCTTCCCACAGCCAGCTCGGGCTTGGAGTCCCCGTCTATGTCACCTGCCTCCACCCTGTATATGTAGTTGTCAAGGTCAACCCTGGTTATAGTCCTTCCAATTATCTTGCTCGTGAGGTCCTCGGTGAAGTTGGCCCAGAAGTGCACGTCAGTGTCCTCGTACACATTCTGTTCAACATAGCCGGATGGTGGAGGAGGCTTGGTCTCGTCATCAGTCTCCTCGTCCCAGCAGTCAAAGTCGCTGGGCCTGTCGCCGAATGTCATGTTTGCCAGCTCAAGCTGGTTGTCCTCTGACATATTGGTGGTGGTGAAAACCGCCCTGTACTGAAGGCAGTTGGCAGAAACATTTATGAGGCTGGAGGGGTTGGTGCGGGGCTCTGACCAGGGCGTCCAGTCACCGGAGCAGTCCAGCTTGTTGCTTGTCCTGGTCCGAACCTCTATTGTGGAGGATGAGTCCGTGGTGTTGAGCCAGGTAAGGTTGGTCCAGGCCACCCTGTAGCCTGGCGTGAATGCCTGGGAGGTGTAGTTGCCCGTGAACCTCATGTCCTGCCTCCCGTATATCTCTGAGACCTCTGCATCCGAGAGTGTGCGGTTCCACACCGCTATCTCATCCAGGCCGCCGTCCCACTGCAAGCCGCTGGTGTAGGGGAAGCCTATGTTGTCAATCCTGAACCTTGGGTCGGGTTGGGTGGCGGAGTCCACAAGCTCGCCGTCAAGGTAGGCCGTGATGTTTGGCCCGCTCGAGGAGCCGTTGCTGGTCACCACAAGATGGTGCCACGTGTTAAGGCTTCCTCCCACAGAGAGGTCTTTGCTGCTGTCGTCATTGTAGTTTATCCTCAGCGTGGCGCCATCGCTTATGTGCCTGAAATAGTTGGCTGTCTCGCCGTTCTTGCCCACGGTCATCCTGTCATTGGTGTCCTGGTTGAACCAGTAGGCCACGGTCCACTCACCAGTGAGGTCAATCTCCCTGAGCCTGATGTAGTCCCCGCCATCGAAGTCATATGTGTTGTTGCCCAGGAAGCCCACTGTCCCCGAGTCCTCCAGCGTGGGGAGGTAGCTGCCCCAGGACATGCCCGGGTTCCTGTTGCCGCTGGAGTCTATGAAGCTGGTCTTGGTGTGGAGTATCCTCTGCACACCGCTTGTGTCTCCGCTGTACCACATCCTGTAAACGTCATCGTCCTTAATCACGCAGGGACTGAATATGTCAGTGTCGTCCCAGTTTCCTGAGTCCAGGTTCCTGTCAAGTGCCTGCACCGGGGCATTCCAGTT
>CAZSLL010000006.1:74750-77063 GCA_964607835.1 uncultured archaeon | reverse complement strand
GCCATAGGCATATTCCTTGTTTTCATGAGCTGGTCATTCACATTCTATTTCGGGCTGTTCCCTGAGGAGGCGTCAATATCAGCGGGCATGGAGAGGACAACGCAGGAGGCCCTGGACGCGGTGGAGGTCCAGGAGGTCCGGATACCGGTCACTCACCATGCCCAGGATGCGGGCCAGGATACACTTTTCGCTGCTCCTGGCATCCCGGAGGGCATGGAAGCGGGGCTGGGTGTTCTTTCCGCAAGCGGCCAGGAGCTGGACTGCATGCTCTCAGGAAGCAGGGTATACTGGGAAGCCTCCCTGGAGGAGGGGGACAATGCATTCGATATTGTAATGTCCCGGGCAGGAACGGGATGGTGCGATGCGTCCCTGCCAACGTCAGGCGCCAACCAGACCCTTCCCCTCACAGGGGTGCCCAGGAAGGCCGTGTCCCCTGGGGCCCTTTCAGGACTGGATGACATGGGCTACCAGGCATTCAGGGAGCAGCTGGAGCTGCAGGGAGAAATCCGGCTGGAGTGGTCAGGCTCTGTGCAGGGCTCGTTCGGTCCCGAGCCTCCTGGAAACCGGGACGTGTTCGCCAGGGAGATGGAGAGGCCCCTGGCAGGAGGAGGGAACGTTAACCTGAGGCTACTTCTATGGGAGTAAGCCGGAAGGTATAATAATCCCGGGATTCATAATCTATACATGAGGCTCTTTTTGGCTATTGTTGCAGGAATCCTGCTCACTGCGCAGTCCGCTGCAGGCCAGTCAGAGCTTGTTCTTGAGCTCAGGGTGAACCAGAGCTCCCAGACCGTGCACGTCCCTGGCCTGGGTGATGCAGACGCCTCAGACCTTGGGGAGAGGACCAGCTATTCCAGCCCTGAGAGCCTTTTCATAGCATCCTTCCTTGGAAACAGCCTCATGGGGCTTGCTGCCCAGGCAGGCTCAGGGCTGGTGACAGAGGGCGGAGACGGGTGGCACTCCATAGGCATCTCTTCTGACATGGGAGAGCCTGCATACCTTGCTTTTACCCGGGGCGGATGGGAGGACATCCAGAAGAGGATGCCTGACATAGAGGGCGGGGAATTCCTGGATTATGTCTCCCCTGCATTCGGATTCGGGCTGGGGAAATACCACCCCCTGGAGGTTACCCTCAGGTACTCTGGAATAGACCTCGAGGGAGCGCTGGGCATGAGCAGGGGGATTTTTAAGCTGGTGATAGAAAATAAGGGCCAGAGCGGGGGAAGGCCCCTGGTGGAGGTAAGAGCGTCATGAGGCACGACATCATAGTGATTGGCTCAGGCCCTGCGGGCATAACCGCGGGCATATTCGCGGTCAGGAGGGGGCTTAAGACCCTCATACTTTCAGACCCCATGGAGCTCTCCCTGGCAGAGGAGGCCACACTGGTTGACGACTGGCCAGGGGACCCCGGGATAAAGGGAATGGACCTGGTGAGGAAGTTCAGGGACCACGCAAAGAAGCTGGGCTGCGAGACAATCGAGGCTAAGGTCACTGAGATAATCAGGAAGGACAGGGCCTTCACGGTTAGGGCAGGGGACAAGGAGTTCGAGGGAAGGGCTGTCATAATCTCCACAGGCGCAAAGCACAGGAAGGGGATAATAAAGGGAGAGGACGAGTTCGCTGGAAAGGGCGTGTCATACTGCGCCTCGTGCGACGCGCCGCTCTTCAAGGGCAAGAGGGTCTTTGTTCTGGGAGGCGGGGACACGGCTGCAGGATACGCCATACTCCTTGACCAGGTGGGGGCGGAGACCACCCTGGTGCACAGGAGGGACGAGCTCAGGGCGGCAGAGGCCTGGCAGAAGAGGCTCGAGAAGAGCGGTGTCAGGATACTCTGGAGCACCCAGCCCCTCGAGATAAGGGGCGATAACAAGGTGGAGTCAATAGTCCTTCTGGAAAAGAAGACAGGGGACAAGCGCGAGGAGAAGGCAGAAGGAGTGTTCGTGGCCTTCGGCGTGGTGCCTACCTCAGAAATGGCAAGGAAGGCGGGCATAAAGCTCGACGAAAAGGGATACATCGAGGTGGACAGGCACCAGAAGACCAGCATCAAGGGCATATTCGCGGCAGGGGACTGCTGCAACAATCCCTCCAAAAAGATAGTTACGGCAGCAGGCGACGGAGCCATAGCAGCAGAGTCAGCGTATAGCCTTCTGAAAGGGGTTTAGAAAAAGGCCGTCAAAAGGTCGAAGCTGTAGTAGCCTGCCCATGCTATAACTATTCCTGCGAAAATCTTTCCCACCAGGGTGGCCAGGAGGAATTTCTTGACAGGATAGTTCACTGCGCCCGCTATCATTCCCACTATGTCATGAGGCAGGG
>CAZSLL010000006.1:20002-74740 GCA_964607835.1 uncultured archaeon | reverse complement strand
ATACCGTGATGATGAGGAAATCCCCGTGCTCCTGCATCCATTTCCTGGTCCTGTTCAGCAGCTTTGAGTATTTCCTCTCAAGAACTTCCCTTCCTCCCCTTCCAACACCGTAACCTGTTATTTCGCCTATTGTGGAGCCCGCGCCGGCAACTATCCCCACTATCCATGGATTGAATCCAGGGGTCCCCCCGAGTATGAAGTTCACCGCAAAGGCAGGCGCAGGGAATATTATGGAGGCAGAGCCTATAATCTCCACTATGAAGAGCCCCAGGTAGCCCCATACCCCTATGAACTGAAGAGACCACTCCACGAATCCTGCTACCGGGTCCATAAAATCCGCACCAACACCTGCATTAACTACGCAATAGTTACATTATATATTAACACGCCCAATAATATATTATGTGGGCATGGCGGGCGTTATTAGTTATAGGTCTTTTTCTCATGATTACCTATCCTGTGCGGTCGCAATGCTGCGATTCACAGAATATGGAGATGAAGCTCAGGGCCCCGGACGGGGTAACAGAAAGTGATTGGTATCCCATGGGCACCAGGTCCACTAAGGGTGGCACCTGCGAGGTTTCCCCTGATATAATATACGAATGGTCATACTTCCCTGACTGGTGTGCAGAAGGCGAAGGCTTCTATGATGTGAAGGTGCAGGCCTCCTCTGCCGTGGACGGCGACTACTGCGACATATACCAATGGGAGGAGAGCAATTGGTACGAGGATTTGTATGAACTGGATTATGACGCACGGCAGGAATGGTGCGAGTGCGGGGGCTATACGTGGTCATCCAAATATTCATGCTGTTTTGGCGACGACGCAACTGACACGTGCAGCGAGGACAGCCAGTGCAGCGGGACCTGCACCTCAGCATGCGAGTGCGTGGCGTGCGTTGATGACAGCGACTGCAATGCAGGAGAGGAATGCGAATACGGGGCTTGCGTGCAGGTCTATTGGGGGGAGAGCAGCGACGGAAGCCAGAAAGACTGCTGCGAGGTCAATGACGTTGACATTCAGATAAGAGCCCCTGACGGGACCCAGAGCGCATGGTTTGACACCATATTTTCAAGCGAGTCAGGGACATGCGGAAGCACTCCCGAGAAATTCGAGAACTTCAACAACAGCTTTGACCCCTATACATTCTGCCCTGGAGGGCAGGAGGGAGGATATGATGTCAGGATGAGGGCCAGCGTTGACTACCTGGATGGCTCAGCCTGCCAGAGCACTGATTGGGAGTACACAGGATGGGCAGAGGGGGTGTACCAGGTCAATTACGACTCCAGCCAGGAATGGTGCGAGTGCCTTATGGGTCCGGGTTTCTGGGCGCCGGGGGGCGTGGACTGCGACCCTGACACCACAGGTATACAGACAGACTGCTGCTGCGGAGACGACCCCTCTGTGGAGAAGGCAGGAGAGTGCCTGGACGGCGGCGAGGGATATTGCATACGCTCTTCTGACAATTACGCCTGCTGCGATGACGAGGCTGACTGCGTGTTCGACAACGTGTGCTACGACAATGATTACGAGGATGGCTCATGGAAATGCCTCTCAGGAATATGGCACGATTATATTGAACCCGCAACAACGGACAACTCAAGCGCAGGCTGGTCAGCTTCAGACCAGAGCATAGAGCTCCAGTGTGATGACCTGGCTGACGGCTCCGGATGCGACAAGGCCAGGTATTGCATAGGCTCTGACTCCTGCACACCCCCCGGCGCTGACTACGACATCTCATCCGGAATCATCATGGTTGACGTCCAGTGCTCGTCAGGGAGCGTGTGCCAGCAGTATGTCAGATACTACTCCACAGACATAGCAGGCAACCAGGAATCCCTGAAGACTTCCAGCCAGATAAACATTGACAAGCAGGCGCCTGTCACATCCCCTGACATAACCGGGACAGCCGGCAATGACGGCTGGTACCGTTCGCAGGTCAATGTGGACCTTGTGTGCGATGACGTATCAGGGGCGGGATGCGACCCGTCAGGGACCATGTACTGCACATACCAGCAGCCTGACACAGGATGCACCCCTGACCAGGTGTACTCAGGAACCATAACCTTAACTGATGAAGGCACCACTACCATAGTTTACTATTCGTCAGACACTCTCGGAAACACAGAGTCCCCGAAAAGCACGGCCATAAAGATAGACCGCCAGGATCCTGAACCCTGGGTGGAGGACCTTCCTGCTTACGTGAATGAGACCCAGGGAGCAGGAGCTGAGTTCGATGTGTTCTGGGACGGAATTGACCCGCCGCCTGGCTCAGGGATAGAAAGCTTTGATATCCAGTACATGATTTTTGACAGGGCCAGCCAGGCTGAGGAGCAGGCATGGACCGACTGGCTGACAGGCACCACGAGCGTCAGCGAAGTCTTTGGCCCCAACTCCCCAATACAGGTAAACACGCACAACAATGACACCATATTCTTCAGGATAAGGGCAAGGGACAGGGCAGGCAACGTCTTTGAGTATGCCGGCAACCCAGGGCCATACAAGAATGTAACCGTGGACGTCCAGGCTCCTTCCTGCACTGTGGAGGACATCCCTGACTTCCAGGCAAGCGGGGACTTCAGCGTCACATTCTACCTTACTGAGGGCGAGTCTCTCCTGGGCGACTTCAATGGAGAGATAAGGGTGGACTCAGGTTCATGGACTAACATGGACGGTTATGCGGACTGCTGGCTGTCCGGTTCAGGGAGCAACTACCAGACATATACCTGCAGCGGGCTGGAAGAGGCCACTTATGACTTCCGCGGGAGGGGAAAGGATGTGGCAGGCAATCTCGGGGACTGGTCTCCCACAGAAACTACAACGGTTGACCTCTCTGCGCCCGTGGTCATACTGGAGCAGCCTGATTTCGCGTGGACCAGTTCGGAATCATTCAGCCTGCATTGGAGCACAGAGGACCCGGACATTGACCAGTACCAGATATCCTATCAGGAAGCGGACTGGCCAGGAACGCCCGCACCAGGGGGATGGCAGGCCTGGAACACCTATCCTGGCACAGCGACAAGCGACACTTTCGGCTCATCAGGGAGCCCTGCGGTGAACCTTCTTGAGGGCAGGACATATTTCATAAACATAAGCGCCAGCGACGTGTCAGGCCATGTGGTGTACAACGTCACCAACGTGACCATAGACAGAACAGCACCTTCGGCAGGGCATTTCTCAAGGGACCAGAACGGCAATCCACTGGGCTCTGACTTCATACCGCCAGGAGCCGATGTCACGCTCATCAACATAACAGCAACATCCTCGGACTCGCTTTCAGGCATATCCAGCAGCAGGATTGAGTACTCGGTGTACAACGACACCTTCACCCAGGGAGATATCGAATGCGGCGAGGGGCCTGAGCAGGGCTCTGTCGTGTGCAGCTCCGCTGACTCGGGCATCGGGAGGCTGCTTGTGGGGTACAATGAGGAGACCCTGCTGAGATTCAGGGTGGTGGCAGAGGACCGGGCAGGCAACTCATTCGCAAGCTCCTACGGGGTATTCACCTCGCACCCGCTGGCCAGGTTCGGGACCTCTAATTACCACATCTCGCTGGGAGAGTCCAACATTCTGCCTGTTGTAATAACCAATATACTGGACCAGCCGGATAACATAACAATAAACCTAACAGGATACCCGCACGCAGAGTTCGAAATAGAGTGCAGCCCCACGGACTGTGAGCTGGCTCCGGACAGGAGGAGCATAAAGGCGTTTGATGTTTACACATACGAGCAGAGGGTTTATTACATAAGGGTGCTTTCCTCTGACCCCGGGCTGTACATTATTAACATGACAGCCCAGTCAGAGCTCGATGTGCACCTCAACGACACCCACAGCACAGATATAAGGATAACCTTCCCTGCATTCTTCCCGGGGCTGGGGGGATGGGCCATTGCCCTCCTGCTGGTGCTTTCAGGATTCATCTACGCACTGGCAGGGGACAGGCTCTCCGGAAGGGCGTAACCTATTTGAATACTCCTTCCAATCCTTCATGGATGGATGAGGGAATTCTGGAAAAATACAGAAAGGCAGGCAGAATCGCCGCAGAGGCCAGGGACCGGGCCCTCAGGGCGTGCAGGCCAGGGGCAAGGCTTCTGGACATAGCAGAGGCTGCCGAGGGCCACATAGAGAAGAAGGGGGCAAACGCCGCATTTCCCGTGAACATATCAGTCAATGAGGTTGCGGCCCACTATACACCAACACACAACGACGAAAAGACAATCGAAGAAAGCGACCTTGTCAAGATTGACGTGGGCGCGCACGTGGATGGCTACATTGGAGACACCGCGGTTACATGGTGCTCAGGCAGGAACGAGCTGGTGAAGGGGGTCGAGAAAGTTCTGAGCGAGGCCATCAGTATCCTTAAGCCAGGCGTTACTGTGGGCGAGATAGGAACAGTAATCGAGGAGAGCGCAAAGCAGCAGGGAATGGGACTCATACTGAACCTTACGGGGCACACTCTGGACAGGTATGTCTTTCACGGCCCTCCCGCCATACTCAACACCAGCAACGATTCGCATCACGAATTCAAAGAAGGGGATGTCGTTGCCATCGAGCCATTCACCTGCCCTGACAATGGCAACGTCAAGGAGGGAGGGGTCAAGGAGATATTCAGGTTTCTGCAGAGAAGGCCGGTCCGCTCCCCAGAGGCAAGGAGGATACTGGATATGGCTGAGAACGAGTACTCTTCACTACCATTTGCAAAGCGGTGGCTCTACAGGGAGATATCCCCTGTTAAGGTTGCCATGGCCCTCAGGCAGCTGGAGGCCGTGACTGCTCTGGAGCCTTACGCGGTTCTCAGGGAAGCGTCAGGCATGCCCATCGCCCAGGCAGAGCACACCATAGTCATGGCAGACAAGCCAATAGTGACAACAAGGATTGGTGAATGAATGGAGCTGGTGACTCCTGTGGCAGTATGCATTGTCAGGAAGGATGGAAGAATCCTGTTCATAAGAAGGGAGGGCAAGACCTTTGGCGGGCTTCTGAGCCTTCCGGGCGGGAAGATTGACTTTGGGGAAACCCTGGAAGGGGCAGCCGAACGAGAGCTTGAGGAGGAGACAGGGGTGAGGTCGAGGTTCAGGAAGAATCTCGCCACCATACCTGAGCACGTGGTCGAGAACGGAAAGGTTGTGAAGCATCTCATGATTCAGCTATGCGAGATGGAATACATCGAAGAGAAAGGGCAAAGGGAGTTCGAGTCCCACTGGCTTGAAGAGGAAGAGCTCGATTCCAGAAAGGTGGAGTTTACCCCGAGCGACAGGCTCATGGTGAAGGAAATACTCATGAAGGGAAGGCAGGGAGGGCATTTCAGCGTAATCGAGCGGACAGAGCAGGGATACCTTCAAAAGGAATTCAGGGAGATAGGTTAAAATGGCGGATGAGAAGAGGCCTGAGAAGATAAACAAGGTTGAGAGTATTGTCACGCTGAACTGCAACTGCAACTGCATATTCTGCTCCTTTGGGCACAAGATGGCCAAGGCAAGGAGAGAAAGGGGTTATGGATACAAGCCAAAAGAGGAGATAAAGAAGGACATTGATTATGCGGTGTCCATAGGAGCCCCCTTATACTGCTTGACTGGGGGGGAGCCAACATTGAGGAACGATCTCCCCGAGCTTGTGAAATACGCCAGAGACAGGGGAATAGGACAGATACAGGTACAGAGCAATGGGAGAAGATTCTTTTACCGGGATTACTGCAGAAAGATGATAGATGCAGGGGCAACAGAATTCGCCATTTCCATACATTCCCCCAGGGAGGAGGTCAACGACTACCTCATGGGCGTCAAGGGTGCCTACCGCCAGGCCATGCAGGGAATAAGAAACCTCAGGGATATGGGGCAGCAGGTCAAGATTTCAATAGTCATCACAAGGCTGAACTACAAAGACCTTCCCGGCTTCACCAGAATGCTCATTGAGATGGGAGTGAGCGAGATAAGATATGACTTCGTTGTGGTGGACGGCCTTCTGAGGAACAGCAAAAGGGCGGCTGAGTCTGTCGTTCCAAGGATGAGCGATGTCGTGCCTTACCTTAAGGAATGCCTTGAAATGTACGAGGGTCCTGACAAGACATGGATGGCTGTCTTCAACATCCCCCACTGCATGCTCAAGGATTACGCAAAGCACGTGGTGGACATGGTCCAGCCGGCGACCCAACTAAGGGGCACTGACTTCGTGGTTAACATAAAGGACAACAGGAAAAGGGACAAGGTAAAGCCCAAGAAATGCGGGGCATGCTTCTTCTCAAGGCTTTGCTTCGGCATCTGGGACAAGTACGCGGAGATATACGGAATGGACGAGATAAGGCCTGTCAGGAGGGAAGAGGTGATTAATAATGAGCTTCAGGAAAAGGGTATACGATACAGTGAAGAATATACCCATGGGAAATGTTAGCAGCTATTCCTCTGTGGCCAGCAGGGCAGGCAGGCCGGGAACTGCAAGGGCTGTTGGCATGCTCATGTCCAGGAACCCCTGCCCTGGAACAGGGCCCGGAAGGGTGCCCTGCCACAGGGTGATCAGGAAGGACGGCTCGCTGGGCGGATTCACCTCGCCAAAAGGTGCTGGGGAGAAGATAAGGCTCCTTGAAAGAGAGGGTATAAAGCTTGAGAAGGGAAGAGTCCCTCAGGAGAGGTTCCTTTAGCTCCAGAGATTGAGGCTATCGGCCTCTGACTCGAGAATCATGCAGAATTCCGAGTATATTGACATGCAGTTTGGGCACTTGAATGCCTGGGGCCTCTTGTTCCATTCCCTTCCAGGGGTCCCGCACACAGGGCATTTGCAGTCCATCAAAATCTACCAAAAATCACGTAAGCTATTTGTTTGCGCATGCTTAAATACATGAAACTATCCATTGGCCACGTGTATCTTCCTTTCTGAGGCCAGCTTCAGAAGGGCTTCTCTTTTCCTCTTTCCCACGGTGCCGGAAATAACAGCCATCTCCTCCCTTGGGTTGAGGGATTCCATGTCCCTGAGACTGGAAACCCTTATCTCACGGTACCCGAGCCTGTTCAGTCCCCTCACGTCAGCAGGTGACCTGAAACCCGGGCTGGGCACGGTTCCTCTGGCCTTCTCCCCCATCCTGAGCTTGGAGTGCCTGCCTTTGGGCCTCCTCCAGGCCTTGCCAATGCTGGGCTTTCTCCAGTTTTCCTGCCTCTTGAAGACTGGCTTGGCTTTCTTGATTTTCTTCCTTATTCCCAGCCTCTGCGCGAGGGACGGCCTTACTTTTGTTTTTGTCTTTTCCATAATCATTCACCTGCCTTCATGGGCCTTGCCTTCTGAATGAGGTGTATGCCGTCCTGGAACACCCTCCTGTCAAAGCCCCTCACAGTGGCGAGCTGCTCTATCCTGGCCGCTGCCTGGCCCACCTCTTCCCTGCTGGTGCCTGTGACCACGACCTCGTCCTTATTCAGCTCGATCTTGACGTCGCCTGCGACATCGGCCCTCCTGTCCTCCCTCTCTCCGAGGAAGTTGGCTATCTTGACGCTGTTGCCCTCCACGGTGAACTTCATGGGGAAATGGGAGTACACCACCTTGAGCCTGGCCTCGAAGCCCTGGGTGACCCCGGAAACCATGTTCCTGCAGTGGGCGGCCCATGTGCCTGCATGGGACTTTACCTTTCTCCTGTCATTGTCAGATATGAACCTGGCGGAGTCTGCCGAGATCTCTACCTTGATGGGGCTTCCCCTGATGTTCTTCCTGAGCTCCCCCCTGGGCCCGGAGACTATGAGCTCCTTGCCATCGAGCTTCACCGTGACTCCCTCGGGGATGGGCACTATCTTTTCCATTCGAATCAACTCTCAAACTCTCATTACAAAGAAGCCGAACCAACTCGTTTGAACCCTTTTCGGATTCGCCCTGCACCGCATGGGTTACGGACTTCCTTCTCCTTAGTTAGTGCATAGGTATTTAAATAGTTAACCAATACCCGGGCACTCAGTAATGGTGCCCTATGAAGTAGTTAAGAAGGCTCCGGGGCACCTAATCATGATGCCCTATGAAGTAGTTGATGAGGCTCGCGGAGCAGCCATGGTCCCGGAAGGTCTGGTACCCGCCCTCGGTGTCGTAGTAGTCCTCGAACCAGTCCAGCATCTGGCCGCACGAGCATCCGAATGTGTCCTGGGTGGTGTATGTCTCGGGTGGCGAGAACCACCAGGACGAGCCCTGTGTGTCAAAGATCGTGTCGCCGTCCATGAGGGCGTACCTGTAGTTGTAGAGGTAGTCAAGCGGGACGTCCTCGGGAATCTCTGTGCCCTTGCATATGTCCTCGTGGTCGAACACGCCGTCATTGTCCAGGTCAATGCTCTGGCACTCGTGGCCATCGTAGCCCACTTCAGAGCAGTGCTCTGTTATGACAGGGGCCAGGTCAACGCTCACCTTGGTTTCCTGGTTTTCGGGGTCCCTTATCCCGAATTCCCTCAGGTTGTCATAGAAGGGGATTATGACATGGAAATCTTTTTCATCCTCGAAAGAGCCCTCCCTCTGGCCGAGACCTATCCTGGGATCCCATATCCCGAAGCTCTTGAGGAGCTCGCCTGAAGCAGAGTATGCCTCTCCTGTGAAGCTCTCGTGCTGGAGGCCTATGTCAGGATGGGCATGAACCACATCAGAACCCAACTCTGTTATCGAGCCCTGCCTTATGTTGAGCTCAATGAGCACTCCCTTTGTGCTTCCTGACGGCCAGTGGTCATATACATAGTTTATCCTGTTCGAGCAGGCCTTGCCGAAATGGTCACCGGGCTTGATTATGGGAAGCCCTCCGTCATTCATCATGTCCCTGTCGCTCATATCAAACTTCCAGAAGTCCTTCTGGCATTCCATCCCGGGGTTAGAGGTGTTGATGTCCTTCTCTATTCTGTTGCACTGGGATGCGTTCCATCCCTTGCTGGTGGCAAAGCTCGTGCAGTTGGAGAGCGAGCTCCACACGTTGGAGACAGGGCTTATCTCCGTATAATAGGTATTCCCGCAGTACTCATCAATCAGGCTGTATATGCTGTGACCGCTTTCGTGAATGACCTGGCCAGGCTGCCTTGCGGGGGCCTTGAGGTGGCTGGGAGTGCCCAGGCCTGAGCACCCGCCCCCGTTGCTGGAGTCATATAGTATGGCCCCACTGTCAGAGAATGGGGCCACCTTAGCGAAATCACTGGGTAACTTTCCTGTGCAGCCATCAGAGGCGTTGCCGAAGCCGCCTGTATAGTAATAGAAGTTGAACCTGTCCTTGTAGTCTGACGGTATTGGATCCACACCGAGCTCGCCAATCCTGAAATAGGCGTCCCTTATTGCGTTGTAGGCGTCCTTCGTGAAGTTATCCGTCTGGCTCTGGTAAGACACATCAGGCACCATTACCACGTCTATCATGCCGCTGTTCCACTGGCCCTTTATCCTCATGGGAACTGTTGAGGATGTGCACCATGTGCAGGCCACGCAGGGGTCGCAGATTCCTCCGCAGTCCACGCCGTCCTCATTGGGCCCCTCTAGGGCGTCATAGCAGTCGCATGCGTCTCCGACCGTATCATTGTTCACGTCATCCTGGCCGGGGTTTGGGTGGTCAGGGCAGTTGTCGCAGGGGTCACCGACGCCGTCCCCGTCCCAGTCGTACTGGCTGGGGTTCGTGATGAGCGGGCAGTTGTCGCACGCGTCGCCGTACTTGTCACTGTCCGAGTTGTTCTGGTCGGGGTTGTATACATTGTAGCAGTTGTCACAAAGGTCGCCGCAGTGCGGGTCGCTCGCATAGGGCTTGGGTATGACAGAGCAGTCGCCGTCTATGTCGCTCTGGTCATGGTTGTCTGCGTGCCGGCAGTTGTCGCAGGCGTCGCCGTGGCTGTCGCTGTCTGAGTTTTCCTGGTATGGGTTGCTATGGAAGGCGCAGTTGTCGCAGTAGTCCCCGCAGTGCGGGTCCTGGAGCCATTTCTCCCCGTCCCAGAAGAGCGGGTCAGACTTCAGTGGGACGCAGTCACCATCCCTGTCTCCCTGCGAGGGGTTCTTGACTGTCCAGCAGTTGTCGCAGGCGTCCCCGAAGTCATCCAGACCGAAGACGTCGGAGTTCTCCTGTCCGGGGTTGGTTGCGTTTGGGCAGTTGTCGCACAGGTCACCAACGCCGTCAGAGTCAGCGTCTGCCTGGCCCGGGTTGTAGTCAAACCTGCAGTTATCATCGTCATCGCACACTGTGTCGTTGTCCCAGTCAGGACACACAGAGCACGAGTACCTGCAGCCCGTGGTTCCGGAGTCATCATAGTTCAGGGTGATGTCGCACTCGTTCCTTGCCCCCTCGTTCTGGGAGCCGCCGTCCACCCTTATGTCGGTCTCCCTGTTTCCGCAGGCCTGGTTCCATCTTATCTGGGTTTCCTGGGAGTCCAGGACCCTTATCCCGTCCCTGTTGTGGTTGGCATTGTTGTAGAGTATGAGCGTCCTCGTGGAGTTTCTCACGCCTATGCCATTGACCCTGTTCCTGAAGCAGTCATTCTGGCTCACGTTGGCACGGAATGCATCTTTCACTGAAATACCAGAGCCGCTGAAGTTGGTCGCCCTGCAGTTGATGACAGTGGCATTGCTCACCCCCAGAATTTCGATTCCCGTGCCTGTCCGGTCTCCTGTAAGGAGGTGGCCCTGGCAGTCGAACACCAGGTCGCTCCCGGTTATGGCAATACAGTCACCAGAAACTCCGGAAAGGTCGGCTGTGAGGGAAACCCTGCTGTAGGTGCCGTCGAGCTTGGACTGGCAGTCAGAGCATGATGAACACGTGGTCTCAAGGGCTAATATACAGCAGGGGATAACAAGAAGGACCATGAGACCGACCAGGGTGACTGGAAGTAATCTCATTATTTGTTCGATATCATTAAGGCTTATAAGTGCATGAGTTATCCAATTACGGATTCAGCACAACATTCAGAAATTAATCTTTGGCTTATTTGGCCACGGGTTTCTCTGCAGTGGACTTGGCCTTTGTCTTCTTTGTTGTGGAAGTCTTATTTGCAGAAGCGGTCTTCTTTGCTGCTGTTGAGGTCTTCTTTGCGGCTGGTTGCTTCTCAGATGTCTTGGAAGCGGGCTTGGTCGCGGACTTCTTTGAGGCTTTGCTTGCTTCCTTTGTTTCGGTTTTCCTGGCAGGGGCCTTTGCAGCAGGGGCCTTCTTGGCCGCTGAGGTAGTAGTAGCGGACTTGGTGCCGGGGGCCTTCTTCGCAGCGGGTTTGGGCAAAGAAGCAAACTCGGGTATATTGCCCACCAGCCTGAAGGCTCCCGTTCCTATGGGGGCCACCTGGTTCATCATTATGTTCTCCACGGTCCCGCAGAGCGGGTCCACCTCGCCCTTGATTGAGGCCGCGGTGAGGTGCTTCTTGGTCTCTTCGAACGAGGCCCTCACAAGGACAGAGGACTTCTGGCCGGATATTCCGTAACGGCCGATGGCCCTTATGTCTCCCTGCATGCACATGATGTCAGCAAGCAGCATGACATACCTGACGTCCACGCCCAGGCCCTGCTCCTCCATGGTGTACTGGGACTGCTTGATGACGGCGTTCCTGGCAGCCTCCACTCCAAGGAGGTCGTATATCTCGAATATGTTGTTGGAGAACGTCCTGGTGTAGTCCACGCCCTCTATCTCGAAGACCTTGGCCAGGTTCGAGCCCAGGGTGTTGATAATCCACTCACCCTTCTCCTTGGTCACCACGACCTGGGATATGCCCTTTATGCCGCTTATGTGCGACTCGAGGACAGAGTACTTCAGCTTGTGGAGGTTCTTGAGGTCTGCCTTCTTTGACTTCACCACTATGGTGTCGTCCCCTTCCATGTGGGTCTCCACGTTCCTTATCTTGAGGAGCTTGGGGACCCTTTCCTTTGGTATGCCCATGGACTCCAGCTTCTTAAGGTCCACCCTGCACTTTATCCAGAGCTCTGTTAGGTCCAGTGTCGTGGAAAGTATGACGTTCTTTGCCCTGACCTCCATTATTCTGGAGGCGATTTTCCTGGCGGCATCCACGCTCTGGTGGTCAGGCTTGAGGAATATGGTCATGGTGGGCGTCCTGGGCTCCTTCCTGGCGTCGAATATCTCGAGCATCCTGGGAAGGCCCAGGGTCACCTGGATTCCTGCAGTGCCCGCGAAGTGGTACGTACGCATGGTCATCTGCGTGGCTGGCTCTGAGAGGGACTGCGCAGCCACAACGCCCATGGGCTCCTCTGGGTCGTATGCTGATTTGTGGTACAGCTCGCGGACTATGTCCCTTATGGATTCCCGCTTGCTCTCGGTAACCCTGTGCTTCTCGAAGTACATCTCCATCTCTTCTCTCGTGCTCTCGGGTATCACTGACATATCATCACTCCAGATGCTCCTTCCATCTTATGGTGCCCCATTCTGACTTGCTGGGGTCCACCCTGTCCTCGCCCGCGGCGAACTGGACAATCTGGCCCACAGAGTTCCTCACGCTCCTGTCCTGGTGCACCTTGAGGTCCTGCAGGGCGTTGACCAGCCTCCTCTGCATGTAGCCTGACTTCCTGGTCCTCAGGGACTTGTCCATTAGGCCCTCACGGCCGTTCATGATGTTCCAGAAAAGCTCGAACGGGTTGAGGCCGTGCTTGAATCCCACCCTCACGAAGCCGCGGGAATGCGGGGAGAGGTCTCCCTGCTCGATGTGGGGAAGGGTCCTGTTCAGGTAACCCCTGGTAATCCTCTTTCCCAGTATGGTCTCCTGTCCCACGACAGCGGCCATCTGGCTGGTGTTGACCACAGAGCCCTTGGCCCCGCCCTCGTACATGACCTTGATGTCGTTGTAGGGCATGTTCTCTGAAACCATGTCTGAAATCCTGCTCACCCCTGAAGCCAGGGAGTTGAGCACCTGGGCCTCCAGGGACTCCTTGGGCGTCATGCCCGGCAGAATCCTTATATCGCCCTGGTTGAACTGCTCGATGAGGCTGTCTGATTCGTGCTCTGCCCTCTCCACCTCCTTCCTGATGTCCTTCTCCACCTGGGGGTCCAGGTCCAGGTCAGATGTGCCGAGCGAGAAGCCCCTCCTCATTATGAATGCCGTGCCAATCCTGCCGAAGGTGTCTATGAAAATCCTCACGGTCTCCGGGTCGCTCATCCTGATGAGCTTGTTTATGAGCTTGCCCTTCATGGCCCCCACGGCCTTGGCGTCTATCCTGCCCTTGAGGACCTCTCCCTTCTTTATGCTTACCCAGCCGTCGTGCGGGCAATTGTCCCTGTCGCACTCATCGCAGTTCTTGCAGCAGCTGGCCTTGAACTCGATGTTTATGTTCTTGGGAAGCATCATGCTCACTATTTCCTTTCCGCTGAACTCTTCCTTTTCAGGTAGCTCCATGTCCACCCCGGCGTCAGCGAAGAGCTGGGCGGCGTCCTCCCTGGAGAGCCTGGTGTCAGGATGGGTGAGCAGGTAGACCCCTGATATCTGGTCCAGGTCAAGGCCTATGATAGGCCCCCCGAACTTGGGGGAGATGATGTTCCTGTGGACCTCCATGAGGTAGGCCGCCTCTGTCCTGGCCTCCTCGTTCTGCAGGGCGTGCAGGTTCATCTCGTCCCCGTCGAAGTCAGCATTGTATGGCGGGCACACCGAGGGGTTTATCCTGAAGGTCTTGTAGGGCATGACCTTGACCCTGTGGGCCATTATGGACATCCTGTGAAGGCTGGGCTGCCTGTTGAACAGGACGATGTCTCCGTCCCTGAGCTGCCTTTCCACCTGCCACTCAGGGGCTATGACGTCCAGGACGTCTTTCTTGTTCATGTCAGTGACCTTGATTCTCCTGTTGTCAGGCCTTATGACGTAGTTCACCCTGTTCTGCCTGAACAGCTCCCTTATGTACTTGGTGTTCTCTGCTGTCACGTTCTCAGGTATGGTGAGCTCCTCTGCCACCTCTATGGGCACACCGACCTGGTTTATGGAAAGCCTGGGGTCAGGGGATATGACAGTCCTTGAGGAGAAGTTGACCCTCTTCCCGAGCAGGTTGCCCCTTATCCTTCCCTCCTTGGCCTTGAGCCTCTGTATGAGGCCCTTGAGGGGCCTGCCAGACCTGTGCCTGGCCAGCGGGACTCCGGTGAGTTCGTTGTCGAAATAGGTTGATATGTGATACTGCACGAGTTCCCAGAGGTCGTTGAGTATGAAATCAGGGGCGCCTATGTCAATGTTCTCCTTGAGGGACTGGTTTATCCTCACCACGTCAACCAGCTTGTGGGTGAGGTCGTCCTCTGAACGCTCCCCTCCCTCGAGGGTAATGCTTGGCCTCATGGTAACAGGGGGTATCGGGAAGAGGGTTAGTATGAGCCACTCGGGCCTCCCGCCCCTGAATCCTATCTTCCTGAGGTCCTTGTCAGGTATGTTCTCGAAACGCTCCCTTATGGTCATGGGGTCGAGCTCGGTCTTGTCCTCGTAGTAGGTGTAGGGCTTGACAAAGCTCACCTTCTTCTGGGGCTTTTCGCAGTGAGGGCACTTGCTCGGGACCGTGGCCGCGAGCTTCTTCTCCTCTGAGCCGTCCGGCGGGATTATGAGAATCCTGTTGCACGACCTGCAGGTGTACTTGAGTATCTGGTAAATGGTCTTGGTGTAGAGAACATGGATTACGGGCTTGGCCAGCTCCAGGTAGCCGAAGTGCCCGTTGCAGTCGCCTATGCCCCCTCCGCACGTCCTGCAGTGCAGCCCGGGGTCTATGACGCCCAGCCTTGGGTCCATTACCCCTCCCTCAACCGGGTATCCGTCAGCGTCATAGAGGTCAGAGCTCACCACCCTGACCCTGGCAAGGGCCCTTATGGTGTCTGGGGACAATAGTCCGAACTTAAGGCTGTCTATCCTGTACATGTCACATCTCCTCTGTCCCCAGGGTGGGGATTATTCCCATGGACTTCACCTCGTCCAGCATGAGCTTGAATGCGTAGGAGGTCTCCACCCAGACGGTCTCGCTGTCCTTGCACACCGGGCAGTAGCTCCTGTTCTTGATGGTGTCGTGTATGGCCATGAGGCCGCACTTCCTGCATATGGGTATCTTTGTCTTGTCTGAGTCAAACCTCTCCTTGAGGGTGAGCGCGGCGCCGTGGCCAACAAGGCACTGCTGCTCCATCTCTCCCAGCCTCAGCCCGCCCCTCTTTGCCCTGCCCTCTGTTGGCTGTTTGGTGAGCAGGGTAACAGGTCCCCTGGACCTTGCGTGTATCTTGTCCTTGACCATGTGGTCGAGCTTGAGGTAATATGAAAGGCCCGTGAATATGAGCACCTCGAACTTCCTTCCCGTCTTGCCGTCGTAGAGGGTCTGCTTGCCGTCCTCCCTGAAGCCCGCCTTCCTCAGGAGCTTCCTTATCTCAGCCTCCTTTATGTGGTTGAAGGCGGACGAGTCTATGGTCTGGCCGGTGTAGGCCGCTGTCTTGCCGGTGAGGAGCTCCAGGAGCTGTCCCACGGTCATCCTGCTGGGGATGGCGTGGGGGTTGAATATGATGTCAGGGACCACCCCGTTCGCCGTGAAGGGCATGTCCTCCTGGGGAACCAGAAGGCTTATCACGCCCTTCTGGCCGTGCCTTGAGGCGAGCTTGTCCCCGGGCTCCAGGCATCTCATGTCCCTCACCCTTATCTTGATGAGCTGGTCAGCGTCAAGTGTCTCTGAGAGGAAGACCTCGTCTATTATGCCTGCCTCGCCATACCTTATGGTTACTGAGGTCTCGCGCCTGTTCTCTATGTCCGCGGTGAACTCCTCGCTTGAGAGGAACCTGAGCGGGGAGACCTTGCCCACCATGACAGTGTCTGACTCCACCGGGGTCTCGGGGTTTATTATGCCGTCCTCGGCCAGGTGTATGTAGGCGTCCTCGCCCCTGTGGCCTTTTATGCCGGGCTCTGGAATCATTATCTCGTCCTCCTGGCCTCCCCAGTACCGCTTCTTTATTGTGTCATATGTCCTGAAGTAGAAGCTTCTGAACAGGCCCCTCTCTGCAGAGGAGCGGTTGACAATGACGGCGTCGTTGAGGTTGAACCCGTCATAACACATCACAGCCACCACAACATTCTGGCCCCCGGGGTAGTCATCCAGTATGTTGGTGACCTCGGTCTTGACGAGCGGGGTCTGGGGGTATGACATGAGGTTGTTCTTGGTGTCTGTCCTGAGTATGAAGTTAAGCGCGGGCGTGCCTATGGCCTGGCCAACCATCTTGGCGCCGTAGTTGATTCGGTCGCCCCGGTTGTACTCGGGGTAGGGAATCAGGGAGGCGGCTGTTCCCAGGATGGTTATGGGGTTGAGCTCCACGTGGGTGTGGTCCTTGGTCACATGGTCATTGTCTATGGCTATGTAGGTGTTCTCCTCCTCCTCAGCGTCAAGGTACTCCACTATCCCGTGCTGTATCACGTAGTTCCACTCAATCTCCCCCTTCTTGAGCTTCTCTATGTGCTGGTCAGTGAGCTTGGGGGTCCCGGACTCCACTATGACCAGGGGGCGCCTGGCGCGGCCGTGCTCTGTGTTTATCCTTATCTCCTTGTATATTGGATGATAGGCCACGTTGACCTGGCTGGGTATGAGGCTCATCCTCCTCTTCTTCCTGATGGAATCTGCCAGCTTATGGGGGTCAGTGGTCTGGAACACCAGGCGGCCGTTGTAGTAGACGTCCACCTTCTTCCTGGATTCCATTCCCTTATCAACCCTTGGCTTAACCTGCGCTGTCATGATAATCACTCCATTATGCTCTTGAGGACCCTGTCCTTGTCCTTCTCGCTCAGCCCCGGCGTGACCTCCACCATGAGGGCAAGGTGCTTCCTGAGGCCTATTGAGGAGCCCTCAGGGGTCTCTGCCGGGCACAGCCTTCCCCACTCGGTGGGGTGAATCTGCCTGGCCTTGAAATGCTCCTGAGTGGAGGTAAGCGGTGAAACTATGGACCTGAGGTGGGAAACGGTCTTGATGTATGACGACCTGTCCAGCCTCTGGGACACGCCTGTCCTCCCGCCAATCCAGTTGCCTGTGGCCAGGCTGGAGAGTATCTGCTTGGTAACGGCGTTGGCCTCTATTATGCCCTGGATGGAGGGTGTCTTTCCCCTCTTGACCAGCTTCTGGTAGTTGTAGTTCATCTTGGCGAGCAGGCCCCACCTTCCGAGGAGTATGCTCCTGAAGAGCTGGCCTATGAGCTCGCCTGACATGAGCAGCCTCTTGTTGTCGTAGTGGTCTATGTCGTCTGCCGGAATCATGTTCAGGGAGAGCATTATCATCTTGTTGACTATCTTGGCAAGGACGTCTGCCTTCTCTGTCCTGTTGGAGGTATCCTGCCCCACGTGCGGGAGCAGGTAGCGGTCGAGAATCTGGTTGACCCTCTCCACCCTGTAGTCCTCTGACACCCTTATCTTCTTGCCTATGGAGTCAATGGCCTCGTCAGACGTGGTGCTCGATGACTGGTAGAGGTTGATGTAGAGCTCGTTGAGAATCCTGGGGTCAGGGGATATCTGGTCGCATATCTCCTTGTCAGTCTCCAGGCCAAGGGCCTTGAGCAGGGTGATTATGTTGAGCTTTCTTATGTTGGCGAAGGAAACCGTTATCTCTCCGTCAGGCTTTCTCTCCACGACATGCCTCTGCTTGAAGCCCGAGCGCTCTGAGTTGATCCTGACCGAGATGGTGTCCTCCTCCTTCTCGAAGATGGGCTTGTTGGAGGCGATTTCCTCGATGAGGACCAGGACCCTCTCGGTGCCGTTGACCAGGAAATATCCTCCGGGGTCGTTGCCGTCCTCCCCGCTCTTGGCGAGCTCCCTGTTGTTGAGGCCGTGGGTTGAGCACAGCATTGAGCCCACCATTATGGGAAGGTTGCCTATGTGCACCTTTTCCGGCTTCTCCTGAACCCCGTTTATGACCGGGGTTATGTCAACATAAACAGGGGCAGCGTAGGTCAGGTTCCTTATCCTGGCCTCGTTGGGGAAAACCTGCCTGGTGCTCCCGTCAGCCTCCTTGACCGAGGGCCTTCCTATGTGCACCTTTCCGAACTTGAGCTTGTGGTCCCCGAGCTCAGGATTGAGGGAGACCGTGCCCACCTCGTCGATTATGCCCTGGATACCGTACTCTATGAAGTGGTTGAAAGATTCAATCTGGAAGTTGACCCAGCCCCTCTGCTTCTCTATTACCTTAAATACCGGCATGAAAGACATGTCGCCTTTCTCCTCCTTTCCCGACTCTGCGCCCCTCCGGGCATGCGCTTTTTTCCTGCCAGGACCGCCTGGCCGCTGACGTCTACCAGGAACCGACTCATTTCCCGGTGACTGTCCTGTAGTAGGTGGAATACCCGGCTGTCTGCGACTTTCTGGTAATCTTAACAACATCCCCTGGCCTCGCCTCCATGCTGGCTATGACAGGGTCCCTTACCAGTATCTTGGGAAGCTCCTTCTCTGTGACGCCCAGCTTCTCGAGGAGCTCCTTCTTGTCAAGCTTGGTCAGAATCTCATGCTTGGGGACAAGCTCATGAAGGGAAATGTCTACTGGAATAGATACCACCTCTAACGCCCTTTTCGGTGACCACCATTGGGTAATATATTATATACATCTGCAAATATATATAATTTCACACACAGGGCGTCCTATATCTAATGTCAGAGGTATATTTAAAGTTTTGCTTTTTTTACCCGCGTTTCAGGGTTAAAAAACATCATTCTCTTTGTATTTTGTCACTCGAAAGGCAGGAATTCATCTGAAAGAGGGCCGCATGTGCTTTTTGTCTATGAGCGCCCGGGGCCTCTCCCCCCTCCACCAGAAGATGTCGAAATAGGTCTTGACCATGTTCACGATTATGGGGTTGCCGGTGGCGAGGCAGTCGTAGAAGAATATGTCGTCAGAACCCTCCTTGCCGTAGTGGTCATCCGGGTTCACTCCCGGCTTGGGCTGCTGGGAGACCAGGTGGATGAGCTTGGAGTCGATTATGTTGCCCCTGAGGCCCTGGACGTCCCATCCCCTCACGTCCGCCCCGATGTCAAGGATTTGCTTGACTTTGTCAGCGGTCTTGTCGTTGAGGTTGACCAGGACCTTGACGTTGACGCCCTCGCCTATCTTCTGCTCCAGGGTCTTCCTGAATTTGGGGAACCAGCTGAAGTCATCGCTGAAGAACATTATCTCCTTCTGAGCCTTCTTCTCCTCATCGATTATCTTCCTGGATGAGGGCTCCCTTCCCTTTATTATCCAGAAGCCTTCCTTTATCTCATCTGTCTCTCCCCTGTTGGCCTTGGGAACCACTCTCTTGATTTCCTTCACTATGGCTTCGGTGCGGTCAATCTCCTGCCTCATAAGCCTCTTCTTGTGTTCTATGAGGTTGGACAGGGAATCCATGGAGACCAGCCTGTACTTCTTCGGCCTTGTGTTGAGTACAGTGACTATGCCCATGCCCTGGAGTGACTGCATGGTCTCGTACACCCTTGTCAGGGGTATGCGGGATATCTTTGATATCCTGTCAGCGCTGCACACCCCGCACTGTATGACGGCAAGGAATGCCTTGGCCTCGTACTCCTTCATCCCGGCCTCCCTGAGGAGGGACTCTGCCTTTTCCATATCGCTTTCCTTCCGGTGCTGCGCACCGGCACACTCTTCTGTCCTTCCGGTGCTGCGCACCGGCACACGCTCCGGGGCATCTCGACGCCTCTGCAGAGCGATTATCAGCTAATCCTGGTTATGGTTTAAACAATGCTTTGGTTGCATCAGCCTACAATAATTGAAGAGGGGGTTTATAAAATTAACTGGTTTTCCGTTAAAGAAAGGAATAGATTATGATCCATAATTGACCACAGATGTGAAATTGCATTCGCACGGCGCTTTCCCGCATTCGTGGCAGTCATTGGTGAACACAACTGACAGCTTATGAGCGATGCTCTCTCCAAGCGAATTGAAGACGCAGAGATAGTGAGAGAACAGGTCTGCCGCTTCATCTATCACTTTTTGAAATATTCCTCTTTGTCTTTTCCCTGTCACCCTTCCTGATGCCCTTGAGACATCTCATTGCGAATCTCTGTACGTTATTGAGCATGTCATGGATGTCGAAATGCAGGTCATTCGGCTTTCCGTAGACGTGGCGGACGAAATCATGTAGCTCGCCAATGGTCGTGTCCGGCCTTATGCTAGCCATACTATCATTGAGGATTCGAAGCAAGTAATAAAAGTATTTGATGGGCCCGGATTATAGCGGAATAGCGGAACGGTCCTATCCATAGCATTATATTTACTATCGGAAAATCTCTATATGTTGGATTTTTCGACAATCGAAACCAGCAAAAAAGACATGTCAAGAGGACTGAGATTTCCTGATAAAATATCAAATTACCTTGCTGAAGACATTGGCATAATGACAGGCGATGGAAACATAGGCATAGATAAAAAGCCTCATGCAACAGATTATCAAATAGGAGTTACTGGAAATCTGATATCTGATTATCATTATCTTAAAGACCATGTAAGGAATCTAAAATACAGCTTATTCGGGTTGAATTTCGGATTTTATCTCAGACCTCCGATACATGTTTGCTATCTGAGGGCATATTCCAAGGGCCTCGTTAATTATTATCACAAAATCTGCGGTCTGCCAATTGGACCCAAAAAAGAAATCGGAATACCTGACATAATCAAGGATGCTGCATATAGCAAAAAAGCATATTTTTTGAGAGGTCTTGGTGACACAGATTTCTCATTTTGCTTCAAGAGCAGAGGAAACAGGAAATACTATTACCCTGTGATTAAGTTTGCTACAGCGAGCAAGAATCTACTACTGGACTCAAAAGAATTGCTGGAAGAATTGAGGTTTCATCCGAATGTTTATCTTGACTTGCAGAATATCCACCCTAAAACAAAGAAGCCTTTTGTGAGCCACCAACTCTTCATACCAGGCGCAAAGGGATACGAAAAATGGTGTTCAGATATAGGTTTCAGCAATCCTAAAAATATACTAAAGTCATTTTTGTGGAATCATATTGGATTTTGTTTTTCGAGTACTGTTATTGAAAGGGTAATGAGCCCGGCCGGAAACCCAAGCCTCCTGGAACGCGTCCAGGAATGCATTTGAACCGGCGACACCCGGGTATCTTCTCACAGGTCCCACGGGAACCTCGACGCTTTTAACGCACATGGTTAAAAGCCCGGTGCTCTAACCAGACTGAGCTACGGGCCCATCTAGAAAGGATATGCATGAAGGGTATAAAAAGGCTTCACTGTATGAAACCTATTTAAATACTAAGCGAATCTAATAAATTCAGCCGTTGACCCTGACATGGTCAGGTTTTCATATAAATGCCCAGGTAGTGTAGTACCTGCTTTCCCTGAAAAGGGGAAGGTGGTGCACATCGGCCTAGCATATGGGACTGTCACTCCCATGACCCGGGTTCAAATGAACCCTTTTGGACCGGTAAACGCCCAAAAGCGTTCGCGGAAAGAACGCTACCGCATACAAAACGGTTCTGAAGATCCCGGCCTGGGCGCTTTTTTCACCCGGTTAGCGCAAAGCTTATAAAACCCTCTTTACATTAGAATGACAATGGCGGCCAAAGTGGAGGTGTCTACCCGTTCCCATACGCCGTTTCCGCGCGGATGCGCGGGGTGGGGAAATTCGAACACGGAAGTCAAGCCCTCCCACGGTCTGGGTGGTACTCCTTTCGAGGGGGAAGCCCAGATAGCTGCCTTTTAATCTTTCTTACGAGGGCTCTGTTGCGCGGCCTTCATCAATACTATAGGGTCGTGAAGGGACAGCATTATTGCACGGCCTTCATCAATTGCATTGGGTCGTGAAGGGACAGTAACCGCTTCTGCTAGAAACGTCACCGGAAGAATGGGATAAGGGCCCAGGGGGATTGCCGACGCCAGCTCCCGTTCAAACGGAAGCGAGCGGAGCCTTTGGCGGAGCGATGCTCCTTTTGGCCCACGCCTTTTCTTGAAAAAAGCGTGTTTCGAACCCCCGACACCTCGGTTTCTTTCCCTGAATTGCTCCACAAAACAGGGTTAAGAGCCGAGTGCTCTAACCAGACTGAGCTATGGGCCCATCTAGACACTTTTAGTCAATTAAGCATATATAAACTTAATCGTATAATGGAGCGTGAGATAGCATGACTGGAAAGGATTCTGTTTCAAAGAGGCCCCTTCCGGAGGTCAACATCGGGCTGGTGGGCCACGTGGACCACGGCAAGACCAGCCTCACGGCAGCGCTGACCGGGAAGTGGACAGACACCCACTCTGAGGAGCTCAAGAGAGGCATAACCATAAGGCTCGGGTACGCGGACGCCACGGTCTACAAATGCGACAAGTGCAAGGGCAATGACTGCTACGGGACCACCGAGAAGTGCATCAAGTGCTTCTCATCGTGCAGGCCAGCCAGAACCATCTCCTTCGTGGACGCCCCTGGCCACGAGACCCTCATGGCCACGGTGCTCTCAGGCGCCTCCATAATGGACGGTGCGCTGCTCATTATAAGCGCGAGCGAGCCATGCCCCCAGCCCCAGACCAGCGAGCACCTGAAGGCTCTGGACATAGTGGGCATAAGGAACATCGTCATAGTCCAGAACAAGATAGACCTGGTCTCAAGGGAGGAGGCCATGAAGAGCTACCAGCAGATAAAGGATTTCGTGAAGGGGACTGTGGCAGAGAATGCGCCAATCGTCCCGGTGTCTGCACAGCAGAACATAAACATAGACGCGCTTCTCCAGACCATTGAGGAGAGCATTCCAACCCCAAAGAGGGACGACTCCAGGCCCCCAGTGGTTCTGGTGGCCCGCTCCTTCGACGTGAACAAGCCCGGTACGCCCATAAAGAACCTGAGGGGAGGAGTGGTAGGCGGCTCCCTAATCCAGGGAAGGCTCAGGGTCGGGGACATGGTGGAGATAAGGCCAGGCATCAAGGCCAAGGACTCCTACGAGCCCGTGCAGACCACGGTAACCGGCCTCCAGAAGTCCCTTACTGACATTGGGGAAGCAGGCCCCGGAGGACTCCTGGGAGTGTCCACTGACATAGACCCCTACCTGGCCAAGTCAGACACACTTGCGGGAAACGTCATGGGAAAGCCGGGGGACATGCCTCCTGTGCACGAGAATGTCACCATGAAGGTGAGCCTGCTGGAGAGGCTGGTGGGCTCAAAGGAGGCCGGTAAGGTGGAACAGATAAAGACCGGGGACGTGCTCATGATGACATCGGGGACGGCCAGGACCGTGGGCTCTGTCACATCTGCCAGGGCCGGTGCGCTGGACGCCACGCTCAAGATTCCCCTTTGCGCTTCGAAAGGGGAGAAGGTGGCGCTCTCAAGGAACGTTCAGGGTAGATGGCGGCTCATAGGGTGGGGCGAGCTGGAATAGAACAGATTACTTTAAGCTAATCATGAAATGAGAACAACTACCAAAACCTTCTTTGAATTCGAAATGCAACAGCCTGTCATGGTATAGTTCAGTCACAGAAGATATTTCAACACTGTAAGTCCCTGTCTCCTCAAGCTCCCTGATTTTTTCCTCCACGGTTTCAGGATTTATGGTCCTGAACGTGACAGGCTCATCGAAATCAACCCCCTCAAAAACATCAGCAGTTCCCAGATTCTCGATGAGTGCCAGGTTCTTTACCGGCCTGGTTCGGGACATAGAGATTCTTGTGTAATCGCAGGTGACCAGGGTATATGGCGTTATCCAGTGGTCCTCGAACCCTGGTTCAATCCAGCTGTAATCCTCGGCTCCTGCGCATTCAACCGCATTCTCTCTTAAAAATTTTTCAAATTCATGAAGCAGTGGGTCATTCACATACAGCTTCTGTGAAAATATAATTAACTGGTTTTCGTTCTTCTTGTATTGATACAAATGGATGTGGGGATAGAAAGAGGGGCGTTTCTCAATATCAACTATTCCGGGGTCATCAGTATATTTGATGCCAACATCACGATGCCCAAGCTCTCCCTGAAGCGACTCAAATATACCCCTTCCATCGGAGTGTCCGTAATGCAATGACTGGATTCCATAGTTTCCTGAATCAAATTCTGTAAATTTCATTCAAACATCTCTTTACATGAACTCCTCTGCGTCCCTGACGTCCTGCTTGACCCTCTTCTGGTACTCGATGGCTGCCTGCTCCAGGGGGAGACCCTTGTCAGAGGGCCTGGATTTTCTCGGGCGTATCTGGACGAACAGGGGGGAATTCACGGCCTCGCCCACCAGGAGGCCTGTTCCAACAGGAAGACTGGATATCTGCCTGAGCACGGTGCGGTTGATGCCCTCTGAGGACTTGCCTATGTGGTCCAGGTCGTAGGGGTTGGTGACCCTGAGGATTATCTGGGTGTTGCACTGGCTCAGGACCGTGGTGGCGAGCTGGATGGGCCTCTGGGATATGAGGCACAGGGACGCGTGGAACTTCCTCCCCTCCCTGGCAATGGTGGTGAGGATTCCCCTTGATATTGCAGTCTCCTTGGAGGCCTGCTCAGGGACGAACTGATGGGCCTCCTCCACCACCAGGAGGAAGGGAGGAATCATGCCATGGCGACGGGAGTTGAAGAGTTTCCTGGATACGTAGGCCGCAATCATCTGCTTCTTTCTCATGTTGGTTACGTGGGAGAGGTCTATTATGGAGAGGCCTCCCTGCCTCACCAGGTCGTCCAGTGGCGGGGAGTCGGAGATGCCGAAGAGCCCCGAGCGCCTGAGGTCGTCCAGCACTGATATGAGGACCTCCTTGGTGGAGGTCTTGATTTCCTCGCTCTCCTCGATACTGTCCATGAGGTCTGAAAGGCCGAATCCCTTCTGCTTATGGTTCTTCCTCATGAGCTTCATGACTTCCCTGAGCTGGACATGGGAGAGGTTGGGCATGAACTCCCCAAGCTGGTAGGGGGAGAGGTTGGAGAGCCCTATCTGGATGTCCCCCATGCCGAAGACCCGTGTCTTGGCTGAGAAGGAGGGGTCCTTTGAGAAGGAGGAGTACTCGCCATGGGTGTCCAGTACCACGGTGGCTATCTGCCCCTGCTCGGGCTTCCTGGAGAGAATCTCCTCCATGAGCACGCTGGTGAGGTATGACTTTCCCGCCCCGGAGATGGCCAGGATGGCGAGGTGCTTCTGGAGGGTTCTGGTGAAGCTGAACCTGGCATCGATGTCGTGGTGGGGTATGCTTCCGAGATGGAGACCCCTCTCGTCAAGGCCGAAGAAGCTCGTGAGGACAGAGGGCTCTGGCTCGAAAACCCGGTTGCCGGGGGAGGGAGGGAACAGGGAGTCAGAGAAGCCCGGGTCTTTGAAAACCCCCAGGGCATCCACCTCTGCCACCAGGTACTCCCAGTCAGACACCGGGAAGATGTCCTCCATGGAGTTTCCCGAGGACTGGTACTCCTTTACTGATTCAGGGCGCATGAAGTAGCGGTTGGTCTTGAACACGTCAGAGACCCTTCCAACCAGCTGGCCGTCCTCTGTACTGAGCTGAACGAACTGGCCGCGCCTTACCATCTCGCCCTTGTTTATGACGAAGGAGAACTTCCTGGAGGAGGGCCCCTCCATGCTGGAGACCACAGTGCCCAGCTCTTTTGCCTTCTGTTCCGAGGGCTTGCCCGGTGTCATGAAGAGTAATGGTGGGGAAATTATAAGAAGGAAACCCGCGGATTTATTAGCCCCGGAGGCAAGTTATTCCCAATGGACGCATTGTTGCTCGAGTACCTGATACTGGGGGCCATACAGGGAGTCACGGAGTGGCTGCCTGTAAGCTCTGAGGGCTTCATAGTCCTGGCCAAGGCAGGGCTCTTCGGAGGGGGGTCGGTGAGCGACCTGGTGAGGCAGGCGCTGTTCCTGCACCTTGGAACATTCCTGGCTGCGCTCGTTTACCTGAGGGGGGATGTCATAAGGCTCTTTCGCTCGCTCCTTTCCTCCGGTTCTGCCCCGGATGAGGACAGAGTGACCATAAGGTTCCTGGTGGTGGCCACCCTGGTGAGCGGTGCTATTGGGTTCTCATTGCTGCAGGGCATTTCCGGGCTGGAATCCCTGGGGGCTTTCTCGGGCAGGGCTGTGATGGTGCTGATTGGCGCCCTCCTGCTGGTCACAGCGGGGCTGCAGCTCTCTGCAGGCAAGGCCGGGAACAAGGGTCCTGGTGATTTGAAGGCAGGTGAAGGCATTATCCAGGGAGTGGCCCAGGGGCTTGCCATCCTTCCTGGAGTATCGAGGTCAGGCACCACAGTGGCAGCATTCCTGCTCAGGGGGTTCGACAAGACCCATGCACTGAGGCTGAGCTTCCTCATGAGCCTTCCTGCTGTCCTGCTCGGGAACATCGCCCTGAACATGGAGGGGTTTGCTGTGGGCGTTCCTGAGCTTGCGGGTCTGGGGGCATCCTTCCTTCTGGGATTCGCGACAATACACACCCTGATCAAGGTCTCCGGGAGAATGAACTTCGGGTATTTCGTGCTTGTTTTCGGGGTGCTGGCTGTCATATCAGGGCTTCTGCTTTGAAGGCTGAGTTGATGACCCGGCCTTTCTTCACATCATAACCTTTCCTGGAGAAGAAGTCAAGCTGTCCCTCTTCGCGCCTTGCTTCCCACTCGCACGAGAATCCGTCGCAAGCAGGCCCCAGCTCCCTTTCCATCATGCTGAGGAGAGCATTTCCTGCCCCGTTCCGGCGCATAGACTCGTCAACGGCAAGGTGAAAATGCTGGATGGCTTCTCCTCTTACTCTCTCCATGTCAGCGAGCCATATGCCCCCTGCAACTCTGTCATCTTTCCTGGCAACGAAATAGGGGCGCATGAGGAAGAGCCTTCTCTCCTCCCTCATGTATTCCTCTGGGAGGTCTGATGTGGAGTCCTTGTAAATCCTCCAGAATTCAAGGGAGTCATTGTCAAAGAAAGGGGAGGAGTCCATTATCCAGGACATCCTTTGGTGAGAGTTGCTGGCATTTCTCAGGGCATCATAGGTCAGAAGCTCGAAGTCATCAATGTATGCCCGGTCTGTTATTATGTAACTCTCTCCCATCGCTCTATGCACCTTTCACCATTATTGGAGTTAAGGCTTTTAAGCGGTTTACCAAATCCTTGGCATGGAACCGAGGTTCGTTACAGGGGAGCCGGCACTCAGGATTGGGAGCACGGTGGTGGTGGCAGACCTGCACATAGGGATAGAGCACCGCTACAGGAGGAAGGGGATAACCGTGCCCAGCCAGTCAGGGAAGCTGCTGGAAAGGCTTGAGGGGCTGGTTAAGAAGGCCAGGGCAAAGAGGATTGTCATCCTGGGGGACGTCAAGCACAAGGTGCCTGGCACGAGCTTCCAGGAGGAGAGGGAGATACCAGCGTTCTTCAGGAGGCTGCTGGAGGCGGCTGAGGTGGAGGTCTGCCCGGGAAACCATGATGACGGGCTGGGTAACCTGCTCCCCGAGGGGGCAGCGCTGCACCCTGCAACAGGATTCAGGCTGGGGAAGGCCTGGCTCTGCCACGGGCATGCCTGGCCGCCGGAGGAGTTCCTGGAGTGCGAGACAATCGTGCTGGGCCACAACCACGCGGGGTTCGAGTTCAGGGACAGGCTGGGCTACAGATGGGTGGAGCCCGTCATAATAAGGGGAGAGTTCGACAGGGACAGGCTGGGTGAGAGGTATCCCGGTTTGCCGGAAAGCCTGCCGGAAATGATTCTCCTTCCGCCAGTGAGCGAGCTGACAGGGTTCGTGGGCCTGAACAGCAGAAGGGTAACTGAGAAGGGCAAGGGCCCGGGGCCGCTGTTCAGGGCATCAGAAAGGGAGAAAGCCGGACTGTACATGCTGGACGGGACCTATCTGGGGAAGCTCGGGGAGGTATGAGCCAGGCGCGTAATTTCGCAGAATGTTGGCCATATGAAGTAGCTGATGTTTACAGGAAGCATTGACTCAAGCATACTAATGAAAGCAAGAGCCTGCCGACGGCAGTGTGTTGGGGAAGCGGAGGCTCCTGTAATTATTTCCAGGCTGGCTTACACGTTCTTGATTGCTTCAATCCTCAGGCTCTGAACGGGAAGGCCTGCATATTGCCTCTTGCTTATTTCCCTGTCTTCTGAGAGGACCCTGACACCAAAGCCAGCTTCTCTTACAATCCTTAGATACTCATCCCTCAGCAGGGCTCCTCCCACGCATCCTGATATCAGTTCCTCGTCTGCCCTCTGTTCCTTGGTCAGCTCCTCCAATAGAACCATATCAGAGACATACATCCTCCCGCCTTTCTTCAATACCCTGAAGGATTCCCTGAACACTTTTTCCTTGTCAGGGGAGAGGTTGATGACACAGTTGCTGATAATGACATCAACGGATTCGTCTTCGACCGGGAGGTCTTCTATCTCGCCCGGCCTGAATTCGACGTTCTCATAACCCTTGCTGGATGCTATTTCCCTTGATTTCTTTATCATTTCATCTGTCATATCGATTCCGATTACTTTCCCCATGGAACCGACCTTCCTGGAAGCCAGAAAGCAGTCAATTCCAGCGCCGGAGCCCAGATCCACTACAACATCACCTTCCTTTATCTCCCCAAGGGCAGTGGGGTTTCCGCAGCCAAGTCCCAGGTTTGCTTCAGGAACGCCCTTTACTTCATCATCCGAGTAGCCGATAGATTTTGACAACTGCTCATTGTCCTTTCCGCAGCTGCATGAGCAGCAGGATGCAGAACCAGCCTCTGCAATCTCATTGTACCTTTTCTTCACTAGCTTCTTGATATCCTTTCCTTCCATGGGCATCTCCATAATTCTATCAGAATATTTATTATTAATAATACACCCGAAACTGTCCGGCTGCAGCTTCACCAGACCACCCTGCATGCGAGTCTGTGCATGATTCCTCATAGTCTTCTCAAGGACCTGGGCCTGATGTGTTAGTTGTCCCGGTCGGGTATTGAAGGATTATTTCCAGAACCGCTTGGTCTTGGCGAAGTTGCGCTCTGCCTTGAGGATTTCCTGAAGGAACTCATCTCCCTTAAGCATCCTGCTGAGGATTCTGCCTGCTGTGGCAGGGCCAACTCCCCTTCCGGCCAGGGCCACGGCTGCCCGGCCGCCTGAGGAGGAGACCAGGGCAGCGCTCTTGAGCATGTACTCGAGGTGACCGTTCTCCTCGACCGTGAGCTTTCCGCTGTTCCGCTTCTTAACTATTTCCTGGGCCTCGATGAGATACTTGCTCGGCACAACTGCCACCATCATGGACTCGCAGTAGGGGCAGTGGGGTCGCTCGGGGACATCCCTTGCAGAGGTTATGGTGGCCCACTTGCCGCAGTTTGTGCACACCAGGCCAAGCCGGGTGTCCAGTAACCGGTTCCTGAATATGGAGAATATCTCCTTCTCGGGCTTGAGCGGGGCCAGTATCTCGTACTTCCTGCTGACACCTGCCTCCCCCAGTGGGGAGAGCCCGCGGCGGATTTCCAGCTTCAGGTCTCCGGACTGCAGGGATTCAAGGACACTCTTGGCCCCATCCAGGTCGAGCTTGTCGTGGAGGGCCTCGTTTATGGCCTCCTGGTAGGGAGGGGTGCCGTGGTAGACCTCTGCTATCTTGCGGATGTAGCCCTTGCCGAAGTCAGCGTCCCTCCTGATTATGCCGAAGCGCTTGCACACGTGTATGAAGCGCCAGTTGAACAGCTCCCCTCCTGGCAGGGACTCCAGTATGGTCTTCTCGAGCTCGTCAGGCTTCATGCGCCTGAATGCGGCCAGGGCCTCCTTCCAGTCAGAGAGCCCCTGGAGGCGGAGCATTATCCTGTAGGGGTCTGTCTGCAGGCCAACAGAGCCCATCCTCTGGGTAAGGGTGTGGGAAAGTGCACGGCCCACGGTGTCATTTATCAGGGAGCCCCAGGAGGTGTGGAATATTAGCCATGTGCCCTCCTCCCCTGAGGAGTGCTCGATGAGAATCCTCTTCCTTGTGGGAAGGAAGCCGCTCTTCAGCTGGGTCTGGACGAGGGAATAGAGCTTCTTAGCAACGTCTGCTGTAATGGGGTATTTCCTCTGGAGGGCCCTTATGGTCTCGGCTTTGGGCTTTGAGTCTTGGAGCTCTGCTATTTCTTCCCTGAGGGCGGCCACTGCCTGGGCGATTTCGTAGGGGACAGGGATGAGCTCGCCCTCCCATGCGGGTATGGCTGCCTCTATGCCCGAGATGGGCTCAACCAGGACACGGGTCTTGCCCACGTCCAGGATTCTCCATGCCTGGCCCTTCACGATGAAAGAGGTATTGGGGGTTCCGTGGAGGGCTATGAACTCCGCGTCCAGGGTGCCCACATGCTTGTTGGTGAGGTTATCTATAACCCTGTAATTCCTGATGTCAGGTATGGTGGACAGATTGAAGTAGTAGTGCTCGAATGCCCTGGACCGCCTCTTGAGAAGGGGTTCCCCGGTCTCTGAGTACTTGATGTCCACCCATATGAGCCTGAGCTTCTGGAGGAGCATGCACACCTCCATGAACTCCTCGTATGTCACTTCCCTGAAGGGCTGGGCGCGGGTAATTATCTCATGCGCCTTCTTGGCAGGGATTTTGTACTCCTCCAGTGCCAGGCCAAGGGTCTGGAGGGCCAGCACGTCCCAGGACATGCCGTAGGGCCTGGTGGGCTCCACCCATCCCTTCAGGGCGAGGTCTGCTATCACAGAGGACTCGAAGCAGTCGCCCTGGTCGCCTGCTATGAGTATGCCGTCAGATACCTTCGAGAGCTTGTGGCCGGAGCGGCCCACCCTCTGCAGGAACTTGCCCACCTGCCTCGGGGACTGGTACTGCAGGACAAGGTCGATGGAGCCTATGTCAATGCCCAGCTCCAGGCTGGACGTGCATATCAGTGACTTTATGCTCTCGCTCCGGAATCCGTCCTCTGCCGCAACCCTCACGTCCTTGGATAGCGAGGAGTGGTGGGTCTCAACAGGGAGCTTTGGGTCAAGGGTTTTGAGCCTGCTGGACAGTATCTCAGCGAACTCCCTGGTGTTGGTGAAGGAGAGGGTGGAGCGCTTGGACTTTATGAGCTCCCTTATCATCTGGAGCCTGGCGGCGATGTCAGGGGACACCTTGAGCAGGGAGGCTGCCTCTCGGTCCCGCTTTCCCGGTCGCGGGGACTCAACCTTCAGGGAGGCCTTCCTGGTCTTGACCGTGTTGATGATGCTGCACACGGGCTGGGCACTGTTCGCGCCTGATTGTGCAGGCGTGTCTGCCGGGCTCTCTGGGTTGTGGGGCCCGGAATGTGCAGGCGTGCCTGCTGACTTCTGTGTCTTGCCAGGGTCAGATTGTGCAGGCGTGTCTGCCGGGCTCTCTGGGTTATGGGGCCCGGAATGTGCAGGCGTGCCTGCTGACTTCTGTGTCTTGCCAGAGTCAGACTTCGCAGGCGTGCCGAGGTTATAGAATTCCGCGACCTTTTCAGGGGTGCCCACAGTGGCCGAGAGGGCGATTACCTGGGGAGGCGGGTTCCCGCCCATGTGTATGAGCTCCTTCAGGCGCTCAAGGCCCACGGCAAGCTGGAGGCCCCGCTTGTTGGGAACGAGCTCGTGGACCTCGTCAATGATGATGTAGCGGATGTTGCGGAGGTTCTCCCGCATGAGCTTGCCTGTCAGAATGGCCTGCAGGGTCTCAGGGGTCGAGATTAGCATGTCAGGGGGGTTCTCCACCTGGAGCCTGCGCTCGTGCTGGGTGGTGTCCCCGTGCCGGACAGAGGCGTCAATGTCCAGCTGGCTGGACCACCACATGACCCTTTCCATGAGGTTCCTGTTAAGGGCCCTGAGAGGAGTGATGTAGAGTATGGATATGGGCTTGCGGGGCTTATGGAGCCAGAGGCTGAATACGGGAAGCATGCAGGCTTCTGTCTTTCCCGAGCCGGTCTCGGACAGGCTGAGAACATTCCTTCCTGCCAGTATCTCCGGTATAACAGCTTCCTGGATAGGAGTGGGCTCATCGAATCTCTTCCTCACCAGCTTCTCCAGGTCAGGGTGGAGGCTGGTGAACACTGTGTTGGTTTTCTTCTTGGGCATTATGTCACCTGCGGGAAGAGAGGCAAAGATATAACACCGTTATATCGAACGGCATGCCCCTGTGCTCCAGCGCGAGAGGTTATCTTCACGGAAAGATATAACACCGTTATATCTAAACGCATTGCTTTGTATCCGGGCGGTATGAGGTAGCAGGGAATATAACACCGTTATATCCTTCTCCGCAACCCGTCGCGCAGACTATAGTATAAACAGCCTATATTTAAGCCTTGCCCCAGATGCAGGGAACCCCTGGAGCCACCCAGCATGCAAAGATATTCCCTAACGCCGCCAGCATCAAAGCTAAACCCAGAAACAGTGTGAAACTTTGACATGCCCTTATGAACATTATATTTTGCGCTTTTTCTGTTTTTTGTCTATAAATTTATAGACTGCTTAACGGTTAATGCCTTTATCGATTAGCTTTTAACTTATAAGGAAGCTTTATTTAGCAGGCCAACAAAGATTCTAACATGGGGTTCAAGGCGCTGTCTGCATCGCTTTTCGTGGCATTGCTTATATTAGGGACTGCCAGGGCTGCCATCGATATCAGTCTGGAGGGGCCCGGAAATTCCTTCAGCCCGGGCGCAGAGACCCTTGACTCCAATCTCACGGTGGGGTACACAGAGCCCATATCAAAGGACTCCTGGCTCCACCTCTACATGGACACGGAAAGCATAGCCAGGGCAGCAATAACACTTGACAGGTACATCAAGAACGAGTCCCTCTACGAATACAGTAACATCACATTCAGGTACGCCCTGACCGCGGACGGTGAGGTGAAGTGGGACGAGTACCCGGAGCAGGAGTTCTGGTACAGCGTGCAGGTGAGCGGGCTTTGCGGCAACGAGTCATGCTTCATCGGAGAGCCGCCCGTTGACATATGCGAGTCATGCCAGGATGCCTGCGGGAACAGCGATTCCTATCCATGCCACTGGTCTTCCAGCACAGGCACCAGGTACTCCACGATTGACGGCAACCCCATAGAGACAGGCCTGAAGTTCATATACGACATGGGCTCAGGCGGAATCCCGGAGCACGCACTCATTGGGACCGTGAAGTGGGACATTACCAGAATCCCGCCAACACCGGAAGAGGTTGACCTCTCCATGAGGGTGGCCTGCGGAAGCGGCGAATACGGCGGGAGAACTGTATGGGAGGACGGCTGGGTCTTCCAGACCATAGCGAGCCCATCCATCCCATGCAGTGATTATGTGAGCGGCTTTGACTGCAGAGTTAGCATACTGCCTTTCGATGACGACAGCATGACAGAGGGTTTCAGGAGATTCGGGGGCCCTGGTCTCTACAGCCTGCCCTCTGGAGGGGTGTTCAAGACCAAGGAGCCTGTGGTCAGAGAGTACCAGCAAAGGGGGACTGACGTGGAGTGGAACGGCACCACAGGCGAGATAGTTCTGAAGGATTATGAGTCTGACGCCACATACCTGGCAGCTTACCTTCCGCCAAACGGGCCCCTGGTATGCGCCTACACCAGCTATTCGGTTCCCAACAGCACGGAATGGAGCAGAAGCGTGGAGCAGACGCCTGCCTCAGCGGTCTACGGGAGCCCCTTCACAGAGAGCTTTGCCGTGTCAGAGCTTGGGTCCATGTCAGGGCTGCAGCCCCCCGAATGCCCCCTCCCCCCGGGCCAGGAGCTCCTGTGCGACAAGAGCGACGTCTCATATGGCGCTGAGGAGACCAGCGACCCTGAGGACGGCATAGAGCTCTCCTCCAGCGTGTCCCAGGGCAGGCTCTCAGTCACAGGCGAGGCCACGAAGAGGATTCTTGCCCAGAAGGAGAGCTTCTCCATCGACCTCTCTGCATTCGAAATAAGCATAAGTGACATGAGCTCTGACAGGGGAAAGCACACCCTGAGGGCAGTGCTTTCAGAGGGGAGCGAAGTCTACAGGGAGGAGAACATAACCATATTCATATGCGACGACCTGGACGGAGACGGGTACTGCCAGGAGAGCGGTGACTGCAACGATACAAACCCCCTGCAGAACCCGGGAAGAGAGGAGGTGTGCAACGGGCTCGATGACGACTGCAACGGAATAATTGATGACGGCATAGCTGGCATGGGTGAACTCGTGGGCCAGCCATGCAACTCATGGCCGGGCAGCGTGTGCGAGGGAACCTATGTCTGCAACCCCAACGGCACAGAGATAATATGCAAGCCTGAGAGCGGGATATATCCTGGCGAGCTCCCTGAGTACTGCAACAACATGCTGGACGATGACTGCGACGGGGCGATAGACGAGGACGAGGGATTTGTCCTGGACGGCGTGCCCCAGCCACCGTGCCAGGAGGGCGGAGCGCTCTGCATAGAGGGAGACACCAGGCCCTGCGGCCAGTGCAAAGACGGCACCAGCATATGCATAGACGGTACATGGGGGCCATGCTCTGGGGCAAGCGAGCCCTCGCAGGAGAAGTGCAACGGGAAGGATGACGACTGCAACGGAATAATTGATGATGTTTACGGAAAAACCTCCATAGAGGGGACAAGGTGCCAGTGCTACAACGGGAACGAGCCCCTGACCGAGAGGTGCAACAACATAGACGATGACTGCGACGGAAGGGTGGACGAGGGGGTGACAGGCTGCTGCAATACCGGAAGGACCAGGAACTGCGGAATCGAGGAGGGGGCCTGCGAGTTCGGCATCCAGGAGTGCGAGAACGGTGAGTGGGGGGACTGCAGGGGAGCGGTCCAGCCAAAGGCAGAGGTGTGCTGCAACGGGCTGGATGACGACTGCGACGGCGAGACTGACGAGGGCTGCGGCCCGTGCGGAAGCGATAGCGACCCATTCTTCTACTACATGCTAATAGGCATAGGCGCAATAATGCTCATAGGGGTGTTCGTCTTCACCCAGGTTATTGAGAAGAACAGGCTCAGGTTCTAGTCCCCGTCCTCGTTAAGGAAGCCCTTGACCTTCTTCTGGGGGGCATCGCTGCTTTTTCCTGACTCTATGACCATTCCGTCACGCGCCGCCATGGTCTTCACACCGGTCTCGCCCTGTATCCAGGAGGCTTCTCTCTCGGCCACGCCCTTTATCATCTTCATGCCGAAATGGTTCATGATGGCCTGCTTAGGCCTGGCCTTTGAGAGAAACTCCCTGGCCATTATGGAGTTCATGTGCCCGGGCCAGGTGTCGGTCCTCGGCCGCATGACATTGAGAATGAGATAGTTGCAGTCATTGTAGTGCTTCTCCATTCCATTATAGTACTCGCCGTCCCCTGTGTATCCAATGCGCATGCCTTCTCCCTCGAAAAGGAAGCCAAGGCCCTCAATCTCCCCGTGCTCTGTGGGAATGCCAGTGACCCTAACTTCGCCGAGCCTGACGCTCTTGCCCTCTGAGAGCACCTCCAGCTGGTCAAGCACCTTCCTGTGGAAGCTGTCGAGCAGGGGAGGATGTTCCCTGTCTCCATCTATGACCAGCCTTGTGGAGACGAACGCCCCGTTCTTCCTTGTGGCGCCCCTGGTCATGGACTCAATGGCCACTATCGCGTCGTTCATATGGTCCTGGTGCCGGTGGGAAACCAGCACAGCCGTGAGGTTGCAGAGGTTCACCCTGTACTGCCTGGCCCTGACCAGCGCTCCGGGGCCAGGGTCAACATGCATCTTCTGGCCTGCCAGCTCGAGCACGAATCCGCCTGAGCCCCTGAGCTGCTTGAGGAAAACCCATCTCCCCCCTCCGACGCCCAGAAATGTAAGCCTCATGAAAATCAGCACGCCTTCTTAATCACACATCCCCTAGATGTGTCCTCGAGGACATATCCCCTCTTCCTCATCTCTTCCCTGAGCATGTCCGCGCCCCTGAAGTCCTTCTTCATCCTGAGCGCCTCCCTCTCCTTTGCCATGAGCCTTATGTCATCAGGGATGTCATCATCCACAGGGATGTCCCTCAGACCGAGACCGAGAACCCTGTCCATGTCGAGCATGAACCCGTAGGCCATGCCGGCCTCCTTGCTGTCAAGCCTTCCGGCGTCCCTCTCCCTGTAGATCCTGCCCATGAACGAGAACACATGAGCAAGCGCGTCAGGCATGTTCAGGTCGTCATCCATGGACTTCCTGAACCCCTCATTAGCTGTCTTTATGAAGCCCTCCACCTTCCCTGAGGGCTTGTCGCAGTGCCTGTGGCATGCCATGCAGTGAACGAAGTCCCTGAGCTTTCTGACTGTTGCAGACGCCGTGGCAAGGCCCTTCTCTGTGAAGTTGAGCCTGGTCCTGTAGTGCGCGCTGAGTAGAAGGTACCTTATTGCCATGGGCTCGTGGCCCTTATCCAGCAGGTCCCTGAGGGTGTAGAAGTTGCCCAGGGACTTGCTCATCTTCTTTCCCTCCACGAAAAGGTGCCTGGTGTGCAGCCAGTAGCGCACGAACCTCTTTCCTGTGGCGCCCTCTGACTGGGCTATCTCGCAGTCATGGTGAGGGAATATGTTGTCCTCCCCTCCTGTGTGGATGTCAATGGTCTGGCCGAGGTTCTTCCTGCTCATGGCAGAGCACTCGATGTGCCACCCCGGGTAGCCCTTTCCCCAGGGAGAGTCCCACTGCATGATGTGCCTGGGGTTGTGCACCCAGAGCGCGAAGTCAAGGGGACCCTTCTTGTCAGGGTTCTGCTCGACCCTGCCTCCTGCTCCCGCCAGCAGGTTCTCTATGCTGTTCCCTGAGAGCTTTCCGTAGTCAGGGAACGAGGACACATCGTAATACACAGAGCCGTTGGAGACATACGCGTGGCCCCTCCTGATGAGCTGCTCGGTGAGGGCTATCATGTCCTTGACGTAGTCAGTGGCCTTTGGGTATGCGTGGGCTGGCTGGATGTTGAGCTTCCTGATGTCATCGAAGAAGGCATCCGCATAGAACCTGGATATCTCCCAGGGGTCCTTTTTCTGCTCCCTGGCCTTCTTCTCTATCTTGTCCTCCCCGCTGGCGTCTGCCACGTCGTCATGGGTCATGTGGCCCACGTCAGTCAGGTTCATGACCTGCTTTACCTTGTATCCGCTGTGCTCGAGGTAGCGCCTGAGCACGTCAGCAAAGACATAGGCCCTGAAGTTGCCTATGTGCGCGTAGTCGTAGACAGTCGGGCCGCAGTTGTACATGCTCACCTTTCCTTTGGTGAGGCTGCGGAAGGCCTCCTTCCTCTTCGTCAGGGTGTTGTGGAACCTCAGGGACATGCTGTCTCCTTTTCGGCATGGGGCGAAACCAGTAGTTTCCGCCCCCTCCGGATAATATAATAAGAGGGGGAGTTAATATAAATCATGGGGCTCTTCGGCGGCGGGAAGAAGGATGACAGGAAAAAGAAGCGCATTCTTCCCATTGAGATGAGGAGGAGGGTGGTACTTCCAGGGAGCTCCAGGCCGAATTTCAAGCTCACTTCAAGGGACTACAGGAGCTTCAGGCAGGCTGACGAGAGGAAGCTCAGCTGGTATGAGAGGCTGGTGTCCCTGGCCTCCAGGATGATAAAGATGAAGGCAGACCCGCGTCTGAGCGAGGAAATCAGGAGGGCCGCGGGATTCACGGGCCTTAGGATAACCCCCGAGGGGGTGATGTCCCTCTTCGTGGTCACGGTTCTGGGCTTTGTCATTGCAGGGGCAGCATTCACACTCAATGCAGTTATAGGTTCCATGGCGTCCGGGGAAAGCATAGCCATGCTCCCCGTTGCCCTTGGTTTGCTCATAGCGGCCGGAGGGCTCCTGGTGGGGTACTTCTTCCTGAAATACCCGTCCAACCAGGTCAAGACCATGAGGATAAGGGCCTCCTCCCAGGTCGTTCTGGCAGTTCTCTACATGGTAATATCCATGAGGGTGTCCCCGAACCTGGAGAGGGCACTCTCGTTCGCCTCCTACAACATACGGGGGGAACTGGCCTGGGACATGAGGCGCCTTCTTTGGGACATTGAGATGAGGAGGTACCACTCCACGAGCGAGGCCCTCTCAGACTACATAGCTAAATGGAAGCCAGAGAACGAGGAGTTCGCAGAGGCCCTCAGGCTCATAAGGGACTCCCAGAACCACCCGCCCGAAAGGGCAAAGAAGGTCCTTGACCAGGCCCTGGACGTAATACTGGACGGGACCAGGACCAGGATGAAGCACTACGCCCAGGACCTCAGGATGCCGGTCATGGTCATACACATGATGGGAATCGTGCTTCCCATACTTGGCACCATAATGGCGCCCCTGGCAGCTGTGTTCATGTCTGACATAGTGGGTCCCATACATTTCATCATAGGGTACGACATCATACTTCCAATCGCAATACTATTCTTCATCCAGAGCACCCTCAGCAAGAGGCCCATGACATTCTCCCAGATTGACATGAGCAAGATACCGGGCCTGCCAAGGGAGGGAACCATGAAGATGGGCAAGGGCACCATACCCGTCCTCCCACTGGCCGTTCTCATACTGGTGGTCATTGTGGCCTTTCCCGTGATGTTCTTTGCCCAGAACTACGGGCTCCTGTTCACGGGAACCAACGAGTTCGGGCCACACGGCACGTTCGAGCTCCTGATGTCCATGCTCATAATAATGGGCATTGCCCTGAGCCTGGCTGCATACTTCGCGCTCAGCAACATGCAGAGGAACAGGATACAGAAGAGCATCCAGAAGACAGAGAGCCAGTTCGAGGTGGCAATGTTCCAGCTCGGGAACCGGATATCAGGGGGAACACCCACTGAGCTGGCTGTCCAGAAGGTCATAGAGGACGTCAAGGACCTGGAGATTGCGGGGCTGTTCAGGGTTACCATGAGGAACATGAAGACCCTGGGAATGACCTTTGAGAACGCCCTGTTCGACAAGAGATGGGGCGCGCTCCTCTACTACCCATCAAAGCTCATAACCAATATCATGTTCGCTGTGAACGACACCGCAAAGACCGGGGTCAGGTATGCGGCAGAGAGCATGCTCAGGATTGCCAGGTACCTCAAGAACATCAGGGAGACCCAGGAATACATAAGGGACACGCTGTCTGAAACCGTTTCCAGCATGAAGTTCCAGGCCTACTTCCTCACTCCCATGATAACAGGCCTCATCGTTTCCATGTCCAGCGTCATAGTGCTTGTGCTGGGCAAGCTGGCGGACTACCTGGACGGCCTGGACATGGGGAGCGCAATGGGCATAGCTGACTTCGCCTCGGCATTCAACATGGAGACCAACACCTCCCCTGAGGTGTTCCAGCTCATTGTCGGGGTCTACCTCATAGAGGTCATAATAATCCTGGGCATATTCCTCACCAAGATTGGGGAGGGCGACAACAAGATTTCCCAGTGGTACAACATAGGCACCATGCTGGCCGTGGCCGTGGTGATATACTTCCTGGTGGCATTCATATCTAGCGAGGTGTTCGCAGGGCTCATACACAGCGCACTGTCTGACATGCTCGTATCGTAGCGCTTTCCGGGGCAGGCTCAGATGGCCACATCTGTCAGCCTGGTCGCGACATAATCGATTAACACCCCGTACAGGATTCCGAGCCCGATAACTGTCAGTCCGGCTGCAAGGCTCCCGTCAACCATGGTGACAATGCTCAGGCATATGCTGACAAGCGCGCCAATCACAGCCCCCCTGGCAGCCGGGTGAAGGTTCAGCTGGTCTGAGATTCCCACCACAAAGCCGAGAAGCACCCTGTTGTAGACAGTTGCTGCAAGCACACCTGAGGTCACTTCCATGGGAAGGGTTCCCCTGGTAACCCACGCGCCATAGGCGCAGAATATGCCGCACACAAGACCAAGGATTACGGATACCGCAACCCTTCGTGTATTCATGAATAAACACTGGTTAAAATCATTTAAATCCTTTGCATGCACAAGACCCGGGTCTTCTTACTCTTCCCGCTCGACCTCCACCCCGGGCATGACCCAGCTGCCTGAGAGGCGCTTCCTGTTCTCCCTTACGATGGAGTCAGAGACCCCAGACATGGCCGCTCCCTCTGTAAAGCCCATCTGCTTTCCCAGGGCAAGGAGCTCAGAGCCTGACCTCATGCCCCACGGGTCCATTGCCCCTGAGGTAAGGACAAACGGCGCCCTGGCCTTCCGCACCTCCCTGGCTGAGCCCACCATTGACGAGAACCCCTGAATCCTTCCCAGCCTGTAACTTGTCACCAGCTTGTTGTAGTCAAAGGCTATGTGCACCCCATTGCTCTTGGCCAGCCTGGCAAGGACGTGGTTTATGCCGGGCCTTCCCTGGACCTCGTGCTCCATGAGTATGTCCACCTCCGGGGTTTCAACAGCAGCCCTGTTGAGCTCGTCCGTGCCCCCTTTCACCACTATGACATCCGCTCTCTTCCTGAGCCTCCTGGCGAGCTTCCTCATCTCATCGGGCCTGGGCGAGCTGGCGTCCGCCCCCGCAGCCAGCCTGGGCCTGAGCCTCCAGTCCCTCTTCTCAGCGGCCTTTCTCAGGGCAGGGAGTTCCTCTGGCCGGACCACCAGGCAAACCAGTCCGAGTCCCAGCTGCCTCCCCATCTCAAGGGCCTTGTCCCGCTCAGCTGTCCTGACGCACAGGTCGCAATTCATAAAACCCCACACTCATAGTGAATATTATGAGCCTGGATGATAAAAAGAGGACCCTGATGGATACCCTGAGAAAGGAGGGCTACATCAGGACCGGGAAGGTAGAGAGTGCCATGAGGCATATCCCCCGGGAGGAGTTCGTGCCGCCTGAGGAGAGGGAAAACGCCTACTCTGACGAGCCCCTTCACATAGGACAGGGCCAGACAATATCAGCCCCGCACATGGTGGCCATAATGACCGAACTCCTGGAGCCCCGCAGGGAAGACCGCGTCCTTGAGGTTGGAGGGGGCTCAGGCTACCAGGCAGCGGTGCTCTCCAGGCTCGTGAAGGAGGTCTTCTCAGTAGAGCTCGAGGATAGCCTGGTCAGGAAGGCCAGGAAGAGTCTCGGGAAGGCGGGCATCAGCAACGTCACCATGATCGCAGGCGACGGGTCCAGGGGACTGGAGGAGCACGCCCCCTTTGACAAGATACTGGTGGCCTGCGGGTCTGACAGGATTTACCATGCCTGGGAGGAACAGCTCAAGGAGGGCGGAACACTGGCTGTCCCGATTAACAGTGGAACCCGCCAGGAGCTCATCATGGCAAGGAAGGAAGAAGGTAAGCTAAATCAGGAAAGGCTCATGGCTGTCTCGTTTGTTCCTCTAAGGCACTAATGCAGGCTCTTTGCAGGGATGTGCTCTGTCCTGTCCTCTTTCGCGCTGGGGTCAATGACCATGCTGAAACTGTATTCAGTACCGTCCTTCTCGACTGTGTTTGATCCGCGCTCTTCCCCTTCCTCAAGGGGCTTCATGTAAAAGACGAAAAGCCCGTCGCCCAGTTCCTCGAGCCGCTCAGGGCAGAATTTCTCGAACATGTATTCCTCGCAGCTTTGGACGTCATCCAGAAGCCATCTGTAGTCACCTTCTCTGCCTATGTGACTCCTTGCGCAGGGAATCATGTTCTCACTAACCATTTTCCTGCATCCCTCAGGGAGGCACTCTTCAGCCAGGTCTCCCATGTAGTTGAGAATCACCCTGTAGGCGTTGTCCCTTATGGACGGCATTTCACTAAGATATTTAGTTGCCTTCTCTATCTTCCTTGTGAAAGGGCCCTTTGCATCGCTCATTCAGTCACTTCCTCTTACTCATTATATCGGGCAGGACAGCTCTCCTTCATAACCCCTGACCATGAGAAATTCTCCGGAAAGAGGAATCTGCTTCCCCCCGTTCCTTTCGAGCATGTCCTCGAAGAGCTCCAGATTGATTCTCCTGTTGTCATCTTTGTCGCGGGGGAACTGCCTGGCATGCTCAAGCTGCCTCTGGTGAACAGCCCTGTATATTTCGTTCACCTGCCTCGGGCTTGTCCATTCCCTGTCCCTTGCCCTGACAAAGGAACCCTCGAAGCCGTCAAAATCACTCACTCCCTCTGGGTCAATCTTATGCCTGAGACAAGCTTCGTGCAGCCTTTTTCTCTGCGCATTTTCGCTTAGGTAACTGAAGTGAGGACCCATCTCACGCCTGGCATAGAAATGCGCGAGGTTGCCCAGCATCTCTCTTCTGCTCGGGTTCCTGTCATATCCAAACTCGTCCCTTACATACCTGGGGGTATCCTTAAGCATCGAGAACTGCCAAGCACTGTAGCTCTTTCCGTCCATTCTCACATCCGCGAATCTCAGGTCCTGCCCTGGCATGCAATCACCTATTGTAACTATATAATAGTGACAAATGAGGGTTTATAAAGCTTTGCCGTGCCTTCCGGGGCTTTATATCAGGACTGGAGGAGCTCTATGTCAATGAGCTGGCCTTCCTTTATGCCGTGCTCCCTGCAGAAGCCCGCGTTGGCCTCTATCACGTACATGGCCGGGGCCTCTGAGCTGTGCCTGGGGCACTGGCAGGAGCAGGAGGCAGTGCAGGGCTGGGCGTTCTCAACAACACCCACCACATGCATGGAGGAGTTCACGAACACCATGTCCAGGGGAATCAGGGTGTCCTTCATCCAGAAGCTCCTGGGCGAGTCCTCGCTGAAGATGAAGAGCATGCCCTGGCCGTCTGCCAGGGACTCCCTGTTCATCAGGCCCCTGCTGTGCTCCTGTGGGGTGACTGCGAGTTCCGCATCCAGGCTCACGTGCCCGGATTCTCCCCGGAAGGTCACCAGCCCGCCGGTATAGCCGTCAGGGGTGCTGGCCAAGGGAGCAAGCATCGGTGAGACCAGAGCAAAGAGAAGCAGCATGAGGCTGATGGGTATGAACCAGCCGGCGGGATTCTCGTCCATGCCTCTTTATTAGCGAAAGGAATAAAATATATATCATGTCTGATCTGAGCAGGCTCCACGGGCTCCGGGGATGGGTCAAGAGGTTCTGGCTGTTCATGTTCGTTACAGCCGGGGTCGCTTTCGGGGCCAACGCCAGCGCCCAGCTCCTTCTCCAGGGAGAGCTTGACGTGTACAGGGCCGCCACCATGTCCATAACACTGGGCATAGTGCTGGCCATACTCATGGCAAGAAGAGGAAAGCGTTCAGGGAAGTACTGAGCTCACCCAAACCGGGTTGGTCATGGCGTGAACAAAGTCATGATGCCTGGGGGTGTAGTCGTTTCCCCATACCTCTGCCGTGAACCAGGCATCCCTCAGTATGGTGCTGTTCAGGGTGGTGTTGTATGTCAGGAAGGTCTTGCCGATTTCCTGTATGACCTCGCCGTTCCTTATTATCCTGACCCTGTTGAAGTTAGAGAGCGAGCTCACCTCGAGGGAAAGCTCCACCTCACTGCCGTAGGTCACATTGAGGCTCTCCCCTGGACCGTGGCCGTCAACAGTGAAATTGATTTCAGGCCCGTTGGTTATGTAGAAGCTCCCTTTCATGAGCGCGGACTTGAGGGAGGTTTCAGAGAGGTTCTCCCTGAGGATGAGGCACTGATAGGAACTGCCCAGCATCCCGGCAAGCTCGTGAGTGCTGGAGAAATCCTTTATAGTGCTCTCTCCGTATGCGTGCTTCTTCCTTCCGTTCCTGAGCAGGCCGTGCCATCTGGAGAGGGCCTCCTCGCTGTCCCCCCTGTCATGGGACATGGGGGATACCACCGCAAGTCCGTCATAACCCTGTATGTCCCACCTCTTCCATGAGCTCTTGTTGTCAGAGGCCATGGGCGTGGTCACATAGGACACAGCCCCCTGGTCAGATGCTTCCTGGAGCATGTCCTCCAGGCTCTGGTTCAGGTTAATGGCGTTTCTGGCCCCTATGGCCACGAATCTGCCCTCTTCGTCACCGGCCTCCTGGCAGGGAACGCAGAGTATTCCAGAGCGTATGAGCTGCCCGCACAGCTGGATGTGCCTGGGGTTCCCGGTATCCATGACCAGCCCCACGAACGAGAAGCCTGCCCTTCTGAGAGCGTCTGTGAACATGCCCGGCCTGGACGCCACCATGCTGGCGTTTACACTGAATGAGCCGCAGTGGACGCCGGGGCCTGCACCTGAGAAAGCGAAGCCTGTCTCATTGATGCTCAGGTTGCCTGCATCAGGACCAATCTCTTGAGGTGCATGGGTTGAGCACCCGCTGGACGCTATCACCAGGGCCAGAACAGCCAGCAGGACACTCCTCATATTCAAAGCCTCCAGAACATGAACTCCTCGATTGCCTTTCTCTTCATGAATATTGCAATCGCTGCCACAAAAAGGATTATGACCATCAGGGTAACCAGGACCTGGTTTATGTCAAACTCCAGGACAAATGTGGTGGAGCACTCCCCGTCCCTGCACCCGTATATGCAGGTCTCCTTGCTGACCCATCCGGTTCCCCACTTGTTGCAGACCTGCCTGACTATTCCAGCGACGCACTGGCTCTCCCCTGGCTGGCATAGGTCCTCTCCAGAGGGCGGCTCTTCATCAGTCTCCCCGGCACCAGTATCTTCTTCAGGCTTCTGGCCAGTGGAGAAACCATCCTGAGGTGCTTCAGCGGTCTGGTTCGTGATGTTTGGAACCGCGATAGCGAAATAGGATAGCCCTGGGGAAACGGCCCTGTACCTGTGGACGACCTCCTGGGATTCAATGCGTATGGTGGGGAGCCCGGTCCAGGTCTCGTTCAACAACCTCATGAGAACCACTGAGTCCGGGTCGGTCTGGTTGAGCCAGTCCCTCTCCACAGAGAACTCAATAAGGACCCTGGAGAGCCTGGAGCTGTTTATGGTGGAGGTTATGCCCAGGTAGCTTTGCACGCTGGCGTTGGGGGGCTCGCTGACCCGCGAAGGCCTCGATGAATAGCTGACTATCTCAAGGGATGTCACATCCTGCTCACTCACATTGACCTCTATAGTGACCGAGGTCACAGGTATGTCCGGGTCGTCTACCTCCATGACCTCGGGCTCTTCCGGAAGGAGTTTTAGGAAGCTCTCTGATGCAGTTGGGTAGGGGGACACGAAAATCCCGCTTCCGCCGCCTCCTCCACCGTCGTCGCATGAGCGGGTCAGGGCAGAGCGGTTGTCAGCGGTGCCGCAGGAATTGAGATCTGTGGCGCTCCTGCTCTGGGAACCCCCGGAGCACTCGCTCCAGGGCCCGTAGGACCAGTCCTCAGTGCACACGAGTTCGAACTCCCAGGTGCCGTTCCAGGAGTCATTGGTGTAGCTGTTACCCACGCGAAGGGAATAATTGAAGCTGCCGTATGGCTGGCCTGAGAAGCTGAACTCGCAGTAGCCTGGGGATGCGTTTCCCGCAAGCGTGCCTGAGGTACCGTTGCTGTAGTTCAGCCAGCATTGGGTGAGGCCATACCAGGGAGAGGAGAAGCTCAGGTTAATGGTGAAGGCCCGGGAGTACCAGGAGCTTCCGTTCTGCGGTGCAGGAGAAACCGGGATGATGTCAAACACCCTGCTGCAGTTGTGTATCTCGATGCTCTCAGAACCGTTTTCGATGTCAGTGAAACCGAACTCGTCCGTTGCGTTGAACCTGTAGCTGTAGACCCCGGGCCCGAAGGAGAGGTTCGTGAAGTTGGGGTAGAAATGGATGTAGGTTGATGTAAGCTGGTCCTGCCAGCTGTAGTCGACCAGCCGCCAGGGGCCCCGGCTGCCTGAGGTCTGGTTGAGCAGGCTTATCTCCAGGGTCAGGTTGACGTAGTTGCTGTCAGCATCAGTGACCCTTGCCCATATGTCAAACTCGTCAGGGCAGATGCTGGTTATTGTCCGTCCTGCAGAGAGTATGTCAGGAGCCAGTGCCAGGAAGAATGCGTCCTCCTGAAGGGTCTGGTTCTGGGGGTATCCTGCGTTTGTGGCGTTCATTGAAATGTTGTAGTAGCCCGTCTGATTCTGGGTCTCTGTCCAGCTGAAATTGTACCAGCCCTGGCTCTGGTTGCTCATGTTCTGCTCCCCTGTCCAGCTGTCCTGTCCCCTGGAGAATGTCCAGTTTACCGCGGCGTTCTCCACCGGGTATCCGCAGGCATCGGTTATGAATCCCTCTACATGGAGGGGCTCTCCCCACAGGGAGCCCTCGCCTGACGGTAAAACGATTTCAAGCCGAAGGGCCAGGCTGCAGTTTATGTAACTGAAGGTGAGGTTGATGTCCCCTGTCCTGTTGAGGTTGCCTGAGGAATCATTGGCCCACACCCAGTAATATGCCTCTGTGTTGTTGTTCTGGCCCGTGAGATTGTACCAGCAGGATGAGCCCTCCACGCTCATGGACACGTTGGCTGTCCCGTTGTCCAGGAGGCAGGCGTCCAGGGTTCCGTTAGAGGAAACGTTGATGAATGTCCAGTTCCTTGACTGGATGACTGTGCTGTTGGCGTCAGTGGGCGGGGCGAAGTCAAGCGGGGGCGGTGTGTCGTCCGTTAGGTTGACGAATATCAGGCTCTGGTTCAGGCTGTACCATGATGTGTCATTCATACTGTACACGTTTATCGTGAAGTTGTAGCTTCCAGCTGAGTCAGGAACAGAGCTATTGAACACGAACCACTCGCTGCTGAGATTCTCGAGTATGCCATACGCTGTTTCATTTGTCCATCTTGCTGAGGCAGAACCAGAAGAGAATGATGTGTTGAGCGCAGAGGTCAGGTTGGAGCCGTCAAGGAGCGCAAATCCCGGGGGGAAAAGGATATACACCTCGGTTATGTTGTAGGTCTGGTTGGTGTTGGTCACGGTGAAGTTGAACAGGACGTTCTGGTTTCCTGCTTCTATGGACTGGTTGGGAACCAGCGTGACCTCGAAGCATGAGCCCTGGGGCGTGGCCAGGAGCATGGTCAGCGGGGTGAATAGGAGGATAAGAATGGCCATGGAGGCTTTCATGCTATATAGTTACAACAGCTGCAATAAAACCGTTCACAGCTCTTCTTTCGTGTCCTCTTGCACTTGCTCTCTGGATTCCCTGGGCCCTGGCTTCCTCAGCTGGACAATCAGACCAAGAAGGATTATGGAAACCAGGAGACCCACCAGTATGAGCCACGAATAGCTCACGTCCTGGCCATCCTGGGCTGCTGCAGGAACAGCTGAAAGAAGAAGCGGGATTATGAGGCAGATCTTTCTCATGACATTATTTTGCTCTCACTGATTTTTAAGCTATTTATTCATAATCCTGTTATGACTGAACTCAACCAGGTATACAAGTGCAATGTTTGCGGCAACATAGTGGAGGTCATGCACGCAGGACAGGGAGAGCTGGTATGCTGCGGAGAACCCATGCAGCTCCTCGAGCCAAAGACCAGGGACGAAGGCCATGAGAAGCACGTGCCTGTCATCGAGAGGACCAGCAAAGGAGTCAGGGTGAAGATAGGCTCTGTGCCCCACCCCATGGAGGAGGAGCACCACATCGAGTTCATAGAGCTCGTGGCTGACGGAAGGGTGCACAGGAAGTTCCTGAGCGCAGGAGACAAGCCAGAGGCAGAGTTCTGCATAGAGCCAGGTAACGCAGTCGCCAGGGAGTACTGCAACGTGCACGGTCTCTGGTCAACGGGCTAGGCCTTATCTTCATCTGAGCCAAGGAGCTTGGTAAGCACCACCGTGATGATGACCACCACCACTGTCACTATCAGGGCAGCTATGGTCAGCCCTGTTGCCCCTGATGAGTCAGCGTAGAGTGGGGCGAGCCAGACTGATATGGCATCCCTCCATATGAGGGCGGCCACAAATCCCATGGCAGCGACCAGCAGTGTCAGGGTCTGCTTCCTTATCTCGCTCATGAGCTTCTTCATGGAGGGACAATGCTTTAAGGGCTTAAATAGGGCCTCTCCCATTTCGCAATATCACCTTCAACAGCAATGAATGCGGGGTTTGGTTCAGGCTCCCTGATTCTCGAAAGCCTCAGAAAATGGTTCCGGTCCCTCTTCCTGAGCTTTCGCATCAGGTGGGAGAACTCGTAATTTAGCTGGCCCCTTGCAACAGGCACCCTCTGCTCGAACACAGGGGGAGCAAGCTTTCCCTCGTCAAAGCAGTATCCCCTCCTGCAGGCCTCATCATGCACGAAGTGCAGGAAGCCCGACAGGTAGGCCACAGGGTCTGCGTGCGACCTGAAGCGCTCGAGCTGGGGATGGCTCCTGTACCCAAGTGTCTCTCCTTTGAGCACCTTCTGGGCCAGGAGGCCCTCCCTCCACAGGGCCAGCAGGCCCTGCCTGTCCAGGTACTTCGGGTTAATGCTCCATAAGCGCAATCATATCGCCTTCCTTATCTCTGCGTCGATGCATATCTTCCAGGCGCCGGGGGAGAAGGGGAGCACTTTCCTCCTGGCCATGACCTTCACACGGGCGCCAGAGTCCTTGGCTGCTTTTTTCAGTCTTTCTGTTGAGGGCCCGTAGACCTGCTCATCTGCCTTTCTTCCTGAAGCGCCCTTTTCCTGCCTTCCCACTGCATAGAAGTGTATTGTGCCCTTCTTCTTGAGTGCCCTGATGGCGGACCTAAGGTATTTGTGGGAGTCCCTGGGAAGCGGCATGAGCACCCTGTCACACCTGCCGCTGAGCTCTGCGCACGCCTTGCCGGCGTCCCCGAGAATTGGAACGACCTTATGGCCCAGCTTGTTCATGGCAATGCTCCTCTTCATGTACTCGTAACCTTCAGGGTTCACCTCGACCTGGTACACCCTTTCAACTTCCCGGCTCTTCGCGGCTATCACTATGCCGAAGGGCCCGATTCCCGCGAACATGACCAGCACGGTCTCGCCGGCTTTCACCATGGCCGCCACCCTTTCCCTCTCAGTTGCCTCCCTTGGAGAAAAATAGACCTTTGTGGGGTCCAGAAGAAACCTGCACCCGTGCTCCCTGTAAACAGTCTCGGTATCCTTCCCTATAAGGGTCCTGTGCCTCCTGAGCCTGAGCTCTCCCTCGCGCTCGCCAAGCCTCTGGAGCACGGTCCTGACCCTGGGGTGCTCCCTCCTTATGGACCTGGCAATGTCCATTGGCTTGGGTCCAGAGCCATCAGGCAGCTCGAATATTGCAATGTCCCCTATAATCTCGTAGCTGTGCGGCATGCCTTTTGAGGCCATGATAAAAATTCCCCCCATGAAATAAATATAAACCATGCGCACAAAGTATTAGCAGTGGTAAAGTGATTGAGAACACGCTCAGGAAGATGGTTGACGCTGAGTCTATTTCTGGATTCGAAAACACCATCAGGGAAACCATGAAGAAGGAGCTCAGGCCCCACGTTGATGAGATAAGGGTCGACAAAATCGGAAACCTCATAGCCAGGAAGGGAAAGGGCTCGCCCAGGATAATGCTTGCTGCCCATATGGACGAGCTCGGATTAATGGTCAAGCACGTTGATGACAAGGGATTTCTCTACTTTGAGACCGTGGGAGGATGGGACACCAGGTACATTCCACTTACCAAGGTCAAGATTCACGGTTCAAAGGGGCATGTAATAGGCGTGATAGGTTCCAGGCCGCCTCACATAATGGACCAGGAGGAGATGAAGACCCCTGTAAAGAAAAAGGACATGTTCATTGACATAGGCGCCAAAGACAAAAAGGACGCAGAGAAGGCAGGAGTCAGGGTCGGCGACTTCATAACCAGGGTAGCAGCATTAGACAAGATGCTGGGAACAAGGATAACCGGGCCAGGCCTTGACAACAGGATTGGATGCGCTGTCATGGTCGAGGCCATGAAGCAGCTCAAGGGCTTCAAGGGCACGGTCTACGCAGTGGGCACCATCCAGGAAGAGGTCGGGCTCGTGGGCGTGAGGGGAGCAGCTTTTGGAATAAATCCTGATGCTGTCATAGCTTTAGACACTGCAATAGGAGGGGACGTCCCGGGGGTAAAGCCTTCTGAGGCCTCTCTGCAAATAGGAAAGGGTCCTGCGGTGGCGCTGAAGGATGCCATAAGCTTCATCAACCCTTCCGTCAGGAAATGGCTGGATTCATCCGCAAATGCCGCAAAGGTTAAGATACAGTACGAGGTCATCTCAGGGGGGGCTATGGACAGCTCTGTGGTTCCCATGATAAGAGAAGGCATACCTGCAGGCGGCATTTCTGTTCCAACAAGGCACATACACAGCACATGCGAGGTTGCTGACATGAAAGACCTCAAGGACGCGGTGAGCCTAACTGTGCAGGCCCTCAAAAGCTCTTCAAAGTATTTCTAGATTCTAAAGCACCACCTGAACATTCCCGCGGTAGTACTCTACATCCCCCCTGACACCTGCCTGCATTCCTTCACTTATCCCTGAAAGGTTGACACCCGAGAGCTCGAGCTGCTCTGCCCTGCTCTCCCATATCACCACATCAACAGAGCCAGTGTCATCCATTAACGTGAAGAAGATGTGGCCATTATTGTGAAAGTCAACGTTCCCGATGGACCCGTTCAGCGCCACCCTCATTCCCACATGCTCTGTTCCTATCTCGCCTGCCCCCATCTCGGTCTCCTCAAGCATGAATGATACAAGGTATAGGGAGGCCGTGCCCGCAAGGGACCCGATTATGCATGCAAGAATAATGCTCCTTTCCTTCACACAAGCACCCTGTATCATGAACCCAGCGGAAACCTGCTCACAACCGTGTACTCCGGCCCATCAGGCCTCAGGACGCTTTTCATGAGCATGATCTCCTTCACATCAAGTTCATCTATCTTCACATCCCTCATGGAACGGATGGCTTCCACCAGTCTTTCCGCATTCACAGGAGTCCTGACCCGGGCCAGGGTCAGGTGCGGCTTTGGCTTCCTGCCCTCATTCCTCGCCCATGAGAGCTTCTCGTTAAGGCTCTCTGACAGCCCTATAAGGCTGTCCCTCCCAAGGGAAGGCCCCAGCCATATTGTTCTTGGAAACCGTGTCCCTCCAAAGTATCCCATGACAGAGAACCTTACAGTGAAAGGCATGGTGTGGCATGCAGATTCTAAAACAGCACGCTCCACATTCTTCACGCAATCTTCACGTATTTCACCGAGGAACTTGAGAGTTACGTGAAGGTTCTCAGGAGCCACGGGCCTGAGGTCTGCACCGGTCTCATTCAGGGAATTCACGAGCCTTATGCATTCCTCCCTGACAGGCTGGGAGGTGTCTGCTGCTATGAACAGGCGCATGTCTTTGGATTGTTCTCAGGGCTTATATAAATTTTACGCCCCGGGCTACGCACGTAACCTTCACGTGCTGATATGAAGGAACATGTGAAGTTTGGTTACCATAATTCTTATAAATCCCTAATCATTAATTTTACTATTCAGGAACTTCATAACTTCACGTGAACTTGTGTGATTATAATGTACTCGGAAAAGATAAATACCCTGTTTGACTGGGATGCGAACCCCTTCACTTTCCAGATTCTTCCTGACATTTTCGTGGGCTATGACAGGGAAACAAGCTCCCTCATGGACGGACTCCAGAGCGGCAACAAGTTCTCGCTCATCCTCGGGCCCACGGGTTCAGGCAAGACCACGCTTGTGAAGTCGCTCATGAAGAAGCTGAACAAAGAGTATGACCACATACTCTACCTTCCAAAGCCGCCCAGGAATCATGAGGACTGGCTGCAGGTTTTTCATGATTTCACCAGGAAGGGCTTCCTGGCGTCCATTCTCAGCAGGGGCAACGGACTGAACATATACAACCTGAGTCAGGTGCTTAATGAAAAGCTAAGCAACAGGAAGGTTCTCATGTTCATTGACGAGTGCCAGGAGTCCAGCCCCGAGAGCATGGAATGGCTGAGGGCACTCACCGACCATATCGAGAACCTCACAATTGTAATGGCTGCACTGCCTGTCTTCGAGAGCACCATGAAGGCCAGCCTGGAGAGCCTTCTTAGGAGGGTAGGCACCAAGGTGGAGCTCACCACGCTAACCAAGTCTGAGACAAGGGAGCTCATAAAAAGGAGGATATCCAGGATAGGGGGAGACGACATAAAGCCATTCACCAGCGGGACTGTTGATTATGTTTTTCAGAGGACAGGAGGCTTCCCCAGGGAGGTTCTCAGGCTGTGCTCTGAGCTCATACAGGAGGCAGTTGACAAGAACATATCAACCATAGACTCTGATTTCATTAGCGAGAGCAGGCAGCCAGAGGAGAGGCTTTCCATAGAGGCCCTGGACGTGCTGCCCGAGAGGCAGAGAATGATACTGGACACGCTTTCAAAGGGAGGGGAAATGACCCCCTCAGGCATAATCAGCGCCATGGATGACGAGGCCTACAAGAACAGGGACAATGCGGTCAGGGCAGTGAACAACCTCCTCAGGAGGCTCATGACCGAGGGCCTGGTGGAAAGGAAGAAGGTGGGCAAGACATACAGGTACATTGTCTCCAGCAAGTTCCAGACGCTCATGGTGGAGGCGTAGCCAATAACTCATTATTTAGAATGCCAACAGTATTCGATATTTAATTGTTATGTTTATAAGATAAACATGTCTGATTTGCACAAGAAAGAAGAAATTGAAAAAATTGAAGAAGGTTGGCAAAAGAGATTCTATATACAGTCTGGCAATGGTATTCACTATATCCATGTTTGCGAGATTTGTCACCGCACTGTTCCAAAAAGAATTCCAGGAGGTCATTATGTATGCACTCCTTGCCTAAAGAAACTTAGGCTGCCCAAAGAAGAAACCATTATTTGTTGGGGCAAGGGCCAGATAAGAACTGCAAAAGAGCTCGGAAATGAGAAGCATCATCCTTCAGAACCATCGAAAAGGGATAGGGCAAAAGCATGGAAGAAAGTAATCAAGGAAGACTATTTGATAGACTTGTTCAACAAGCATTTCAAATATAAATATTAATCGGTGATGTAATGGATTTGGGAGAAGTAATTAAGAAAGGGCTAGTGGTTCTGTTCATAATGCCAGTTATAACAGATGCATTTATAGAAGCATTATGTACGCTTGGTTTCTTTGAATGCATTGCTGCACAACTAAGTCTTAGGTATATTCCACTAAGTTTAGCAATTATCGGGGCATACATGTGGATAAAGGGTCGTTGAAACCAAAACGCTTATCATACAATATTATTTGTGGTCGAGTTCTGGGATGTGAGATGAATCATAACGGAATCTGAAAATGATTTAGCATTATCATATGATGATTCTAACGCACCAGGTATTTTGGATAGGTGTTGTAGCCCCTCAATCATCCCCAATGATGCCTGCCGTGCTAACTGTGAACTTGCCGTTACCATCGTATTCCTTACTGTCCAATGTGCATTTGAAAGTATGTGTGATACAAGCTTTGGGTGCTTGAATGCCAATTTATTCAGGCCTACTGCTCTGTAAACAAAACCCACACTGTAATATGAAGCCCTATAGAATACTGCCCATGTAATAACACCAATTTCTAGGGCAAATCCTCCTGATGTTTTATAGAAATCTATTAGGTTATCATCTGTTTGAGACTCTTCATATATCCTTGCTGTATGTATTACTCTATTATAACTTCCAACAAGTGGACCATATTCTGTGATTGTGGTTGAGGCTTTGCTATATGCTTCATGTCTCTTCTGAACCCGAGGTATGTCAAACAACTCATTGTGCTCGTTTAAAACGTCTATGAGGGCGTTTGAGGTGTCAGCGAATTTCTGGAATTTCTCAAAACCTTCAACGGTAGACAAATCCATTTCCGGAAGTCCAGCTACACTAAGCGGTAAGTCTTTTTTCATGACTTGCTCTGCCAATTCAACTGTTCCTTGGGATTCATTGTTTGGATTTTCCGGTCCATTGCATCCCGAAGTAAGCACAACTGCTATGATACATAAAAGAATTGGAAATCTACTGTCCATATAGGTCTGTTTGAAAAACGTCTTAAATGGTTATCTACATCTTCCAGATTTGTATACAATAGTCTGATGGACAATCACCCTTTACATAAATAAACTGGCTGTCAATTCCAATAGGCAATGCACCACCCCCGATGAGATTACCATAAGACTCTTTATGAGGAGAACCATCTGATTTCCTAAATACATATATTATGTTTTTATCACTTCCAGCATAACCGACATAGATATAGTCAGAATCGATTTGCATACCAATCCAACGTCCCCAGCCCAGAGGTATTATTCTTTCCGATTCAAAATCAGACTTACTCCATATTCTTATCCTATCTGTATCATCTTGCGTTTTTGCATCGAGAGAATAGATATAGTTATCGTCTATTCTTAGGTTGTTTACGTAATTTGTTTGTGACAAAGTCTTAACTAACGTGCCACTGCTCTTATCCCATATTTTTATGGTCTTATCTTCCGACCCAGAATAAATATAATTTCCATCAACTTCCAATTCCCATATAAGATTATCATGCCCGTCCAGTGAATTGATTAATGAGAGAGTATTTTTATCATATACTTGTATATCATGACTTGGTGATTTCATCCCTAAATATATATTCTCATCATCTATCGCAATACTCATAGGTTCATATTCTAAAGAGACATTTCCTACATAATTCCCAGACTTATCAAATATCTGAACCGATGAAGGTGTTCCAATATAAATTTGACTATCGTCTACTTCTATATCATTTAAAGCACTGCTGGGTTCATCATTAATGGAAATTGAATTATCTAAAGACCAATCCGACTTTTTATATATATTTATTTTAGCAGGTGGACTTGATTTATGAATTCCTAGATAAACATACTGATTATCAGAAGTGATATATCCGGTAGTAGACCACTCTGGAGTTAGTATCGAGATTATGCTGCAATCACTATCGTCCGAATTTATACAGCCTTCTGGACAAATATCATCTCCATTTTGACAATTCACTAATTCATGAGCACACTGGTAACTAGTATCTTCATTGCAATAATCGAGTGTATAAGGATTGTCATCATCACAAGAGCTTGGGCATGGATTTGCACAGTCTTCTGGACAAGAATTATAATCTTCTTCGTTATTGCAGGCGTCATCTCCACAATAAAGAGTTTCTTCTTCATCTGAATCATCATTTTCAGATGGCTCATGGTGTTCACAACTCGGAACACATGATGTACAGTGACCTGTATTTGAATTGCAATTATTATCACAAGCCACAACCTCCCCATCTGAACAGGTGGTAATAGAATCATCACAGAGAATTC
>CAZSLL010000006.1:9906-19992 GCA_964607835.1 uncultured archaeon | reverse complement strand
CAACGTCACTAGTATTCTCTGTTACATTTTCGGTAAGTTCTTCAGAAGCTTCTTTCTCTTCATCTTTAATGGTAGGGGTTTCGTTCCCTTCTCTAATGACACAAACAACTTCCATACTCCCTTCTTCAATCCATATTGTAACATTTGACTTTGAATCAGGGTCTTTAATCAGAACTTTCCAATAGGAATCAAGCATCATCTGTTCTCCACAATCATCCCTTAATTCATCAACAATACCCTCCATGATTGTTTGGTTCATATGAGAAGCTATTACATTCGCATTCGGATACTCTTTTAGGAATTCTTTAACCGAGTCTGTAGCTTTTGCTATATCAGTTGGGTCTATATTGGAGATACACCCAGAAATCAACAAAACAGCAATAATACAAGCAGTTATGACAAATCCATACCTCATACTGATTTCTTGGAAAAATGCTTTAAAACCATAAAAGCTATTTGGATTATCCTTTTCACATTAATAATAATCCTCAATTAACACAGACCATTGTAGGACATTTGCAACATCTATATCTAAATAATATTCTCCTGGGCCTTCATATACATAGGTTGTATCTGGTCCTTCACACTTACCCATGAAAACACTTTCTCCTATCAAGATATAATCGGATTCGGTTGGTGTTGCAAAAATATTCATGCCTCCATACCCTGTTCCAAATCTTGTATCCTCTTTACATTCCCAAGTGAATCTCCATTTGCCTCCATTTATGTTGAAAGTATCAGTCACTTTATTGTTAACTCCGCTAAACTCTTTTACAGTTATCCATTCCATTGTTTTTTCTAATTCACATCTTTCACTAACAAGCATGCCATTATCCTGACAAATAACCTCGGACGAGTTGTTTTTGCATACTTCTTTTAACACTTCCCTGATTCTATCACTGGCGTATCCCTCAATCTTCATTTCATTTCCGCATTGGTTGGTATCCAAGCACCCTCGAAGTCTGATAGGAACATCAGAATAATTTGGGTAAATATTACATTTCCCCCAATCTGCACATTCATAATTCGGAGTACATGATTCAGTAGTTGAAGAAGAAGCGAGTCCCTTATTATAGTCCTTGAATCTTGAATCGCAGGTATAGCAATTGCAGAAATAATGACCTATGGGTCCATACTCTGGGTTGGATTTGCCTGTTCCTTGCCAATAATCAGAACAGATTTCTATACATTCTCCTCTTGAGACAGCCAATTCATCAGTAATTCTGTCAATGGCACTCTCAAAGGAACATGAACTAATTCTACCAACACTCTCCATACTGTTTGTGCACCCAGAAACAAACAAAACTGCAATTATTCCAAACAGGATGGGAATTTCCCTTACCATGTTGATTTGTTAGGAAAATGGTTTAAAAGGCTTGTTTTTCATTCAATCTGGGTTAAACGACAAACACTATTCCAATGAACTAAATAGGTATTACATTCGAACTACCCTATCCACGTTATGGTAATACCATTTTGGTTACTTTCGCGCTGTTTTGTTGCAACTCGAACAAAAATTTTGTAGTCTGAATTCAACATTGTGCTGTTTTTTGGGTTTGGGCTGTCAATGAATATAACTCTGTAATACCATTTGTTCACATGAAAAGCAAATCTCCAAGGCAATCGCCAATATCATTTAGGCTTACAAAAGAAAACCAAGCCAGACTGGAAGACCTGACCAAACGACTGCAATTCAGCAACAGAAACATGACCATGAACGCAATAATTGAAGACTATGCAAACTATGAAGCAAACAGAGAGGCTTTCCAGACATTTGTGCGATTGAGCCATTTGATTAGAGGTAAATCATGAATGAAGAGGACATAAATAAAAAAGTAAATTGTATCACGTATGGCAACCCCAATTTGGAGCAAAAAAAGCAATAAAAAGAACGTTAATGAGGATACCTTCAAATGTTGTTAGTCATTTATTTTTAGGGAGAAAAAATGAAGAGCCTCCTATCTTTTTTGTTTTGAACTCAGGTGGACTTACTGGAAGAATAGAACTTCATACTAAAAGCCAACATTTTATCATCATTGGTCTAAATTTCCTAAAAATGAACAAAGTGAAAAGAGGTATGGAAGAAGATGCAATTGCACATGAGATTGCACATTATGAATTACATCACTACAAGAACCCAAAAAAGATGAGTAGAAAAATGTTAGAAAGAGATGCCAATGATTTGATTAAATCTTGGGGTTTTAGAACTTGTCCTAAATAGAGACACAAGAATATATACAATCAGTTAATTAAATATTTTTTTAAAAACGCTATCATACATGGCCTTTTTATATAAGTCATGTTTTTTATTAAGTACCAGGTAAGCAGTTGTAAGTGATTTACCTCCTTATGAGAAAGTGGGGCGGGAGCGGATGAACCCCCCCCCCAACTGCTCCTAATAATGCAAGTTTCAGCCTGGTTAAACTAATGGAGGAGGTGAAATAATGGCAAAAACAGTTGATGAAGCCATGGAAAAATGGAATGTTTCTATACAAAAGTCGATTGAGTGCGGTCAAAAGGCAAGGAAGGAAGTCCCAGAAGGCGGAGAGGCCCGGATGAGAAGCTATCTGGCATGCAGAATGCAGGGAGGCTAAATGACTCAGAATAAGCTAGCGGTTTGCACCTTCACAAACTGGGATAGCATGGTTTGTCAAATGCTGGATAACCCGGATGAAGCAACAACAAAAGCGAAATCACTCTTGAAAGATGCTGAAATATTGAAGCCGACAAATATATAAGAATGACGCTCCTCCGGGAGGGCAGGGCCAGGCCCTACTCATGCCTGCCTAGGGGGTGCGCCTCCTCACGGTTTCCGTGGTTCTGCACCCCCTCGCCCCGCCTATGGCTCAGGCTTAAATTCAGACCAATCATACTGTTTGGGCGCATAAAATTTGAATTATCCCCTCCTCTGAGTTTTTATTTATTGCTGTTCACGCGCTGGCATTCTGGGGATTGAGTTATTGGAAGGGCATCCATGGTGGAGGCGTGATGCGGTCTGCATTAAGCTTAAATAGCTTTATTCCATATGCTATATACCGAGCAGTTCATGCTTTTGTTGCTTTAATAGGAGGGTTTTCATGGAAGAGAGAGTAAAGAGCAAGGACCTTTTGGGCAAGGTGCTCATTTCCGAGGAGACTGGCAAGAAGTTCGGGGTCATCGGAGACATAGACTTCATAACAGAGTCAGGCGAGCTCATAAACCTTGCCCTGGCAGAGAGCACCTCGCACACAGCCAACCTGAACCTCCAGTCAGACGAGAAGAACAGGATTCTGGTACCATTCTCTGCGGTCAAGTCAGTGGGCGACTTCGTCATAGTGTCTGAGAAGGACATCGTATAGATTGCCTGCGGCATTTTTAATTTTAAAGGGACAGTCAGAGGGCTAAATCCTTTCCTCCGTGTGCGGCATACTAGTGCCTGGTTTGATTTTTATATATCTCACGCTCAGACACTGGCTGCCGGGACGCCATATCCCCGGGAGTGGGCAACGACCAGATGGCCTCCCAGAACAGCCCCTGCAATCCTTGGCTCCACAGCATGCTGCAGGGGCGGCTATGATTTTGTGTGCCACTATTACTCATGGCAGTGCACTTAGGGAGGCATGAACAGGTCATGCTTTAAATGCTTGCAGGGAGAATAAGGAAACATGTTCCTTGCAGAAGAGGACTGGGACGAGGATGATGAGGAACCGGACGAGGATGAAGAGGGCTTTGATACAGACCAGGAGGAGGATGAGGACAGCTGGTCCTGACTCCTCCGTTAGACATCCTGAATTCCCTCTGTCACTACCTTGAAAACAGTCTCCCCGTCAGGGAGGCATGGAGAATCTATGAGCTTGGCTATCCTTTTCTCTGCCTTGCTCTTCCTGAGGTAAATCCTGAAGGTGGCGGTGTGGCCCAGTATGTGGCCCCCTATGGGGGCCGTGGGGTCGCCGAACAGTATGTCAGGCCTGGACATCACCTGGTTGGTCACGTAAACAGCAGCGTTGTAAACATCACCCAGCCTCTGAAGGGTGTGAAGGTGCCTGTTGAGCTTTTGCTGCCTGTTGGCCAGGGTACCCCTTCCGGTGTAGTCGCTCCTGAAGGCGCTGGTCAGAGAGTCCACTATTATGACCTTGACATTGTTCTTCTTCACGAATTCCTCGGCCTTCTCAGCCAGGAGAGTCTGATGGTCAGAGTTGTAGGCCCTTGCCACGAGTATGTTCTCCAGGGCCTTTTTGGGGTCAAGCCCCAGGCCCTTGGCAATCTCCATTATCCTCTCTGACCTGAATGTGTTTTCTGTGTCTATGAATATGGCGTTCCCTGCCAGGCCTCCCCTGTCTTTGGGAAGCTGCACAGTGACAGCGAGCTGGTGGGCCACCTGGGACTTGCCAGACCCAAAGGCCCCATGAGCCTCTGTTATGGCCTGGGTCTCTATTCCCCCACCCATGAGGGTGTCGAATGCCTTGGAGCCTGTTGTTATCTTTCCCACCTGCTCTCTCTTCTTGAGAACAGAGGTGGCGGTCTCGAAGCCCATATCAAGGGCGTCCCTGGCAGAGGCGATTATCTTACTGGCAGTCTCCTCGCCCACGCCAACGTTTCCCACAAGCTCTCCGGCAGAGGCTGCGGCAATGGACATGTAGTCAGTGTATCCTGACTCCTGGAGCTTCTCGGCTGTCTTCTCCCCGACTCCAGCGAGCTTTCCTATATCATCAGGCATTCCTAATCACCATAATACATTAAGAGGGCTGTTCTTCCCCTGTATTGAGAAGACCCTGCTTGTACTCTGTCTCAGCGCTCCTGGCGCCCTCCACGAAGCAGGAGAACAGGATGTGCATGTCTTCTCCCTCTTTTCTGGACCAGTGGCTCATCCTGGAGAGAGCGTCCCTCATTATGAGGTCCTTGGCCTCCCTTCCTGATAGAGCATATCTCCTTCCGAGCGTGAACATGGTCTCGGTCAGCATTTTTCCATTCCCCTTACATTCTTCACAGGTCAGCAACCCGATGTTACCAGGCCCTGAATAGCAGGCACGCATTCCGGCGCGAAGCTGTATGACTCTAATTCGAGATGAGCATTTATAAGGGTATGGATAGGGCTGTTCCGCTATTCCGGTAAGGCTCATGCTGCCGCTTTCTCGAGCTCTGACACCAGCCTTTGAGCCTCTTCTTTGGGGCTGATATCCTCAACTGAGTTCACCATGAACTCAAGGCTCTCGGTGTAGCTGTTCCTCTTCACCCTTCCGCTGAATATGAACTCTTTTCCCAGCCCGTCCACGGAATCGAACACAGCCATGCTGTCTATGGCCTGCTGGGCTTCCTCCCTGAGCTCCTCTGTATTCTTCCCGAACACCCTCTCTGCAATGTCCCTGAAGAAGACCGCCCGAATGTTCTCTGTGCCGTCGTCTAGTATCCCGGAAAGCACGAGGGCGTACTTTGGTGTGACCTCCCCGTGATCGTCGCATATGAACCTGCCGTCGCTCTCCCTGATCCTGGACTCGCACTGGGGACATATGGTGAAGAAGGGGTTCCTCCTGAAAACCTGTACCAGGGCTGCCCTGGCCTCATAGCTTCCTCCCTCCCTGAAATCAGCTATGCTTGCCCTCCGGGCTGCCTGGGAAGACTGCTCCATGCTCTGCCTGTCCGGGAGATTCACCTCCTGGTCCACCTTCTCTATGCTCCCCCTGCCCAGCCTTAGCTCGAGCTGGTCACGGTTGTCGGTCTTGACCCAGCCCCCTGATATCTTCACCGCGTCGCCCTCGTTCAGCTTGCCCTCCTTGACGAGGTCTGTCTCATGGTTCCATAGCGAGAGCCTCACTGTGCCTGTCTCGTCCCCCACCAGGAGGTTCATGACAGAGCCCTGCTTGCCGTCGCGCTCGAACTGCCTCTCCTCGAAGACCCTGGCAATCCTGACCACCATATCCACTGAGCGGAGGCCTGAAACCAGGCTGTTCACTTTGAGCTGCTTCTTGGTCTCCTTTATCATGTTGAGCCCGAGCTCACGCGCCACAATGTAAGCCGCTCCCTCCTCTGACACCAGGCCCGAGAGCTCGTTCTGCTTGTCGCTGATCATGCCCCTGACCTTGTCGTAGGGGAGCTTGGAGTGCTCGCATATGCGCTGAACCATGGCCTCGAGAGAAAACATTCCGGCACCTCCACAGGTTCTTAATAATGGTCAAAAAACCTTTTAAAGAGGATTCGGCCCGCTCACACTGCCCTTATCAGGCCGCACTCAGGGTCCAGCTCCACGAAATGCCTCGCCGTCACCCCGTATTCAGGGCATTGGTTCACGGGCTGGTCGTCAATGGCCTGCCTTGGGGAATGGGCTATGTCGCACACCCAGTCAGTCATCTCCCACGCGTCCAACCCTGATGAGATGCAGGGGCCCCTGGCGAGGCTCTCTCCCTGGTTCCTGGCGGCCTTGCACAGGAATATGCACGCGTAGACCGCCCTGTCCTGGTCCACCGGCTGAACAGGGGAAAGGGCATAGTAAATGGATATAGCAGCCACTGAACCAACCACCAAAAAAACGGCAAGGGCCAGTTTAAGGTCAAACTCCAGCCTCATGACTAGTCACCTGATATTATATATACCCGGAGAAGGGATTTAAAGAATTCCCGGATGGCATCAAAGGCATGCGCCTTCAGAGCAGCCACCGGGGCAGAGGTGGGGCTCCTCAAGGGCCTCACCGTTCTCGCAGTACTGCTCCATAACGTACTGGGTTCCATTGACTTCGGTATAGCATATATCCGGATGGCTCACCTCAGGCGGGTTAAACATCTCGTTGTAGGTTATGACCTCGCCCGCGATATCGTATGCCTTACCTCCGTCAGAATCATTACAGTACTGTATATCAGGCCCCTCGACGCAAACGCCGTCATAGCAGCCGTACTCGCACTGGTAATGCTCTGTCTCTGCCTCACCGTCAAGGCAGTAGTATTCAATGAGTGTCAAATTGTCGTCCATGCAGGAATCAATGAAAGTGCCGCATGGCTCCTCGCAGTGTGGGTCAACCTCCCCTCTGGTGAAGTAGTCATTCCCTCCGTCAGAGTCATTGCAGTAACCTGTTGTGGCCTCAGACTGACAGGCTCCATCAGAGCAGCCGTGCTCGCATACCTTGTCATCCATCTTCACAATACCCCCGTCGCAGTAATACTCCACGAGGGTCCCGTCTGAGCAGTAGTCCTCGAAAGTGGTGCCGTCGAACTCCACTGTTCCTGCTGTGCCGTAATCCAGGCCATTGTCAGAGTCCTCGCACGAAGGCGCAGGCTCCACACAAGCGGCGTCCACGCACTCATAGCCTTCAGGGCAGGCAGTGGAGTTCCACTCTATGCCACCGTTCACGCAGTACTTCTCTGTGAGAGTGCCGTCAGCGTTGCAGTGATCGCTCAGGCTTGAGTCTCCCTTCTTGCATGTTCCCTTCTCGAATATGTTCCATCCCCCGTCAGAGTCCACGCACTCTGATTCCACGTGCAAGCAGGCCCCGTTCTCGCAGCCGTGCTCGCAGTACTCCTTCTTGGCCTCCTTGTTGCCGCAGGAATCGAACCAGTAAACGTGGTCACCGTAGCACTTGTACTCGTACTGGGACCCGCACTGCACACCCTGCGGGGCGCAGCATATGCCCTTGTCAGGGCACCAGTACTCAGCTGTCAGGAAATGGCCGTCCTTGCACAAAGGATAATCATTGCTCCCTGATGTTGATGAGGTGGAGGTGGATGTGACTGACGAGCCGTCTGTTGATGCTGTTGATGAGCTGGTCGCGCTGGACGAGCCCCCGCCTGATGAAGAGGAGGTCGTCGATGTGGTGGAGGTGAGGTTGTCGCTCGTGGCGGTTGAGGATGCCGTGGCCTCTGAGGTGACCATGCCCGTGAGCTCTCCTGTCACAGAGGAGCCTGGGCTTTCTTCTTCATGGACAATCGGGTAAACGCAGTATCCGCCAATGTCCTCGCAGGACTTCATGCCCCTGCAGAACCCATTATCGCAGCCCTCATTGCAATACTCTTTCTTCTCCTGCTTGTTACCGCAGGAATCGAACCAGTAAACGTGGTCACCGTAGCACTTATATTCGGCGTGGGACTTGCACCCATCTCCTCCTGAGCAGGACCGGCTTCCCTCCTGGCAGCCACTGGAGCACAGCTCCTTCTTGTCCTGCTTGTTGCCGCATGAGTCGAACCAGTATATGTTGCCGGCCTTGCACATGTACTCGGCATGGTGCTCACAGCCCTGGTCCTCCCTGGGCTTGTCTGTCTCCTTTCCTGATGTGCCGAGCTTCCATGCGCACTCTATGGCCTTGGCCTCCCAGTCCACCCACACCACCGCAACGAGGTCGGTGTCAGGGTCTGTTATGTTCACCCTGTAGAGCTCCTTGGGACCTATGTAGGGGTTGTCGCACTCATCACGAACCTGCTCAATTATGTTCTCAGCCTGTATGGCAGAGAAATGGGTTATCTTGATCTCAGCATTCGGGTGCTCCTCAAGGAACTGCTGGATTAGCGGGTTGGCCATGGCCAGAGCCTGGGGGTCCAGATTGACGCATCCCGAGCTGAGTATGACCATGCCAAGGAAAAGGAGCGGTAACGCCTTCATGCCGCCATACATGGTATATAATTTGTTAACGCCTGTATATAAATCGAACCTGAATCAGTAAAGCCTGCGTGATTGGCTACTCATCTTTCTTCTTGTTGGCTTTCCTGTAGGGCACGCCCTTCCTGTAGACCGCCCTGTACTGCCTCTTCTTCCTCTCGTAAGAGCGCTGCTTCTCGTCCTCCCCATCGCCACCCATGTTATTAATTTCGCAGGCTGTGAATATATAACATGGCAGGAAAGCTGAGCGGATTCAGGGTGCAGGAGAAGCCGGAGTGGGGTAAGCTCGCAACCTTCGTGCCCAACAAGGCTCTCCCTGTTCACAGGTGGTTCTACTACAAGGAGGGCTTCTCCAGGGACCTGGTCATGCAGCTCCTGAAGATGTTCGGCCCGGAGAGCAGGGACTGGGTCCTTGACCCGTTCTGCGGCTCAGGCACCACCATGCTCTCGTGCCTGGAGTCAGGGGTGAACTCAGTGGGATTCGACACCCTCCCTGCCTCTGTTTTCGCCAGCAGGGTCAAGACCAGGGATTACGACCCAAAGGCACTGGAAAGGGAGCTCTCATTAATCCTGAAGGAGAAATACACGAGGCCAAGGGAGAAGCCCTCCCTGCCCATAATAAGTAAGGCCTTCCCTCCCAGGCTTTTCGAGCAGGTGGTGTTCTACAGGAAACTGATTCTGGGGGCAGGGGACGAGAAGGCCAGGGATTTCCTCATCATGGCCCTCATGAACGTGGCCATCAAGTCCAGTTACCTCTACAAGGACGGGGCAGTGCTCAAGATAAGGAAGAAGCCCGTGCCCCCTGTGAAGGACATGCTCAGGAGGCAGGCAAAGAGGATGATAAGAGACCTGGGGAATTTCGAGAGAAGTGATGCAAAGTCCATAGCAGAATACGGGGACGCCCGCTCCATAAGGCTGGAGGACGGCTCTGTATCAGCTGTCATAACCTCCCCTCCCTACCTCAACAAGATAGAGTACACCAGGATTTACGAGGTGGAGAATGAGCTGTTCCTGAACCGCGTCATGCCGGAGAGGCCCATCAGGACCTACATAGGGCTCACCCTGGAGAAGCTGGAGAGGGACTCCGCAAGGCTCATGGATGTGCTGGACGAGGGCACCGTGAACGGGCTGCCCCAGGAGGCATGCCCCTATCTCATGGACATGGAGGCATGCATAAGGGAGCTCTACAGGGTGTGCAGGCCCGGGGCCAGGGTTGGCCTGGTTGTGGGAAACGGGTGCTTCCCTGACCGGGTGGTGGAATCTGACGTGCTCCTGAGCAGGATGGCCAAAGATGCGGGCTTCGATGTGGACAGGATTGTAGTGCTCAACAAGAGGTGGTGCACCAGGAACAGGACCGAAAAGGTGGGCCAGCTCAGGGAGAGCCTGCTGCTATGGAAGAAGCCGTGACATTTTTCGCGAACGTTTTTGCGGAAGCGGTAGCTCCTGTAAAAAGGTTCAGGGAGAGCCTGCTGCTCTGGAAGAAGCCGTGACATTTTTCGCGAACGTTTTTGCGGAAGCGGTAGCTCCTGT
>CAZSLL010000006.1:5234-9806 GCA_964607835.1 uncultured archaeon | reverse complement strand
AAAAAGGTTCAGGGAGAGCCTGCTGCTATGGAAGAAGCCGTGACCTATTTGCTCACAGGGAAGAAGCCCATTACATGCCTTGGGGCTTTTTTTGGGCGCTTCTTGTTGTAGATTCTCCCTGCTATGTAGCCGAACACGAAGCCCCCTATGTGTGCGAAGAATGCTATGCCCGAGCCGAACCCAAGAACGCTGAATGCACCGAGCAGGAGCTGCATGACGAACCATATGCCGATGAGCACAGAGGCCTGGATTCTCAGCATGATGAAGTAGGGGCCGATGGTCCTGACCTTGACCTTTGGGAACATGGCCAGGTAGGCTCCAAGCACGCCGGATATGGCACCTGACGCCCCCACAGTGGGCACCATGGAAGATGGGCCGCTCAGGAAGTGCACGATGCCCGCGAAGATGCCCGCTGCCAGGTAGAAGCCAAGGAACCTGAGCTTACCGAAGCGGTCCTCCACGTTGTCCCCGTATATGTACAGGAAGAGCATGTTCCCGAATATGTGCCCAAAGCCCCCGTGAAGGAACATGCTTGTGACCAGGGTGGCGGGCACGAACAGGGAAGGGATGAAACCCCAGGTGGTGATTACTGCCTCAAAGTCCATCAGGCTCCACAGGAAGACCAAAACGTTGGCTGCTATGAGCGCCCATGTCACCAGGGGCATGCTCTCTGTGGGGTTCTCGTCGCTGTAGGGTATGAACTGGCCCTTCATATCCCCTTCCTTATCTCCCTGCTCAGGCCCTCGAAATCCTCCTGAAGTGCGGCATCCTCAAGGTTGCAAAGGACGTCCCTCTCCCTGAACATGGCGATGAGCTCGTCCAGCTCCTTCTTCACCGCCCCTGCCTTTTCGTCAATGGACCTCATGTCCCTGGCTTCGGCCTTTGCTTCAAGGACAAGCCTGTGGAGCTCCCTTATGCCCCTGAGCAGGTTGCCCAGGCCAGTGAGAATCCTGTAGTCATAGTCCACGAGCTTTCCCAGCCAGGGGGCGCTCTTCGCCCTGTCCCATATGAACGTGCGAATCTTTATGTCGTCATTGAACATGTCTATCTCGTCCCTGAGCCTCTCCAGGGGCTTTATCATGAGGTCCTGGTGGCGCTCGAATGCCGTGTTCAGAACATTGAACATGTCTGACTTGGCTGTCCTGAGGTTGGCTATCATGGTCTCCCTGAGAAGGTCGTCTGTCCTGTGGGCAGCCTCCTCGCTGGAGTAGTCATAGCTTGAGACCAGCTTCTTTATGGAGGCAATCTTGCCGGTGCGGGAGCCCTTTGCCTTGTCCCACTCGGTCATACTGATTATTTGGAGCCAGGGTTAAAAACGCTTTTTATTGAGATGAGCGAAAAAAATGCGGTAATATCTGACCAGGCATCATTCACAAACCCTTTCTTTTGCCCAACCAATTCCTTCGCTGACAGGGATGTCTATTTCCTCTTGCCCGGACCGATTATTTCCCTTTATCTTTGTTATCTGCGTTTTTATGTTGAGTTCGCCTCCCCTGACAAATACCATAGAAATGGCTTTGTGTAACGTAATCATGAACCTGCTTTCAGGATGCTCTTCGTTGAGCTTGTAAAGGGTTGCCCTTCCTATATTCCTTGTGGGAACAATTATCCTTTTCTTTATGAAATCAGGTGATATGCCTTTAAGCGTATTCCAAGAAACATCAGAACCCTCTGAAAGATCTGTCATGGAGAAATCAAACATCCCCCTGGTAACTACAAGATAATCCCATACCCTTATTCTGGGACTGTTTCCCAAGGCCTTCACAAAACTGCTAATCATGTTACCACCTTAGTAACATCCTGCATAGTAACATTTATAAAAGTTTTTATATTTATAATTATAACTTTCAATCACTGAAACTTTAAATATATGTGTTCTCATTAATTATTGCTGGTGCCAATGGAGAGGTATGAGAAAGTCATAATCCGGGGTTTATACTCAGCAAGGAAGATAGGCGAAAACTACACAAACATCGACACGTTAAAACGCTATTTCCCGAAGAGGGAAAGGAACATGAAAATGCTAAAAAAAGCAGCGAAATCCCTGAAGAAGAAGGGGCTTCTGGAACCCCATAAAAAGGATGACTGCGTTTCATTATCAAGGTCAGGCAAGATGCTTTCAATAGCAGAGAAAGAGTACCTGTAATGTATAGCTAATAATAGCCAATTATCCACCCCCTAAACAAGAGCGTACATCACGATGAGGGCCACGAACCAGATGTCCTGTATAAGCATGTAAACATTTATAAATCATATGAAACAATAATATTACATATGATACAAAATTATAGCACCTGGAGGGTTCTGCGGGTTTTCTTTGATGACCCTGCACCAAGCGAGGGCTTCACAATCAGGTGGATATCCAAGCAGATTGGCCTCGCACCAACCTCTGTAAAGCTGCACCTTGACAGGCTCTCCAGAGAGGAGAAGCACGGCTATCCGCTTGTGACCAGGTCAGGGGGAAGGTCCTATCCTTTATTCTGGCCAAACAGGGCGAGTGAGCTGTTCAGGTTCTACAAGAAGGTGGACATGATATTCCGGCTGGAAGAATCCGGGCTCTTGGAGTTCATTTCAGAGGAATTCTCCCCTGATGCGGTTGTGCTTTTTGGGTCTGCTGCCAGGGGGGAGGATGTGAAGGAAAGCGACGTTGACATTTTCCTTTCCTCTGGTGAGAAGAGGCTGGATTTTAGGAAATACGAGAAAGTTCTCAAGAGGAAGATAAGCCTGCATTTCAGCCCCAGCCTGGGCAGGCTTCCCAAGGAGTTGAGGAACAACATAATCAACGGCATTGTGCTGAGGGGCTACCTCAGGGTGTTCTGATGGATTTCATAGAGACAACCCCTGACAGGGAGAGGGCAAAGAGCCTTATGGAGATGGTTGAGGTCAGGCTGGACAACATCAAGCTGATGAGGGAGGCCGACACAATTAGATTTGCATCAAAGATAACAGAAGAGTATTATGAGTCCCTTATCGAGCTGATAACTTCGATATTGTGCCTTGATGGCTACAAGACCAGGAGCGATATCACCGGCGCCCACATAAACAGCATAAACTACATGAGAAGGTACAGGGAACTGGGAAGCCATGAAATAGAGCTTATTGATGACATGAGAAGGAAAAGGGCAGGGGTCAAATATTACGGCCGCCATGTGGATCATGATTATCTTGCAAGAAGAGAGAGGGACATAATGCAGGTAATAGTCAAGCTGAAATCGATTGTAGAAAAGAGGCTTTGAATTTGCACTGCACCCTGCTCCCTAAACAAGCGCGTACATCACTATAAGGGCCACGAAGATTATCGCTATGGTGTTCATTACCTTGATGAGCGGGTTTATGGCCGGACCTGCGGTGTCCTTGCATGGGTCACCCACTGTGTCCCCGACCACGGCGGCCTTGTGGGCCTCAGAGCCCTTTCCGCCGAAGTTTCCGTCCTCTATGTATTTCTTGGCGTTGTCCCAGGCGCCGCCCCCGTTGGCCATCATGAGGGCCATCATGAGTCCTGATATTATCACACCCATGAGCAGACCTCCAAGAGCAAGCGGGCCCAGAAGGAACCCGACCAGGAGCGGGGAGAGCACGGCCAGCAGGGCGGGAACAGTCATCTCTTTTAGTGAAGTCTTTGTGACAATGTCCACTGCCTTGGAGTAGTCTGGCTTGGCCTTGCCCTGCATTATGCCCTTCTTGAACTGCCTCCTGACCTCCTCAACCACGGCAAAGGCCCCCTTTCCCACAGATTTCATGAGCATGGACGAGAATATGAACGGTATGAGCCCGCCTATCAGGAGCCCTGCGAGCACATAAGGGTTGCCCAGCTTGAACACAAGAGCATCGGTCATGCCCATGCTCTGCCTCACGACCTCGAGCTCCAGAACGAATGCAGCGAACAGCGTGAGCGCTGCCAGGGCGGCCGAGCCTATGGCGAAAGCCTTCGTGACGGCCTTGGTGGTGTTGCCCACGGCATCCAGCTTGTCAGTGGTGTCCCTTATCTTCTTGTCAAGGTTGGCCATCTCGGCTATTCCCCCCGCATTGTCAGTTATTGGGCCGTAGGAGTCAAGTGCTATAATCATCCCTGTCATGGAGAGCATGGCCATCACCGCTATGGCTATGCCGTAGATGCCCAGGAGCCAGTATGAAAGGAGAATCCCCGCCACAATGACCAGGGTGGGCATCCAGGTGGAGCGCATGCCCAGGGCCAGGCCTGCGATTATGTTGGTCCCTGCCCCTGTCTTGCTGGCCTCTGCCAGGCCCTTCACAGGGGAGTACCTGGTGGAGGTGTAGTACTCTGTTATGGCGAACAGGAAAAGGGTTATGCCCAGCCCCACCAGCGATGTGTAGAATATCATGATGTTGTCTATGAGCAGGTAGAATATTGCTGCCCCAAAGACCACGGATGCTATGACGCCCTGGTAGAGGGCCCTCATTATGGACTCTCCTCTCAGCCTCACGAAGAAGCTTCCCAGTATGGAGGCGAATATGGCCCCTGCTCCAATGAGGAGGGGGTACTGTACCCCTCCGGGCACGTTGAGCACATGCCCCAGGAGCATGGCGCCTATGAGGGTAACCGCATAGGTC
>CAZSLL010000006.1:0-5224 GCA_964607835.1 uncultured archaeon | reverse complement strand
GCCAGCTTTAACGTTTCACCACCGTTAACGTCAATACTGCGCGGCTCGGAGCCATATGAGGGTCACTGCATAGGTCTCGAACAGGTCTGCTGCCATTCCGGCGCAGTCGCCCACGTTGTCCCCCACGTTGTCCGCAATGACAGCGGGATTCCTGGGGTCGTCTTCTGGGATTCCTGCCTCAATCTTGCCCACGAGGTCAGCCCCCACGTCAGCTGCCTTGGTGTATATGCCCCCGCCAATCCTGGCGAAGAGGCTTACCAAAGAGCCGCCGAACCCGAAGCCCACTATGAGTATGGGGTCCTGGTATATCCAGTAGAATATGGCCACTCCGAGAAGGGCAAGCGCTGCAACGGACATTCCCGTTACCGCTCCGCCCTTGAAGGCCACGTCCAGTGCCTCCCTGAGGCCCTTCTTGGCTGCCTGGGCCGTCCTCACGTTGGCCCGGACAGATATGTTCATGCCAATCCAGCCGGCAAAGGCTGAGAGTATGGCCCCTGCCAGGAAGGTGACAGCAGTTGGCACGTTGACGAAAAGGCCCAGGGCCACGGTTATCACAGCGGCGAAAACGGCTATGGTCCTGTACTCCCTGTTGAGGTAGGCCATGGCGCCCTCGTGGATGGCCCGGGAAATCTCCTGCATCTTGGGGGTCCCGGTCTCCTTCCTGAGCACCGCGAATATGAAGTAGACTGCGAAGAGCATGCCAATGGAACCGGCAATCATGGGCAGCATAACGTCAGCCATTGTCACACCTTAAACAATATCTTGAGAATAATGGTTTTAAATGTTTACTGCTTGGACTGCTTGGAGGGCTTTCCGCCCCTCTTCCAGAGGAAGTACCCGCCCGCTATGAGCATGAGCACCAGCACGCCAGCCCCGCCCGCCATGACCGGGTTACCGAAGAGAAGGCCTGTTATGCCGGCTCCCTGGACAGAGTCTGAGCTTGTCTCCTCCACGCTCTCCACGCAGAATCCCTCGGAGCAGGCATCCTCGCATGTATGGTTCTCGTGCCATACACTGTTGGCTCCGCACTCGAACACATCCCTTCCTACACAAATGGTCTCCCCCTCTTCGCAGTTATCAGGAAGAGCCGCCTTTATTCCGCAATCCTGTTCCTCCGGGGGCTTTCCCTCTTCTGTGTCGCACTCATCAACATCAATGCACTCCCTTGCCTGGGTGCCATTGATGCACTGAGACCATGAGGAGCACTCCCAGTCAGGCGTGCACTCCTGAGGGACATATGCTCCGCCTCCCCCGCCACCGGAAGGGCCGCCGCCCGAGGAGCCGCCACCATTACTGCACTCACCGCAGTCCTTTGGGCAGCTTGAGCATGATTCATCACCATTACAGGAGCCGTCCCCGCAGTACTGTACTCCGCTGGCCGAGAGGTCGAGCCTCACGAGATGGTCGTCGCCCTCGCCCTCAAGCATGGACTCGCCTGCAAGAACATCCCTTATGTAGAACTTAACTATGGCCTGGTTGTCGCAGTTGTTGTCGTTGTCAGGAACATCAAAAGTGTAGGGAGCAAAGCCGTATTTTCCGTTCTCCTGGGTGATGGTTTCTGCCATCTCCACACCGTCTATCTCCGCTGTAATCTTGAGTCCTGCTGGAGCCGGGTTTCCATTGACCGCAACATCACCGTAGAACCTCGTTGGTATGCAGGGCGCCTGCGCTGAGGAAATTATTGGCATTATAAGGAATATCATGATAAAAGATACCGGGATCATTATCTTCGAATTCATGTTTTTCACCTGTATGTCATAACTGAACAGTTAATAATAAAAGGTTTTGGGGTCCCTTTCAGGACCCCAAATTATATCACACTATATCCACAGACGGTCCAGGAAATACCTGCTGTCCTCCGAGGACCTTGAATGACGGGTGATACATGTCATCCGTCTGCATGTTTATCCAGAATCCGTATCCTGGATACATCATGTCCTCGTAGTCTAGCGGTATCCACTCGGGCTGATTCGTTGGGTCGTCTATGCCACAGGTGTGGAATGTCCACAGAGACCTCCAGTTCGGCTTGGCCCACTCGTCCCTGAGCGGCAGGAAGTGTGCGTCTGGGTCAAGGACAGATACCTCCTCCATCAGCGAGTACAGTGAATTGTACACGTTGTTGAAGAAGGGCAGTCCCCTTCCGTATTCGCACGGGTCAACCACTTCGTTGTAGTCCTGCCAGTCTGTTCCGTAGTAGCCTATGAGGTTCCATCCCTGTGTCAGGAGCCTATCTATAGGCATGTACGGTCCGGGCTTGAATAGGCTTCCGCCAATCTTCAGCTCTGCGTTGTCGTTGGAGAACACCCAGTATCCCCAACCCGGCTCTATTGACTCAAGGTCGCTTGCTCCGGGATCGTTCGGGAAATGGGCATACCACTCTTCTGTTTCTCCGTCATAGGTCCACACTGCCTCGACCTCTTCTGAGACGTTGTCAAAGACCACGTCCGGGTCGCTGTCGAGCAGCTGGAACGGCACTGACATAAGGTTCCACTTCTTGAAAAGCGGTACCTTGAATGCTGTTCCCTCGACCTTAAACTTCTCTATGTCGAGCGGTCCCCTGTTCCCAAGGGCATCCTCGCAGAAGTACTCGAGCTCGTGCTCGGACTCCTCGCTGAAGAACAGCCAAACTCCGTCCTGATTCTCGGTGTTGTAGTCCTCGTAGTTGTAGCAGCACCATTCCTTCCCGTCCTCTTTGATTATCTCTCCGAGCTCGGGGTCGCAGTGGTTCTGCGTGTAGTCCATTGCATCGAAGTCCACATGGAAACAAAGCCTCTCATGGTCAACTGGGTGGGGCTCCGGGTCCTCACAGTCCATCACGATGGGCGTGAGGGTGGTTACCTTCCAGCAGTCTATGGCTCCGTCCTCAGCAGACTCGTTCCAACACCTGCCGTTCACTTCTGGGTAGTATTCCCAGATGTAGTCCTCTGGATTTATCTTTGTGTTTGGCTGGAGGACTGTTTTGTACGGCTCAGGTCCGGTGTCATCCACGAATACACACTGCTTGTGGATTGATTCCTTCTCTACGTTGTCCACTGCCCTAATCTCGATGAGGTGACAAGACTCCTCGCCAATGGCGAAGTCTGCCTCTGGTTCCATGGCAGTGAACTCTCCCTCACCCTCTGCTTCCTGGCATATTTCATTGTACCAACAGTTGACATCGTCTACCTGTGTTACTCTGTAGTACATCTCTGCCAGTCCTGATGGGTGGGGCTCTGGGTCTACTGCGTCTGCGTAAACCGGTGTAGTGGAGTTTACCCATTCAGCGCACTCACTCACCGTCTCTGTTCCCTCGACGTAGTAGTTGTCCTTTTTGTTGCCGAACTCTACAGTGTAGACACCACAGTCACCCTCTGCAACAGTATATGCCTCTGCGCAGAAGCTTCCTGATTCGTCAACAGTGTACGCTCCGCTAACCACGACTTCTCCTGGGTCACAGGAAGCCTCTCCTGGCTTGCCCCTTATCTCCCAGTCATAAGTCCCTGGCTCGAACCCGTCGCCATTGACGTACACAGTGTCTCCCACTGCATAGTGGTTGACGTCCTGCTGCTCATCGCCGCAGTCGCCATTAGTGGTCCAGATTGCCCCTGGGCTCCCGCCATTGGAAACCTTGAACATGTCAAGGTCCAATTCACAGGTCTCAAAGTATGGCTCACCGTACCACTTCTCTATCTCTGGAGGCGTGTGGTCTGCGTAGAATGTCTCCACATCTTCGTTCACATTGCCCAAGCGGTCGGTGCATTTTATGTGCACCTCATGCCTGGACTCCTCAGGGAACGTTATTGGCTGCTGGCTATTTGTGCCTGAAGAAGGCTCCCTGAGTACCTCCTCTTCTCCTTCATATACATGGTACCACCAGTAGCAGGTATCAAGACCTACCGGGTGGGGCTCTGGGTCTTCTGCGTTGAAACGCAGGCTTGTTGCGCTGTCAACGTAGCAGACGTCTTCCTCGTCCTCGGGGAGGCAGTCGCCGTGCCACGGACCCTCGAGCCACTTATGTATCTCAGGAGCCTCGGTGTCCACGATGTCGACTTCTGTCTGGACATCGCTTGTTTTCTCCACAGCGTCCTCGCACCAGTACTCGAACTTGTGCATCGAGTCCTTGTGTGGGGTGAAGGTCCAGCTCTCCTGGTTCTTCACGAAGCTGTGGTCAGGCACTGCTGGCCACTCATCCTCGAACGTCTCCTTCCAATATACATCTATGTACATGGTGACGTCGTTGCTCGGATGGTCGCCCTGGTCCTCGCAGTTGAAGGTTATGGGTGTGTCCTGCGTTATGTAGTAGTGACAGTCCCCTCCATCGCAGGGTTCCTTGGGGTCACCAAGCACCTTCCACATTTGAGGCTCTGTCTTGTCCACGAAGAAGCAATTCTTCTCCATTGGACCTCTGTTACCGAGCTCATCCACGGCATAGAACTCTATCCTGTGGCAGGACTCGTCTATGTCGCCTATTGGCCCGGTATACTCTGTGAATGCCCCAGGCATATACTGTCCTGAGTAACATCCCTCTCCTGGATCCTCGCAGGCAACGTCATCCATCTCAGATATCACATAATAGATGTTGTCCACGCCGACAGCGCAAGGAGCGTCTGGGTTGTCTTCAGCCGTCAGCTTTATCTCTGTGACGCTGTCAATCCATTCTACACTGTAGTCGGATCCCGGAATGGGCTCAATCTTCTGTGGCCCATCAAACTCCTTGCTCACGTCAGGTCCACTGGAATCCACGTAGAAGGTCTCTACATCGGTAACTGTGTTTCCGAGAGAGTCCCTGCACTCGACATGAAGTTCGTGCTCTGTCTCGTCATAGAACTTTATGTCAAATGGCACAGACATCCAGGCGGATTCAGAGGATACCCTGTCTCCGTTCTGGAAGTGGTAGGGTCCTTCTCCGTCGAGCATGTACCACCACCTGCATTCTATCTCATCAACCGCGCATCCCATGCCAGTGACGTCCGGATCCATTGCTTCAATGTGTATTGCTGTACCATCGGCTTGGTTAGACCAATCCTTAATCCAGCATTCGTCGTCGCTTCCTGGTTCTGGTGGGCAGTTTCCTACCTGAGGCCCGTTAATTGTCTTAGTTATCTCAGGAGGTGTATCATCCACCCTGAACCACTCAAAGTCTGCTTCCTGCTCCTCGTTGCCGAGTGCATCCCTGCAGTAGAACTCCAAGTCGTGCAGGGAGTCTTCATCGAAATCAAAGGTGAACGGCGCAGGAACGCAGCAA
>CAZSLL010000005.1:0-77297 GCA_964607835.1 uncultured archaeon | reverse complement strand
CAGAGCATAGATCCCCAGGCTCACGGGAGACATGAAGAAGGCCAGGATAAAGAGGATGCCCTCAGGGTATCCCCTTCCCGGGTGCCCGGCTTTTCCCTCCTGTTGAACCTGATTTCATCGCTCATGAATATCACTTTACAGCATGCCCAGCCTCGAGGCGATGTCCGCTGCCGAGTAGTCGGGGTGCAGCCTCACGAATGCCTTCTTCTGACCCTTGGTGGTTATCATGGACCCAACCTTGTTCACCTTGACCTCGAATTCCCTCTCCACCGCAGTCTTGATTTCCTGCTTGGTGGCCTTTGGGTGCACTATGAACACGAGCTTGTTCTCTATCTCCACCATGTTCATGCTCTTCTCCGCGAGCTGAGGGTACATGAGCACCTTCCAGGGGTCGAGAGCCTTCCTCATTTTCTCGCCTCCTTCCCTTTCTTTTTGTTTCCTTCGGGAACATCAGCCTTTGGCTTCTCTTTTGCCGCCGCTCTCTTCGCGGGTTTTTCTGAAGCCTCCGCTCTCTTCGCGGGAGACTCAGCCTTCTTCTCCGCTCTCTTCGCGGGAGACTCAGCCTCCTTCTCCGCTCTCTTCGCGGGAGACTTTTTTGCCTTGTCCTTCTTCAGGGCCCTCTTCCTGTCCTTCTCGGATTTCTCCTTCTTCCTGGCCGGGGGCTTGGCTCCGAGGCCCCTCTCCCTGGGCTTTGGCTGTGCGAGCGCCTCCATGCCTGAAAGAGCGCCCTCTGTCCACACGCAGAGCCTTCCTGGCTGTGCGCCCGGCGCGAGTGAATCAACGTCAAGGGTTCCTGCCTCCCTGACCTCCAGGCCGGGTAGGTTCCTCGCTGCCTTGACGATTCCCCTGTCTTCGTTGACTATGATGAGCATTCCCCTCTTCCTCTTGTACCTCCTGCCCCTGGTGGTTCCCCTTCCTGAGCGGATTTTGGCATGACCAAGCCTTGAGAGCTCCTCTAGCAGGCCGAAGTTGTCCAGAATCTGCTTGACATCGTTCATGCTCACGACCTCCTGGAGCTTGTCCTCCACCACCAGCGGAACCTTCCTGACACCCTCTATCCGGTAGCCTCTCTTCTCAACCCATTCCCTGTCCAGGGTGGCAGATGCGGCTGAGAGCAGCGCGGAGAGCCTCTCCTTCTTGTTCATCTTCCTTTCCCAGTTCTTCTCTGCCTTGGGGGGATGGGCCCTCCTTCCCTTTACTGCCTGGGGCACTATCCTGGCTCTCATGTAAAGGGTCCTGGTGCTTGTAATCCTCTTCATCCTGGCCATCTCGCGGTTCATCATGGCGTGCCTCACTCCGCGCCTTCCCTTGTAGGTGGCGGATGACCTCATGCCTGCCTCTGGGTCAGTGCCGTAGGGCTGCCTCATGGATGCCCTCTCAGAATTCACGGCCCTCCTTATGAGATCCTCCCTCACAGGGCCCGCAAGCCTCCCGGCTACGGAAACCTTGCCCTTCTCGGCTCCCTTGAGGGTGTAAACAGGTATGTTCATTTCTCCACTATCCTTCGGGTGCTCTCGCACCCGCATGTACTCCGATGCGAATCTGCATCAGCTTTGGTTTGCAAACACTCCTGCACTATCAGTGCCTTATTTCAATTCGGTTCCAAAGGAACCGGCAGGCGACCGGCACCCGCTCCAGTGCAAATCTCGCACGGAACATTCCTTACCTCTGCCCCGGCGCGAACATTTCTCGGCGTTTCTTTCTCACGCCCCGGCGCGAACCTCGCCCCGGATACCGGATATATGCACAGAACTAACGCCGCAAGGAGCATGGCTCCCAAACGCAGATAGCGCGGCATTGTCCTGCGCCTGACCAATGCGTCACAGCAGAGAGCGCCTCTCCCTGCTTTCCTGTGACTGGTTTACATAGTGACCTCATGTATATTTAAATGTTTACAGACTCCTTGTGCATGAAACTGTAAAAATAAACGAGAGCAAATAATATACATGATAATCACGGTAGGCCAGCTCAGGCTCATTCACTACTACTATTTCGCGATGGGGGTGTTCGGGGCGGTGAGCGCCTTCTTCGTTGGGCTGGACAGCCTCTTCTCCCTTCTCTTCCTGGGGTTCTTCCTGGTGAACTCTGCAGTGAGCTGGTACATGGCTTTTGTCTCGAACAGGAGGATGAGGGACTACCTTATACTGGAGTCAGGGAGGTTCCTGGCAGAACACACAATCGTCATAGCCATAGTGGTTGCCTTTGCCTCGATTGCATGGACCCAGCTGCCCATCGGGGACCTGGTCATGCTCAGGACCGTGATGCTGGCCAATTATTTCGTGCTGTTCATAGCAGGGATGTGGTACGGTGCAACCAAAACCGATTTCGTGAAGGGGCTTTTCACCATATACGACAGCTACCTTTTCAGGAAGAGCAAAGAGTTCATCCTGAAGGTAAAGGCAGCCCACAGGAGCCATTTCGGCAGGGAGATTGCAAGCGACAACGAGATAAGGGACTACAGGTACGGAAGCAACAGCGAGGTGGATTCCAACCTGGTCTCGGCCTGGAAGAACCGCTCCAAGAAGCAGTACGTCCTTGAGTGCCTTGGAAGGATAGAGCTCGCCCTGGCCAGGGACGCCCTGAAGTTCCTCAGGGACGAGATCAGGGGACTAATGGTTTACGAGGACAGCGAGCGCAAGAAGATGGCAGGGAAGGCAGCCCTTGAGCTGAAGAGGAAGGAGAGGGACATAATGGAGTTCGAGAAGGCATTCTATTCCCGGGCATCCGGGGAGCTTCCGGCCTAGAGACCGCATGCCATAAAAGGCGAGAGAAGCCCTGGCGTCCAGAGTGCCGCTTACCGAAGAGATTCAGATCCTTGTGGCCAGGTAAGCCACATAGAGCGCGTATATGCCAAGGAGGATTATTCCGTCCCTCCTGGTTATGTTCTTTCCCCTGAGAATGAGTCCAATGAAGAGGGCGGTTATGCCTACCATTATGGGCATGTCGGCGGAAACAGCGACCTCTGCTATGCCCTCTATGGGCCTCATGAGGGAGGACACCCCCAGTACCATGGCTATGTTGAACACATTGCTCCCAATCACATTGCCCACCGCAAGGTCCAGCCTCTTCTTTGCTGCTGCCACCAGGTTGGTCCCGAGCTCGGGTATTGATGTGCCAACTGCGACCATGGTAAGGCCAATCAGCATCTCCGGGACCCCGAAGAGCATGGCAATGTCCTGGCCGCTCCTGACAAGCAGGTCTGCTGAGACCACGACCCCGAGTATCCCTGCCAGGGTAACAGTAGCCTGCCTGGCCACCCTCTTCCTGTCTATGGTTCCGCAGGACCCCCGGGTCCCTATGCGGCAGTGCCTTGCCCTGTGCTCCTCAGCGCTCCTGAGCTGAACGTACATGAAGCCAGCGAACACGCCCAGTAGGATGAGACCGTCCACCATGCCGATGACGTAGGCAGATGAGGACATATCAAAGAACATCCTGAGGGAGAGTAGAGGCAGGAGAAGGCTCGCCCCCAGGAGGAAGGGAAGGTCCAGCCTCAGGGTCTCCCTCCTGATGGTTACAGGGACCAGGATGGTGGCTATTCCCAGGACCAGGCAGATGTTGGATATGTTGCTTCCTACTATGTTGCCTATTGACAGGCCCGGGCTTCCGCTCAGGTTGGCTATGATGCTCACCGTGAGTTCGGGGAGGGAGGTCCCGAATGCCACCACAGTGAGGCCGATGATGACCTGGGGGATGCCGAAGTATCTGGCTATCTCAGAGGAGCCGTCCACGAGCCAGTCGGCTGACTTGAGGAGCAGGAAAAGGCTTGCCACGAACAGCAGGATGCTGAACGAGAGGGGCTCCCCTGTCATCCAGGCAGGCACCGCGAACATGAAACCGAAGAGTATGATTAGCCATGCAATGTTCCCTGGCTTTCTGAGCGCCTTCTTCACCGCTCTCTTCGCGGGAGATTTCTTCTTACCTTTGTGAGCTGGGTTCCTCTTAGCCGCCATTGGCACCGCTTTATAATTGGGCTGGCTGATAATAAATCTGTCCCGCTACTCAAGCGTGAAGTATATCCTTCGGTTGTTCTTGCCCTTGTTCTCTGTCCTGAGGAGCTTTATGGTGCCTATCTCGCTTATGTCCTTGAGGTGTGTGCCCCCGCAGGCCTGCTGGTCAAAACCATCTATGTCAATGACCCTGAGCATGTCAATCTTCTTGAGCAGGTCCCCTCTGGTCCTCACGAAACCGGGTATCTTCACGGCCTCCTTGTAGGGCATCTCCCTAATCCTGACCTCCCGGCCCTCTTCTATGAGGCGGTTGGCCCGGTCCACGTATTCCTGGACCCTTTCCTTGTCAAAGTCCTCGAGCGCGAAGTCTATCCTGCTCTTGTCCTCCCCGAGCTGGTTGCCTGATATCGCTGCCCCGGTCTCGTCGTATATGACCTTTGAGAGCACGTGCGCTGCTGTGTGCATCCTCATGAGGGTGTAGCGCCTCTCCCAGTCCACCCCGCACTCCACCTCGTCGCCTTCCTTCAGGCCCTCCTGGTCCACCTCGTGGGATATCTCCCCTGAGAACTTGCCCGCGAACACAACCCTGAACTCCCTGCCGTCAGATAGCCTCTTGATTAGCCCGGTGTCCCAGGGCTGGCCTCCTGATTTGGGGTAGAAGCAGGTCTGTTCCAAAACCACGAATCTGCCCTTGGCGGATTTCACCCTGGTCTCCCAGGTCCTCTTGTAGCAGTCCTTGAGATAAAGAGCCTGTTCCATGCTAGCACTGAATCAGAATTATGTTTCCCGGGCTTTTAAGTATTCTTTGTACATCCGCTCCACGCTCCTCCTGTTGACGTAGGGCCTGTGGTGGCGGAAGCCCCCCGCAAAGCTCGCGGGTATGTGCATGAGCTCGTGTATGAGGGTCCTGGTCCTGTCCTCGGGGGAGAGCCGGTCGAAGTTCTCTGAAAGCACCTCTATGGCGTACTGGGCCTCTATCCCCAGGGCGTGCTGGAAGAGCCTGCTCAGGGCGTGGCACCTGGCCAGCACCCTCCTTGAGCGGGTTCCCCTTGACCTCACCACCGCGAGCCTGGTGTGGTCTATGTGGCGCATTCCCAACTGGCAGGCTATCTGCCTGACCTGCTCCTCGAGCCCTGGGTCCCTCTCATAGCTCACCCTGTGGTAGGACGACATGCCTTTATCTTGGGAGGGCACGCTTATATTCCCTGTCATATACCCCTCTAATTTGACAGAGCAAAGAGGCAGGGCACCGAGGTGCCGTGCCCCCTGTTTTAAGCACTCTCCCTGAATATACAGACTAATCCGGAAACGGCTGCGACAGGTCCGCCAATCAGGAAAAATAACAGTGTGCTCACGACGAGCTGAGCGAGCAGGATTTCCCATGCCGAAGCCTGCCAGATTTCCGGGTATCCCATGAGCCACCAGCATCCACAGGCTAAAGCCGCGAAAGCGAGCAGTATGTGGAAGATGAATTCCCTTGCCTTGTGGGTCATCTTACCCCTGTGGATACTCCTAAGGTTCTTTAGCAGTCCCATTCCAGTGCCCTCCTTTCAAGGCGTTAGTGCCCTCCTTTCAAGGCGTTATGTGTTTATTGTGCCATCTGCTTCAGGCTGCAAACGATATAATCCAGACCGCAATTCCCCCAGTGACGCTCCACACCAGCCCGGACGGGTCCTGTTTCAGGCATTCGATAAGTGGTGAGCACTCATTGAACAAGAAAAATCCGGTGATGAATATGAAGAGATTTGATGCGATGCTGTATGCAATAAATTTTGCTTTCATGCACTGCCTCCTTTCCTCATGGCATCCCTGAGCTCATCTGGGAGCCTTGCCATGGCAGTTTTCCTGGCCCTGCGGTAGCCAGGTGCGTGGACAATGATGCATGCCAGGCTGAACGCCATTGAGAAGGCTATGCCTCCCATCAGGGTGTTGAAAAGAAGGATAATTGGCATCATGGAAGGGCCAATGCCCGCTGGCATGAAAACCGGGTTATGGAATCCCGCAAACATCCCGGCAAGGAAGGCCAAAAGAAGCAGCGGGCCGAAAAATGCAGGCTTTCTTCTCAGCATCACTTTCCTCCTTTCCCTGAACTGATGCATCTCCAGTATTTCAGGACGCTTTCAACAAAGAACCAGAAGATAGAGGCTCCGATTCCTCCGATGACAGCGCTGGCGAGGTTGGATGGATTGAGGACCGGCCAATTGTAGAAGGCCAGAAAGCCGACTGCAAAGAATATAAAATAGATGATGGATTCCTTCTTCATCGGCGCCCTCCTTTCTCAAGAGCCCCGGAGACTGGGCTTAGGCCGTCCGGGGAGGGGGTTTGCAGAGAATATGCTATACGTTTCGGCCTTGGGCCGTTCTTGCCTGGTATTCAGATTAAGCGGCGCGAACCAGGGGTGGGCGACGCGTGTTTTATGGTTGCTGGTTATGAGTGAAGCATGAATGATTGTTTATGGTTTCGGGGAAAGGGATTTAAGCCTAACCATAAAAAGCACGGCCTGCAATAGGTTCTCATGGCAGAAACCATTCCCAAAGGGGCGAAGGAGGCCGCCCTGAAGGCGGCTGAGGAGGCCGGGAAAATCCTCAGGGAGAGCTTCGGGAGGCCCTACTGGGTCAGGGACAAGGCCCCCGGGGAGACCCTTACTGAGATTGACCTCAGGGCCGAGAAGGCCATACTTGGCATAATCAGGAAGGAGTTCCCGGAGCACGCGGTGCTCTCAGAGGAGGCAGGAGCATCCGGGAAGTCGGAGTGGCTCTGGGTCATTGACCCCCTGGACGGCACCACCAACTACTCCATAAACAACCCTGTCTTCAATACCTCCATATCCCTGGCAAGGAACAAGGAGCCCCTGCTCGCCGTTACCCATGCCCCCATGACCGGCGAGGTGTTTTCCGCTGTTAAGGGGGAGGGCGCCTTCCTGAACGGCAAGCCAGTGAGGGTGTCTGAGGAGGCTGATTTGGGGAAGCTCATGCTCGCGTTCTGCAACGGGAAGTCCAGGGAGGACAGGAAGGAAATCGGAAGGATATACTCCATACTCGTGCAGAGCGCGAGGGACTTCGACCGCTACAAGGCAGCTGCCCTTGAGCTGGCCTTCGTGGCAGCCGGGAGGCTGGGGGCGTTCCTGTCAAACAACCAGAAGACCTGGGACTCCTCCGCAGGGGCGCTGCTGGTCAGGGAGGCAGGCGGGAAGGTCACGGATTTCCATGGAAGGCACTGGGACCTTAACTGCAGGGACATACTGGCCTCCAACGGCAGGGTGCACCAGGAGCTGCTGGATAAAATAAAAGAAGCAAGGAACCAATCTAAGCAAGATGTTGCCATATCCTAGTGCCCGCAGCATCCGCATCTCTTCTTCGTGGCCTTCTTTTTCTTGTCATCCATTTTTAATCAATTATAGTTGTCCCGGCCCCCTTTTAAATCAGCCCGGGCAATGCTTATTGTGATATCATGGAGTCGTGGCTGGAGAAGCACAAGCCCCTGAAGGTCTCGGGAATAAGGGGACAGGGAAAGGCCGTGAGGGAATCCCTGGCTTTCATGGATTCCTGGAGGCCTGGCCAGGCAGCCCTTTTGAGCGGCCCTCCCGGGGTGGGCAAGACCCTTACAGTGGAGGCCATCGCCAGGGAGAGGGGCCCGGAACTCCTGAGGCTCAACGCCTCTGACAAGAGGAGCGCGGCTGACATTCATTCAGCCCTCTCTGACGCCTCGAAGTCAAGGGGACTGTTCGGAGGGGGGAGACTAATCCTGATAGACGAGGCCGACGGCATCTCAGGCAGGGAGCGGGGAGCGGTGGGAAGCATAGTCAAGGTCATAAAGGGTTCCATGTTCCCTGTGTTCGTGATAGCCAACGACCCCTGGAAGCCCAAGCTCTCCTCCCTGAGGAGCGCGTGCAGGCACATCAGGTTCTCCAAGGTCATGGCGCCTTCCATAGAGAAGATGCTGAGGGAGATACTGGAGAGCGAGGGTATTGCCTTCGAGGAGGCGGCGCTCAAGAGCCTGGCCAGGTTCGCCCAGGGAGACCTCCGCTCTGCCATATCGGATCTCCAGATGGTGGCTCAGGGCAAGACAAAGCTGGAATCAGAAGACCTCTCCATACTCGGCTTCAGGGAGAGGCAGGGCAACATATACTCAGCCCTTCCCGTGATATTCCACTCCAGGAGGATAAGCGCCACCAGGAAGGTACTGTTCGACATGGACAAGGACCCTGACGAGGTGTTCTGGTGGATAGAGAGCAACGTGCACCAGGAGATTGTGCCGGAGAGGCTCCCCGAGGCCTATGACATGCTCTCCAGAGCGGACATAATGCGGTCCAGGGTGCACACCCAGCAGAACTGGAGGTTCAAGGCCATTATGTCAGACATGATGGCGGGCATCTCTGTCATAAAGGGGGACACCCACAAGCCCCCGGGCTTCAGGCCCTATCAGCAGCCCACCAAGATAATGATGCTGGGCAGAACACGGGCAAAGCGGGCCATGATGGACTCAGTTCTCAGGAAGCTCGGGTCGCAGCTCCATGCATCCAGGAGAACGGTAAGGAGGGACTACCTTCCCTTCCTTTCACTCTTCAGCCAGAAAGGGGAGCAGGGAGTGGAGCTGGAGAAGGAAGACCTGAAGCTCCTGAAGGGATGAAAGAATCAGTCCTTAATTTTTGAAGGCAAGCTTTTTATCCAGGCACGGTGTCAGAATTTAATCCCTGCCTCTAACACGTATTCGGGAACACATGGGCGGAAGAAGGATTCTTGAGGAAGTCAGACTGGAGACAGACTACAACAGCTATCCCCACTCAAGCGAGCTCAACAGGCTTCTCAGGCACCTTGATGAGATTGGTGAGGACAGGCACAACGCAGACCTCATAACAAAGGAGGCCATATGGGTTCCTCACAGGCCAATCAAGATGAGCAAGTTCCCTGACCTTATTATCGTCCACGGTCCTAACGGGCATAAGGAACCTCCGCTGGACACCGGGTATGCAGTGATAATCGAGCTGAAGGCTAACGGGAAGGCCAAGCGGGATGCGGTGAAGCAGATTTGCCACGGGAAGATATTCACCGAGACCAGGTGGAGGCTACCGGTGCCCTATGGCAAGTTCGTGACATATATGGGAGAGGATGCGGGTTTCTCGTACGATACTATAGAGTTTGATGATTACCTCCATGACTTTTCGTCCCCTCCTGAGTTCACGAACCCCAGGAAGTACAGGATAGACACGAAGAACCTGGACAAGCCCGTAGTGAGGAGAAGGGGCAGGCCAAAATATTGATGAATATGGATGGGCCCGCTGGGGCGTGCGTGAACAATGCCTCTGAAATCTCAGTTCGGCAGCGTCCTTTCCGCGAACGCTTCTGTCAGGTTCCCTGGCAGATGGTGTCCTTACGGACACCGCTTTTGGACGTTTACCGGCCAAAAGGGTTCTATCGAACCCAGATCACAGGATCCGCAATCCCGCATTCTCTCCGGACAGCCCGCCAAGGCAGGCCATAATCCATTGAACTACGGGCCCATCATTTTCCTTCTTGTCTTATGATTTAAATTAAGCTCACCTGCGGCCGCTTCCGCGTCCGGGTTTTGTTTTTATACTAGGTCAGCAATAATATAATCAGTGGTTTCATGCTGATGGGTATCAAGGACTTCCTCGCCCCTACCAGGGGGAGGATAATGCTCTTTGTTATGATATTCGTCATGATATTCCTCTACGACACTGTGTTCCAGCCCTTCCCTGGCTCCCCTGTGGTGGAGAACCTGGGAACACAGCAGGGAGCGTTCTCCTTCGTGGCATATATCCTGGTCCTTCCGTACATACTCTCCTGCCTCCTGCCCGCATTCGCCGGGCTCAGGAAGAAGAAGTTCCTGAGGATGGCCAGGCTCACCGAGTTCATGCATCCCAGGCCGGTAATGCATGCCCAGAGCCCGGGAAAGCAGCAGCACTTCGCCTTTCCCCGGGGCACCCCTGTGGAGGAAAGCGACACCAGGCCTGCTCCCCAGGAGGCACAGCCCGGCGCTGCCCAGAAGGAATCGGCTACAGTACCAAAGCAGCCTGCTAAGAGGCCCGCTCCTAAGCAAGAGGCAAAACCCGCAAAGAAAGCGTCGAGGAAACCTGCCCCGCAGAAAGGGGCGAAGAAAGGGAACCAGCCAGCCAAGAAGGCTGCTTCCAAGAAAGCATCAAAGAAATGAATTCTGCGAATCAGGCCAGCACGCCCGCTATGAACGCTATGAGCCCTATGTTCATTCCCAGCTTGATGAGCCTGCTGCTCCTCCTGAACTGCTTCCTCTTGTCCGCCCTTATTATGGAGACCAGTGAGTAAAGGAAAACCGCATCAGTGGGTATGAGCAGTATCAGATACACCATGCCCAGCACCCCGAAAATGTATGGAAGGGGGGATGCAGCGATGGCCAGGACCATGCTCGCTGATGCTATGGCCTTGGCGTTCCTCTTCTCTATCTTAAGGCCAGCCACCTTGTCCTTGACCCCGAATCTCTCGGCCACCTTCTTGGCCCCTGATGTGAGCCGCTTGAGGAAGCTCTGGCGGTCGCCCTCCAGGTCCTCCAGGTCCTTGACTATCTCCCTGGATATGGTGGCGAACATGGCCAGGAGGAACAGAAGAGATGCAAGGAAGAGGTTGCCGAATGCCGCTCCCCCAAAGAGGAAAGTGGAACCCACAAGGTAGCCTATGGCCAGGTTGCCCATGAGAATCTTGTTCTGGAGGTGGTACGAGTACACCACCAGGAGGAGAGAATTGAAGACTGCAAGGGCCAGTGCGTAATAGGTCAGGAAAGCGCTGAGGGCTATGCCTGAACCGAACAGGATGACAGAAAAGGCAAGCGCGGCACGCGAGGAGACCCTTCCCGAGGGTATGGGCCTCTTTGGACGGTTGACCTTGTCTGCCTCCACGTCCACGTAGTCATTTATGACATTGCCCGCTCCCGTTATCAGGAAGACCACCAGTGCGGCCAGGTAGGCCGGGGAGAGCGGGTCCATGAATATGGTGAGGTTCCCCCCTGTGGCGAGGAGGGCGCCTATGAGGGCGGCCACAATGGACATGGCGCAGTTGCCGGGCCTCATCATCTCGGTGTATGCTGGCATAATAAGAAAGGGAGCGGGAGGTTTATAAAACCTGCTCAGTCAGGAGACCAGAGCCCCAGGAGGTCTCCCACCTCCCCCCACCTGGACACAATCTTTATTTTTGTGCCCTCGCAGCGCTCCCTTGTTTCTTCCTTTGCCCCGGGAGCCAGGATGCCCAGGCCAGCCTGCTCAAGCGGGGCCATATCACGGTCATCCACGTATGCGGTTTCCCTGGCATCGAATCCCGCCGCAGCCAGGTCATCGGAGAATCCCGGCTTGCCTGATGCAACCCTCTCCTGAAGGCCCGCAACCACACCGTCCTCGTAAAGGAGTTCGTTGGCCATGACCGTATCGAACAACACGTCCTTCCCGGTTCCTTTAAGATAGCCCTGGATGAGCGGCCTCAGGGAGCGGGAGTATATGCCGGTGGGCATTCCCTTCTCCCTTGCTTTTTCGAAGACCTCCACTGCCTCGGGGTCAAACTCGCCGGATATCCTCTCGCCAATCTTTTCAGACAGCTTTGTATCTGCCATACCAGCGCACCATTTCATGGCCCTTATGAACAATCCTCTGGTAAGGTTACCGTCCATATCAATTACCCTTCTCATGGAATCATCAAGGGCATCTCTGGTCTCTCCTTTGAGCACTTTATTGACATAGTACGGCAGGACCGCGTCAGAGCCCTTTCTAAAATATTTCGACCATATCAGGCACTGGCCGGGAATCCTGAGGGAGCATTCCCTGAGGAATTCTCCACGTTCATGGTGGCGTTGTGCCAAAGCGTAAGCTAGGGGCATCTCCAGGTACTTGGGGTCAATTGTCCCGTTGTAATCAGTGAAGAGGTTCCTTATCTCTGGCATGTTTCCTTGTTGTGTTACCACTATTTAAGGGTTAACCCTTCGCCACTCCCATTGGAACCATCCTGGCCACCTTCTCGGATATGCCTGCATTGTGGACGGTCTCGATGACAGCCTCCACGTCCTTGTATGCCTTGGGGGCCTCCTCTGACAGGACCTTGGGGTGGGTGCTCTGCGCAGTTATGCCCTGCTTTGCCAGGTCCTCCCTGACCTTGCCGCCCCAGAACCTCTTGATTGCGGCGTGTCTGCTCATTGACCTGCCTGCTCCGTGGGCAGAGCTGCCGAAGGTCTTCTGCATGGCGGTTTCCGTGCCCTTGAGCAGGTAGGATGAGGTGCCCATAGAGCCCGCAATGATGACAGGGGTTCCCGGGAAGGAGCGGGTTGCTCCCTTCCTGTGCACGTAGACCTTCCTGGTCTTGCCCTCTATCCTGTGCTCCTCGAGCTTCACGATATTGTGGGCTATGGCGTAAACATTCTGCATACCCATGTCCTTCCATGACTGGCCGAACACCCGCTCGAACGTCTCCCTTATCCATTTGGTCATGACCGCCCTGTTGGTGAATGAGTAGTTCACCGCGGCCTTCATGGCTGCGAAGAAGTCCTGGCCCTCCTGGGATGTGGCTGGTGCGCAGGAGAGCTGCTGGTCTGGGAGCCATATGTTGTACTTTTTGACTGCCTGCTCCTGTATCTTGAGGTAGTCAGTGGCCACCTGGTGGCCAAGCCCCCTGGAGCCGCAGTGCAGCATGATGAGGGTCTGCCCCTTCTCCTTCACTCCCCAGGGGTTTCCCTCGTCAAAGACGTCAGTGACCTCCTGGACCTCGAGGAAGTGGTTTCCTGCTCCCAGGGTGCCCAGCTGGGGGGCTCCCCTCTTCTTGGCAAGGTCAGACACCTTGGAGGGGTCTGCTCCCTCCATACGGCCGCCCTCCTCTGTGGTGGCCTTGTCTTCCTTGGTGGCGTAGCCGTTCTCTATTGCCCAGTCCACGCCCTTGACCAAAACCTCATCAAGCTGGTCAGGGGTGAGCCTGAGCTTTCCCTTGGTGCCTACCCCGCAGGGTATGGTATTGAAGAGCTCGGACATGAGCTGCTTTATCCTGGGCCTTATCTCGTCAGCCCTGAGGCTGGTCCTTATGAGATTGATTCCGCAGTTTATGTCAAATCCGCAGAGCCCTGCTGATATTATTCCCTCCTGGGCATCGAACGCTGATACAGCCCCCATGGGAAGGCCGTAGCCCCAGTGCATGTCGGGGAGGCCTATAACAGGGTTTATGACCCCGGGAAGGGTGGCAACGTTGGTGAGCTGCTCCACAGCAGCGTCCTCTGCCGCGTCCATGAGCTGCTTGTTCATGAACACCCTGGCATCCACCCTCATCTCGTTCCTGGCGCTCTTTGGGAGGTGCCACTCATAATCATTAACATTCTCCAGCTTCTCCTTCATTTCAATCACATCCTTCTCTGTACAGTGACGGCTCTGCAAGCCGATATAACACTGTTATATTTCCTCATTTACAAGACGAGAACAAGAGCCTGAAAGGCTTTGCCCTGCGCCCGTATACGCCGGCCGTGTTCGAAACTGCTTCCCCGAAACAGCCGGTTGCGTCGGGCACACGCAATATGCATAGTATACATGCTGGGTTTATAAATGTTCGGTGACAAATACCTTGCCTAAGATGGCCACCTACAGACAGCTGTTCGATGCAGTCGGGGACAGTATATCAGTCATCAGAAGGCCTGATCTCTTGTTTGCCTATAACGCAGACCTGGATTTCATGAGGGGCCTGGTTGAGTCAGGCGGGCACCTGCAGGTCTTCCCGGACGGCCTTGACTCAGAGGCGGGCCAGCCCGGGGTTGACTTGCTCATGAGGATGTACGAACTCGAGGGCAATGCACAGACCCCCAGGCCTGAGAACTTCTCCAATAAGGTGTACCGGGCGCTGAACTCACTCGAGAAAAGGTAGCTCTTGGCGGTGCAAAGATATAATGGTGTTATATGTCCAGGCTCACCCTGGCAACAAACCCTTCCTTGTTCTCCCTGAGCGAGAACCCGTAGTAGGTGAGTGCCTTGACCACGGTCTCCCCTTTCTCAGGCGTCACGGGCTCCCCCCTCACCGTTGCCTTCAGCTTTCTGGGCCCGATTTCCTTCACCTCGAACCCGGAAAAGAACATGCCCTCGATGTCCACAAGGGCGATTAGCTCCTGGAGCCAGTTGAACAGCAGGTCAGCCTGGTCCCTGCCCGTGACCTCGACCTCCCTGCTCTCCTTCTGCCCCACCTTCTCCAGCTGGCATATTACCGTGAACATGGCCTCTGCAGCGTTCTCGAATACCTCCTTCAGGTCCTTCCCTTTGGCCTCGAACATGACGTCAGACGTCAAATCGTCTATGAACCTGTACTTCCTGCTCATGTGAAACATCTCCCTGATAAAAAGAATCGCTCTATGCGTTAATAACCTTGCAGGCTAAACCTTGCTCACAGGCTCCCTGGCCCCGCACACCTCGCACTTTATGAGCAAGGTGCCTTTCTCCTTGACCAGGTTGGTGTCGTGCTTACCGCACTCCGGGCACCGCACGTAGCTGACCACGTACTTGTCCAGCTTCTTGTTCACTATATCAGCGCTGAACCCTCCCTGGACCTCCAGTGCAGGGCCTTTGAGCTCTCCTGAGGTGGCCAGTTCCTTGAGGAGGAACTTCATGAGGTGCTTCGGCTCCCTCCTCAGCGCCCCCGCTATCTCCTGGAAATTCGTGATAATGCTCCTGCTCCCTGACTTCTGGATTCTTGAGGTGGGCATGACGAACCTGTCGGCCGCCTTCTGCTTGTCCGGGACCTTTTTCAGCCCCCTTTCCAGAAGTTTCTCGTAATCACTCATACTGAATCCCCCAGCTCTTCTCCAGTGCAATCTTGTCCCTATTCTTTTTAAAGAACAGGGTGGCCAGGTTGGGAAGCCCCCTGTCCATGGCCTCCATTACGGGCATCCCGGTCAGTGCGGATAACAGTATGAGGTTGACGTCACCATGGGCCACCACGCAGAATGCCTTGCCCTCGTGTCTCCTGAAGAGCTCCTCCACTACTGGCAGTGTCCTCTCCCTCACCTCGGTAAAGGTCTCGCCCCCAGGGAACCTGAACCCCCAGGGGTCCTTCCTGAACTCCTCCTCGAAGGTGGGCCAGGTCTCCATGATTTTGCCCTTGAACTTGCCCTCCAGCCTGCCGAAGCTTATCTCGTTGAGCTCCCTTATCCTTTCATTTTCCAGTCCGGTTTCCTTTCCGATGGCCTCTGCTGTCTTCCAGGCCCTCTTCAGGGCGCTCGAATAAAGGGCAGACAGGCCCTCTGCCTTAAGCCTCTTCCCGACCTTACCCGCCTTCTCCAGGGCCCCCTCAGCCAGCTCAGCGTCAGTGGACCCAACCAGGGTCCCCCAGGGATAGCCCGCGTCTCCGTGCCTCACCAGCGCCATCCTCGTTTCCATGGCATATACACTGACTGAGCAAGGCTTTAAATATTTCCGAAAAGAACCAGACAGAAGATGAAACAGAGAAGCAAGCCCTATACAGGGCCTTTCCATACCGATGACACTGAGTATCATTACAGCAAGGAGGCAGATTTCTCGGGAAGGCTCTATTTTGACAAGCAAGCCTTTGATTCGGTTCACTTTGCCATGAAAAACGGTGACAAAGAGTCTGCCAGCAAAGCCAGGGAAGAGCTTGTCGAGGGATGCCAGAGGATGGTCAGGCAGGTTGCAGGAATGTATTCTGGGCCCGGGTTCCCGTTAATGGATCTCGTTCAGGAGGGAAACATGGGGCTTCTGAGGGGCCTGGAGAAATACGAGCCCGAAAGGGGCTTAATGCCGAGCACATATCTTACCTCTTGGATAAGATTTAAAATATTCAGCTATATCACAGACAACAGGGGGGCATACAGGATCGGGCCAATTCTCCAGAAAAGGATTCGCAGGTATCTGGGTATGCTCGAGGATATGCAGAGAATCCCTGAGAATGCAGAGGAAATCCAGAGAGAGATTGACGCCACATTCAGCCTTTATGAGCTTGAGCTGATGCGCAACAATGCGGGCCATCCATACTACCTTAGCCTTGATGCCTCTTTTCCTGAAAGCGATGCTTCGCTTATAGACTTTGTGCCTTCAGTAGACAGCCTGCCAGAAGATGAGGCGGCGAAAGAGCAGATGGCGGGGCTCTGCGATAATATACTCTCGTCACTGGACACATGGGAGAGGGTATATTTCGAGGAGAATGTGTTCAATAAGCTTAGGCCCAGGGAAATTGCCGAGAAATACCTGGATAGCGGCGAGGCTGTTAGGCAGAAGATTGAGAAGGCCAAAAGGAAGCTCAGGAAAAATCCTGATGCAATAAAGCTCAGCCATATTCTGCAATAAAACCTTCCCAACACATTTAAATACCTTACCTCATACTAATGACATGGCTTTTTGATGGCAGCGGTTTTGCCATCATTGCAGGCGTCTATTGACGCTATACCGCTCCCGGCACGCAAGAGCCGGAGGGAGCTTACCATGGCCGAGGACAGGACACGCAAACCCACGCAGCAGATTATCAGGCTTGCAGAGACCAACATCGACGGAAGCAAGCCCGTGAAGACAGCCATAAGAAGCGTGAAGGGCGTGTCGTTCATGTTCTCCAACGCCATATGCAAGATATCGGGCTTTGGCGACAAGAAGCTCGCTGACCTGACCGAAGCCGAGCTCAAGCAACTCGAGGAGATAATTCTCAATCCCCACAAGCACAGCATCCCTGAGTGGATGTTTAACAGGAGGCTCGACCCCGTTACCGGGAGGACCTCCCACTTTTCTGTGTCCAACCTCGACTTCACACAGAAGATGGATATTGACAGGATGAAGAAGAACAAGACCTACCGGGGTGTCAGGCACATCCAGCACCTTCCGGTGAGGGGCCAGAGGACCAGGGGCGCCTTCAGGAGGGGCAAGACCGTGGGCGTGAGCAGGAAGAAGGGAGGCAAGTGATAGCATGAGGACCATCAGGAAGAAGTTCAAGCGGCCCAAGAAGCCCTACGACTCCATCAGGATAGAAGAGGAGAAGAACCTCATGCGCAACTACGGCCTCAGGAGCAAGAGGGAATTCTGGAGGGCACAGGAGATACTGAGGCAGTTCAGGCGAAGGGCCAGGGAGCTCATCTCTGCAGAGGACCCTGAAAAGCAGAAGACCCTGCTCGACAGGCTCGTGAAGCTGGGGATGCTCAGCAAGCAGGCAGAGCTCGATGACGTGCTCGCCCTTCAGATAACAAGCATACTGGACAGGAGGCTCCAGACAGTGGTTTCCAAGATGAGGCTGGCCCAGACCCCTCTGCACGCCAGGCAGATGGTAACACACGGAAACGTCATGATTGATGACAGGAGGGTGAAGTTCCCCTCCTACCTCGTGGAGAGCGAGGAAGAGGGAAAGATAAGGATAAGGGGTGGATGACATGGAAGAGCAGGCCCAGCAGCCCAGGAGAAGGTGGGGAGTAGCCCATATATATTCCTCAGAGAACAACACGGTCATCCACATCACAGACCTCACAGGAGCCGAGACCATATCCAAGTTCAGCGGGGGCATGGTCACCAACAGGGACAAGGACAAGGGCTCCCCGTTCCCTGCCATGATTGCTGCCAAGAAGGCGGCCAGTGACGCCCTGAACAAGGGAATCATGGGAATCCACCTCAGGATACGCGCCCCGGGAGGCCACAAGAAAAGGATGCCAGGCCAGGGTGCCCAGCCCGCCATAAGGGCCCTGGTAAGGGGAGGCCTCAGGATTGGAAAGATTGAGGACGTGACCCCAATACCCCACGACACCACCAGGAAGGCCGGGGGCAGGAGGGGAAGGAGAGTCTAAAGCATGCCGCTTCCGATTGCCTGCCGGTTCCCAGGGAACCGGGGTTGGCTGGAAGCGGAAGGAAAGGATTAACATGGCAAGGGAATTCACTTTCAGGGGAGTTGGCCTGGACCAGCTCAAGGGAATGCCGGTCGAGGAGTTCGCCAAGCTCTGCGGCTCCAGGGAGAGGAGGAGCCTTAAGAGGGGCTTCACTGAGACCGAGAAGAAGCTCCTGGAGAAGGTCCAGAAGAACCCGGACAAGTTCAGGAAGACCCACGCCAGGGAGATGGTTATAGTGCCCCAGCTGCTCGGAGCGAAGCTGGGGGTGTACAACGGAAAGGAGTACGTCACGCTGGACATAAGGCCCGAGCACCTCGGAAACAGGATTGGGGAGTTCGTGACCACCAGGAAGATGGTCAAGCACTCATCGCCTGGATTCGGCGCCACCAGGTCCAGCAAGTACGTGCCCCTGAAGTAGAGGTGAAAGCATGGATGACTCGAGGATAGAGACCGTGAAGCCCGGTAAATACGGAGACGTTGAAATCATAGGCGATACCGGGCCTTCTGGTCAGGAAATCCCCGACACAGAGATTCCGGTTACAAGGGATTTCCTGATGAAAGGACGCCTTTCGGCAAACATTGACCCTGAGCTGCGTGCCATGGAAAAAGGCACTGCCCATTGGGGAGAGATGGACCTGGAGCAGAGCTACGGTGCCCATGGCAAAGGCAACGTCATCATGATATACGGTAACAGGAACCCTTCCTTGCACAGGCCTGGTCCAAGGCCTGGCGCATGGGGCAGCAGGGACGTGAGGCAGTACCTGGAATCAGGAGGAGACCCGGACCTGATATAAGGAGCATAGTCATGGAATACGCAAACAAGGCAGACAGGAAGAAGTCCGCGAGGGCCTTCGGGCGAGGCCTGAGAATATCCCCAAAGAGCTCGGTCACTGTCTGCAGGAGCCTCACCGGCATGAGGCTGGAGAAGGGAAAGGCCTTCCTCCAGGACCTTCTGGATGAGAGGAAGAGCATCGGCGGCAAGTACTACACCAATGCCACCAGGAGCATACTCGACATAGTCAAGTCAGCAGAGGCCAACGCCGAGGGCCAGGGCCTTGACACAGAGAGCATGCACATCCACGCCACTGCACACAGGGGGTTCAGCTTCTTCAGACCAAGGGGATGGAAGAGAAGGAGGGAACAGGCCAAGGTCACAAACCTGCAGGTCGTTCTGGAGGCGAGATAATGATTAAGGATTTCTTCATCAACCAGGGAATAAAGGAGGCCCAGATAGACGAGTTCATAAGGAAGAAGTTCCCGCTTGGGGACTACTCCAAGACCGAACTCCAGAGGACTCCCCTGGGGCTCAAGATTCTCATTTACACTAACAAGCCCGGAAGGATAATCGGCAAGGGCGGCAAGAACATCAATGACATGACCGAGGCCATCAAGCTGAGGTTTGGCCTGGACAACCCCCAGCTGGACGTCAAGGTCATAAAGAACCCCAACCTCGACTCTAGGATAGTTGCCAAGCAGATTTCCTCCGCCCTGGAGAAGGGGTACAACTACAAGAAAATAGGGAACCTCACCATGAAGAGAATCATGAACTCAGGCGCCATAGGTGCCCAGATAGTGATATCCGGCAAGCTGGGCGGCGGAAAGGGCGTGGTGGGCAAGTTCCAGGAGGGCTATCTCAAGCACTGCGGCGAGCCAGCCAGGACCCTGGTGGACTCAGGCTTCGAGGAGGCCCAGACCAGGCCGGGAAAGATTGGGGTCAAGGTCAAGATAATGAGCAAGTTCCAGGACATCACAGGCGAGATAAGGGACAAGGTGGAGCACAGGATTGACGTGAGCGGGGAGGACAAGGAAAAAGAGTCTCCCCCGAAGAGAGGGGAGCAGACAGAGTCTCCCCCGAAGAGAGGGGAGCAGACAGAGAAGGGAGCAGAAAAGCCTTCCCCTGCCAAGAAGGAAGAGTCCGGGAAGAAGCCAGAAAAGGATTCGGAAAAGAAAGAGGGAAAACCCGTAAAGAAAGCGGAGGAGTCATCAGCCCCCGCGCAGAAAGCGGAGTTGGAGGAGAAGCCCAAAGAAGCCGGAAAAGATGGGCCTGTGAAAGAGATACCGGAAAATAAGCCCGATGAAAAGAAACCCGGGCCCAAGAAGGAGGAGTCAGGGGAAAAGCCCGCAGAGAAGAAGGAAGAGGATAAGCCTCCAAAGGAAACCGAGAAGGAGTGAGCCCCAGGCACCAATTTAAATCATTCTAAACAATTATGAAGTGAACATATGGCAACCATGAAGAAAAAGGACATAAGGAAGCTTGACAGCAAGGACGCCCGGAAGAAGCTTGACGAGCTACGGCTCGGGCTCTCGAAGGAGCGGGCAAAGATAAACATAGGGGCTTCCGTGACTTCTCCCGGACAGATAAAGCACACCAGGCGAAGCATTGCGAGAATTCTCACCATCGAGAGGGAGAGGTCTGTAAATCCGGAGGGAAAGAAGGCTAATGGATAAAATCTGCGAAAAATGCGGTCTTCCCAAGGAACTCTGCGCATGCGAGACCATAGCGAAGGAGAAGGAAAGCATACGGGTCTCGGTGGACAGGAGAAGATACGGAAAGCACATAACCGTTGTCGAGGGAATCGGCAAGGACTCTGACAACAAGCGGATTCTGAAAGAGCTCAAGAACAGGCTTGCTTGCGGAGGCACTCTAAAGGGAAACGTTATAGAGCTCCAGGGAAACCACAGGAACAAGGTCCTTGAGGTCCTGGTCAAGCTGGGATTCTCTAGGGACCAGATTGAGGTCGCATAGCTGTCCATCCGAACCGCTGGCAATGGAACTGGTTCTAGCCCCTGCTCTTGCTGGGTTCAGATGCTCATTATATATGCCATGATAAGCAGTGATGCCAGCCCCCAGTAGGCTGTCCAGAATACCTGGTAGGCTGGATTCCTGGTTAATAACCTTGATAAACCTTGTTGCCAGGCTTTTTCAAGCATATTAATTCCGGAATCCAATAATATAGCATGATAACCCCTGAGAACCTGGTCAGGCACGAGCTCGTGGGCCTGGAGGTCAAGGTCACGCAGTCCTCCAACCCAGCCCACACGGGCATAGGCGGCAGGGTGGTGGACGAGTCCAGGAACATGCTCTCCATAGAATCCCAGGGTAAGGTGAGCCACCTCCCCAAGGACCAGTGCGTCTTCTCTTTCCGAATTCCCTCGGGCCAGTGGGTGAGGGTCAGGGGAAGCCTGCTGGTGGCCAGGCCAGAGGACAGGGTCAAGAAGAAGCAGAGGAAATGGTAGCCTCTGCAAAAGCTTTTTAAATACAGTGGTGCATCTAATTAGTTAACTCACAGAGCGTGTTTAAAGGCATGCTACCTAGCGATAGGCTGAGTTACCCACCACCGGGCCGCGGTCCGGTGAAGGTAGAGAGGCTTGATTGTTTCTCTACATGTGAATACGCTCTGCCCGCACTGCCGGGTGAGGAGTCAGCACCGTTCGTGATATCGAACCGGAATGTATGCAGGAGTGCTTGCAGTCGAGGAGAAAGAGTGCATGAGGAAGAGCATCGGGATACCAGTGAAGCCCCCTGAGAGGGAGTGCGATGACAGGAAATGTGCATGGCACGGAAACCTGTCAGTCAGGGGAAGGACCTTCCAGGGAGTGGTCAGGTCATCCAAGGCCAGGCGGACAGTCATTGTAGAATGGGGCTACACCAAGCTCGTTCCAAAGTACGAGAGGTACGAGAGGCGCAGGAGCAGGGTGGTAGCATACAACCCGCCCTGCCAGAAGGCCAGGGACGGCGACGAGGTGGTCATAGCGGAGTGCAGGCCCCTCTCCAAGACCAAGAGCTTCGTGGTGGTTGCCGTTCCCAAGAGGAAAGTGGAGCAGACAGAGTTCAAGGTGGCTGAGATTGAGGAGGAGGCAGTGAAGAAGGCCTCTGAGAAGAAGTCATCTCCAGACAAATCCCAGGAAAAACCTGTATCCAAAAAGGAGGCCGGGAAGTCTCGCCCCAAGAAAGGGGAGACAGGCAAATAGGTGATTTTCATGAAGGCTATCTCCACCAGGATAACAAGGGGCCTTCCGGTAGGCGCTGAGCTGGTTTGCGCTGACAACAGCGGCGCCAAGATAGTGCAGATAATATCCGTAAAGGGGTACAAGGGCAAGAGGCTCACCAAGCCCGCCGCGGGGGTGGCGAGCTGGGTCAACGTCAAGGTCATAAAGGGCGAGGTCAAGGTAAGGCATGAGGTCCACAAGGCCGTTGTCATAAGGCAGAGGAGGCCCTACAGGAGGGCCAGCGGCCTGAGGGTATCGTTCGAGGACAACGCCGTTGTGCTCATAAACGACAAGGGCGAGGCAAGGGGCTCGCTCGTCAAGGGCCCTGTGGCAAGGGAGGCTGTCGAGAGGTTCTCCACCATAGGCAAGATATCAAAACAGGTGGTATGATGATTTTCGAAAAAACCCCGACACTGAAGGTGAACGGAAGGCCCGTGGATGAGTGGATGCTCGGGAAAGTTGGAGAAAACTGGTCTGTATATGATTCCCGCATGGAAGAGAAGGGATACATGCCGGTGAGGCCGGCCGGATACGGTGAAGGAGAGGAAGATAGGCATGATTAAGAACTGGTCAAAGAGCTGGCTGGCGAGCGTCCAGCCCAGGAAGCAGAGGAAATACAGGCTCAACGCCCCGTCCCATGTGAGGCAGTCCTTCCTCTCCGTGCACCTGTCCCCTGAGCTCAGGAAGCGCTACAGCAGGAGGTCCATGCGGGTTCGCAAGGGAGACGAGGTAAAGGTCCTCAGGGGCTCCCTCAGGAAGAAGCTCGGGACCGTTGACCGGGTCGATGTTGGGAAGAGCAGGGTATACGTGGAGGAGCTCAAAACCAAGAAGAGCGACGGCTCAGAGGTGCACATGCCGCTGCAGCCCTCGAACATAATGATAACGAAGCTCAAGCTGGATGACAAGAAGAGGCAGGCCATACTGGAGCGCTCTGAAAAGTCTCCCCCGAAGAGAGGGGAGCAGACAGAGTCTCCCCCGAAGAGAGGGGAGCAGAAAGAGTCTCCCCCGAAGAGAGGGGAGAGGAAAACAGAGAAGCCCCCCGCGCAGAAAGCGGAGGAGTCAGCAGCCCCCGCGCAGAAAGCGGAGGAGTCAGCAGCCCCCGCGCAGAAAGCGGAGCTGAAAGAGAAAAAGTGATGATATGACGCACATAAAGAGGCTGGGAATACCCGGCATGTGGAAGATGAGAAGGAAGGGCGACAAGTTCGCGGCCACTCCCAGGCCGGGCCCCCACGCAAAGAGGGAATGCATACCCCTGAGGATGCTCCTGAGGAACGTGCTGGGTTTGGCTGACAACGCAAAGGAAGCCAGGGACATCCTGAACAGGAAGCTCGTGCTCGTGGACCAGAAGCCCAGGAAGGATGACCATTTCCCTGTCGGGCTCATGGACGTGATTTCCATACCCCAGGTCAAGAAGCATTACGCCATTCTCCCTGGAAAGGGCGGACTGGTTCCCGGGGAGATCAGGGAGGCGGATGCATCCCAGAAGCTGTGCAGGATATCGGGCAAGACCACCCTTAAGAAGGGAATCCAGCAGCTCAACCTCCATGACAGCAGAAACATCCTAGTCAAGAAGGACTCCTACAGCGTGGGAGACTCAATAACCATTTCCATCCCGGGCCAGAAGGTGCTGAAGCACCACAGGTTCGAGAAGGGCGCCCACTGCATAGTAACCGCGGGAAGGAACGCAGGTACCAGGGGAAGGATAAAGGATATCGAGAGGAAGCAGCACATGCTTGAGAAGTCCACTGTGATACTGGAGTCAGGGAAGAAGGACATCAAGACCCTGAGAGACTACATATTCATAACCGAGGACCCGGAGGCAAAGAAGTGAGGGTGATGACATGGCAGAGAACACCATGCGAAGGATAGTGCTGGACAAGCTCACCCTCAACATTGGGGCCGGGGAGGCTGGCCCGGGGCTGGAGAAGGGAAAGGCCCTGCTCGCCAAGCTCTCCCAGAAGAAGGTGGTCACCACCTACTCCATAAAGAGGAGCACCTTCGGAGGGGCCAAGGGAAGGCCCATAGGCGCCAAGGTCACAGTAAGGGGCCAGGAGGCCATGGAGCTCATAAGGAAGCTCCTGGAGGCCAAGGAGAACAGGCTGAAGCCAGGGCAGTTCGACAGGCAGGGCAACGTGTCCTTCGGCATAGCAGAGTACATCCACATCCCGGGCATCAAGTACGACCCTGACATCGGAATCATAGGCTTTGACGTCTGCCTCACACTCAAAAGGCCGGGTTTCAGGGTGTCCAGGAGGAGGCTCAGGCCCCGAAGAATCGGCAGGAGCCACAGGATAACCCCTGATGATGCTCAGAAGTGGATGAAGGATAATTTCCAGATAAAGGTGACAGACGAGGTGGAAAGGGGCTACTAGCCCGGAAGAGGTGCGACATGACATTCGAGAAAGTGAGGAAATCCATAGAAAACAAGCCTGTGAAGGCTGCCAGGTACGACAGGTTCAACAAGACAAAGGACCGCAAGTTCGGCAAGAACGTTCGGGAATGCAGGAAGTGCGGCAAGAAGGCCGGGCTAATCAGGAAGTACGGGCTCCTGTACTGCAGGCAGTGCTTCAGGGAGGAGGCCGAGAAGCTCGGGTTCAGGAAGTTCGATTAGGTGATGATATGAGACATGACTTGCTGGCTGACGTGTTCTCCATAGTTAAGAACACTGAGGCAATCGGAAGGAAGGAGTGCACCACGCCCGCGTCCAAGGTAATCAAGGGCGTGCTCAAGGCCATGCAGAAGCACGGCTACATTGGAGAGTTTGAGTACATCAACGACGGAAAGGGCGGGAAGTTCAGGATAAAGCTCCTGGGCAGGATAAACAACGCCAATGTGGTCAAGCCCAGGTTCTCTGTCCCTGTGCAGGAGTTCATAAGGTGGGAGAAGAGGTTCCTTCCGGCAGAGGGCATAGGCTTTCTCATACTCACGACCTCCCAGGGCATCATGGACCAGAGGGAGGCAAGGGAGAAAGGGACAGGAGGAAAGCTCCTGGGGTTCGTGTACTGAGGTGTTTTCATGGTCTTCCATCCGGGTAAGGTGCTCAGCGTGTTCCCTTCCAGGGGAAAGGCAGAGGCCGCGGCCGCGACTGTCAGGTTCTGGGACCAGAACCTCCACACAGTCAAGGTTTCAGATGACATAGCGGCCCAGCTCAGGAAAGGGGACATGGTCCTGGTGGACTACTACCCGATAAGCGAGAAGATGAACAGGCCCAGGATGATAGCGGTCAAGAGGGTGGAGAAGGCTGACCAGAAGGATGTCTGGGAAAGCTACCAGGAGTTCTTCAGGCTCAAGAAGAGGGCCCTTCTTGAGAAGAGAAGGCAGGAGGGCATGCAGGCCCCTCCGCGCTCTAACGTGGGGATAGGATAGCATGGCAATAGACAACGACATCAAGGACGCAATCAAGGAGAAGAGGCTCCTCATAGGAACCAGGGGCGTGCTCAGGGCTGTCCGGAACGGGAAGGTCGAGAGCGTCATATACGCGAAGAACGCCCCCAGGGGCACGGTGGAGGACATCAGCCACTACTCAGGCATATCAGGATTCACTGCCCAGGAGTACCCGGGCAACTCTCTGCAGCTGGGGGAGCTCTGCGGAAAGCCCTTCAGCATACTGCTCATAGCCATCAAAAAGTGATTTAAGCCACGGGGTAAAGAAATAACAAGGGAAATGATTCGATGCCAGTCAAGCTTGAGACGCAGACCATCAGGATAATAGCGGCATTCGAGAAGATGACCAGGGTGCATGCAAAGGACTGCATCGAGGTCGAGGACACGCTCTATTTCCTGGTGGAGCCTGACAAGCTGGGGGTCGCCATAGGAAGGAACGGCTCCAACATAAAGGAGGTCAGCAAATCCCTTGGCAAGAGCATAAGGCTCTTCCCGTACCACAAGGAGCCCGCTGAGATGATAAAGGGCATGGTCCCCACCGCCAAGAACGTGGAGGTCAGGGGCGAGAACGTGAACATGACCGTGCCCGCCAGCGACAGGGTGGCTGTGATAGGCAAGAACGGTAAGAATATTAAGGCGATAAAGGATATTATGAAGAGGCATTTCGGCATCAAGGCAGTGAGGCTGAGGTGAGGGGTGCCAGGGAGGAAGATTTCATGAAGGTCAATGTGCTTAACAAGAAGGGAGATACCCTCACTTTTGTGCTCGAGGGCGCCACTCCAGCGTTCGCTAACGCTCTCAGGAGGATAATGATATCAGAGGTTCCAACCATGGCGGTGGAATGGGTGGATTTCCACCAGAACAGCACCATACTATTTGACGAGGTTTTGGCCCACAGGCTGGGCCTCATGCCCCTCAAGTTCGACCCCTCAAAGTTCAGCACCAAAGAGGAGTGCAAATGCGGTGGCAAGGGCTGCCCTGTCTGCGAAGTGGTGTTCGCAGTGGACGCCAAGGGCCCAAAGGTGGTATACTCAGGTGACCTGAAATCCACCAACAAGGACGTAAAGGCCACGAGCCCCAAGTTCCCCATCGCAGAGCTGCTGGACAACCAGGAGCTCAGGTTCGAGGCCAGGGCAGAGATTGGCACTGGCAGGAAGCACGCCAAGTGGCAGGCAGCCAACGCGGCCTATCAGTACTACCCGGAAGTGGAGGTGAGCAAGGACGCCAAGCCCGCTGACCTTAAGAATGCCGTTTCCCTTTGCCCCAGGGATGTGCTTGAGCTCAAGGCGGGCAAGCTGACCATAAAGGACCCCGCTAAGTGTGACCTTTGCCTCAACTGCGAGAAGGCCGAGGGCGTGAAGGTAAGGGCCAATCCATCGAAGTTCGTCTTCAGGGTGGAAAGCGTTTCAGGCCTGGAGCCCGCTGCCATAGTGGAGAGGGCCGCTGAGCTCCTGCAGACCAAGGCTGAGGAATTTAAAAAGAACGCCGGCAAATTATAATCATGTCCTCCAAACTCATTTTCTCATGGGTTCTGGGAGGAGTGTTCGTTCTTTTAGGTGCCTGGATAGTCAACAACCTGGAGTTCGGCCTCGGAGTGAGCGAGATGGGCTATGCCATTGCCATGGTGGTGTCCCTCATATTCATCCTCATAGGCGGCCTGCTATGGATTAACACTGCCGTGGGCGTCAAGCACCACCTGTGACGGAATTCCGGAGCGAGGGCCGCATTACCTTTAAAAACCTATTTAAATAACTATTGAGATAATTTCACAGACAATAACCGTTAACGGTTAATATATTATAGGCCTTTTATCAAGGGCTCAATCGCACCGGAGCGCATGCGGGTGCTTGGCACCCGAAGGATAGGTTAGTATGGGAGAGTTCAACGCAAGGGACCTGAAGCGGAGAAGGAAGAAGTTCAGGTGGAAGAGCACCAACCACAAGAGGAAGTTCCAGAAGCTCTGGAAAAAGGAGCCTCTGCAGGGAGCCCCTCTCGGAAGGGGCATTGTGCTCAAGAAGAAGGGAGTGGAGCAGAAGCAGCCCCACTCCGGGATAATCAAGGCCGCGAGGGTCCAGCTCATCAAGAACGGCATCCAGGTCACGGCATTCGTGCCGGGAACCAATGCAATCAAGTTCGTGGACGAGCACAACGAGGTCATGCTCGAGGGCATGGGCGGTTCCCAGGGAGGGGCCGTGGGTTCCATGCACGGAATCAAGTACAAGGTCACAGGGGTGTCAGGGGTTTCCCTGAACGAACTGCTCAAGGGCAAGAAGGAGAAGCCCAAGGGCGCGTGATTGCGCGAGTCTCTGACACATGGCCCGGAGCATGGCGCACGCTGGCCTGCCGCTTTTGCGGGTTCCTGGTGGGCCATGGTTTTGCAGGTGAGGAATGACTGAGGAGAAGACCGGGGCAAAGCCCCCTGAAGAGGACAAGGCCAATGCCAGCACAGGCAAGGCTGACCATGCAAAGACTGAGGCACAGCATGTTAATGAGAAACCCCCGGCAAAACCACCCGAGGAAAAGCCTCAGGTGAAGAAGCCCTCTCCTGAGAAGAATGAGGACAGGAAGCCTGATGCAAGGCCCGCGCAGAAAGCGGAGCAGTCATCAGCCCCCGCGCAGAAAGCGGAGATGAAAGAGAAGCCCCCCGCGCAGAAAGCGGAGATGAAAGAGAAGCCCCCCGCGCAGAAAGCGGAGATGAAAGAGAAGCCCCCCGCGCAGAGAGGGGAGCAAACAGAGTCTCCCCCGAAGAGAGGGGAGCAAACAGAAGAGAGGGTCTCCCTCCTGAGACAGCATGGTGTGAGGATGCTCCTTTTCAACAGATGGGACACCTCTGACGTTGCCCTTAAAGATGCCGGCCTGAAGAAGTACATGAACCTGGACACCCTTGCTGTGCCAAGGACCGGCGGGAGGTACAACAGGGACAGCATCCAGAAAAGAAAGATTTCGGTAATCGAGAGGTTCATGAACAAGCTCATGGTGGCCGGCCACAGGGGCAAGAAGCACAAGATTACCTCAGGAAACAACGTGGGCAAGACCCCCAGGCTCTACAACAGCATGAAAGAGGCATTCATTCTCATAGAGAAGAGGACCAAGCAGAACCCGGTCCAGGTCCTTGTGGGGGCCATTGAGAACGCCGCCCTGCTCGAGGAGGTTGCATCCTACAGGCTGGGTGGCATAATAGCCAGGAACTCTGTAATCGCCTCTCCCCAGAGAAGGCTGGACATAGCCCTCAGGCACCTTTCCCAGGGCATATACAGGGCCTCGTTCAGGAAGACAAAGAGCCTGTCCCAGGTCATAGCAGAGGAGCTCATAGCCGCCTACAACAACGACTCCAAGAGCTTCTCCGTGTCCGAGAGGAACAGGATAGAGAAGGAAGCAGAGGGCGCAAGATAATCCCTGCGGTTTTTATTTCAGCAAGCCAACTGTTAGCCATGAGAATCGAGAAGAAGTGCTGGCCGGATATGTTCCGGGCCATTCTTGAAGGCAGGAAGAGGTTTGACGCCAGGATAGCGGATTTCGACTGCCGGCCAGGTGACATCCTGGTCCTCAGGGAGTGGGACCCTGGGAAGGGGGCCTTCACCGGAAGGGTGCTTGAGAAGAGTGTGGGCTATGCCATGAGGACGAAAGATGCCCTGTTCTGGGACCAGGCCGCACTGCAGAAGCACGGCCTGCTCATAATGTCCCTGGACTAGGCAATGGTGAAGGTAATGGCCCCTGACATCGCGGGATATGACCCCACTATCAGTGTCTTGATTAGCAATTCCGGCTCAGCAGGCAGGACATTGAACAGGACCAACGCTACGAGGTCCACCCCAATCGCGATTATGAAAAGGTGAATGAGCCTCTTGGGTATGAAGGCCATTCCCTGCTTCTTTATCCAGTCCTTCTCGTTCTTGTATATCAGCATTCCGCCCAGTGCGAATATGAATATGAGTATTCCTATGGCGTTCGCCCACTCCAGGCTTTCGGCGACTCCCGGCATGTACCGGATTCCCATCCCTATGCCCACTCCCAGGAAGGCCCCCGCAGCTCCCCTGGCTAGCTCCATGACGTGCTCCTTCTCGAAGGTGAACCTCCCCAGCTCGAGAAGCTCCTCCTCGACCTTTTGAATCTCCTTGCCGGCCTCTTCTGAGTTCTCCAGTTCCTCGTGGACCTCTTTCTCGGTCTTGAGCTGCTCTTTCTTTATGAAGTCAATCTTCTTCTCCAGCCTGTCCAGCTTCCTTGACATCTCAGAAAGAGCGTTCTTTGGGGAGGGCCTGGACTTCTTTCTAACCGCCATGTTTACTATTGGTCAGGGTTCCCTATTAAATCAGAGTCCATGTCTACCTTGAGAAGATTCTCTTCAGCTTCTCCAGGAAGCCCCCTGATTCCTTACCAGGGGTTGCCCCTTTCTCAGAGCCCTCGTTCTTCAGGGTCTCCATCTTGGTGTCCAGCTTCTTTATCTTCTGGTTAAGGTCAGATACGGACTTCCTTTCGCTCATCTTCTGGGGCGGCTTCTTCGCCCCTTTCTCTTGGGAAGAGTTTTTGTCTACCATGTATTATGTTTGTGAGGGGTCCCTATTAAAACAGGCCCTTCTTCCTGAACACGCGGGCCCTGCATTTCAGGGCCCGGCTGGCCGGAAGCGAATTGCTGTCAATGGATTGCTTGGCAAGATATACCACCAGCCCGTCACCGCCCCCGTATATTTCCCCGAAGAACCTGCAAACCACTCCATAGTCCTGGTTGTGGAGGGTGGCCCCGGCGCCATGAGACTGGCCGGTGTCCATCCCCTCTCCGAGGTCATGCTCGCCCAGCTCTATATAGTGTTCGCCGGGGCTATCCGTAAGCTCTTCATGGGTTTCCCTGAGCCTTGACGGGTCAACCTGCCCCTTGTACCATACCACTACCATGGAGAAGAAGTAGCACCAAAGCCTTTTATTCGCTCTCTGTTCCCGAAACCCTGGTGGGGCCGTTCTGGTCCTTGTCCCTCTCAAGCCTGTAGAGGCTCCCGCCCACGCCCTCAGATACCCTCTCATCGTGCGTTATGAGGAAGACCTGCTCCACGAATGCCCCTATCCTGTCCCTCAGGGTCTCTGTGAGATGCTCTATGGCGTTGGAGTCCAGGTTGTGGGTGGGCTCGTCCAGTATCAGCCACCTGAGATTGGGTATGAACGCCATTGAGAACGCTACCCTGAGGGCCAGGGCCGCCACTGAGCGCTCGCCTCCCGATGCCATGCCCTCCACGTTCTGCCACCCAGAGCTTTCCCTGAGCTGGAGCACATAGTCCTTCTCGATGGCGAGCCTTATGCCCGTGTAGTCACCATAGGGGTAGAGCTCTGCCCATATCATGTCCATGGTCTGGTTCACGCTCTTGAGGAACTCCTCCCTGAGCTGGTCCTGGGTGAGCCTGAGCGCGCCTGTGAATGCCCCCATCCTCTCCAGGAGCTCATGTGCCTGCATGGACTCCTGGTTATACCTCACCATCATGTCCTCTCTCTTCCTGAGGTCCTTCAGCATTTCCTGCTTGTCGCTTATCCTCTGCCTGGCAGACTCCAGCCTTGCCTTCATCACGCTCCTTTCTGAGACCGCCTCCTGGAGGGCCTGCCTCAACGCCCTGATGTCCCGGCCATCCAGCCGTGCGCTCACCTCGCCTTTCTTCTTCTCCAGCTCCTCCCTCCTCTTAAGGTGCTCGCCCCTCCTCTTGTTCAGCTCCTCGAGGTAGCCTATTTCCCTTTTAAGTGCTTTCAGACTCTCCCTTTCCTCCATCCTCTCCTTCATCCTTGCCTCGAAATCCTCCAGCGCTCTCCTCGAGTCCTCCATCCCTGATGCAGCAGCCGCTGCCCTCTCAAGAAGCTCCCGCTCCTTTCCCTTCCTGGACTCCTCGAGCTCCCTCTTCTTCTCATAGTTCAGCTCGCTCTCGCAGAGCGGGCATGTTCCGCTGAGCTTGCCGAGATTCTCCAGGTTCTCCCTGACCGCCCGTATCTCTGCGTTCAGTGAGGCCACCTCCTCCCTTCCCTTATCCATTCCCTTCCTTGATGCGGATATGCCCTCTTCGAGCTCGCTTATTGCCTGCTCCAGGGAGCCAAGCCTTGAGTCCAGACCACCCGTGTCCATGTCCTTGCTCCCCTGGCCCCTGTCCCTGATTGACTGCTCGGTCTGCTTAAGTGCCTCCCTGACCGCGCCCAGTTCCCTCTCTATGTTGTTGAGCTCCCTGTCATCCCTCTCGAACAGGGCCACCCTCTCCTCGAGCCTGGAGGCCTCCTGCTCGGCCTCATGGGCATTCCTTTCTGTCTCCTCGATTCCGCTGTTGAGCTCCTCGAGCTCTCCCCTGAGCCGGGCTATTCTCTCCGGAAGGCCCTCCTTCTGGAGCTCCCTGAGCATCTTAAGCTTCTCTTCCCTCTCAGCCCTCACCCTGTTGGACAGCGTTACCGTGAGCTCCCTGACCTTCTCGAACCTGTCCAGCCTGAGCATCCTGTCTATGTGCTCCATCCTCTGTCCCCTGGGAATCCTCATGAAATAGTCTATGGAGTTCTGCTCTGAGTATACGGCCTTGGAGAACATGTCGTAATCCATGTCCAGCACCCTGGCCACCTCCCTGGTCACGCCCTGGGCGTTGGTCTCCAGGAGCTTACCCGCCTTCCTGAGCTCGGCCTTCACGGTTCCCTTCCCCCTCTTCAGCGCCCTGAGCACAGAGTACTCCTCCCCACCCGAAGAGAAGCTCACCTCGACCTCGGCCTCGTCCATTGCCTGGGGCCTCTTCATTATCAGGTCGTCCATGCTCACCCTCCTGGTCTGCAGGGCAGGCAGGGTTCCGTAAAGCCCGAATGATATGGCCTGGAGGATGCTGGTCTTTCCTGACCCCATTATACCGATGATGGCGTTCACGCCAGGGGAGAATGAAAACTCTGACTCCAGGTGCGACTTCCAGTTCCTGAGCCTGACATTGGAAATCATGGGCCTCCCAGAAAATCTTGAAGCAAAACCTTTTTAGGCTTGAGTAGCCCCGGGCCCGGTGAGATTTAAATTCTTGCATACCAAATATTTTACATTCATAAAATAAGGTGGCCATAATGTCAGACTTCGACCAGACCGAGTTCATAACAACCCTAAGGATGTACGGAGGACCCATAGAGAACCTTGAGGAAGAGCTTTCTGATTATGCCATGAGAACGAACGTGGCCCTTGTCCTTCCGGCATCCTACAGGGAGTTCGGGCCCCCCGAGGGGGCGGGCCCCAGGGACAAGCCCGTGTACAACATTATCGACACCCTTGATGGCATACCGCCCTACATCCATGAGATTGTGATGCCCCTTGGCCAGGCCGATGAGGGGCAGTACAGGCACGCCCGCTCCGAGCTCTCCAGGCTGGAGAGGCCGGAAAGGAAAGCGGACATAATATGGATAAACAGCCCGAGGGTCCAGAAAATACTCGAGAGGATAAGCCAGGAGGTCGGTCCTGTGGGAAACGGGAAGAAGGGCCAGGGCCAGTGGCTCTCTGACGGCCTGATAATCGGAAGGGGAGAGTCTGGCTTCATAGCTCACCATGACTGCGACATCAGGACATACTCCAGGGAGATGCTCGGCAACCTCCTTCATCCCCCGCTCCAGCCGGACATGAATTTTGAGTACGGAACCGGTTACTATGCCAGGATAGGAGATGATGACAGGATGAACGGCAGGGTGACCAGGCTTTTCATGAATCCTCTTCTCGCTTCCCTGAGATCCAAGGCCAGGCAGTGCTCTCCTGACGATGAGGCCCACAATCTAATCAGGTTCCTGCTTTCCCACAAGTATCTCTTGTCTGGCGAGGGATTCAAGAGCGCTGACTTTGCCATGAAACAAAGGACCACTGATGACTATGACCTTGAGACCGTTGAGAAGATGGAGGCGTTCCGCAAGCTCAGAAAGAGCCAGATATGCCAGAAGGCCATTGCCAATAGGTTTGACCATTTTCACCAGCAGCTCACCACGGACGATGGTAAAGGTGGCCTCACGGTTATGGCCTCTACCATAACAAGGGCCCTTTATGATGGGCTGATTTCCTATGGCATGGAACTGGGCCATGACACGCTGAACGCCATCGGGAGGATGTACCTCAGCAAGGGTCAGGATTTTGAGCAGAAATACTGGGCAGACGCTGTATCAAGGGGCCTTGTACATGAGCGCTCTGGCGAAGAAAGGAGCATCGAGACCTTCTCGGGTGTCCTGAGGGATGTCCACCGCGAGATGCTCGATGATGACGGGATATATGTCGGAGGAGACATGGTAAACACGATACCCAACTGGGAGAGGGTACATTCGGCATATCCTGACGTCTACAGGGACCTTATTGACGCTGTCGAGCATGACAAGAGAATCTAGATCTTCTTGACTTTCCCTGGGGTGGGCTCGTAGCATATGCCCTCTGCAAGGATGTCGTTGAGCACGCTCTCTATCCTGGACTCCTCGGCCTGCACCTTCTGGCTTATCTCGCCGTACTCCACCCCCTCTGGGTTGGACTCTATGACCGAGAGGATGTCCTTCCTTATCCTGGAGTCCTCCTCCTCTTTCTTCCTCTGCTCCTCTTTTGCCTTGTCCTCCTCCTTGGTGGAACCAGTCTTTTCTTCTGAAGGTGTTGCTTGCTCTGCCTGCGGAGGAGTTGCCTGGCCTGTCTCCTGACCCTGGACAAAGGACTGCCCTGCTCCTGGGCCGGCTTCCTGTGCGGAAGGGCTGCCAGTCTGCTCCCCTCTCTTCGGGGGCTCTCCTGAATCCTCCCCTCTCTTCGGGGGAGGGTTTCTGGCCTTGCTTATGAGCTCGAGCCTCCTGAGGAGCTCCATGTTTGGGTCCTGAACCTTTGCGATGACCTCAGGAATAATGTAAATCTCCCCGTTGTACTCCCTTACCTTGCCTACCATGTCCACGGTGTCCCCGGGCCTGAATGAATCCAGGGGCTTTACGGTCTTGAATGTCTTGGCCCTCATGGTGTCTGTGCCGTCATCCAGGGTCACGCTTCCGAAATTCCCGTCCTCTGCGAAGAAGTCAGACACTATGGTTCCCATGACCCTGGCCCTTGATATCTTCTCGCCCGAGCCGGTAATCACGAAGCTGGGCTCCATACCCTCCCTCTTCACCCAGCTGCCGTTGACTATGTCAGAAATCCTGGCCTTCCTTGCCGTCATCCTCTGCAGTGCCATGGCTTGATTTTGTAGAAAAACTTTTTATAAGGCTCCCGGTTTTCCGGGCCCGGGACAAGGCTTAAATATATGATTCCCCAGTAAATTCTCTTAAGGCCATTACGAAAAGCATACGCTGTTTTCAACGGGCCCCAAGGCATGGTGTAAACACTTAATGACGTGCGACGACTGCGGCAAACAGTCAGTTTGCCGGACATGTGAGATACACAACCCGAAGGGAGCCAAAATCTGCAAGGACTGCTGCATCGCAAGGATGAAGGGACACAAGTGCAGGTGGTTCGGTCTTTGCTGGTAGGCATCCCGCCCTCCTTCTGCGGGGAATCTGTTTTAAATAGTTGCGTGAATATTATAGCTCTTGTCAAAATTGGAGATGCTTCATGAAGAAAACCGACCTGTCGCTTGGTGACATAAACTGGGCAATAAGGGCCTGTTCATCAAGCTCGAGCCAGCAGGACACGCTCAGGCATTACCTTGGACTGCTCAGCGAGAGAACCGGCTACTCAACAAAACCAGATGACAAAAGATACTGCTGAACAAAAAATAAGGTTCGGCCGGGAAGCCCCGGCCTCACTTGGTCGTTACTTTTCCTTCTTATCAGAGGAGCCTTCCTTTGACTCTGATTCCTGTGCAGCAGGCTTCTCCTCCTTCTCATCATGGGACTCGCCCTTCGCCGAAGCCTTCTTCTTTTTTGGCTCATCGTTCGGCTTCTCTTCCCCTGAAGGCTTCTCAGAACCGGAATCAGGAGATTTTGTCTGGGACTCCATCTCATCCTTTATCTGTTCGCTCCTGCTCTTCTCAGGAGCCTTCTCCTCAACCATTCCTGTGAGTTCCTGCTGGAGCTTCTTCTTCCTCTCCTCCTCAGAGAGCTTGGAGAGCTTTTCCTCCTTCTTCTCTGCCTTGCCAGCGAGCTCCTCAATTGGCTTGCTCCCGTAGGTCACAATCTTGGCGTTTATCTGGGCAATTGCAGGGGATATTGTGTTGCCCCTTACGGACTTCCTTTTCCTCTGCCCGCTCACGGTTGTCCTGAAGCCCGTCCCCCTGGAGAGGATGACCTTCTTCCTGGCTATTCCCTCGAAGTCCTTCCTCATGGGGAATCCCTGCGCGTCAGAGCCTCCTGTGACCTGGAACTCGTATCCCTGAAGGCCCAGGCCGTCGCCCCTGACCTTCTCTCCTATCCTCTTGCCCATGAAACCGGACGCCTTCTGCTCTATCTCTTTCTGGAAGGCCTTCCTGTTCTTAGGGTCTGATATCACTATCTTGAAGTTTGCCATATCCATTCACCCCCAGTTCAGCAACACCGGCGGGATGGCACCCCCGCCTGAGACCATTGGTCTGGTGCTACCGGGTTTTAAATTTTCCTTCCGGCCATTGGCCGGCACGCACCCCGGTTCGATTCTGTACAATGCAGATGCATATAAGGTATCCATAATTGCCATAAGGGGTTTATAAGCCTTGCCGTGCTCTTTTCAAGCAATGAGAGAGGCGAGGTACTTCTTTGGCAGTGAAAAGCCCCTCTGCAGTGTGTGCAGGGGCCTAACCGAAGAGGGCTACAGCTTCTTGCAGAACGGCGGCTATTACGAAGTTTTCATGGAAGGCTCACTTGCCGGTTACGTTATAACCCAGCCCTTCGGAACAGTGCTTATCCAAATAAACAATCTGACAGGTTCGCTGCTGGACGGTTCCTGGGAGTAGTCAGATGAAGGCGCTGGTGAAGAGCAGTATTATAAGAAGCAGGAATACCCAGCTCACCCCGTTCATGACCTGCTTTGATCTCCTGGGGATGACCCTGTCCAGCACCAGCCTCCACATTCTTCCGCCATCAAGAGGCCCGAGGGGAAGGAGGTTGAACATTCCCACTCCAAAGTTGATGAGGTAAAGGAATGAGAAAAGCCCCATGAAGTTCGGGCTCCTGCCGAAAAGGAATGCCATGAGGCCCGGGGCTGCCACTCCCTCCCTTAGCTCCCATGATGTGTATACCCCGGCTATCCCTATGTACCCCCCTTCAGACTGACCGCTGGGGTCCTCCTCTGTAGTGAGTGTGAACAGCCTCTCCTCTGGACCGGATTCTGTTTCCACTATTGTCCTTATGCTGATGGTCTTTCCAGGGCCCACTTCATCGAGCTTGGCTGAAAGGTCCCCCAGATCGCTTATTTCCTGCCCGTCTATCCCGATTATCCTTCCGGTGAGGTTAGCCTCCTGTGCAGGAAGCCCCTCCATGAATCCGCTGAATCCCACTCCTGCAGGCTCATAAAATGCAGGGAGTGATGAAAGTATGATGGCGGCTGCCAGGCCTGCCAGCATGAAATTGCCGAACGAGCCGGCTGCGAACACCCTAAGCTGCTTGGTGGTCTTCTCCTTCTGGAGCTGCTTCTCGTCAGGCTCCACGAATGCCAGGGGAATAACAGCAAGTGCACCCCATCCCAGGTGCTTTATCCTCACCCTCTCCCTTGCGGCCATTATCCCGTGGGAGCCCTCATGAACCAGAATTAGCAGGAATATGCTTATTATCCAGTACCAGAAAGGGACACCGAAGAAACCCGGACCCTGAACCAGCTCGCTGGTGGGGCTGGGAAGGACAAGCGCAAGAGGGGCTTGTGTATCCGCCACGAGGCTCTGGGACAGGGTTATGAAAAGGAACACTGATATGAACACAGAGGCGGCGAATCCCACCGTGACGGCCATGTTCCCGTAAACCCACCACAGCCTGGGGAACCTCCTTCCAAGGTTCGTGAGGAACCTCTTTCCCCTCTCGGTCTTCCTCAGGAAAATGATGCTCTGCCTCTCCACGTTCTTCCTGTCGTACCAGAAGAACCCCAGGAGTAGCAGTATGAACACCAGCATGGAAGCAAGGTAAAAATCGACCATGTCACTCACTTAACCTATTGTGTGCCTCATGTTAAATAACTTACCAGAAAGCTTCGGCCTGCTCAGAACAGTGTGTAGATGAAGGGCGACACAGCAGTGCTCTGGCCGAAGATTATGAGCACCCCAACCAGCAGGAGCATTATCACGATGGGAGCCAGCCACCAGGCTTTCCTTACCTTAAGGAAGCCCCACAGTTCGCTCACAAGGTTCTTGTTTTTTGCCATTAACAATCTCCTATTCAATATTGCTTTTGTTAATTAAAAACCTGCCCATTACCACCAAGTCTATCCCTGTCTTCCTGAAGCAATCGAGGGCATCCCCGGGCGTGCACACTATGGGCTCACCCCTTACGTTGAAAGAGGTGTTGAGCAGAACCGGAACCCCGGACCGCCTTCCGAACTCCTTTATCAGTGAATGGAACAATGGACTAGTTTTACTGCTCACTGCCTGCACCCTGGCGGTTCCGTCAACGTGGGTGACGGCTGGTATTCTCTTCATCCATGCCTCTTTCACAGGGCACACCATGAGCATGAACCTGGAGGGGTCCGGCAGGGGTCTGTCCACCTCGAAGAACCTGCCCGCGTCCTCTTCGCACACAGCAGGAGCGAAAGGCCTGAACCCTTCCCTGTGCTTTACTCTCTCGTTAATCCTGTCCTTCATGCCAGGGATGGTGGGGTCAGCGAGTATGCTCCTGTTCCCCAGGGCCCTGGGACCCCATTCCATCCTTCCCTGGAACCATCCGACAACCATTCCCTCAGTGAGTGATTTTGCGGTTTCCCTCACGATTTCCCTGTCGCTCCCGAGCTCCCTGAAAGGGACCCCATTATCCTCCAGACTGGCCCTGATATCATTAGAGGAGAACCCAGGCCCTATACAGGGTTCAATCATCACATAACTCCTTTCCTTTCCGATTACAGAGCAGTGTGCAAACAAAGCAGCTCCCATGGAGGCGCCCCCGTCTGTGGCATTCGGCTGGACCCAGAGCCTCTTGAATGGGGTCTTACTCAGGACCTTGCCATTAATGGCGCTGTTCAGGGCCACCCCTCCTGCCATGACCAGGTTTTCCTTTCCCGTTTCCTTGTGGGCATGTTTGAGTGCCTTCAGGACAGCGTCCTCAGTCACCATTTGCACGGCCGCTGCGATGTCTTTGTGCCGCTTTGCCAGCTCTTCCCCCCCCCTTTCCTTGGCTCCCCTCCCAGCAGCTCGCACAGCTTGTCAGAAGGCATCATGTCAGAGTAGTGGTAACTGAAATATTCCATGTCCAGTCCAAAGCTCCCATCTTCTCTGATATCAATAACCTTCCTGAGCTTACTGTAATAGGGGTTTTCCTTCCTGTCCATGTTCCCGTAGGCGCTCAGCCCCATGACCTTGTACTCCGAGTTGTTCACGCTGAAACCAAGGTTGGCTGTTATGGTGGAATAGAGCAAACCAAGCGAATGCGGGAACCTTATCTCCTTCATAAGCCTTATCCCATTACCTTCCCCTACGCCGTAGCTGGTGGTGGCCCATTCCCCAACTGCGTCCATCACAAGAACAGCCGCTTCCTGGAAGGGGCTGGCCATGAAAGCGCTGGCGGCGTGCGCCAGGTGATGGTCAATGAAGAGCACGTCTCCCCCGTAGCCGAGCTTCTTCCTGACTATCCTTGTTACCCGAAGCTTCTCGGTCATCCACGAAGGCATGCCCGCAAGAAAGGTCTTCATGCTTCTTGGAAAAGCGTCTATGTGCTGATGCAGGATTCTCTCGAACTTGATCATGGGCTTCTCGTAGAAAGCCACACTGTCAACCCCTTTCATTGATATCCCTTGGCTCTCAAGGCAGTATTCGATGGCCCTGAAAGGGAATGAGTTGTCATGCTTCTTCCTGCTGAACCTCTCTTCCTCTGCTGCCGCGACTACCTTTCCGTCCTTCAGCAGGGTTGCTGAGGAGTCGTGATAGAAGCACCCTATTCCTAATATATACATAGCATGACCTCAATACTGCCTATAGTAACTCTCAATGTCCTGCCCTTCCGGGGCATCCTCCCAGAAGCTCCCGCAATCTGCTTCTCCCATGTCAAGGAACTTCTTTCCTTTTGCCCTCGCTCCCGCTGCAGTGAGCCCCACACCTACAAGATAAACCAGCGAAAGCAGGGCGCTGTTCACCAGGACAGATATGCCCTCACCAAAGAGCCTCATGCCCTCCCTGAATCCCCGCAGGAAATCCCTCATGAAAGCCACCTCCTGAGGCCGTAACCTGAAGCGCTGATTAGTCCAGAAATCATCACTGCATGCGGTATGAACCATCCCTCAGGAAGCCTGCCTGAGAAAGACAGTATTAAGTAGAGCATGAAAGTGAAAATGCAATATGATGTAAGGTACCCTGCTGCCATTCCCGCCTTTCTGGTGTCCATAAATATCAATTATCAGCAGTGTTTAATTGTTTCTAATGTCTCTATGACCGCGTCCCTGAGAATCTCTGCAGCAATCTCGTGGCCTTTCTCCCCGTAATGCTCGTCATCCGCTCTCAGGTTGGTTTTTATCTCTGATATATTGTCTACGAAATCGCACATGTTGTGGAAGGGAACATCCAGCTCTTTCTAAAGCCTAGAAAGCTCCATGTGGAGTGATTTTCCCATGAGACCTACATCATTGCTGCAGTAGTCATGGCTCCTGCTAGCATACGGGAAATTGATTATTATCAGGGGTATGCTCTCCTCGTCGGTTATCTCATCAAGCTCCCTGAGGGAGTCAAAGCTTTCCTTGTAGCTGTTGTCCTGCATTATGAGAATGGTGTTCAACCTGTAGGAAACGAATCTCATGAAATGTGAATTGAAAAGCGTCTTGCTTGCGGCCTCTCCTGTGAATGGCATTTCCGGGATAATGCTGTTTCCCACGGCTATATACCTTACATCAGGGTTAAAACTTATTGTCCCATCTTCGGCATTCTCACCAATCAATCCGGGCACCATGTCATCGAGTATGTCATTGTCGCAGTACTGCAGTATCACCATGTCAGGCTCGTACGACAGCCCCATCTCCTTGAGGAGGGTGATCTCCTGGAAGGTGTTCATCCCATCCGTGCACAAAGGGATGACCTGGAAACCTCTTATTCCGTGCTTGCTCTTCCCTTCCCACATGTCTAGCCTTCGCTCCAGAATCTCAGTATATGAGCTTTCCTTTTCCCTGAGCCCGTACCTTGCGGTGTAGGAGTCGCCCAAAACCACTATCCTGAAATCCCCATCCTCCTTATCATTCTCGTAATCGCTGCTCACAAACCGGGTGTAGTGGGATTTTGATATCTCCCCTGAGGGTGTTTAGAGAAGACCGTTCTTTATCAGGTATCCGGTCCCGAATGAGCCCCCGAGATCCCCGAAGGTGATAGAATACAGGTTGCCGTCCATGTCATCATTGCTGATCTCGTCCTCCCAGAAGAGCCTGCAAGAGACCTCTGCTATCCCGAAAAGCAGGGTGATGGTAAGCAGTGAAATTGAGATGTTCACAAGGAGCCTTTTCCTTCTCTTCCCGGAATCCGCCATACGTATAATGATAAGCAATGATTGATATTTTTGCTGTTACTGGAACCTTTATTAATTAACCAATTATATAATTATATAATTAATATAATCACGCAGTGTTTCGATTTGGAGGTGGATGAATGGCAGAGCATGCCGAGAAAACTGAGAAAAAGGAAGAGAAGAAGGAGGAGCCCCAGGTAAGGACAGCGTTTCCTGAGGCAGCAATAGTCAGGATAATGAAGAAGAACCTTGACAAGGAGAAGATGATTAAGAAAGAGGTCAAGGTCAACATGAACAAGTGGCTGGAGGACATGTGCGCCAAGGTGTCCAAGAACATGAACACCTACCCCTATGTCATGATGACACTTTCCGAGTTCAGGCAGGGCAAGAAGATTTTCGACACCCTGGAGGAGTTCGACAAGGAGAAGAACAGGATTCTCTCACATCTCGATGCCATGAAAAAGGACATCGAGAGGCTTGAGCGCGACCTCGGAAAGGTGGAGGAGGATGTGATTGAGATGTCCTGACGGGCATCTCGGCCCTCGACTCCAAAAAAGAGAAAACGTAAAGCAGGAGACATGATACCCCGCTTACAAGAGGCTCCCGCCTTCTCCAAGCGGGGGAGCAACACGCATAAGCTTCCAACCAGATTGATGAATACAATCCCCGCTTACAAGAGGCTCCCGAAAACCTTTCCCGTCCGGCCACTGTGCAGGGGGATGGGCCGGCAGGCACTCAAGCGGGGGAGCAACATGCATTATTATTTCTTTCCCACGGCTTTCTTGAGGAAGGTCGTGACCTCCTGTAAAGAAAGGTGTAATGCGGGAGACAGGATTCGAACCTGCGAAGGCATTGCTTACCCCTTTACGGGTTTTCCGCGAACGCTTTTGCGGACGCTTTGGCTCCTGTAAAAGGGTTCTAAGCCACAAGGCCCTCAACCTTGCCCCTTTGACCGCTCGGACACTCCCGCATAAGAAAGGTTTGGGCTAAAGATTAAAAGGGAGATGTTAGGTTAAAAAGCTTTCCTCAGTAAGTGAAGAGCTTGAGACCGCTGTAGGCCACTGCGCATGTTATGGAGAAGCTGCCCAGCGCATTCCAGACACAGCTCTCTGAGTGCACGAACCTGTCCAGCAGCGTCCTGGAAAGCCACTTCTTGGGCTCACCGTAATTCCTTTCGATATACCTCACCACATCATCGTATGAGGAAACCATCCTGTCCCTTGCCCAGCCCACCACCGGGCCTGCCGAAACGCACTGGGTCCTGAACCCCACCCTGCCCTTCCTTATCTCAGAGAACAGCTCATCCATTGAGCGGGCCTCTGCCACGTTCACCGAGAGTCCCATCATCTCAGGCATGTGCACGTCAGAGCCCACCACCATGGGCCTGCCCGCCTTATCTGCCTTCCTTCTGGTGTACCAGTTAGCGATCCTGTCCATGCCGAATGAGTTGAAGACCTCAACTGCGTCTGCCTCCAGGCACTTGTCCTTTATTCCGTCATTCTTGATGTCATAAGGGTGCGGAGCCACCACAAAGCCCCCCTGCTCCCTTATCCTTTCCATGGTCTCTTCTGCTGTGAGCCTGTTGGGGACTGCCTCGGAGAGACCGAGGCCAAGGATATGCCCGTCAGAGCTTTCCACCTCCATCCCGGGTATGAGCATTATTCCCTGCTTCTTGGCTTCCTGCCTTGCCTCTTTCCATGCCCCTGTGACCTTATGGTCGGTGATGGCCAGTCCGTCAATCCCATTCTTTCTGGCCAGCCTGACCACCTCTTTCGGGCTCATCATGACCTCTGTGGGAATCTTGGTGCCCTTCGAATAATGCGTGTGGCAGTGGAGCTCGAATATCATTCTTTCACCATTATGGAAATGAATCGGCCCTACTTAAATAGCTTCACTGATGCCCTTTTCTCGTGAACCAGCCACATGAAGAAATGGTACATGGCGTATAGCTCCAGCCCGAAGGGCCCGTAGCCAATGTAACCGAGTATGGGCATCTCGAAGACCTTGAGGAAATCCACGAAGGGTATGGTGTAGTGCCACTTTGGTATGGCCCAGAAGTTCCAGAACTCCCAAAGGAACCCGCAGACTGTGGCGCCAACGAATATGGACACGGGCACGGCCAGCCTCCTGTCCTTGAGGTGGGAGATTATACTGGGCCTCCTGTTCATGTAATTTATGGGGTCCAGTATCAGGAAGAATGATATCCATATGAGGGGATAAAAGAGCTGGGGAAAGGCCACGGGGCCAATGAACGTCAGGACGCCCACAAACATCATGCCGTACAGCAGTTCCTTGTTAATATCATGCCTCTCTTTCAGCTTCCACCTGTCAAAAAGGTGCACGGTCTTGAGGAGCATGGACACCTCGAAGACGGCAGGAATCACGGTCGCGAATGATATGGTGGCAAATGCCATCTTCTCTGCCCAGCCACCGAAGCCCTCCATGCCTGAATAATGCCAGTTGCCAAGCAACCAGCCTATGGCCTCGAAAAGCCACCACACCACAGCAGAAAGCCCCAGCATGACCAGGAAGGCCTTTCTCCTGTTCATCAGAAGTGACTCCCTGTTCAGGTGGTATACCAGTGCATCCACCAGGAAGATGAACCCGAACCAGATTATGGGAAAGTACCACTGCGCAAAGGGCTGGAGCCTGAACAGGAAATTGACCTGGGCAAAGAGGACCATGAAAAGGCCCACGGCACCGTACCACCTGAACATGGTTAATTATTTATTGATATCCATTATTATTTGTTTAGCGCAATTCAGCCGGCATGCATTTATAAATCAGTCCGCGTCATTACATCCCCAGAGGGGTCACATGAATGTTCCCAGGCATATAGGCATCATTCCCGACGGAAACAGGCGCTGCGCGAAGCGCCTCATGAAGCAGCCCTCAATGGGGCACGAGTGGGGAGTGGGAAAACTCAGGAAGGTGCTCGACTGGTGCAACGAGCTGGGAATCAATGATGTAACCATTTATTCACTCAGCCTCGAGAACATGAACAAGAGGCCCAGTGAGGAGCTGGATTTCCTTCTCAATCTCGCCAGGAAGGAGATATCGGACATGATTGACCACGATGACAGCCTGGTGCACACCAACCATGTAAAGCTGAAATTCTTCGGGAAGCTCTCCATACTGCCCCAGGGGCTCAGGGATGACATCAAGAGAGCAGAGAAGGCCACCAGCCACTACACCAAGGCCAGGCTCAACATAGCCATGGCCTACGGGGGGAGGCAGGAGCTCGTCGAGGCCTCAAGAAGCATTGCCCTCCAGATTTCCCATGGCAAGCTTGCTCCTGAGGACGTGAATGACATGGTGCTCAGGCAGAACCTCCAGACCAACGGAAGCCCTGACCCTGACCTCATCATAAGGACAGGGGGCGAGAAGAGGGTTTCCAATTTCATGATTTTCCAGGCAGCCTACTCAGAGCTGGCCTTCACCGAGACCTTCTGGCCTGAGCTGGACAGGAAGGAGTTCATGTCCTTAATCCAGGACTTCTCGAACAGGAAGCGCAGGTTCGGAGGACAGTAGTTACCACCTTATAATGACATCTTTTTAAGTCTTTTCCATAATTCTGGAACATGGTGACAAAGAATGATGTATTCACAATGCTTGATAAAGCAGAGGTATGCATAGAAGAATCAGATTTCAAGGAAGCCATAAGCATAGCAGAAAAGGCAAAATCCATGGCTAATGATATTGGCATTGATGTGGACGGAAATATCAAATCCATCTATGAAAAATCCTTCCCGGCTCTAGAAAAGGAAGTTGGGTTCTACGCTTTCAGAGGAATGGAGGGAGAAGCGGATAAAACAAGAAAATACATGAAGAGGCTTGCCAATGATGTCGGAATGGAGATACCTGAATACTGCGGAAACACTGACGAGTTTTCACAGAATGGCTATGCAGGAGAGGACGGTGTTGATTTCAGCCTTGGCATCAAAGACACAGGGTCTGGTCATCTCTATCTTTTTAGGGTGTTCTCAGAGGAATGAGCCATGTTCCCGCAAAACCAGTAACAAGCGCTACTTATACGCACCGAAAGATTTAAATACATTAGGGATAATATTAGGTATGACTTCGGTAAGCGCCGTCGCCCTGAGAGGCAGGGTGCGAGCCGGATGTAATAGTTCATTTGATGGAAACATCAATTGAGAAGTTAAGGTGATTCAATGGCAGATAAACCCCACATGAACGTGGTAACCATAGGTCACGTTGACCATGGAAAGTCAACGCTGATAGGAAGGCTTCTCTTCGACTCCGGGTCCATACCGGAGCAGGAGCTCAGGAAGCTGAAGGAAAAGGCAAAGGAGCTCAAGAAGGAGACCTTCGAGTTCGCCTTTGTCATGGACAACCTCAAAGAAGAGAGGGAGAGGGGCGTAACCATAGACCTGATGTACAAGCCCATAGACACGGGCAAGCTCTACATCACAATAATCGACGCGCCCGGGCACAGGGACTTCATCAAGAACATGATTACCGGTGCCTCCCAGGCAGACGCCGCAATACTGGTTGTCTCGGCAAAGGACGGTGTGCAGGAGCAGACCAAGGAGCACATGTACCTGGCCAAGGTCCTCGGAATAAACCAGGTCGTGGTGGCAGTGAACAAGATGGACGCTGTTAACTACGATGAGAGCAAGTACAACGAGGTCAGGGAGCAGGTAGGAAAGCTTCTCAGCTCTCTGGGGTACAAGACAGATCAGGTTCCCTTCGTGCCTGTGTCAGCATACGTCGGAGACAACGTAGCCAAGAAATCCGACAAGCTCGCATGGTACAAGGAGGACACCCTTATCGGAACCCTTGAGAACAAGCTCAACGCCCCTGAGAGGCCCGTAGACAAGCCGCTGAGGCTGCCTGTCCAGGACGTCTACACCATCACAGGTGTGGGAACAGTCCCGGTGGGAAGGGTTGAGACAGGACTTCTCAAGCCCGGAGAAAAGGTGGTATTCATGCCCAGCGGAGCAACAGGAGAGGTCAAGTCCGTGGAGATGCATCACAAGCAGGTTCCACAGGCCGGGCCCGGAGACAACGTGGGCTTCAACGTAAGGGGAGTAGGAAAGGGTGACATAAAGAGAGGCGATGTCGTCGGAAGGCCTGACAACCCCCCAACGGTTGTCAAGGAATTCACCGGACAGATAATCGTCCTGCAGCACCCGACCGTGCTCACCAAGGGATACACGCCAGTGTTCCACACACACACCGCGCACGCGGCATGCAAGATATCCGAGATAGTGAAGAAGATTAACCCGCAGACCGGGGCCACTATCGAGGAGAACCCTGACATGCTGAAGAGCGGTGACGCAGCTGTGATAAAGGTCGTTCCGACCCAGCCGCTCGCGGTTGAGAAGCAGAGCGAATTCCCACAGCTCGCCAAGTTCGCAATCAGGGACATGGGCAAGACAATCGCCGCGGGCATAATCATAGACCTCGTGCCTGTGGACAAGAAGTAATCCCATAAGAACTGACAATAACATGGGGGGAAACCCCCAAACCTTTATTTTTCTTTCTGTCACCGTCTAGTCATATGTCTGACCAGCTTGTCAGGGGTTTCGCGTATTTCCCGGGCAGGAGCCTGGAAGAGATAAGGGAGAGTTTCAGGAATTTCAACACAAATGGCCCGGAGACCCGCTACTTCGACGGCCTGGTCAGGTACGGAGATCAGATAGATGCCCCTGGCATATTCCTTTCCGGCAAGGCTGACTGGTCACTGTCCTCAAAGGATTTTGTGTATCTTCTAAGGGGCAGGGCTCTCTCACGAGCCCAGAGCATGCGACATCTCAGTAGGCTCTGAAGACGAGATGACCTACTGTGTTCACGGAGAGCTCTCAGGTGCCTACCTGGGCATGCTCATGGAGCCTCCCCCTGAATTCAGCCAGGCAGAGGACGCTGCCCTGGAGCTTGTCATGAAGACAGGCGTGCACGACATGATGCTCAGGGAGGTGGGCTACAGGGGAACTCCCATGATAAGTGTGGACCTCTTACTGGATGATGAGGAGGCCGTGCTGGAGGCCATTGAGGGGGCTGATGCCAGGGTTTTCAGGAAGGATCTCTACACCTGCCTGGAGCTTATCTAGCAGTCGGCAAGCTTTTTATCACACCAACAAGAAAATATAGCATGGAGAAGCAGAAGCTCGTCATCAAGAAGCACTACATCCTGGCCATAATCCTTGCACTGAGCCTCCTTCTTGTGGTGTTCGCGTCCACGCCAGGCTAATCCCTGCTTACGGACGCTCCCGCTTGGTCCAACCGGTTCAGTCGCAAGCAGGGGAGCAACTTAAACATTCTTCCGGCTGGCTGCGAGAATAATACGCCGGGGACAGGATTCCCAGACCCGACCGCATTAGTGCGGTAGCGTTCTTTCCGCGAACGCTTTTGCGCGCTTGCCTGCGCAAAAGGGTTCTTTGAACCTGCACGTCCTTTCGGACACACGATTGAAGGCACAATCGGCTGCTTCTCAGCCGCATACGCTCCAGTGCGATTGTGTTTCCAGTCGTGCGCGTTTTACGGACGGCTGACCGCCGGTCTTTCAGACCGCATTCAATCACTCTTAATCTGGCCAGCTCGCTAGCCGTTCCGCCACCCCGGCTCGAACAAACTCCCTGGGTTTTAAATCCCGGAAGAGCGCCCTGTTCTGGAAAGGCACCTGTTGCACACACCCTTCTCCATGTCGAAATGCTCTGAGCACACAATGGCGCCGCAGAGCATGCAGGTGTATGCCGGGTCTGCGACCCTACCGCATATCACGCACAGTCCTGGCCTTTCCATGGTATGAATTTCCCGCAGGGTTTTTAAGCATTTATTCAGGCGGTGTGCAATATAAAGGGATTGCACATGACTGACACAATTATTCTCACCCACGCCGACCCTGACGGGATATGCGCGGGAGCCGTGGCGCTCACCGCCTTCCCCGGATCAAGGGTTTTCTTCACCAGGCCCACATCAATCCGCTCTGACCTCATAGACCTTAGGTCTTCGAGGATAGTGATAACTGACATAGCCCTCACCAAGCAGGACGCCCCTGCTGTTGTCAAGCTCCTGTCCGAAAGGAAGGCAAGCGGCTCAGAGATACTCTATTTCGACCACCATAACATCCCTCCCACCATAAGGAAGGGCCAGATAGACAATGCCGTGAGCGTCTATAAGCACGGAAGGGACGTGAGCGCATCAGAGCTCATATACAGGCACTTCATGGGCACCATACCCAGGGAGAGGATTTGGCTTGCAATATACGGGGCCATAGGGGACTACTCGGACGATACCCCCTTTGTCAGGGAAAGGATAAAGAACTGGGACAGGAGGGCCCTGTATTTCGAGGTCTCTGCCATCAGCCTGGGAATCAAGAACAGCCAGTTCGCTGACTACAACGGAAAGAGGGCTTTGGTAAAGACCTTTGCCAGCGGGAAGAACCCCTCCAACATTCCCGGCCTGGTCAAGAGCGCCAGGGAGGCTGTGAACAGGGAGTTCGAGCTCTATGAGATAATCAAGCAGAAGGCTCAGGCCAGCGGAAAGGTGGGGTTCATAAAGGACCTTCCGACATTCGGATTCAGGGGACCATCTGCATTGTTCGCTGCCACAGTCAGGGACAAGCCCATGGGGGTCTCTGCCCACACCCGCTCCAGGTACGTTGACATTACCATGAGAACCAGGGACTATTCCCTCAAGCTCAATGCCCTGGCAGACAGGGCGGCAGAGGCAGTGGGGGGCTCCGGAGGAGGCCACGCCGCAGCAGCGGGTGCCAAGATTCCCCTCGGCACGTTCAGGAAATTCCTTGCCGAGCTGAACAAGCAGCTTTGACTCACTCCATCGAGTCCAGTATTTTCTCAATCTTCTTCCTGAGCTCTTCCTTCCTGGTGATGTCGTAATAGCCCTCTATCTTGCCTGCCAGCTTGCCCCGGTTGAACACGAGCAGGCACGGAAGCTTCCTGACCCCGAACTTCTTGAGTATGGATTCCTTCTCGACCCTGACCTTCCTGTAGAAGGTGTCGATGTCCCTGAGCAGCTCCCTCACGGGTATGGAGTTCAGAAGGCACTCTATGGAACCATCATCAAACAGCTCTATGACAGAGAACTTCCCTGACTTCAGGACCAGCTTCTCGAACCTCCTCTGGGGAAGGTTGTACGTCCTGCCCACGGGCTCTGAACCATAGCGGTCAATGAAGAGGTCAGATGCCCTCCTGGGGTCCCTGTCAATCTCCTTCTTGATTCTCCGGGCCTCTTCCTGGTCTTTCGCGAACCTTATGGCCCCCACATCGCAGGCATCAGCGCACTTTCCGCAATCTATGCACCTCTCCTCATCCACTGCAATGGTCTTTCCTTTCCTGTCCCAGTGAAAGGCCCCTGATGGGCATGCTCTTATCCCGTTGCAGTCCTCTGAGTTGTCGCATATCTTGAAGTTGATTAGCACAGGCATCTATACCGCCTCCCCCGCGTGCTCCACCACGTCAGCCATTCCGGGCGGAGCGGCAACCTGGATTTCGTCCAGCTGGAGCTTCTCAAGAAGGAAGCGGTCCTCTGGCATGGCCTTGGCCAGGAGCTTGTTCTTTATGGTCCTCGAAAGCTCCATTGACTTCTTGAACCCCGGCTTCAGGGTCACGAAATAGTTTGAGGCCTTCCTTATGGGCATGACTGGCCCGGCAAGGACCCTCGCCTTGCCCGCCTCCCTGTCCAGCTTGACACCCAGGGAAACCTTGAGCTCAAGGTTCCTGTACCATTCCCTCTCACCGTGAATCATGAAGCTTCCCTTGGGCAGGTACTGCCCTGAGGGCGGGCTCTTGGACACCCTGTCCCTGGGAACCGAGAATATATCCACCGTCCCCAGCCCCCTGCTCCAGGCCTTGGAGTTGGCTGCAGAGAACTCCGCTGCCTCCCTTTTGGTGGTTTCAGGAACCTCGAGGCCCTGGGCCTTTATGACCACGAAGGCCGCGCCCTGTATGTCCGCGTGGAATACTATGTCATTGGGGTCTGTGTGCCTCTTGAGAAGGAGCTCGTTCTGGTCAGCGCTCCTTCCCGCCACCACCAGAAAGCCGTCAGACGAGAAGAACCACCTGAACTTCTCGTACCACCTCTTCTTCTCTGGCCTGGGCTCCTGGGCCTGCACGGCAATCCTCTCCAGCTCCTGGATGGCCTCCTCGCTGTCAGCCTTTTCAGTTTCGCTATTCTCCTGCTGCGAAGGCTCGCCAGCATCCTCCGCAGGCTTCTTTTCCCTGGGGAAGAGCATGCTCTTGAAGTCCTCTCCCAGCACCCTGTCCTCCTGGGCCTGTGCCTGCTCGCGCTTCTCAGTGAACTGCTCCTGTGCCTGCCCTGCTCCCTCGAGCTTTTTCTTGGCCCACTTGGCGTCCTCGTAATACCTGGCCGCGTTCGCCTCCACTGACTTGTTGACCTCAACCTCCACATCCATGCCGCCGAGGTCAAGGACCATAATCCCGTCGCCCTGCCTTATCTCCTTTATGGACTCTGCTTCAGGGGTCTGCTCGCCCCGCACGGCCTCCTTTATCTCGTCCCAGGACATCCCTGAGCTCCTTGCCTTGGCTACCCCGTTCAGCGCCGCCTCCACTGCGGGATAGGAGCCGTATATCCGGTTTCCCTTCTCAGTGGACTCGTTGGCTATCCTCAGCCACTTCTCCCTGGCCTGATCCTGCTGAGTGAGTATCCTGTCAACCCTCTCCCTCTCCTGGGCCGCTCCCTGGACGGCCTCATCCCTGGCTGTTTCAATCTGCTGCTCTGAGAAGAAGTCGTCGAAGGCCTCTGAGAGGCTTCCCGCTCCCTTTGGCTTTTCATTTGCCATGGTCCTGAGCGGGAACGGGGACACTGCGCCCTGGTATACGGATGGCAGCACCTGACCCTCGTCCATCTCCCTAATGGCCTTGAAAATCCCTGAAGCCTCCTCCAGTGACAACTGCTGTCCTGGCTTTGCCGGGTCCACCCCCGCCCTCGCGCAGAGCTCATTGGCGTACTGTGCCCCGAACCCCATCTGAACAGCGAGGTGGGCGGCCGCGATCCTCTCGCTCCCTGCCAGTGACCTCCTGAAGGAGTCGAACTCCATGGCGTAGGGATTGCTCAGCCTGGGGGGGTACTTGTATGGCACCTTGGGTTTTACCTCCCTGCCCTTCCACTTCTGGAACTCGAGCGGCATGATGATGTTGTACATGGTGTCGCAGAGTATGACATTGCCTGCTGAGAACATCTCGATGATTAGTATGCTCTCGTCGAAGATTATCTCCACTATACGGTCGAACTCGTGCTGCCTTATGCTCTTGATTTTTGAGCTCATGAGGTGCTTCCTGAGGAACATGCAGAAAGTGGGGGGCTCCTGGGGCGCAGCCTTCTTCCTCCTGGTCATGAAAATCTTTGAGTTGTCGAAATACAACCACTCCGCCCCTTTCTGTGGCATGTACACCTCAAACAGGAACTTCCTTGAACCCGCTCTCCCGTACTGGTATATCTTCCTGACCTTCCCGCCGGTGAGGGCCTTCCTGAGCTCCCTGGCCATAATCCTTATGTCCAGCGAGGTCATCTCCTGCTTGGGCTGCTCCTGCAAGCTCATGATTAAAGAATGTCCTGAATTCTTATATACTCTTGTCCCCCAGACCGAACACCCTCTCTGCGTTCTCCCTCGCGGCGTTGAGAACCTCAGCGGAGTCAACATGAAGGAGCTTTGCGAGCTTCTCTGCTGAGAGCAGAATGTTCCAGGGAACGTTCCTTTCCCCCTTCACAGGCGACAGGAAGGGGGCGTCTGTTTCCAGGAGCATCCTCTCCAGTGGAATCCTCTTGGCAACCTTCCTGAGGTTCTTGTTGAACAGAATCTGGGTGGAGATGGACACGTAGAAATCCGGGACCTGAATAATCTCCTCTGCCAGCTCCCTGCTCCCTGAGTAGCAGTGGAACACGCAGGCAAGCCCGCTCTCCCTCACGAGCTGGAAGCACTCCCTCTCGGCGTCCCAGCTGTGTATGACCAGTGGCTTTTTCAGCTCCTGCGCCAGGGAAATGAACTCCCTGAAAACCTCCTGCTGAGCCCTCCTCTTCTTCGGGTTCTTCTCCCAGTGGTAGTCCAGGCCCACCTCGCCCACTGCCACCACTGAATCAGAATTCTCCCTTATTAGCTTCATGACCTCCCTGAAGCCCGTGCCCTCTGTGGGATGGTACCCGAGCGTTGGAAAAAGGAAACCAGGGTTCCTCCTGCACAGCTCCAGCACCTTCAGCCCCTCGTCATGGCGGGCAGCAGAGACCACCACGGCCTCGAGCTCCTCCCTGCACCTCTTCACTATCTCATCAACATCCCTGTCAAAGTCCTTATAGCAAAGATGGGCGTGCACGTCTATCATAATTCCACCGTTAGAAACAATACCTGCTCAGGGCTTTAACCGTTCTCCTCCTGAAAGAAATATGGAATAGCCTCCATTATATGCTCCACCTCGATGACCTCTATCCCTGCCTCCTCGCTTATGTCCACCTCCACAGGCACTCTCTCTATGCTGCATATCCTGCTTATCCCTGACCTGTAGCAGCTTTCCCTGTTCTCATATACCACCTGCTCAGACTGGCCCCCCGGAACGAGCATAATCTCTGCTCCCATGCCCTTTGCTGCCCTGGCCTTGGAAAGAATCTCCCCCACAGGGCCGATGGTGCCGTCATGGTTTATGGTTCCTGTTATCATGACCTCGTTCCCAGGGCCAATGCCTGTCAGGGCCCCTATGGTGGCTATGGTCATGGCCGCGCCAGCGGATGGCCCTTCGATTACAGTGGCCTCTGCCCTTATGGTATAGATGATGTCGTAGAACGAGAGGTCCAGGCCTGTCACGTTCTCAGCCACGCTCCTGGACACCCTTATGGAGTTCTGGGTGTCTGTCCAGAACAGAAGCTTGTCAATGTCCACCAGCGCCCTCCTGGAGCCCGGCACTATCTGGACCTCCAGCGTGGTGGTCACCCCCTGACCGCTCTGGTCAACTGCGGGAACGATTATGGTGGCTTGGGAGACCTCGCTCTCATTGAATATGTCAGAAAGCGGCTTCAGTGAAGCCACAGTGGTGGAGTAGTTGTAGTAGGTCACGGTCTCGGAGCTGAGATAGCCCCCCATGTATGCGCCCAGGGCGACACCGATAAGCAGAGCGAGAATCCGGGTCTTCATCAGTTAATCTCTTATGCAGGAGGCGATAAATATGTTTATGCCAGAATGCGTGAACCGGGAAAGGAACCTGAGGGACTGCACGTGCACCTACGAGGCGTGCTCCAGACAGGGCATGTGCTGCGAGTGCATAAGGCACCACAGGGAGAGAGGCGAGATTCCCGGGTGCCTTTTCTCAAAGGAAGCAGAAAAGACCTATGACCGGTCTGCGGAGAAGTTCAGGGAGTGCTGCTGAGAAAGGCCTTTCCTTGGTTCTTCGTGTGATTAGAGTGTCCTGCGTAGTGGTTCCATTCCCGGAGCCGGCTTTTTATTCAAGCTCATGCAAATATATGTTATGAGCATTCGAACACTCACGATGCTTTCTTTGATATCCATCGCCATCGCTCTTTCCTCACTATCCGGTGTCGTGATTTCAGATTTCGCTGACTGCGAGGGGACTCCTGATGACCCATGCGAGGTGTGCGATGTTGACAGCATGACCCTTACACTCATATCAGCCCAAGGCTCCACCAGCAATGAAATAGACCTTGATATCGAGACCTCTGGCACATGCCTTACCCTCGAAGACCCCTTTGTATTCTCAACCAGCCTAGGCTACACCTTCTGCCCTGACGAGGGCCAGTACAACGGAACCCTGAAGGTTTTTTTCACTGACAACACCTATGAAGTGCTTGGCCCCGAACCGGTAGAGGGATATTTCGTGGACTTTGACTCAGAACAGGGCTGGTGCGAGTGCGGACACGGCCAGGGAAAATGGAGCATCGGCGGAATAGACTGCGACCCTGATGAGTCCGGCGACCAGTCCTCCTGCTGCTGCGGCGATGACCAGTACGAGTTCGTGGGCGAATGCCTGGACAGTTCGCAGATGTGCCTTTCGAGCTCAGACGACTTTGATATGGACAAGCACCAGGAAGCCTGCCAGTGCACAGAGGGGGCCGATGCATGGGGCCCGGGCGGTATCGACTGCGACCCCATTGACGATGGCGACCAGACAGACTGCTGCTGCGGGGACGACAGCGATGAATTCCTTTCCTACTGCATTGACGCCGGAACAGGCGTCTGCTCTGAGAGCACTGATGACATCTCATGCTGCCCTTCTGAGGGAAGCTGCGTCTTCAGCGGCGTATGCTATAGCGACGGAAGCTCACTCCAGGACGTGGGCTACTGCAGTTCAGGCACATGGGGGGACTCCGAACCTCCCGAGACAACATGCGTTGACTGCCCGGGGGACGGGACAACGGTTGGAAAGGAGTTCGTAATCAAGCTTAGCGCGCAGGACGCGGGATCGGGTGTGGCTGAAACCCTTTTGTGCCACGCCAGGGACGCAACCCAATGCTCTGGTTTTGAGCAGTATTCTGACCCTGTCACCGTTGGCTCTGACTGTCCGGACGGGGAAACATGCGATTACTACACAGAGTTCTACTCAGTGGATTACGTGGGCAACGAGGAAGGCCACAAATCCCTTCATGTGACTATTGACAGGAACCTTCCGACCTGCGAGTTTGTAAATCTTCCTGAATACAACAACAAGACCACAACAACGCTTGAGTGGGTTTCCGAAGACCCGGTTTCAGGAAGCACATTCGTGGAATACAGCATACAGGCAAAGAGGAGCCTTGACGGTGGCTCCACCTACCAGGAGTTCGTTGACTCATTCACGATTAATGAAGAGTCCCAGACCACACGCGACGTTACCCTGGATGATGACGGTTTGTACAGGTTCGAATGCGAGGCAACTTATGACAGGAGCGGGAATACCGTTACGTCCTCTATAGGCATGCACTCAATGGGACTTGACACGGTTCCGCCGGTTGTCTCTTTCACAGGAAGCGACACTGGATACAGTAATCAGGGCAATTTCACTCTCACATGGGAGGCCCAGGAAGACATGGGAATGGATTACTATGTCGTCAGGCTTGATGGTGAATTTTACCGGCATCTCGGAGGGTCGGTTAAATCCCTCGAGTATGAAGGCGCAGAGGGAGGAGAATACTCCTTTACCCTGATCGGCTTTGACCTGGCTGGTAACCCAAGCCAGGCTGACACCAAGGATTTTGTCATCGACTCGTTCCCGCCTTCCTGTGATATTTCCAGCCTCCCCCCTGTGGTTAACAAGACCACGTTCATGCTCAACTGGTCAGGCCAGGACACTGGCTCAGGAATAAAGGAATACGATCTCTGCATAAAATCAGAGCCCTCTCCCTGCACTTCTCCCACCTCGGGCTGGACAGACATCGAGGAGCCCTCAAGGCTCTTCACGGGCCTGCACAACAGTACATATTACTTCTCCTGCCAGGCCTTTGACATGGCAGGCAACAAGGGCGACTGGTCAGATATTGTGGGCACCCGCATAGACTCGAAGGCCCCTGAGATTGACAATGACGAGCCGCAGTACTCGAAGAAGGTGGCATCATCAGACTACCAGCCCATGCTTGTGAACGCCATTGTGAGCGACGAGTCAGGAATCGACCACGTCTCCCTGTTGATGGGGGATGAGGAAGTGGAGCCGGTTCAGAGGACAGGCTCCAGCGGGGATACCCAGTGGACCCTTTCCTGGGAGATTCCCTACGAGACCTACGTGGACAAGACCGGATTCTCCATAGTGAGGACAGACGTCAACCAGAACACAGGGGAGAGCACGTTCAACTTCTCGGTCATAGAGTGCGAGCCAGGCGACGTCAGGCCCTGCAACCCAGAAGACGGCGGGGTGGCATACGGTCAGGGGATATGCAGGGGAACTGGGAACAGGACATGCCTTCCCAGCGGCATGTGGGGGGGATGCGAGGGAGGCCAGCTCCCTGAGGAAGAGGCCTGCAACAGCCTTGACGACGACTGCGACGGGGAGGTTGACGAGGACCTTTCCGGTTCCCCATGCGGCCCTGACACTGATTACGGCATATGCGAGTTCGGCTCCAGGGACTGTATTAACGGGGAATGGACCCGTTGCGAGGGAGCAATCTTCCCCATGGCCACAGAGGACTGCGGAAACTCCAGGGACGATGACTGTGATGGCACGGTCAACAATGGCTGCGAGTGCATCAGCGAGGGCGAAACAAAGCCCTGCGGGGAGTCCAATATGGGGGTCTGCGCCCTGGGCTCATCCACATGCGTGGACGGCCAGTGGAGCGACTGCGTGGGTGCGATATTCCCCTCCACAGAGATTTGCGGGGACGGCATAGATAACGACTGCGACGGCCAGATAGACGAGGGCTGCGGGGATCAGTCCACACCGCAAGACGGCGGGGGCTTTCCCTGGTGGTTACTCTCACTGATAGGGATTGTCATACTGGCGGTTGTCCTGGTGCTCTGGTACTACTTCAAAAGGAACAACCAGGAACTCACGTGGGAGAACCTAAAGAGCAATTGGGGCTCCTCTTAACGAGGCCTATTCCTGCCTGAATCTTAGAATGCCCACTATACCGCCAAGCTCCTTGACCTGCTCGCCCCTTCCTGTGTTGACTGAGACAATCTCCACGGTAGTGGACATCTGTTCAGCGAGCTGTATCAGCTCCTCTGTGAGCTCCTTCTCCTGCGTGACCTCGAGCCTCTGGTTGCACTCTGGGCAGTGCTGTGAATCGAGCTGGCCCCTCTCCAGCACCTTGCTGGTCCTGAATCCGCAGGCGCATTCAAGTCCGGCCCTCACCCAGTCGAAACTCTCCGATAGTATGAGAATCTCCAGGTTTCCCTGCTTCATTGCGTCCGTGACCTCTTTGAAGCCGTAGACAGCCAGCCCGCTGTCCTTCCCGAACTCGTCAAAGAACCTCTCCAGAACCCGCTTTTCCTTCATGACAGATGCCTCGGATATGAGGTCCTCTGCCCTGTCCACGGCCTCCCTCAGGCCGTACTCGCCTGTGTAGGATGTGTTGACTATGCCCACTACCTTCTTCTTGACCTCGTAGTGAATGAAATCTCCATCAGCGAACTGCTCCTTTATGGGACCAGGGCCTCCGATGACAATGCCCAGTATGTCCTTGTTGTCCTTGAACTCTGAGGAGGCCACTTCCCCCACCTTCTTGAGGAAGTCGTTCAGAAGGCCTTCCCTTACCCTGGCGTATCTGGCCTGGGACCAGCCTCCTGCCTTGGTCTTGCCGGGGACCACTGATTCCATGTCCTTGAGCTTCACCATCTTGGTTCCCCTGAGCATGCCTATTGATGCTTCTGACTTGTCCAGCACAATGAAGCCGTAGAGCTCCTTCTCCCTCACCATCTCCTTGAGGGGGTCCATGACGAACACCTGGTCGCACCTGTAGAGCCTGGTCTTCAGCGGTTCAGGGGGCTCCACTGCCCATATCTCCAGGTCAGTGACCCCCTCTTTGTCAGACACGTTGCCGCAGAATATAGCAATCCCGTTCTCAGGGGTCTGCCTGTAAAGCTTCAGATGCTGTATAATCTTCTCAAGCGCGCCCAGCACGTTCTTCCTCACTGCCTTGCTTTTTATGTTTTGTGCAGTCCCCTGCTCCTGCTTTATCTGCTCGGCCACCTTGTCGAGGTTGAAACCAGCAGGTACGTAAATTGTCACCAGTTCGGTGTGCCTTCCCTTTATGCCCTCCAGCTCCTTTATCAGGGCCCTTAGCTGGCTTTCCTTGTCGTGCATATTCTCTCCTTCAGGCGCCTCGGGCGCCTGCACACACTCCAGTGCAATGCAATCCGACGCGTAACCAGGAGTGGCTTGAATGTTACTGCATTTGGTTTCCCTGCTTATAAAGATTGGGATTCTGATAAATATCCCTCTTATTTGACAGAGCAATGCGGGAACCCTGGGTTCCCTGAAAAGGTTAAAGAAAGCTTAAGGTTTCTCCTTTCAGCACTGCCTACACCCTGAACCTCCTGAAAAATTCAGCAATGCTGCTCGAGATGTCCCTCGCCTTTCTGCAAAGCCTGTCAGTCCATCTCTCGACCTGGAAACCCCCGATGTACTCTTTTCTGAACATGCGAGACCTCCTGAGAAAAGGTTAATCGCCAAAAAAGCCATTGCCAATATGTCCAGGGCTGCGAGAAGCCAGAGGCTTTCCATTGCCCGTTTCCCTGGGAATGAACCAAACCAGTCTTTGGCTCATGTATGGTGAATTGCTTTCTGCTTATGGAGCATGATGTGAATATTACTGACTGTTCAGCGGGTAAGTCTTTTATTTATAACATGGCATGCCGGCTTTCAGGCAATCTCAAGGCCTGATTCCTTGATGTCGTAATCCATCCAGTCCCTGGTGCAGGAGATTCCCTTCATCTTGCTGACCCTGAGCATTTTCTTGTTGCCCTCCTGCTTCATTTCTATCACCCCGTCTGAGAGATATGCCATGGTGTTGACGATTTCCTTGTCGTGGACACCCTCCTCGAGTATGAGGACCTGGGTTGATTTTGCCTGCTTGCACTTTGCTATGAGGATTGGGATGAACCTGACCACCAGCTCCACGGGTATGTAGAGCAGTAGCGTTGAGACTGAGTCGAAAACGCTCCTCTTGCCATCCCTGTCTAGCTCCCTGAGTATGTCAGAGAGCATGACATTTATGCTGTTTATGTCAAGCCCTCCCCTCAGAACCCTCTTCCAGTCCTCATCCTTCCCCCCACCCGTTTTCCATGAATAAGCATCAAGGAAAACCATTCCCTTTTTGGTGAGGAACTTCTCCATTCCCCCGCCGAACCTCTTCATGTTCTCGAGTATGTCCTCCGGGGAGGTGTCAAGGGTTATGTAAACAGCGGGCTGGGAGGTATTCAGGCCTGACCTTATGAACTGCTGACAGAGCGTTGACTTGCCGGTTCCTGTGGCGCCCCTCACCAGTATGGTGGAGTTGTCAGGGAACCCCCCCTTAAGCAGGGCGTCCAGCTTCTTAATTCCTGTCGCGCTCTTCATACTATGATATTATTCGTCTCGATTCATTATAAATCATACCCTGAAAAATGGCCCCCTCGAATGTATTTAAGACCGGCCCGACAATTAATCAATGAGCCATATGAAAGTCTCCACCACGATTCCCAAGCTCGATGAGTTCTTTGACGGCGGATTCGAGGACGGCTCCAGGGTCCTGGTCATATCAGACATGCTCGTGGACAAGGCCATGTTCGGCATAAGCATCATGGCGAGCAGGCTGAAGGAGGGGGACAACGGCATATACTTCATCAACAACAAGACCCCTGACTACATAAAGCAGAACATATCCGGCTGGCAGAGGTTCAGCAGCAAGATGTCCTTCATAGACGGCATATCCTACAGCCTGGGAAGGAAGAGCAGGGAGAGCTACTCGATAGATGAGAAGACCATAAACGTAAGGCCTTACATAGAGAAGTCCAAGAAGGTCTTCAGGAATGCCCTGAAGAGCATGAAGGGGTATGGCACCACTGCTGTGTTCGATTCCCTGGATTTCTGGGTAGGCCACTGGAGCGATGTGGAAAGGTTCCTGAAGGACACTGAGAAGGACCTCAGGGACACCAGGACAATCTCATATTACCTGATGGCCAACATAGGCTTCAAGCCAAGCAACATACAGCGATTCGCCAAGTGCTTTGATTATGTGATATGGCTCAAGGCCTTTGACAGCAAGGGACTCGTGCTCAAGCAGCTTTATGTTCATAAGCCAAGGCTCAAGTTCGCCATACCCTTTGAGATAACGCCTTCGGGCATTTCCATGTACATCCCGAAGATACTCGTGACAGGCCCCTTCCACGCTGGCAAGTCCTCTGTGGTGAAGGCCCTTTCCCAGAGGCCTGTTAGCATAGACAGGATGGGCACCACCATAGCCCTGGACCACGGTCACGTGGAAAAGAAGGGCATGTCAGTGGACCTGTTTGGCACCCCCGGGCAGGAGAGGTTTGACTGGACCCTCCAGATGCTCTCCAAGAGCACGCTGGGCATTCTCCTGGTGGTGGACTCCACCCAGCCCGATAGCATAAAGAGGGCAAAGCAGATGCTCAGGAAGATAAAGTCAAAGGGCATACCTGTTCTTGTCCTGGCCAACAAACAGGACATGAAGGGGGCGTTGTCCCCTAAAAAGATAGAGAAGGAGCTTGGCTATCCCGCTGTTGGCATTGTTGCCGTGAAGAATAAAGGGACAGACAAGGCACTTGACAAGCTCTTTGACATAGTGCTCAAGAGGCAGAAATGGGAGATATGAGGAGGTCATGCAATGTCAACCAAGGAAGAGGAACTGAAGGCTCTTCTGGACGAGCTCCAGTCAGCTGCTGACATAAAGGGGGCCGCGGTGGTCAGAAGGGACGGCCTCATGGTTTTGTCCAGCCTTCCCGAGGACGTGAACTCAAAGGCAGTGGCAGCCATGACCGCGGCCATAGTGGGGACAGGAGAAACAGCCAGCAACGAGCTTAGCATAGGAAAGTTCATCCAGGTCGTCGTGGAGTCTGCAAACGGGAAGCTTGTGTCCATAGGGGCCACCCCTGACGTCATCCTCACTGTGCTCGTGAAGCCCAAGGTCAACATCGGCCTTGTTCTCATGAACATGGAGAGGTCTGCGAAGAAGATTGGCAGGATAATTGGATGATGCCTCCCGCTGGTGTTATTTTTAACCCGGCGTGCAATTATATACAGTGTCAAGATGGACAAGCTAAAGACCGGAATACCGGGCATGGACAAGATTCTGGGCGGAGGCATACCCCAGGCGCAGCTGGCACTCATCACTGGCACGAGCGGAACGGGAAAGACCACTTTCTGCACCCAGTTCATATACGAGGGAATCAGAAAGTTCAAGGAGAAGGGCGTGTACCTCTCCTTCGAGGAGCCCGCTGAAGCCATAAAGGAGAACGTCAAGGAGTTCGGCTGGGACCTGGCCTCCCTGGAGAAGAGCGGGGATTTTGCTTTCATCAAGTACGACCCTTACCACATAGAGGAGGTTTTCGACATCCTGGAGTCAAAGGTAAGGGAGGTCAAGGCAAAGAGGGTGGTGGTGGATTCCATCTCAGCCCTGGGGCTTCACGTAAAGGATGACTCAGAGCTCAGGAAAATGATATTCGACCTCTCCATGATACTCAGGAAGCTCGGCTGCACCTCCCTCCTGGTGAGCGAGATAGTTCCCGGCACACGGGGCATATCACGCTACGGTGTGGAGGAGTTCGTGACAGACAGCGTCGTGGTGCTCTACTACGAGAGGATTCAGTCAGCATTCTCAAGGGCAATCCAGGTGTGGAAGGTCAGGGGCTCCAATCACTCAGAGAAGCTTCACCCCTACAGGATAACAGGAAAGGGCATAGAGGTCTACCCGGACGAAGAGGCCCTCATGAAAATGAGATGAGTGAACTAATTTTAACTGGCCTGGACAATTAATATACATGGCGCTCAGGGGTCTGTTCAGGAAAAGCGAGAAGAGATATAAGCCTCTCTCCTTCAGGGAGCCCAAGAAGCTGGTAGTTATACCAGGATTCAAGAGCGCATCAAAGGTTGATGTAAGGTACCCCCTTATAGATCCCCATGCCCACGCCAGGATAAAGTGGTCACAGAAAGAGAAGTCCCTTCTGTACAGCCTGGAGGAGCCTGGCCTCAGGCCTGCTGAGCACAAGGCCATATCAAGTATAGAGGAGGCCCTCAGGGAGGTCATAGACGTCAAGCTGGAGAGCCTCCAGAAGGACGAGAAGACCCTGTCCTATCTCCAGGGCAAGGTCGTGGAGGCCATTGACGAGCTCGGCCTCACCCTCGGCGGGAAGCCCTTCCAGAGGGTGATGTACTACATAGCCCGTGACTTCATAGGCCTCAACGAGATAGAGCCCCTGATGCACGACCCCTACATAGAGGACATAGGCTGCAACGGCGTGGGAAGCCCGATATACGTGGTTCATAAGGTATTCGGCTCCATAAGGACCAATCTTACCTTCAGGGACAATGACTACCTCTCTGACCTGGTAATCAAGATTGCTGAGAGGTGCGGAAGGTACATATCCTACGCGTCTCCCCTGCTCGACGGAAGCCTTCCGGACGGCTCCAGGGTGCAGGCCTCGCTGGCAAAGGACGTCACCACCAAGGGCCCGAGCTTCTCGATAAGGAAGTTCAGGAGCCACCCGTTCTCGCCCATAGACCTCCTAAACATGGGCACTGTATCATCATCCATGCTTGCCTATCTCTGGCTGCTCTGCCAGTACAATGTCTCGATAATGATATGCGGGGGCGTCTCCACCGGAAAGACCACCTTCCTGAACGCCATAAGCATGTTCATACCCCCCGAGGACAAGATAATCTCTATCGAGGACACAAGGGAAATCAACCTGCCCCACGATAACTGGATTCCATCGGTATCCAGAAGGGGCTTCGGTATGCCAGAGGCGAACGGGAAAAGGTACGGGGAGATAGGGCTCTACGACCTTCTCAGAGAGTCCTTCAGGCAGAACCCGTCATACGTTGTGGTGGGCGAGGTCAGGGGAAAAGAGGCCTACGTCATGTTCCAGGGAATGGCCTCGGGCCACGCCTCGCTTGGCACCATACACGCAGGCTCTGTGGAAGACGTCATAAAGAGGTTGAGTACCCCTCCCATAGAGCTCTCGCCCTCCCTTCTGGAGGCCCTGGACGCCATGGTCGTGATGACCAACGCAAAGGAGAAGGGCAAATCATCCAGAAGGGTCAAGAGGATAGTGGAAATCCAGTCAGTGGATTCCCACACAGGGCGGGCCCATACCAAGGAGTCATTCTCCTGGATTCCGTCTGAGGACGTATACAGGGAGAGCACGGGCAGCTCTGAGATTCTCCAGAGGATATCATTTGAAGAGGGGCTGGCCTTCGGGAGGATGAGCGAAGAGCTCGAGAGGCGGAAGAAGGTTATAGAATGGATGCAGGCCCATTCTGTTGTGTACTTCCATGACGTTTGCAGGATTATCAACCTCTACTACAAGGACCAGCCTACTGTGATGAAATGGGTCAGGGAGAACAGAACCCCATTCAAGAAGGAAAGGGTTAAGAAGGCCGAGAATGCCGAGAAGCATGCCAAGGAGGCAGCCTCAAAGAAGAAGCCCAGGCCCAGGCATAAGCCCGGGAGAAATGGCATCAGTGGTGTACTCGAGGACTACGAGGAACTGGCAGAGTCTGAGCTTTCCAGTAAACAGCAGTCACCCCCGAAGAGAGGGGAGGAAAAAGAGTCACCCCCGAAGAGAGGGGAGGAAAAAGAGTCACCCCCGAAGAAAGCAAATCCTCCCGCGCAGAAAGCGGAGGAGTCAGCAGCTCCCGCGCAGAAAGCGGAGAAGAAAGCAAATCCCAAAGAGTGATTCAGAGCTGCGCATTCCTGGGTTTGGCCTTCCTTATTGTCATTGGCATGCTGTTCTGCATTAAGTAATAATCTGATATTGCTTTAACTTCCCGGGTGGCTGGTGTGCAGGAAGGCCAGGAATCCGATGTTCATGGCAGGCACGATGACATATGTCATGAGATTTATGAAGTCAGGTATGGCCATTCCCAGCACATCCCCCCCTATCACGTTCATCATGACCAGCACAGAAAGGAACATGAGCGGGGCAGCTATCAGCACAGCCGTGTATACGTCCGCGTAAGTCGATAGTGTCTTGACGTACTTCTCTCTACTCATCCTGTACTCGAATAGGTTCTTCTCGCTCATCTCCTTCAGGTAACCGGAGAGGTTCCCTCCCTTCCCCACCGTGGAGCTGATTCCGGTCAGGACCTGCCTGAATGCAGGCGACGGGCTCTTCTCTGCCACGTCGTTGATAGCGCTTATGGAGCTCATGCCAAAGGTCTTTATGTTCCTCATGACCAGTCTGGATTGCCTGGATATCTCCCCGTATTCCTTCAGTTTGCCCAGGAGCTCGAACATAAACTCCGTTGGAATGCCTGAGGAGGAGATTGAGTCCATGTGTATCAGCGCGAATGGGAGGTTGTTGTCAATGGACCTCCTGGCCGACTTGTACCTGCTCGACGGGTATATATACAGCAGCATGAACACAACCGAGGCCCCGAGAACAGGCCCGAAGGTCACGTAGTACACCATCATGACCAGGTCCTCCACGAAAAGGGAGCTCAGAACCAGCGCGGTTGCCAGCCCCGCTATGTAGGCCAGCACAGTGGTCATGTAAATCATGGAGATGTAGGTCCTTGCGAGCATGTGGATGCCCGCCCCTTTCATCCAGGGCCCGATTGACCTGAAGCTGTTCTCAGAGGACTTTGCGAACCCTCCGAAAACCCTCACAGAGAGCCGCTTGTAAGCGCCGAAAGCCATGTTTATAATTGTTCTTTCCCGGTAATAAGGGTTATTATTTACAAAACCAGAGATTATCTCTTCTTCCTGACTATGTTCCTGTGCCTTGCGCACGCGGGGCAGGCGTAAACCTTCTGCGAGGAGAGGTTGAGCCTCCTTCCCTTTGTCCCGAGCTCTGCCTTTATGACAGGGTCGCTCAGGGAGAATCCCTTGAATGTGGGGAATGCCTTGTACCTTGGCACCCTCTTGCCGCAGAACCCGCAGGTCACGCTTCCTTCCTTGCCCCTGGTCTTGGTGTGGGACCATCCCCTCTTGTAGTATGTCCTTCCCATTCTATCACTCATTCAAACATTGGCCCGGGGTCGCCTTAAAAGCATGCCCCCGGCATCAGCTCTTGGTGTCCTTGTGTATTGGCCTGAGCCTCTTGGACTTGCATTTCCTGCACTTGACCTTCCCCTGCCTGACCTTGATGAGGTCTCCCCTGTTCTTGATGCCGCATCTCATGCAGATGAACACCCTCTGGAAGAGCCTGGACTCGGCCTCAGGGAACTTGTTCTTTGCCATATTAAATCCTCCGGCCCAATCCGAATCAGGCCAAAAACCAGCACACAGGTGCCATGGTCTAATAACATATTAACTAGGTATTTAAATATGTATCATGGCAGGGAATAGCCCAAACCCGGTGAGCAGGGGAATACTCCTGCTCGACAAGCCCAGAGAGCTAACCAGCATGCAGTGCGTTGAGAAGGCCAAGGCCATTCTCAAAACCAGGAAGGCGGGACACTCAGGAACCCTTGACCCCTCTGTTACCGGGCTCATGCTCATAGCCCTTGACGAGGCCACCAAGGCCATGCCCGTTCTCCTGGGCCTGGACAAGGAATACGAGGGTTCAATGAGGGTGCACGGCGATTTCTCAGAGGACCAGATAGCCAGGTCTGCCGGGAAGTTCACGGGGCTGATAACCCAGGTTCCTCCAAGAAGGAGCGCTGTGGCCAGAAGGGAGAGGCAGAGAAAGGTGACCTCCTTCGAGGTGCTCTCTGTGGAGGGCCGGGAGGTGCGCTTCCGCACGAGCTGCGAGGCAGGGACATACATAAGGAAGCTCTGCCATGACATCGGAGAGGACCTCGGGGCAGGGGCCCACATGGCCTGGCTGAGGAGGACCGCCATAGGCCCCTTCAGGATAGAGGAGGCCTGCACTTTTGACCAGCTCCGGAGCCGGGGGCCGGAATGCCTGTTCCCTGTGGAGATAGCGCTGGATAGGGTGGGCTTCCCGGGGTTCACTGTGGAAGGGCCGGTCCTGGACAGGCTCAGGCAGGGAGCAAAGCTTCCTGCAGAGCAGGTTCCCGGTCTTGAAGGCAGCATGCCAAAGGCGCTTTTCGCTCTTTACGATACCCAGGGAAGGCTGGGGCTTCTGGCCAGGCTGGAGCAGGGAAGGGTGAGGCCAGAAAGGGTTCTCCTTTAGGTCCTGAAAAGCATTTAAATACTATAAGTAACTATTTAGTAGTGATAACATGTCTAGAGAAACCTCCGGGATTGGTGAAGGAAGGGGCTTCGTGTCCAGATACGCTGTGGAGATAGCTGCTGCTGGATTCATGAGCCTTGCAGCCCTCTTTGGCATCCCGAGAGACCACGATGCTGATGCAATGTATTATCCTTATGAGAATGTTGGGCAGCCTCATCCAGGTAAAGCCGATGAAAGGGACAGGGATTTCCTGGAAGAGAGCCAAAAGGGAACCTGGAAGGAGAACGAGCCTCCTCCTTTTGACCCTTCCAAGGCGGCCTCTGCCCCTGACCTAGTGCCTGAACCAACAATGATAAACCCCAGGACCGGCTTCAGCTCTGAAGACCTGGGGTCGGGGCCGGAGCCTTATAGGAGCGCTGCAACCGTACCTGATGAACCTGGTTTCGTGAGTATCGTGAATGAGGTGGCAGGTGATTTCAATCTCGACCCTGAACTCGTTCTTGCAATGATAGGAAAGGAATCATGGGGAGACCATGATGCTGAATCCATTACAGGGAATGTCGGATACATGCAGCTCAACCAGGTCTCAAGCGCCGAGACGAGAGAGCTCTTCTCAGGCAAAGGAAAGAGATTCAATGATTCCAGAAAGGAAATAGGAGAGTATGCCCTTGAGAAGTATGCCCATATCTTCGGGGGAGGCCCTGAGGAGGTCTGGGAAAGGGTGAGGGAATCCCCCTACGCAAACATTGTGACTGGCATGGCCCTTCTCAAGCACTATGAGGTTCATGAGGATGGTGACATGGAAGAGGCCCTCAAGTGCTATTTCGCCGGACCCAACGGAAAGGGCAAGCATGAGAAAGAGTGCAATGACTATGTAGAGCGCGTGGAGAGCATCAGGTCATACCTGGAGATGGGGGATAGTTTCGATGCCGCCCTGAAGAAATACTCGGACGCTGTCAGGGAAGGCAGTTTAATGCTCTCTGCAAACAAATAAAAGCCCTTCGCACCTATTTTATCCAGTTGCCTGCTCCTGCGGGCATTAAAGCGGAGGTGACAGAACGGCCATGTGCCCGCCTGCAGTGCAGCCCTTTTCAGGACAGGGCGTTGCTGAAAGCGGGTTAACGGGGTTCGACAGAGCCCTTTTGCACATGATAAACGTGCAAAAGCGTTCGCGGAAACACCGCTGCCGCTTGGCAGATGTTGCGAACATTGGTTCCGAATCTCCCCGCCTCCGCTTGAACCTTTTTTGGACAGGCAGGCGTCCAAAAAACGCTCCCGAAAAAGACCGCTGCCGCAATTGAACCTTTTTTGGACAGGCAGGCGTCCAAAAAACGCTCCCGAAAAAGACCGCTGCCGCAACTGAACCTTTTTTGGACAGGCAGGCGTCCAAAGCTCTGCCTCGCACGCAGAAGCCAAGCTTCTTATAGGTTGCTCCACAATTATTTAGATTATGGTGCTTGACAAGCTCAAGGGAAAGGAGAAGCACACCCGCTTCATTTTCTTCTCAGGCAAGGGCGGCGTGGGAAAGACATCTGTGGCAGCAGCCACTGCGCTCCACCTCTCCAAAAAAGGAAGGAAAGTACTGGTCATATCCACTGACCCCGCGCATTCCCTGGCTGACTCTTTTGACAAGAAGATTGGCGGGGACATCCAGAAGCTCGGGAAGAACCTCTGGGCAGTGGAGATAGACCCTGACAAGTCCATGAAAGAGTACAAGGACATGCTCACCCCGCAGCTGAACAAGATATCCTCCCTCAAGGGGCTTGGCCTGGAGGACACCCTGGACATGGCGGGCATGACTCCGGGCATTGACGAGATAGCCAGCTTTGACCGGTTCCTGAGGTACATGAACTCAAACGAGTACGACATCATAGTCTTTGACACAGCCCCCACGGGCCATACCCTGAGGCTGCTCTCGCTTCCAGACGTCCTGGAATCCTGGGTGGGAAAGATAATAAAGCTCAGGATGAGGCTCTCAGGCATCACCGGGGTGTTCAAGAAGTTCCTGGGTTCTGGAGACCAGGAAGAGGAGAAGGATGTTGCCCTCGAGAAGCTCGAGGAAATGAAGGCCAGGATAGAGAAGGCCAAGGAGATACTCTCCGACCCCGGGCGGACGAGCTACAACATAGTCATGATACCAGAGGCCATGAGCATCCTGGAGTCAGAGCGCTCCGCTATTTTCCTTAAGCACTCGGGAATCCCTGTCAAGAGCGTTTACGTCAACCAGCTAATACCCGAGAATCACGGGTGCGATTTCTGCAGGGAGAAGAGGAAGCTCCAGCTCAGCAGGCTTGAGGAGATAAGGAAGAAGTTCAGCTCAAATAAGGTGTTCACCCTCACCCTCTTCAGGGAGGAGGTCAGGGGAGAGGTAATGCTGGAGAATGTGGCCAAAGAGCTTTACGAGAACCAGCGATAGTATTATTATATAATAGCCCTCAACCGGCTACTTTCCAAGCTTGTTCAGCACAAGGGCCACGACAAGAAGCATCAGCCCCGCGCCTATGAGCATGTAGGACACGGTGTTGAATCCGCAGTCATCCACAAGCCCGTTGCAGTCATTGTCCAGTCCGTCGGAGCAGTCCTCCTCGACAGGCTCCACTCCCCCATCGCATTCGCCCCATATGCCGTTTTCGCAGGTGGTCACCCCCTTCTCACACTCGCCCACACCGCTTCCGCAGGGCCTGGTGTCACCCGTGGAGCACGGAACTATATTGATTGACTGTGCCTCAGCCAGAGCTGGCGCTATGCAGAGGGAAATGGCGAAAATCATCAGAACAGCGTTCACTGAAGATGACATATGGAATAGAATAGGTCACGGATGGTTATATAATGATATCCCGGCTCACTTGCCCAGCATGGTGAACACGCCCCCGAGAACAGAAACCAGGCCTCCTATCAGGAAGCCGTTCCCGATGAGAATGGATATTATTGACAGGACTATAACGAATGCTGCTGTTATCTTTGCCTTGTCAGGCATCCTCACCACTATGAAAGAGGATGCCAGCACGAATACGCCTATTATCATGTTCACGAGGAAAGAGTCCATCGCAGAGAGCTGAACGTCGAACATGCCCATCAGCGAGAATTCCATGTTAGACATGAACAATGCCAGAAGGTCGCCGGCTCCAAGCAGTGTCATGACAGAGTTTGCTATTATAAGGGCACCGCCCGCGGCCATCATGAGAAAGGAGCCGCTGATTATGCCAGGCCCCTGTGCCCCGGAAGGTGCAGCTTGGGCCTTCTGGGCCATTTCTTGCTCATTAGGTGAAACGGGCTTTTGCTGGGCCTTGTCGCCCTGCTTTGCCTGCGCCGGCTTCTGTGCCGCCTTTGCAGGAGCCTGGCCTGCCTCGGCCAGCGAGAACGCCTCCTCTACCTCCTGGGGCGTCCATCCTTGTCCCACCAGGGCTTTCCTGACGTCAGCCTCGCTGTATCCCGCAGAAAGAGTGTCATTGATGTACTTGACTATCCTGGAGTCAACCATGTTATAATATTCGCTTTCCGGCTATAAATATTAAGCCCATGCGTGGCCTTTTCGCTGGACACCCCAAAGGCTCGGAACCGCTCATTTCCTCATGGTCACGCCCGCGTGGCTGAGCTCCCTTATGGTCCTGCATCCTGTGAGGAGCATGGCCTTCCTGAGCTCTTTCTCATACTGCCTTATCCTCTTGACCACGGCCTCTGCTGACTGGGTGGCAGGCTTGAGGAGGGGAAGGGCGAACCCGGCCAGGCTGGCTCCCATCGCAATGGCCTTGGCGCTCTCCAGACCGGTTCTTATTCCTCCGGAGGCAATCAGGGGGACCTTAACTGCCCTTCTGCACTGAACAAGGGAGTCTGCTGTGGGAAGGCCCCAGTCCATGAACGCCTTGGCTGTCTCAGACCCCCGGTGGCTCTCCACGGCTGTCCAGGAGGTGCCCCCTGCCCCGGCCACGTCTATTGCAGCGGCTCCCGCACCCTCCAGCTTAAGGGCAACGTCACCTGATATGCCGCATCCTGTCTCCTTCACTATGACAGGGAAGCCCGCCCTGCTGCAGAGCCTTCTCAGTCCCTCGAGCACGTTTGACCAGTCCCTGTCGCCCTCGGGCTGGCTCATCTCCTGGGCTGCATTCAGGTGAACCGCAAGTGCGTCTGCTCCTATGCTCTTCACAAGCCCGGCTATCTCGCTGTAAGGATATGAGGAGAGCTGTGCGGCCCCGATGTTGCCCACCAGGAATATGCCCGGTGCCACGGGCCTTACATCATAGGTGTACTTCAGCTCAGTGTCCTCTATCATTGCCCTCTGCGAGCCCAGGCCCATACCAATACCTGTTTCCTGGGCTGCCTTTGCCAGGTTCCTGTTTATGCTTTCTGTACCCGGCGACCCCCCTGTCATGGCCTCGATGAAGAAGGGAAGCCTGAACCTCTTTCCCATAAAATCTGTTGAGGTGTCCAGGTCCTGCTCGCCAAGCTCAGGAAGGGCTTTGTGGCCCAGCTCGTACCTGTCGAAGCCAGGGCCCCTGCCGCTCTCGACTTCCTTCTCAAGGCAAATCCTGATGTGGTCGCCCTTTCTCTTTGAGGTCTTCTCAGAGCTCATGGAACACACCCTGTGCCAAGACTTGGCCTCTATCAAATTTAAATACATTAAAAATATTATTCATATTACCAAACACAAGGACGGATAGTTCATGAGGCGTGACATTTTGCTCATATTGATTTTGGTTTCACTTCTTATTATACCAGTCCCTGCGTCCGCCAGCTATCTGGAGATGGAGGCAGAGCAGAGCAACCTCGACGTGTACCTTGGGGACGAGGTGACCTTCAATTTCACCATAAGCAACAACCAGGCCCTTAGGAACAACCTGGGCGTATCGGTCTCAGGCGAACCACAGGAATGGATTTCGGGTTACCCTGGTTTTCTCAGTGTTCCCGGCAGCTGGGAGTCTGATTTCAGCGTCCAGTTCTTCCCCACAGGCGAGACACCAGGCGAATTCACATACATGGTCAGCGCCTTTTCCCACAGCCTGTCAAAAGCGAGCACCTTCCAGGAGGTCACCCTGAATGTGCTGAGGCCCCTTGACATAGCCGAGTTCAGGACCTCAAAGTCAGGCGATTCCTGCACGCTTTCCATGCTAATGACCTCCAAGGACGAGAGGAATGCCAGCCTGGAATTCTCCCTGCTTGACAAGTCAGGAACCGTGCTCAGGGAGTTCTCGAGGCAGGTCACTGTGGACGGAGAGACGCTCATAGAGCTTGAGGAGCCCCTGCCCAAGGGAATCCTTGCAGGCGACTACAACGTGAGGGTTAGCCTGGAGGGCACGCCAGTTGAGAAGGAATGCATGTTTACTGTTCCTCCTGTGCACAAGGTGACCGAGATGGTCAAGAAGACCTCCACTATGCTGTATGATGAATATGAGGTAACGGTGGTCAATGAGGGAAACATAAAGGAGCCGGTCTATGAGGCCAGCAAGATAGTCCCCAGCAACGAGTGGATAACAGGCTTCGTTACCGAGCCTGACGAGTGTGTACTCAGTGGTGACGAGAAGTCATGCACCTATGTGCTCAGCGACCTGGATGTTGGCGAGTCGCAGAGCTTCACCTACAGGCTCGACTACACCCCGATATACGCCACCTACGGGCTGGTTCTGGTGGCGGTATTCCTGCTCCTCATGTATGGAATGCGCAAGGCCAGCTCACCTGTGATAATCAAGAGGCATGTCAAGAAAGGGGGCCCCAGGCACCACGTGGTCCTCGAGGTCAGGAACCCCTTCTACCACAACCTCTCAAACGCCATAGTGAGAGACTGGGTCACTCCCCTCGCCAATGTGGCCCACAACGAGATAAACGCCATGAAGCCCCTTGTGAAGCGCTCTGAAGCTGGCACCGAGCTCATATGGAAGCTTGGTGACATAAGGCCCAAGGAGACCAGGATAATCACCTACCCCCTGAAGGCCCTCGTGAGCGGCAACCTCAAGATGCCCAAGGCCTACATAAGGTACAACAAGCCCAACGGAAAGCTCAGGAGAATATTCTCAAGGCCCCTGGTGCTGAACACCTGAACCGCAGCCATGCCTTTATGGCTTTATGTTAAATACGAGAAGCCCTTAATTAATTAATATGGCGCTGAGCAAATGCATTCTGTTCCTCATTGCATTATTTGTTCTATTGTGCTCATTGCCCGGGCTTGCTCTGGCTGATGCCTATGTGGAATGCCCTGACTGCGCCAGATCATGCAGCATCAACTGTTTTGGCTGGGAGTGTGACAGCTCTAAGATTCCTGTGTGCACCCATTCCACAGAAGATCATGACTACGTGTCAAATTCAGTATACAGGGAGTACAAGTGGGTTGACGCCCCCTTCGACGGCTCAACAATCGGCTCTTACATCATTGAGTCCACGAGCGCGAGGCTGTACCTGAAAGGAAGGCACAGCAGCTACCGTTCTTATCCAGACACAGATCTGAGGATTTACGTCTATGACTGCAGCCAGGGCGCATACGAATACGTAAGGAAATTCGGCTTTGACAATGAAATCAGCACATTCAGTGTCGATGTCACTGGATTGTTCGAGGAATGCGGGAGCGAGTTCAAAATTAAGCTCATGCTCAACGACGAGCAATATCAGGTGTGGCTTTATGAAGCATGGCTTGGGGTCCAGTACGAAAAAGTGCCATACGGTATGGAAGCCTCGATGAGCACTTCGGGCCTTCCTCCTTCAGGCGAGATTTCCAAAACAGACTCCTTCAATGTCCATGCCGATATCCAGTGTGGCTGGGACAGCTGCGGTCAGGTCAACGCCGAACTGCAGTACAAGGAAAAGGGAAGCACTTCCGGCTTCCTTACCATGAGCTCTGGAACGAGCGGGCTTATATCGTACCAGCAGAACCCATATTCCTGCGGTTCGGTTGGAAGCGGTGACCCCTGCACCTTTACCTGGACTGTATACGGGGCTGACAAGGGTGATTACACATTCCGGATAAAGGCTGACTCTGACCTCGACCAGATGGAAACCGCCTACAGCAGCGAAAAGCAGGTATCTGTAATGCTTGGCGAGGTCAGGCTGGAAAATGTTTATTTCGACCCTGTCACCCTTTCCGAGCCCGGCCTCCAGACCATCCTTTATGCGACTGTAACATGCAGCGACTACTGGTGCGGTCCTGTTGATGTCTATGCCAAGAACGGTTCGAGCAAGCTCACTGATGACCAGTATTTCTCTATATCGGGTGATAACCCGGAAACCATTACTCCTTCCCCAGGAAGCCCCGCAAGCGTTTCATGGGATATAACCCCAAAAACAAGCGGGCTTCACACAGGAATCTATTTGGTGGCAGACCCTGATGAGCAGTCCATAGCCTTCCACACCATGGAGCCTGAACAGGACCTCCTGGTGCTTGAGCCCGAGCCTGAGAGCGGATATCTTGTCATAAGCAGTTCCTCGCTCAGCCCCTCCCAGATACTTGAGGGAGAGAGCAGCACTCTGAGTGGGACAGTCAAATGCAGCGGTGGTCCGTGCGGAGAGGTCTCTGCAAAAGCAATGCAGTCCGGAAGCCCGATACCCACATCCAGCGGGGGAATAACTGTGCAGCAGAATGCCCTGTCCTGCGGGACAATGTCAGACGGGGACGATTGCAGCGTTTCCTGGGAAATATCAGGGAACTCAGACGGCTCCTACCCTGAAATAAATATACTGGCGGAATCCATCGATGATTCAGTGGTTTCTGCACAATCCCCTTTCTACGAGCTGTCAGTCATGAAGCCCCCTGGCGAGCTCCAGGTTTCAGCCAGCATAGACCCATCTGAGATTAATGTTTCCGATACATCCACCCTGGCCGGAACAGTCACGTGCTCCAATGACAATTGCGGCATGGTGACAGCCTACCTGAAAGAGTATGGCGGGGAAATCATAGGCTCTTCAGGCGGAATCTCGACGACCGGGGATAACCCGGTGGAGTGCTCAGGGCTTCCCTGCCAGCTCACCTGGAACATAGCCGGAAACCAGGCAGGGATATATGATATTTTTGTAGATGCCCAGTCGACTGTGAGTACCGGGAGCTCTTCCGGGGTCAAGACGCTGAGGGTCACTGACCCAGAAATTTCTGAGCAGCCAATGCTGCACGCCTCAGCAGTTTCAGATGTGTCATGCACGGCAGGGCAGGCAGTCTCTGTCCATTCTGACATCTCCTGTTATGATGCCCGATGCGGGGATGTGTCTGCCTATCTTGAGGCGTATATGGACGGAAAGTGGACCCTGCTTGGGCCCGGGACGGCTGTGTCCTGCGGCGATAACGAGAGGTCATTCCAGCTCTCTGCAGGGGACTCCCGCACAGAGGCCTGGGAGTTTACTGCTGAGGAAGGCCGGTTTGACATGAGGCTCAGGGCAGAATCCAGCCTTGCCGGTGGAGTTGACCGCTATTTCTCGGTTGACTCTGCTGAAGAGAGTGACAGCGTATTGAATCTGGAAGTTATATCACCTGAGAGCGGAGATAAACTTTCCAGGGGAGACATGCTGGAGATAGAGATTTATGTTACAGAGAACTTCTATCCCCTCAACGGAATAGAACCGACTGCCACGCTCAGCGGAGGGATTTCTGAAACTCTTGCTCTGGAGGGAATGGGAGGGGGCAGGTATTCATCCAGCACGCACGTCTCCCTGGACGCTGCGGGAAGGACGGACATCACGATAGACGCCCTTGATGCGAGTAAGCAGACCCATGTTATCATAGACCCGAAACTTGATGTCAGCATGCAACTCTCTGATAGTGCGCTCAATATTTCTGAAAGGCTGGAGATAACGGGAAGCGTCATGAAAAAAGGAAGACCCTATGAATCCGCCAGCCTTTCCCTTGGTTTCAGGTGCTCGGGGTGGCGAAGCTCTGTAGGCAATGTGGAGCTCGGGGAGGACGGAAACTTTGAATACTCTTACAGGCTCCCAAGGGACATGCCTGAGGGCGCATGCACTGCAGAGGCCTTTGCCTCTGACGGGTTCGGGAATTCAGGGAACGCAAGCTCAGCTTTCATGGTTTCCAGAACAAAGGAAGAGGCGGGCAAGAGCGTTTACAATATTAGCTTCATTAGCCCCTCCAGTGGGGCCTCGTTCAGCGTGTACGAGGAATTCATGATTGAGCTCAGGGTTACCAGGGACGGCGAATTCCTGGAGGGCGCTGACGTGAGATGCACTGACCCAATCGGAAACTTCAACATAATACTGAACGAGACCCTTGAAAGCTATGAGGCATGGGTCGAGGCGAACATGCCCCCGTCGGGCGAGGTTTGGAACCTGAGGTGCGAGGCAGAGACCCCTGACGGCTTCTACGGAAGCAGATTCATGGATATCAGGGTCAGGCCTGTCCTCGTAATAGATGTCATCGAGCCTGACAGGAAGAGCTTCGAGAAGGGGGAGAGTGCTGATTTCAAGGTGCAGGTGTTCAGGAACGGCATACCTCTGAGCGAGGGAAACGTCTACATGACTGTCAACGACGAGGTCATCGACCTGGAATACTCGAGGAACGGCATATTCGAGAAGGAATATGTATTCATGGCAGAGGGCGACTACGTGTTCGAGGTCATAGCGCATGATTCCCGCGGTAACATTGAGAGCATCCCGCTTTCCATCACCACCCTGGACCCTGTGAGAATAAACTGGCTTGCCATTGCCCTGTCAGGCTCGGGTATAATAATACTCGGTCTGCTGTGGCTTTTCCATAACAGCAGAAAGAGCAAGACAGTCGTGAAGACCGTTACCCGGACAGTGACCCGAACCGTGGTCAAGAAGCCTGACAGGAAGGCCATGCTCAGGGAGAAGCTGAGGGACCTGGAAAAGGAGAGGGATGCCATCCAGAAAGCCAAGGAGGACTGCGAGATGGAGTACTACCAGCGAAGGATAACCGAGCAAGAGTTCAAGAAGATTATGGAGAACTACGAGCAGGAGATACTCAAGCTTGATGCCGAGATAAGGGAGTTCTCCCAGGAGCTGGGGGATGACTGAGTACCAAACAGATTTATAATCCTCCTCGACCAAATATATACCAATGGCAAGATCACCCAGCGGCATTCCTGGACTTGATGGCCTCATAGAGGGAGGAATAGAGGAAGGCACGGCAACCCTTATATCCGGGAAGACAGGGACCTGTAAGTCCATATTCTGCGGACAGTTCCTCCACAACGGGGTGGTGAACAAGAAGGAGACAGGCCTCTACATAACCACAGAGGAGGCCTCTGCCGGGCTCAAGAGGCAGTTCAAGAGGTTTGGCTGGGATTTCGACGCCCTCGAGAAGAAGGGATGGATAAAAATAATAGAGTTTCCTCCGATGGAGGTATCCATGCTTACCACCAAGATGGTGGAGGCGGTGGAGAAGATGAACGCAAAGAGGATTGTAATCGATTCCGTGAGCATGCTCGAGCTTTTCATTGACAACATATTCGAGATAAGGAAGGGACTCTACAAGGTGGTCCAGAAGATAAGGGAACTCAACAAGATAGGCATCCTTACCTCAGAGATTCAGGAGGACACCACCAACCTGTCCAGGTTCGGGGTCATGGAGTTCATGGTAGACGCTGTCATCGTCCTCCAGTACATGGGCATGGCAAAGTACAAGAGGAGCCTTATGGTCAGGAAGATGAGGATGACTGACCACAACTCGAATATACACCCCTTCGAGCTCGGAAAGGCAGGCATAACCGTCAGGCCTGTCAGCAAGTAATGGTCTCATTTTCCGGAGTTCTGATGCATATGCTTAAAGCTGTGATTTTCGACTGGGACGGCACCCTGTCTGATACCATGCCAACGCATTTCAGCGCGTTCAGGGATGTGCTCAGGGACATGGTAAGCTTACAGCCTGAACAGGTCTATGAAAAGGAAGGAATGAAAGGCATCGATATTATCGCAGAGCTCGCGGGTATCCCCGTAGAGAAGGCCCGCCCTCTGGCAGAGAGGAAGCAGGAGCTCTTCAGGTCCAGATTCAGGAAGGGCAGACTCTATCCTGGTGCAGCGGATTTGCTGAAATCCCTTAAGGAGAAGGGTCTTTTGTTGGGTCTGGTAACCGGTACGGCAAGAAAGAACATCGAGTACGTCATGCGCAGGAAGACCATGGAGCTCTTCGACCACATAACCACTGCAGACGAGACCAGGAACACAAAGCCTCACCCAGAGCCCTTTCTCTCCTGCCTTGAGGACCTTTCGCTGAATCCTGGGGAGGCGGTGGTTGTGGAGAACGCCCCCCTCGGGATAAAATCCGCCAAGGCAGCGGGATTGAGGTGCATAGCAGTAGCAAGCACGCTCCCCGAATCCCGCCTGAAAGAGGCGGATTTCGTGGTGAAATCCCTCCAGGATGCCGGCGGGATTATTGAAAAACTCGCAGGGCAGAATTAGTGAATTGCAGAATAACGCTTTTATCTCTTTCTTCCATTCAAATATACAGTATTGTTGCGCAGTTAGCCAATCATGTTTACAAAAACCAACCAGAAATCCCCTTTACACAGACCCCTCGGAGCCTGTGAGCATATACTGAACCCATGTTACAGGGCTTTTCCATGCCCCCCAGGATAGCCTTTTCTTTATTTTGCGCGCGAAAGAAACGGATGTTTTTGGTCTTTACTGCATAAGGCAGGCATTAAACGTTCAATCCAACACCCGAATACCAGGGTATTTGGAGAAAGGAGGAATGATGACCAGAACACCCTTCTTCCCAAGCGGCAACGGAGGCCCTCCCTGCAAGGGAGCAGTGACAAGGGCACACAAGAGGAATCATGTAAAGCTTTCTGGAAAGGGCAGCAGAAGCAGGAAGGGACGGGTCTTCAGGCCCGTGAGGGAGGCCTCTGAAACCAGGGCAGGCTAGCCACAGAAGGGCTTCCGGGTATGCTCTCAAATATCCGGGACCTTTCCCTTTGCTTTGTCAGATTAGGGGGATAAAATTCCGCCCGGCCCTGTAGAAAACATCCAAACAATTAAGCATGTTTTCATGCTTACATAACGGT
>CAZSLL010000004.1:25976-79648 GCA_964607835.1 uncultured archaeon | reverse complement strand
ACGGCCCAGTCAACGTTCATGGATTAATCCTGGTTTCCTGGGTTAAATATGGAGCCCATGTCCAGGCGGTCGCCCCTCATGAGTCCTGTTTCCGACACCCTGCCCGCAGGAAGCTCCAGCACGTAGCCGGCCGGCTCCCTGGGCCTGAACACCCTCCATGTCCGGGGCGAGAGCCCCATGGGCCTTGCCTCCTCCACAATGTCCACTACCCTGCACTCCCCGGAGATGAACACTATGTCTATGGGAAACCTCATGAACAGCATCCATATCCCTGGCTTCTGGTCCCCCTCAAAGGGCATGAGCATTCCCTGCTCCCTGCTCATTGACTCCCTTAGCATGAGGCCCCTTGCCTTGGCCCATGAGGACTCCGCGAGTTCGCATGCCCTGCACACGACCCTCCTGTTCCTGGTGTTCCTTATAACACCCCCGGCATCCCCTTTCATCCGCCATCCTCCCCAGTCATTTGCCCCCCCCCTCAGAGCTGGTCCTTTACCTTCCTTGCGGTGGCCGGCCCGAGCATCCTCTCCAGGCTCTCCACAGGGGCCTTTCTCAGGTCTGCCAGGCTCCTTATCCCTGAGCCGAAAAGGGTTCTGGCCCTTACCCTTCCTATACCCTTCAGCCTTACGAGCGGCAAGAGCTCCTCCTTTATCCCGTGCTTGACCCTGAGCCTTATCTTCCTTATGTCCTTCAGTATCTCTGTGTGGCCCATGAGCAGCCCGAGCTCCTGCATGGAGTAAAGCAGCCAGTCCGCGTTGGAGAGCCTGACCCTGAGCTCCCCGGGGGTGACCTTGAAGTTCTCGAGTATGGTGTCCTCCCCTGACTCCTGCATCCATTCCCTGAACAGCATGGCGGTCTTGACTGACCTGAGGTAGTCGTCGTACTCAACGTCCCACGGGTTGGGGGGCCTATCTATCAGGCTCCTCTCCTCCATGTTAAGCGTGGTGTTTATGCCCTCCAGGTCGCCCTTTCTTATCGAGAGAAGGGGGAACATCTCCATTGTGTTGCTCATGGCCTGGAGGTAGCCCAGCTCCCCGGGTTTCTGCTGTTTGGCCTTGTCCAGGGACTGAATGAAATGGTGGGCTGTCATGGGGTCGATGTAGAGCTCAGATACCCTCTTCCCTATTCTGGTTGCTCTGAGCTCCAGGTCTTCCCCAAGGGTGGCCGCGCTCTGGAATAGCCCCTCCCCCTTCTTTCTGCTCGTTGCTATGAATTTGGACTCCTCGAGCATGAGTATTATCTTGTCTATTATCGAGCCAAGGCCCTCTGCGTCGCTGTACTGGTGCGCATAGAAGGTCTTTGAGAAGAAGTCCATGAGCCCCTGCCTGGAGCCAGTGACCCCGGATGACACCAGGGCCAGGACGTGGGTTCTCAGCAGGGGCTCTGCCCCCAGCTTTGAGTACACCCTTTCGGGCTCTCCCTTTACGTACCTCTCCCAGGCGTACCTGGCGTCTGACTCGCTGCCTGCCATGATTATGGCCTGGCCCTCTGTGTCGTACCTGGGCCTGCCTGCGCGGCCCATCATCTGCTGGACCTCCAGGACAGGTATGAAATCCATGCCCCTGTGGGAGGTAAACCTCTTCATGTCCCTTATAATGACCCTCCATGCCGGGAGGTTGATGCCCGCAGCCAGCGTGGGCGTGGCGGTGATGGCCTTTATGATGCCCTTCCTGAAGGCCCCCTCGACCAGGCCCCTCTGCTCCGCTGCCAGCCCGGCGTGGTGGAATGCCACCCCGTCCCTTATGCAGCCGGCCAGCCTCTCGCACTGGATGGTCCTGTGGCCCAGGACCCCGAGCACCCTCTCAGCCACCTTCGCGAGCTCCAGCTTCTCTTCCGGCCTGAGGCCCTCTTTCATGAAGTCAGCGAACTTGGTGGCGGCTGACTCAGCGTTCCTCCTGGTGTTTATGAAAACCAGGCTCTGCTTCCCTTTCCTGAGGGAGTCCTCGAGCAGGGCCTTTATGCTGGCCTCGTCCTGGTCCAGCTCCATTCTGCCCTCTGGGAAGAAGCTCACTTTGCTTTCGTAGCACACCCCTGTCTTCAGGTCCACCGGCCTCCAGGTGGATTTCACGGCCTCCCCTCCCAGCCAGTCGGCTATCTCCTCATGGTTGCTTATGGTGGCCGAGAGTGCCAGGACTCTGGGGCTGGCGCTCTGCCTCATCCTTGTCAGCACAACCTCGAGGGTGGGCCCCCTGGAGGGGTCGTCCAGCAGGTGCACCTCGTCGGCTATGAGAAGGCCTATCTCCGAGAGCCAGGGCACCCCGTGCCTGAGCAGGGAGTCCAGCTTCTCGCTGGTGGCGATAATGATGTCGTACTTAGCGAGCCAGGTGTCTGAGGAGTCCCTGTCACCCACGGAGAGGGCCACCCTTATCCCGAGCTGCTCGTATCGCTCTTTGAACTCCTCGTACTTCTCGCTGGCCAGGGCCTTGAGCGGCACGATGTACACAACCTTCCTGTTCCTCTTCACGGTGTCCAGTGCGGCAATCTCTGCTATCAGGGTCTTTCCCGATGCCGTGGGGGCTGCCACCACGAGATTGCCCTTGCCGAGCAGCCCCTTCTCCAGGGCGAGCTCCTGCACCGGGTTTGGCCTCTTGAAACCAGCCAGCTCCAGGGCCTTGGCCGCGGCCTCGGGATAACGGTCCAGCTCAGAAGTCATAGAGAATATAATGCAGCCCAAGCATTAAAAGGGCTCCTCAAATCCCGTGCCTCTCCCTGAGAACAGCCCTCTTGGCCTCCACCGCTCCCTCCACGTCAACGCCGTGCATCTCAGCCAGGGCGAATAGAAGCAGGAAAACGTCCGCGAACTCCTCCTCCAGGCTCTCCCTCTCAGGCTCTTTCTTCCTGAGCCTGGTGGAGTTGAGCTCCCTTGCCAGCTCCCCGAGTTCCTCCATTAGCTGGGCCAGGCCCATCTGGGAATCCCGCTCAATCCCGTTTTTCTGGTCAATGCCCTTCACCAGCCCTGCGCACGCCCTCTGGAATTCCCCAATGTCCATGCATGAAAATGTTTTGTTCGGTTAAATATCTGACGCTGCCCGGGGGTCTCCAAACCTTATTAACCAGCCCGGGATACTATTCTTCATGAGAGCCCAGGTCTTCCTCAAGGAGACGGATGACAGGGCAGGCTTCACGCGCTCCGTTCTCATGAGGCGCCGCTCTGAGTGGAAGGGAAAGAAGGTTTTCGTCAAGCCCAACGTGGTCTCCTTCGAGCGCTACCCCACAACAACCCACTCCGAGATTCTCAGGCAGACCCTCAAGACCCTTATCAAAGGGGGCTGCGATGTCATCGTGGGCGACGGCCCTGCCCCGGACGCCGGTGACCCTGCCAGGATAATCGAGCACCACAGCCTCCAGGAGGTGTGCGGCGAGTTCGACGTGGAGCTGTGCAACCTCCATGAGGAGCCCTTCAGGAGGGTCATGACCAGGACAGGCTACAAGCTCAGGGTCTCAGAGGTCCCCTTCTCCTATGAGTACCTGGTTTCCCTCCCTGTGCTCAAGAGCCACTCCGCGGTACGCATGACAGGTGCCCTCAAGAACCACTTCGGGTTCCTTCACAGCCGGGAGCGGGCCATGATGCACGCGGGGCTCAAGAGCATTCACCGCTCCATCGCAGAACTCCACAATGTGTTCAAGGCCAACCTCATAATAATGGACGGGTGCAGGACCCTGAGGGTTGCCCAGGAGCTCAGGCACGGGGGAAAGGTGCTGAAGCTTGGCTATATGTTTGGAGGTGAGGACCCCGTGGCCCTGGACACTGCGGGCCTGGCGCTCATGAGGAACATAGTGCCCGAGCTGGAGGGCGTTGGTGCAGGGGACATCAGGTATATCCATGAGGCCGAGCGGCTCGGAATCGGCACCACGGAGTACAGGAAGTCAGCTGTCTGAGCAGGGAAGGCTCTTTTCATTCTTCCTGCCAATCCTTTTGCATGGAAAATTCAAAGCAGGCCCTCCTTGGGATGGCTGTAGAGTACGCAGACAGCCAGGGGAGGCTGATTCAGATGTATTTCAACCACCTTACGGGCTCGGGCATGCTGGCAGGGCATGAGGTCCTTCCGGAAGACCCCATAACAGGAAGGCCAGGATACAGGCATGTCCGGTTCATGGGAAGGCTGGAAGAGGGTATGAGAAGGGAAAGCGGGCCTCTGGGCCCGGGAGAGTGGAGATACCTGGACCAGGGGCAAAGCATTTAAATCGCCCCCTGAAAACCAATTGACAGGAACCCAAAGGGGATGTTCATTATGAAAGGGAACTCTCTTATGCTCATGGACATGAGACTTCTTCTCATAGCTCTGCTCCTCATGCTCGGTATAATCATGTTCTCATGACCGCCAACCGCAAGGCAGCGCGCCAGAAATGAAAGCTTTATTAGAATTCCCGGGAAAAAGACATGAAGGAAGATTATCATGGATTCTTCAAAGGCCAGAGAAAGGGAGAGGAAATGGCAGAAAAGGTGGGAAGAGAGGCGCCTCTTCGAGTCAGAGCCTGAGCCAGGGAAAGGGAAGTTCTTCATAACCGTGGCCTACCCCTACCCCAGCGGGGGCATGCACGTGGGCCACGTGAGGACGTACACTGTTCCTGACATAGTTGCAAGGTTCAAAAGGATGCAGGGCTTCAACGTGCTCTTTCCCATGGCATGGCACGTAACGGGCACTCCCATCATAGGGGCGGTAAACAGGGTCAAGGAGAGGGAGCCCAGGCAGATGCGCGTGCTCAAGGAGGTCTTCAGGGTAACTGAGGACGACCTCAGGGGCATGAAGGACCCCATGGGATACGCCAATCATTTCATAACCAAGCACTACACTGCAGGAATGAGGTCCCTCGGCTACACCATTGACTGGCGCCGCCAGTTCACCACCAACGACAGCCACTACAACAGGTTCATAGAGTGGCAGCATGGAATACTCTACAGGAAGGGCCTGGAGAAGAAGGGGCTTCACCCTGTCAAGTGGTGCACCAGGGACGAGAACCCCGTGACCACCCACGACCTCCTGGAGGGCGAGTCAGCCGACATCCAGGAGTTCACACTTCTCAAGTTCCCCATTGTCCACGGTAAGCTCAAGACCAAGAAGGGAGTGGAGAAGGACATCCTTGTTGCTGCCACCCTCAGGCCTGAGACCATTTTCGGCCAGACCAACATGTGGGTCAATCCCGAGACCGAATACGTGAGGGCAGAGGTTGACGGCGAGAGATGGATAGTGAGCAGGGAGTGCGCTGAGAAGCTTTCCCTGCAGAAGAAGAAGGTAAGAATCCTGGGCAAGGTTCCCGGAAGGGACCTCATAGGCAAGAGGCTTGACGCCCCTGGAGTGAAGCATGATATTCCCGTGCTCCCGAGCGGCTTCTGTGATCCAAAGATAGGCACGGGCATAGTGACCTGCGTTCCCTCAGACGCCCCATACGACTGGATTGGCCTGAAGGACATCCAGAAGGACAGGAAGCTTGCCGAGAAGCACTCCCTGAGCCGGGAGCTCGTGAAGTCACTGGAGCCCATACCCATCATAGACACAAAGAGATATGGTGACATGGCGGCCCCAAAGGTGAGCGAGGAGATGGGGATAAGTGACCAGCGCGACAGGGAAAAGCTCGAGGAGGCCACGAAGCTGGTGTACAGGGAGGGCTTCCACAAGGGCACCATGAACAGGAACTGCGGGAAGTACGCTGGCATGAAGGTGGAGAAGGCCAAGGAGCTCGTCAGGAGGGACCTCCTGAGGAGAGGGAAGGCATCCACGCTCCTGGAGTTCTCAGAGCCTGTAGTTTGCAGATGCGGCGGAGAGGTCGTGGTGGCCAGGAAGGAGTCATGGTTCATAGACTACTCTGACAGGAAATGGAAGGCCCTGGCCAGGAAGTGCCTGAAGGGCCTCAGGAACGTGCCCCCAGGGGCCAGGAAGGAGTTCGAGCACACCATAGAGTGGCTGGAGCATTGGCCGTGCGTAAGGAACTACGGGCTGGGAACCCCGCTCCCCCAGGACAAGAGGTTCATAATCGAGCCCCTCTCTGACTCCACCATTTACATGGCCTATTATCTTATTGCGCACAGGATTCGCGACTTCCAGCCCGGGCAGCTCGTGCCTGAGTTCTTCGACTACGTGATGCTGGGGAAGGGCCCCATCTCCCGGGTCTCCGGAAAGACCGGCATCCCCCAAAAGGAGCTCAGGGAGCTCAGGAAGAGCGTGGATTACTGGTACCCCCTGGACTGGAGGTGCTCTGCCCTGGAGCTCATCCCCAACCACCTTACCTTCATGATATTCCACCACACCGCCATATTCCCTGAGAAGCAGTGGCCCAGGGGCATAGCCACCTGGGGGATGGGGCTCCTGGAGGGAGGCAAGATGTCCAGCTCAAAGGGCAACGTGGTGCTGGCCAGCGACGCCATAGAGCGGCACGGCGCTGATGCTGTCAGGTTCTTCCTTTTCTCATCCTCAGAGCCCTGGCAGGACTTTGACTGGAGGAGGAGGGAGGTCGAGTCAGTTGCATCCCAGCTCGGCAGGTGGGAGAAGAGGGTCATGAGGCTCTGGGACAGGGGCGAGGACAGGGAGCATTCCGTGATTGACAGGTGGCTGCTGTCTGAGCTCAGTTCCATTGTCAGGGAGACCACGAAATCCCTGGAGGCATTCGAGACCAGGAAGGCAAGCCTGGAGTGCTTCTTCAGGATGAGCGAGTGCCTGAAATGGTACGAGCGAAGGTGCTCAAAACCCAGCAAGCCCGTGATTGGGGAGTTCCTCTCATCCTGGGTCAGGATGATGACGCCCTTCGTGCCCCACCTTTGCGAGGAGCTCTGGGAGCACATGGGAAAGGAAGGCTTTATATCACAGGCCCAGTGGCCCAGGGCAGACGCAAAGGCCACAGACCCCAGGCTGGGGCACATGGAGTCCTTCGTTAGGCAGGTGTCCGAAGACATCACCTCCATAATCGGCATTGTGGGCAGCAAGCCAAAGGCCATCAGGGTATACGTGGCCCCGGCGTGGAAGCACGTGCTCTACAACAGGGTTCTGTCCCTGGCCAAGACCCCCGAGAGGATAATCCCTGAGATAATGAAGGGGCCTGAGGGAAAGAAGCACGGCAAGGACGCCCTCAGGTTCGCCCAGAGGCTAAGCCAGAACGCCTCCCAGCTCAGGGAGCTCATCTCCGAGCAGGAAGAGCTCAGTGCCCTGGAGGACGCGAAGGGATTCCTGGAGAGGGAATTTAAATGCCCTGCGGAGATAATCCAGGCAAGGGTTAGCGACAACCCCAAGGCCCTGAGGGCCGAGCCCGGAAAGCCGGGCATAGAGGTGCTGACATGATAATAACCATACTCGGAATCCTGGACCTGATATCAGGAGCCATAATAACACTCGGAGGACTCGAGGCCTTCCAGGGAAACGGCCTGGTTCTCACCATGGCCATGATTATGGTGATAAAGGGTGTCTGGTCCTGGCTCAACAACCTGGCCCAGCCCGATAAGGGCCTGAAGTTCGACCCAATGGGCATACTGGACATCATAACAGGCGTCCTGCTCTACTCCGTGTTCTCAGGGTTCTTTCTGTTCTTCTTCGCCTATTTCGGTATAATACTTCTCATAAAGGGGGTCTACTCCTTCGTGATAGGCCTCATCAAGTAGGTGCTTTGCATGCCCGGACCCGCTGACATCGCCAAAGAGCACCCCCTGGTCTCCGCGGCCTCTCCCCTTCCAGCGGTTTCCCTAAAACCCGATAAGTGGGTGAGGGATGCCTGCTCCTCCTGCCAGTACATGGGCAAATCCTGGTCCTGCCCCCCAGGGACCGGCTCCCTGCAGGAATGCGGAAGAAGGCTCTCTGGATTCAGGAAGGCCCTTGCCGTCAGGTTCAGGGCATCCGGGAACAGGAAAGCCCTTGAGAGCGCAGTGCTTGAGATAGAATCCAGCCTCAGGGCCTATGGCTTCCCCAGGGCCATGGGATTCTTCGTGAGCCCGTGCACGGCCTGCCCTGGCTGCTCCTACCCCGTGAAGTGCGCGCATCCTGATAAGTGCAGGCCCACCGGGGAGTCATGGGGCATAGACCTCATTTCAGCTTTGAAGAAGGCGGGTCTTCCGGTGAAGGTGGTGGAGCCGGGCCAGGATTTCCAGCCTGTCACCCTCTTCCTCCTGGAATAAAGCCCGGCAATCAGGCGGTAACGCTCTTTGCCTTCCCGCACTTCGCGCACACGTACCTCTGCTCGAACCTCCCTCCGGCACGCTTCGTGGGCCCTCCCTGCTTGGCCCATCTGTGCATTCCGAGCAGGCATTTCAGGTTCATGCTATGATTTCCCTTTCCTGGAATAAAAAAACAGAATAATTCTTCTCTGAAAGCCCGAATCCGCAACCAATATTAGCCTGCTCTGGCAATAAGAATCATCATGTACCTTTCCCTCGATAATGTGACCGTGAGGCACGGGAGGCTCACTGCCCTTGACAGGGTCTCCTTCAGCGTGAAGAAGGAGGAGATATTCGGGCTCATAGGCCCCAACGGCTCGGGCAAGAGCACAACACTCAAGGTCATCATAGGCCTGCTCAGGGCAAGGGGAAAGTTAAAGCTCGAGGGGAAGAGGATAAACCCTGACAGCAAGGCCGTTCGGAGGCTCATAGGATACTGCCCCCAGGAGAACAGCTTCTTCGACAAGCTCACGGTAAGGGAGAACATAGCATTCTTCGCCAACCTGTACGGCGTAAAGGGGAATCACGGAAAGAAGGCAGAGTCCCTGGCAAAGGCAGTTGGCATAGGCGACAAGCTCAACGAACAGGCTCACTGCCTCTCAGGGGGCATGAGAAGGAGGCTAAACCTGGCCTGCAGCATTGTCCACAGCCCCAGCATACTCCTCCTTGACGAGCCCTCTGTGGAGCTGGACCCGTTCTCCAGAATGACCCTCTGGAGGCTCATAAAGGAAATCAACAGGAGCGGGACCACTGTGATAATATCCACCAACGCCATGGAGGAAGCGGACTATCTCTGCGACAGGGTGGCCTTCTTGGTAAGGGGCAAACTCAGGTACAGCGGGCCCCCGGGCAGCGTTACCAGGAACATCGAAAGGAAAGCGAGGGAGCTGGAATGAAGCTTACTAGCATGGTCAGAAACGACCTGAGGGTGTTCGCCAGGGACTACAAAAGCTTCATACTTCTCTTCCTTGCCCCCCTCTTCATCACGGCCTCCATAGGCGTGGTGTACATGAACTCCACCCCCCATGACGTCCCCATGCTCATGTGCTCTGAGAGCGCGAAAGACTCAGTCTACCTGAGCCTGCTGGACACCATGGAGAGGAGTCCCATGTTCAACGTCACTGAGATAAGCGGCGACTGCACCCAGAGGGTTGCGGAGAGCATAGAGAGCGCAGAATCCAGAATAGGACTGGTGCTGAGGCAGGGGCTCTCCCTCTCAAACTCCACCTACAGGCGGGCCAGGATAGAGGTCATCTATGACAACGCCGCCCCCATAAACTTCTTCATCCAGAGCTACTTCTCCATAATGGGCCAGAGGATGTCCAACGAGGTCATAAGCTCTGCAGTGGGCATGGCGCACTATGAGATAAACAGCACCATAGAGGAGATGGACTACTACATCGGGGTTATCGAGAAATTCACTGAGAGGACTGACGCCATAAGGCTGAAGGTTCTTTCTGTCAGGGCCACCATAGGCAGGGTCAGGGAAAGCCTTGACGGCGTGGACCAGACCCTCAACGACTCAGCCAACGGCATAGACAGCGCCATCAGTGACATAGACACCATACTCGCCTTTGGGTGGGGAAGCGAGGTCAGTGATCCGCTCGAGTCAGCCAGGTCAGGCCTGGTGGGAGTCAGGGAAGACCTGCGGACAATCGCCAACACCACCATAGGCTCTGCCAGGGACAGCCTCCTCGCAGCAGAGTATGACATCAACTCAGCAGTGGCCAGGCTGGACTACATAGACAATGACCTCAACGAGTCCCTGGATAAGATGAGGGTGCTAAAGGCCTATCTCCAGGGCAAGATCGAGGAGGTCCCCAGCGAGTACAGGCAGCCAGTGGTCACTGAGATGAGGGGCTTCTTCGGCAACAAGAGCTTCATAAACTTCCTTTTCCCAAGCATCATACTCATAGTGCTTATGTGGATAAGCACCTTCCTGTCCTCTGTGGCCTTCATCAAGCAGAGGAACCAGGGCATACTGAGGAGAATCTATGTTTCGCCCACCGGCATAACCACAATAATACTGTCCAAGATTCTGGTTTACACCATAATCTCCCTGCTCTTCCTCCCTTTCATAGTGGCCCTGGGGGTCTTCGCCTTCGGTGTGGACCTCTCCCTGGTCAACATAGTCCCCATATTCATGGTCTACAGCCTGACCTCCATGCTCTTCGTGCTCCTTGGCCTGATAATAGCCTCATTCTCAGGCTCTGAAAACACCGCCATACTGGCCTCGCTCATGATAGTCATACCGTTCATGTTCCTCTCAGGCACCCTGTACCCGCAGGAGTCCCTTCCTTTGTACATAAAGGCAGTCACCGACTACCTGCCCACCAACATCGCAGTCAAGCTGTTCAACGGGTTCTTCTTCTATTCCCTGAGCCCTTCGGTGATAATGGCGGCACTGGAAAAGTTGCTGGAGTACCTCATGGTCACCCTGCTCATAGCCTGGGCCGTTCTGCTCAGGGGAATCAAGCGCTGAGCAACCCGGGATTTAAATAATGACTCCATTATACTATCATGCTTTCACGCAGCTACTGCCTTGACCACTACTCCAGGGATGACGTGCAGTCAGCCATGCTCCAGCTCGCCAGGGACAGGGAGGTGGCAGGAGTTTTCTACAGCGGGGCCTTCGGCACGAGGCCCAATGTCATCCAGTACCCCAATGACATCACCAGCTTGGTGGACAAGGGCGTGGCGGAGTTCCATTCCAGCATCGAGCGCTGGGACAACCCCATGGCACTGAGGACAGGCAACTATGACAGCCTGAGGAAGGGCTGGGACCTTATCCTTGACCTGGACTGCAGGGATTTCTCCCACGCCAAGCTCGCGGCCAGGCTGCTCTACCGGGCCCTGGAGAGGCACGGCCTGAAATCCATTTCCCTGAAGTACACCGGGGGCAAGGGCTTCCACCTGGGCATACCCTGGGAGAGCATCCCCCAGGAGCTCAACTTCAGGAAGACCGTTCTCATGTTCCCTGACCTGCCCAGGCACATGGGACTCTACCTCAAGGAGATGATGAGGGATGACCTTGAGCGGGGCCTGCTGAAGCTCAACAGCCCGGAGGAGCTCTCAGAGATTTCAGGTGTTCCCCTTGACCAGATAGTGACAGAGGAGGGTATAGACCCCTTCAGGGTGGTGGACATAGACCCGGTGCTCATCTCCAGCAGGCACCTGTTCAGGATGCCATATTCCCTGAACAAGGGCACGGGATACGCGTCCCTCCCCCTCTCCATCGGAGAGCTTGATGAGTTCGAGAAGCACCATGCCCACCCCAGAGGGCTCAGGGTCAGGAGGCTCTTCCTGAGGCCAGGCGAGCCTGACGAGGCCGCGGGTCTGGTTGCAGAGACCGTGGACTGGTGGTCCCTGAGGAAGAGAGAGGAGCGGAAGCAGGTGAAGGTGAGGGAGCCCCCTGCGGAGAAGGTGCCCCAGAAATACTTCCCCCCGTGCGTAAAGGCCATCTCAGCGGGCCTTTCAGACGGCAGGAAGCGTGCCCTGCACGCCCTGCTCAACTTCCTCCGCTCCTCAGGGTGGGGCATCCAGGAAGCCGAGGAATACGTCACCGCCTGGAACCAGAGGAACCAGCCCCCGCTGAGCGACAGCTATCTCAGGGGCCAGGTGAGGTGGCAGAAGGCAAGGAAGAAAGCGTTTCCTCCACCCAACTGCGAGCACCAGGGCTATTACGTTTCCATAGGCGTGTGCTCTCCTGACGAAACCTGCGGGGGCCGGGCCAAGACCGTGAAGAACCCGGCTGTCTACCCCCAGAGGCTTATGAAGAAGCCTGATGTCAAGGATAAAAGAGTTCCAGACAAGAAGAATCCAAAGAGGAAGATAAAGGGCCCGCCAGAGCCCCCCACCGCGTCTGGCTTCTGATGAGGTGCTTGCATGCTCACCTACGAGACCATAAGGGAATATGTCATAAAGGAGAAGAACTCTCCCAAGCTCATAGAGCTTCCGGACGCGTTCTTCCAGGAGGTCAGGCGGTACCTCGAGCAGAAGGAGAGGGCCAGCGAGGGCAAGGAGGACCTCTGGGAACTCGACAACTCCAGGAGGATGCTGCAGGACCTTCTGGACTCCAGGGAGAGCAAGCTCGTCAAGCTGGCCCTGGTGTTCGTGAGGGCCGGGGTGACCCCGGGAAAGGTCATGCCAGAGGAGAAGGAGTTCTTCGATTCCCTGGTTTCCAGCATCAAGGGCTTCCAGGACCAGAGAAGGGAGAACATCGAGGGCCGGAAGCCTGAGCTGGGCACATTGGCCCTGCTGGATGATGTCCCAGGATTCATGGGCATAGACATGAAGGAGTACGGCCCGTTCAGGAAGGGTGACGTGGCAAGCCTGCCCAAGGAAAACGCTGAGCTCCTGGTTGGAAAGGGCCTCGCAAAGCCCATTGAGGGCAAATAGGAATATAAACCCTGTGTCCAACAGGAAACCATGAACAGCATGAGGCTCCTTCTCGGGCTGACATTGGCCGTGCTCCTGCTAGCCTACGCCTCATCACTGCCATTCTACGATTACTATTCAGGACTTCCGGAGCTCACCGAGAGGCAGCACGAGCACTGGGTGGCCGCTGACCTCCAGTTCTCCTCCTCAATCGGCTATATCATATTCGTCACGCTTTTCTGGCTGGGCTACGAGATTGACAGGAAATATCCCTGGCTGAGAAAGAGGCTCTAGCCGCATGCTGCAGACGGGGTTACGGAAGAGCCGCAGCCCTCCCACCAGGGCGTGTTTATGACCAGGCCCACGTAGAGCATGACGCCTACGAGAATCACGAAGAATGCGAGCACCGCGAGCTCGCCCTTGTGTATTTTGCTTATGTCCATGTTGCACCTGCCTGAATGCTTTGTGTTTTGCCTATTAATATGCTTTTCCCCTTTGAGGGATGGCCAAAAGGCTTATATATTGCACCATTCATTTATTAACCTATCCGGTATCTCTTTAGAGAGGCTTTTGGGCAGGGATGAATCACGCCCTGCCTGTGATGCCGGCAGGTGCCAAAGGCACATGATGGAGAATCGAGCGTATGCCGATTCCGAAGGAAGCGGAAGGAATATGAAATACCCCAAGAAGGTAAGGACTCTCTGCCCGACGTGCAGGAAGCACAGCGAGCACCAGGTCAAGCTCGCGAGCAAGAAAACCAGGGGAACCGCTCACCCCAACTCCCAGGCCAACAAGGCCAAGGAGAGGCACAAGACCGGGTACGGAGGGCACGGCAAGTACTCCAAGCCGGCAGTGCCAAAGAAGCCCACCCAGAAGGTGGACCTCAGGCTCAAGTGCCTGGAGTGCGGAAAGTCCCATACCAAGAAGGGATTCAGGATAAAGAAGTTCGAGATGGTCTAAACCATCTCCCGGGAACAGAACTGCATATGAGTTGGTGATAAAATGCCAGGAAGATTCGTGAAGGTAAGGTGCAAGTGCAAGAACGAGCAGGTCATATTCGACAAGCCCTCGACCACTGTAAGGTGCCTGGTGTGCGGCCAGGTCCTTGCCGAGCCCTCGGGAAGCAGGGCGCAAATAAAGGGAAAGCCCGTCGAGAAGGCCAAGTGAGCCTCAGGCACCTCTTTTTAAATAACCGGCACAAGGTGTTCACATGAGAAGGAAAGGCAATCCAAAGAAGTTCGAGCTGGTGGTGTGCAGGATATCCAAGATATTCCCGCACTCAGCGATTGCAGAGATGGTGGAATACCGGAAGACCGGGCTCATCCATGTCTCTGAGGTCGCCCTGAGGTGGGTAAAGAACATAAGGGAATTCCTCAAGGTCAACCAGTTCGTGGTGTGCCAGGTTGCAGGGGTCAAGGGCGATGATGTCCTGCTCTCGGTGAAGAGGGTCAGGAGGGAAGAGTCTGACAGGAAGCTCAATGAGTACAAGAGGGAAAGCAAGGCCGAGAAGGCCCTGGAGCTCACTGCAAAATCCCTCGGAAAGAGCCTGGACCAGGCATATGACGAGGTGGGCTACCTGCTCCAGGAGGAGTTCGGGAGCATTCGCAAGGGACTGGAGTTCGCGCACAAGAACCCAGGGCTGCTGGAGGAAAAAGGCGTTCCCAAAGCGTGGCTGGAGCCCCTGAAAAAAACCGCCAGCAAGAGCTTTTCTGACAAGGATTATTCTGTTCGGGCAAAGCTCAGGATGGTTTGCTACGGCCCGGAGGGCGTGAGCATAATCAGGAAGTCTCTTCAGGCCGCTGAGAAGGATGGCCTGGAGGCCCGCTATATATCTGCCCCCAATTATGAGCTCATCGGGAAGGGAAAGAACATCAAGGAGCTCAGGGCAAAGGTGCAGGGAGCGGCAGAGGGCATAAGCAGGGAGCTCTCATCGCACAAAGGGTCCTGCGAGTTCGAGATTAAGGAAAGCAGGTAGCTTTTGCTCTCCGGTTTCTGTAAAAGCTTATAAAACCACTTTCTGCATTATCGGCATGAAGCTGGCATGCCTTTTCTCAGGGGGCAAGGACAGCACGTATGCCGCTTACCTTGCCGGGAAACAGGGCCATCAGATAGCCGTGCTCATATCAATGGTTTCAGATAACCCTGACAGCTACATGTACCACACCCCTTCCATTTCCCAGACCAGGAAGCAGGCCGACAGGATGGGAGTCCCCCTTCTGGAGAAGCGCACCCCGGGAGAGAAAGAGGAGGAGCTTGAAGAGTTGGAGTCCGCTATCAGTGAGGCCAGGGAGGCATACGGCATTGAGGGGGTCGTTACAGGGGCCCTTGCAAGCGAGTACCAGGCATCGCGCATCAGGGCCATATGCGACAGGCAGGGCCTGGAGTGCGTGAATCCCCTTTGGGGAATGGACCAGCTGGAGCTCCTCAGAAGCCTGGTAAGGGACGGCTTCAGGGTCATTATCACGGCCGTTGCAGCAGAGCCTCTGGACTCCTCCTGGCTGGGCAGGGAAATCGACGAGGGCTTCATAGAGGAGGCCCGCTCGCTCCAGGAGAGGCATGGCATAAACCCGGCGGGAGAGGGAGGCGAGTTCGAGACCCTTGTCCTTGACTGCCCCCTCTTTTCCAGGCCGCTTAAGGTGAAGAGCAGGCGGGTTCTCTCGGAAGGCGGAAGCCACAGGATGGAAGCGGAGCTGGAGTGAATATAAGCTGCTTTAGTCTGGGTGGTGTTCTTTTCTAACGCATTTATTAGGATTCTCTGACAATAGATATTCCAGGGAATTTTTCTCTTCTCTAAGGCAATGTATGCGTGAAAAGCGCTATGCTCCGCAATGCCTGCGGATGCCTGGCGTCCGCCGGTGCCTCAGCACCGGGATAACTGAAGGCACCCGGCACGCAAACGAAAAGGTGGCGAAACAGGATATCCTGGTGGCCATGCCGCCTGGCAGGAGAAAGAGTGCAAGGCGAGGAAGTGTATGCAGGTGGCCGCGCCACCTGACCCGTAACAGAGTGCAAGGCGAGGAAAATGGAAATCGTGAAGCAGCTCGAGGAACTGGTGAGAGGGGCAGTGGACGCATCCAATCTCATAAAGACCTTTCCAGGGACAATCAGGCTGGTTTCCCATTATGACGCGGACGGCATATCCAGCGCAGCCATCATGGTGAGGGCACTCCAGAGGGAGGGAAAGTGCTTCAGGCTATCTTTTGTCAAGCAGCTCTCCGGGGAGGCAGTTGAATCCCTGAAGGGAGACAGCGAGAAGCTGGTGGTTTTCACTGACCTCGGCTCTGGGTTCCAGAACGACATAGCAAAGCACCTCCTGGGGGCAGGAAGGAAGATAGTGATACTCGATCACCACGAGCCTCAGGGCTCAATCCCTGAGGAGCACCAGGAGCAGCTGGTGCATGTCAATCCCATGCTCAACGGCATAACCGAGGACCTCTCTGGCTCAGGGGTCACATACCTCATGGCCAGGGCCCTCAGCCCCACCAACAAGGACCTGGCAGAGCTGGCCATCATCGGGGCTATAGGCGATTCTCAGACCGGTTCCATCGGGGAGCACTGGGGCCTGCTGGGCATAAACAAGGAGATACTCAAGGACGCTGAGTCCACGGGAAAGGTCAGGCTGGAGAAGGGCCTCAGGCTGTGGGGCAGGTACGGAAGGCCAGTGCACAAGGCGCTCCAGTACTCCATGGACCCCTTCATACCCGGGGTGAGCGGCTCGGAGTCAGGGAGCGTGCAGCTCCTTGGGGAGGTGGGCATAGACCTCAAGTCACCGACAGGGGAGTGGAAGACCCTGGCAGGGCTCACCGAGGAGGAGACCCAGAAGCTGGCCACAGGCATAATCAAGCAGAGGATGCTCAACGGAGAGGAGAACCCTGAGTGGATATTCGGGGATGTCTACGAGCTTCCTGACAAGGATGGCCCTTTCAGGGACGCCAACGAGTTCGCCACAATGCTCAACGCCTGCGGGAAGACCGGAAACGCATGGGCAGGGGTTTCCATATGCCTCAACGACCCGGCCGCAGGTGCGGACGTGAAGAAGGTCATGTCATCCTACAGGAGGGAAATCGGGAAGGCCCTCCAGCTGGTGAGGCGCAGCAGGGATATTATAAGGAGCACCCCAAACGCTGAATACATACTGGCAGGTTCAAGGGTTTCTGAGCACGTAATCTCCAACGTTGTGTCCATAATGGAAAAATCATGCCTGGTACCTGACGGGCAGTGCGGGAAGCCCATGTTCGCGTTCGCGGACACAGAGGACGGCCAGGTCAAGGTCTCGGCAAGGGCCAGCGATGCCCTGGTGGAGAAGGGCCTGAGCATGAAGGATGCCATGGCAGAGGCCTCGAAGGAGTTCGACTGCCAGGGAGGGGGCCATGCAGGAGCGGCCGGGGCCACCATACCCAGGGGTTCTGAGGAAAGGTTTATAAATACTGTGGAGAAACTACTAACCGCCCGGAATCAGGCCGAACCAGGGGAGGGCGCTGCACCGGAGGATGCGTGCCATGAAAGGGGCGCCCCTGATAACAATATAAAGGAGAGCGTTCAAATACAGGAAAGCCCGCAACCGTCCGAAAAGGCTGCTGCGGAAGAGCGGTCCTTGTCCCAGGAAAATGTAGGGCCCTCAGAGCATGCTCATCAAGAACAGAGTGATACAAAGGCGCTCAATGGCGCAGGAGTGAATGCGGGCGCATCAGCGCCCGGTGAGAAAGAATCGAATGCGGGCGCATCAGCGCCCGGTGATGCGGGAGTGCGTGATTCGCACAGGAGCGCATGCCGCCACGAAGTGGCGGGAGGAAGTGAACATGGCAGAATCCGACAGGGAAATCCAGCTCAAGGAGAAGGAAAGGGAAGAGAAGAGGAAGGCCAAGGAAGACAGGAAGGCAGTGAGGCAGAAGAAGGAGACAGCCCAGACAGCAAAGAAATGGAAAGGAAAGGACTGGTTCGTTATCTTTTCTCCTAGCATATTCGGCAACAGGATAGTCGGCGAGACCCCTGCCACCAACCCGAGCACCCTCACTCACAGGAACATAGAGGTGAGCCTCTCAGACCTCCTGGGACAGCCCGGCAAGGACTTCTACAGGGTCAGGCTCGGCGTGGACCACATAGAGGGAAAGAACATCCACACCAGATTCAACGGGTACTCGGTCCTCAAGGAGCATGTCATGAGGATGGTCAGGAAGAGGACCCAGAAGATAGAGACCGTCATGTACGCTGACACCAAGGACATGTGGAGGCTTCAGATAACAGCCATATCCATACTCAACAGGAACACCGAGGACTCTGTCAAGAAGAGCGTGAGGGCCCATATGGAGGAGTCCATAAGGAATCTCGCTGCAAAGTCCACCATAGACGAGTTCGTGAGGTCAGTGGTCAACACGAGCATGCAGAGGGGAATCAAGAAATCAGGGACCAAGATATACCCCATCAGGTTCTCAGAGATAGCCAAGATAGAGGTCAAGGCAAGGCCGGAGGCAAAGAAGGCATAGACGGCCTGGTCATTCCTAATATTTATAAATACAATGCACCATACCTTAAGCAATCTTCCACGCCCGTGCGAATTGCTCATTATGCATAATCGCACCGGAGCGCATGCAGACGCCGAAGGCGCCTGAAGGTGAGAATATGGCAAAGGATCTTACATCTCTCGCAAAGGAGCTAATGAGGAAGCCTGAGTACATCAGGAACATAGGGATAGTGGCGCATATAGACCACGGCAAGACCACCCTCACAGACAACCTTGTGGCAGGCGCGGGCATGATGTCAGAGGACCTGGCAGGCCAGCAGCTCTACACTGACTTCGACAGCCAGGAGCAGGAGAGGGGAATCACTATCTACTCAGCCAACGTGAGCATGGTGCACGAGTGGAGCGGAAACCCCTATCTCATCAATCTCATTGACACCCCGGGACATGTGGACTTTGGCGGGGATGTCACCAGGGCCATGAGGGCTGTGGACGGCGTTGTGGTGGTGGCCGACGCCGTGGAGGGCTGCATGCCCCAGACCGAGACCGTGGTGAGGCAGGCCCTCAAGGAAAGGGTCCAGCCCGTCCTGTTCATAAACAAGGTGGACAGGCTCATCAAGGAGCTCAAACTCACCCCTGAGCAGATGTCAGAGAAGTTCAAGGGTATAATCAGCGAGGTCAACGCCCTCATCCAGAAGTTCGCAGAGGAGAAGTACAAGGACAAGTGGCTTGTCGGCGTGAACAACGGTTCAGTGGCATTCGGCTCCGCTGTCCGGAACTGGGCCATCTCAGTGCCCAGGATGCAGAAGTCAGGAATCACTTTCAAGGATATCATAGACATGACCAACAGCGGCCAGGAGAAGGAACTCGCCAAGAAGGCTCCCCTACACGAGGTGGTGCTGGACATGGTAATTGAGCACCTCCCCAATCCGGTGAAGGCCCAGCCCTACAGGATTCCCAGGATATGGCCAGGAGACGAGTCAACCGAGACAGGCCAGAGCATGATCAAGTGCAACCCTGACGGAAAGCTGGCCGCGGTGGTGACCAAGGTGGTGCCTGACCCGCACGCTGGATACGTGGCCACTGTGAGGATATTCTCAGGAAAGATAGAGAGAGGCCAGGACCTGTTCATGGTCGGCGCCCAGAAGAGCGAGAAGGTGCAGCAGGTGTCCATATACAAGGGCCAGAACAGGATAAGCATGGACGAGGTCGTTGCAGGCAACATCGTTGGTGTGGTTGGCGTGAAGGAAGCAGGCTCTGGAGAGACCCTGGCAGACCCTGACGCCCCCATAGAGGCGTTCGAGGCCATCCAGCACATGTTCGAGCCCGTGGTGACCAAGGCCATAGAGCCAAAGTCTCCCAATCAGCTCGCCAAGCTCATAGCCTTCCTCAAGAGGACGTCCAGGGAGGACCCGACTCTGAGGGTCAAGATAAACGAGGACACAGGCGAGTACATAGTCTCGGGCCTCGGCGAGCTTCACATCAACGCCAAGGTTGAGAACAAGCTCAAGTCAGAGGGCATAGACGTTGACATCTCACCGCCCATTGTCATATACAAGGAAGGCATAAAGGAGCACAGCCCGGCGCCCATAGAGGGCAAGTCCCCGAACAAGCACAACAGGTTCTATGTTGTTGCCGAGAAGCTCGAGGACTCTGTCATGAAGGCCATGATGGAGGGCAAGATAAACGACCAGGACGTCAAGAAGAAGGACCAGGAGCTCATCGACCAGTTCGTTGAGCTGGGCATGGACAGGGACGAGGTCAAGAAGGTCAAGATGATTTACAACAAGAACCTGCTCCTGGACACCACCGTTGGCGTGGGGGCCATTCTCGAGATAATGGAGATGCTCAAGCAGTCCTTCCAGGAGGCCATGGAGGAAGGGCCCATGGCGAGGGAGCCCTGTTCGGGAATGAAGATAAAGCTCGTTGACGCCAAGCTCCACGAGGACGCCATTCACAGAGGGCCTGCCCAGGTAATTCCGGCTGTGAGGTCAGCCATAAGGGACGCGATAAACAGCGCAAAGCCCTACATGCTCGAGCCCAAGCAGATAATCAGGATAGACGTGCCAAGCGAGCACATGGGAGGCGCGACCAAGGAGATAAACAACAGGCGCGGGCAGATTCTCGAGATGAAGGAGGAGAGGGGAACCCAGCAGATAAAGAGCAAGCTGCCTGTGGCAGAGATGTTCGGGTTCAACTCTGACCTGAAGTCAGCCACAGGCGGAACAGGATTCTACTATCTCATTGACGTGATTTACGAGCCATTGCCAAAGGAGCTCGAGCAGAAGATCATAAAGCAAATCAAGAGCAGAAAGGGCATAACCGGGGAAGAAGAAACCGGTGAGTAGTTCGCAATAGCCTCTTTTAGAAGAAATCATTTGGAAAGGCTAGCCAGCCTCAGGCTTCCTACTACAAGCCTTGATATGTTCCTCAGCCCTATCCTTGGGTTAACAGGGGGCCTTGCCCTTGATGGCATAATCTTTAACCTCCTGTAGTTCTCATTCTGCTTTATGCTCCTGTTGGATATCATTCTTCTCTCGAGCCAGATAAACTCATTTTCGAGATCCCTGAAGGAAAGGGTCCTGGTCTTTGGAAGGAATGTGCCATCATCCTTTGAGTATTCCAGTGCACCGTCCCTCTCAAGGTCTTGGAAAACCCTTGTTCGTTTGTCAACGCCCAGCATATTGATTGTTGCCAGTTTGATGCCGGTTTTTTCAACAAATCTGAAAATATCCCTAATGGATTCCCGGGTGTCGTGATAGATTCCCACTATGAAACCTGCGTTGACTGAGATGCCAAAATCCTGTATAGACCTTATGCAGCCTTCGAATTCAGAAGCCTTGACAAAGTTCTTCCCGACATAATCCAGTGATGGCTGACTCAGGGATTCAATGCCTATGTTCAGCGAAAGGCAGCCGCTGTCAGCAAAAGCCCTTAGAAGCCGGGGATTCTTGCCGGCGGAGATATCGCTGTATGCGTGCCACATTATATTGTAGTCCTTGGCCCTTCTAAGGAGTTCTATCTTATGAGACGGTTGGGAAGCCATGTTGTTATCAGCAAAATGGATGTATTTTTTTACGAAACCAGGGTTCTCCAGGCAATTCTCAATCTCACTTAGAGTCCTCTCTACCGGAAATGTGCGATATGGTCTGTGAAGGGTGTTGGTGCAGAATGAGCATCTGTTTGTGCATCCCCGTGAGGTCTCTATGGACTGGAACGGGTAAAAGCGGTTTTTTGTCAAATCCCTTCTTGGAACCGCACCCGCGAATTCCTTCAGGTCTGCGGGTGTCTTAGATTCATATCTACCGAGAAGCTTGCCTTTTCTGGTGTCACTGAGCACTGACTTCCAGGTGCTCTCGGCCTCGCCAATCACGTGGGGAATGGTTTTCTTGTGTCTTCTGGAAATATGAGGCCCGCCAATGATAACAGACGTTCCCTCTGAAAGGAACCCTGAAGCAATCTCACCAATATGCTCACGGTCTTTGTTTGTATTTCCGTATGATGTAATGCCCACCAAATCGAAGCCTGTGTCATATTTAATCGGTTCTATGTACTCGTCAACGATTCTTACTTCGTGCTCGGGGGGTGTCAGCCCAGCAATTGCCTGCAGGTTGAGCGGAGGGTAAACCAGGTTTGAACTAAGGAATCCCCTTGCCTTTATCCTATCGTCGTTGTATTGGTTTCTGAGATGATTGTAAATGCTTCCTACGTTTTCTTCTTTTGGCCTTACAAGAAGAATCCTCATTTTACCACATGAGATAATGTGAAGGGAAAATATTTATTCAAAGGGCCTGCTGCCCCAGATAAATCGATGGAGTAAGCCCTGAGCAGCCTTGCCGGGGGCCTGACATCAGGAATCTCTGCAACAGATACGCTGAACCTGTTGTCATAAGCACCTGCGACTATCCGCCTGCCCCCCTCAGGCCCTGACAGCTCGGCCATCACATCGAGTGGGCAGGCTTCATGCAAGAACCCTAATGCATTGTAGACCGAAATGCACGCGTCACGCAACAACCTGTGGGTAAGAAAGGTTTTCGAGTGCCCTTCCAGATAGAATCTGTCAGGCTCGGACTGCTGGCTAACGTTTTCAGCACATCCCCCAAAATCACTTACCAGCCCTTTTTCCAGTAAATCGGTTTCCCTTGCAATGTTCATGTGAAAATATCATGTACAATCTTATTAAGCGTTACGAATACTGAATTCTCCCGCGACAACGGGTGAAAATCAGAAAAGTATTTAAATGTGTTTAACGAAATAAGCCCCAAGAGCGGGGGAAATTCGAACCTCGCTTGTCTTTTTTGCTCACGGGCGACTGCATGGGGAACTTGGCTAGAGGACTCCCATGCGTCTACGAGCTTTATCGGGATTACGCTCCCTGGACTTGAGTTGATTTCCCCCTGTAATCTTGGGACGCTCTGACCTGGGTTAGGTCATCCCGTCAGTTTGACCCGGCAGGAATCATCCCGGCCAAAGGCCTGAGGAAGCTGGCCATATTGCCCACCTCCTGCAATAGCTTTGGAAATGGGATATAAAAGGGTTTTCCGAACTCATTCCCATAGGATTCCCGTGTTAATCCCAGATTGGGGTTATTGATAATGCTTTACCAATAATGCCATTAAGCGAGTAATCCCTCACCTCTCTGCAATGGGGCCCTCACCGCCAGGTGATGTACAGCAGGGAGGAGAACCCCACGAACTCAGTGACCCTTCTTATGAGCACGATTCCGGTGGCCTCTGTGTTGTAGCATGGCCAGAAGGCAAATCCCATGACAAGAGCGAGCACATTGTCAAGGAGGAACAGGAAGGAGAATATCATGAGCCCGAGGTTGTGCCTGGTCCTGAGGTGGGCGTAGTTCCTGGAAAAGACGTAAAGGAGGACCAGCAGTATGGCTGAGTTCAGAACGTTGAACCCGAACACTATCTCATACATTTCCACACCCTTTTAGCCATTGCCCTTATCCTTTTTGTGGTTTTGCCCAATTTTGCCCAGAATCTCGTCAAACATTTCCATGTTCTCCTCCATGAGCGGGGAGAGGAAGTACATTGCCCCGTACGAGCCCTCGTTTTCTGTGGTTATGATGTTTCTCTTGCTCAGGACCCTCAGGTGGTGCTGGATGGTCTTGTAGTCCATGCTGAGCCGGTCGTGAAGCTGGTTGGCGTTGTAAGGCCTGTCCCTGAGCAGCTGGATTATATGTATCCTGGTGAGGCCGCCCCTGGTGCCTGCCAGCAGGTGCCACAGATAATGCTTCAGTGACCTCAGGTAAGAGGGGTCCCTCATAATCCCCGTTTAGGGGAATAAGTTAAAAGCTTGCCTTCAGCCCGCGAGCTTCTCCCACCAGGGCCTTCCGAGTTCGTGTATCTGGCTCTCCATCCTGTAGCCGTAGTACCCGGCCATGGCAGCTCCCATGACAAGGCCAAGGGGCTCAAGGCTGAGGAAGGGCAGGGCCAGGGAGCCTGCAAGGAAACCATATGAAAGGTTCCTGACATTGCTCATTACCACCCCCACGCGAGGGTGCCTGTTCTGGGTGAATCCTTTACTGGTCATTCGAATCGCCTCTGAGAATATAACGGTGTTATAGGTGCAACTCAAATATAACGCCGTTATATTTAAGCCTTTTCCCAGAAAAAACCAGTATTATGCCATAAAACAAGAAAGCTACCCGTGCGTCCAGATTATCCTGAGCGGGCTCTTCCTGTCCACTCTTCCGTAGCCCACCCTCTCCATCTGGAGAAGGTCTCCCTTCTTCAGGGAACCAGCCGCCTTTTCTGCAAGGGCCCTTTCCTCCCTGTCGGGCCTGAGAATGGTGAGCTCCTTTCCGGGCCCGGAGACCCACTGAATCTTGGGCATGGCCTGCACGATTTCGTTTCCCGCATAGGTGGCCGTCCTTCCCTCAAGCCTGACATTGAACAGGTTCTTGAGCCGTATGGTCTTTCCCCTGAGCCTTTTCCAGTCTTCCCTGGATACCCGGACCTGCTTCCCGTCGAACCGGAGGGGCCTCTTTCCCTTTTCAGGATAGTCAGGGTGCACGTCAATCTCAGGCGTAATGCCCTCGGGCGCCCCCTTCACCGAAACCCTCACGGGGTCCAGCACCACCATGTACCTGTTCGCTATGTGGTCTATGGCAGAGCGGTTGAAGCTCTCGATGTTGTCCCAGCTCAGCCTGATGTCGCTCTTGGTGAGCCCCACCTGCTTCGCATATGCTTTGAATGCCTCTGGCACGAACCCCCTCCTGACCAGTGCCTGGACGGTGTGGAGCCGGGGGTCGTCCCACCCCGATACCTTCCCTTCCTTTATCATTTCCTTTATGTCCCTTGTGTGGAGCTTTTCGCCCTGCAGGTAAATCATGCCGAAGTTGACCGTGGTGGGGGCCTCCCATCCCAAGGCTTCGTACATCCTCCGCTGGGCGTCAGTGTTGTGCTGGTGCTCCTTGCCCCTGAAAACATGGGTCACTCCCTGCTCGTGGTCCTCCACCACGTTGGCGAAATTGTACAGTGGCCACATACTGAACCTCCTTCCCTGGAGCGGGTGCCTCCTCTTGCTCACCCTCATCATGGGAGGATCCCTTATGGCGGGGTTCGGGTCCCTCATGGAGGTCCTGAATCTCAGGACAACCTCCCCTTCCCTGTAGCCACCCTTCCTGGCCTTCCTGAACATGTTCAGGCTTGCCTCCGGAGGGTTGTCCCTGCACGGGCAGGTCTGCTTCCTGAGCTTGAGCTCCCTGAAGTCCTCGCCAGGGCATGCGCACATGTAGGCCTTTCCCTCACTGATTAGCCTTTCAGCCACATTATAATGCTTGCCAATGTTCTCTGACTCTATGACCACCCTGTCAGGCCTTATCCCGGCCGCCTCCAGGTCATCCTGTATGGCCCGGTAATAGCGCTTCTCAATCTTCCCGGGGTCAGTGTCCTCCAGCCTGAGGATGAACTTTCCTTTGTACTTCTCCGCATACAGGAAGTTCATCATGGCAGCCCTCAGGAGGTGCGCTATGTTGAGCGGCCCTGTGGGCGAGGGGGCGAACCTGGTCACCACCTTCCCCTCCACCGCGTTGGGGAGCGGGGGCAGCTCCTCCTGCTTCCTCTCCTCCTTCACCAGCATCTCAGGCGCCAGCTCAGACAGCCCCCTCTCCTGCTCCTGAAGGCCTAGCTTCTCAACATCCTTTGCGACCTCTGCTATTGCCTTTGCCACAGAGGAGGGGTCCTTCCTGAGGTCAGGCTCCCCTCCCAGCACCTTGCCCATCACTGCCTTGGGGTTTGGCTTCCCCCCGTAGAAAATGGCGTTCTGGAGCACGTACTTCTCCACACGCCCCCTGATTCCCTTCCCTGCCATGTATACAATCAGTGCCCCTGGATTAATAAATCCCTTGCAACTCCCCCCCCGGAAAAACCTTTATAAACCCCCTTCCGCCCATTATGAACAGGTTGCGAAACCATTAGGATGCGCCTCCCGGAAAAAGGGAGGAGGTAAACATGATGGAGCTCAAACACGACCCCAGGAAGGGAATCTGGGTCGAGGAGCCCGCCTCCTTTGAGAAACTCCACCGCAACTCCTTCGGAACCAACAGGAAGGGGAAGCTGTTTCTCGATGTAGAGGAGGCCCTCTATGCCCTCAATTTCCTCAGGGGCACCTGTAGCTCTGGCAAGGATGAGCTCACCTTCAACCAGCTCGCCTCGCTCTACGCGAAGGACAACCCCCGCCTCTTCGTGAAGTACAACGCGTTCAGGGACTGGCGCGACAGGGGTCTCATACTCAAGAGGATTGAGTACCTGGACACTGAGAATGTCAGGAAGAAGCCCAAGATAAGCAGGAAGTACCCCTCCAGGAAGCTCCAGAAGCAGAAGCTCGAATCCAAGGCCTTCTGGTACGCTGACTCCTTCTTCGCGGTCATGGAGGACGACGCGGACGGCAAGACCCTGTTCAACGACCACTGGATTGGCCAGTGGGGCATATACAAGCAGACCAGGGGCTGCCTGCTCAAGCTCGAGTTCATGGAGGTGGTTTTCCTGGCCAAGCACTGGGGCCTGGAGGTGAGGGATGTGGCCACAGGGAAGAAGATTACCCACAAGCAGGTCCTTGACCAGGTGGTGAAGGAGCGGGAGTACGCAAAGCAGCTCTATGACGTTTACGAGGACTGGCGCCTCAAGGGCTACGTCATCAAGACCGGGTTCAAGTTCGGCACGCATTTCAGGCTCTACTTCCCCGGTGCCTCCCCCACGAACGAGAGCAAGGAGTGGATTCACTCCAAGCACGTGATACACGTCTTCCCCAAGGACCAGAAGATGCTCATCTCCGAATGGGCCCGCGCCGTTCGGGTAGCGCACGGGGTAAAGAAGACCTTCCTGCTATCCATTCCAGAGATGCAGGAAAAGGACTACGTGGACTACCCGGCCGAGTTCATTGCATGGAGGAGGAAGAAGCATGGCAAGGACTGGGTCAGGGAGACCCCAGAGGACAAGCCCCGCTATCTCCTGGTCTCGGTTGCAGAGGACGAGCACATCGGGGGTGTGGAACTCGCCAGCCTCCTCAGGAAGGCAGAGTCCCTTGGTCTGGAGCTCATTCTATCCATCTCAGACAGGGAGACCGCCATAACCTATTATGTCCTCAAGAAGGTCATACTCCCGGGCTCTGACTACGAGTATTATGAGATTGAATGGATGAAACCCTAGTTGATTAACGCATTTTTCCTGAAAAGGGTTCAAAGGACGAAATCCCGGGATTTGAGGGCATGTGCAGGGCACTGCTTTTTAAGCCCTTGAACCAAATCCTTACCAGCCGGTGGTGCCCATGACCTCGCTCAAGTTCTGCCTCCTCTCAGCAGACTATATCCTGGATGAGCAGGAAAGGCCGGTCATGAGGCTCTGGGGAAGGACGAGCTCAGGCAAGAGCGTTCTCTGCATAGACAGGGGCTTCAGTCCATATTTCTACGTTGAGCCAAGGGAGGGGATGTCTTTAGACGAGCTCCAGGGCATAGCAAAGAGGATTGGCAACCTCGTTCTCGAGGAGGAAGGAAAGGAGTCCAGGAGGCCTCTCAGGGTAGAGATGCTCGAGATGCGCTACCTCGGGGTTAGCAGGAAGGTGTTCAGGGTATATGTACAGACCCCGGCTGACGTCCCCAAGTTCCGGGACCTGCTCAAGGACTGGAGCGACGTGAAGGAGGAGTACGAGTACGCGGTGTCCTTCTACAAGCGCTACATGATTGACAACCGCCTTGTTCCCATGGGCTGGGTGGAGGCCGAGGGAAGCAGGGTGGAGACTGAATGCCTTGTGGACACCGCATTCGAGGCCGAAAGAGTGAAGCCCCTGGAAGAGGAGGACATACCGCCCCTGAGGCTACTGGCCTTTGACATAGAGACCTCTGAGAGGGAAGGCGAAAAGGTCATAATGCTCTCTATGTGCGACAACAAGGGGTTCGACAGGGTGCTCACCTACAGGGGAAGGAGAAGGAAGGGCGTGGAGGTCCTCAGGGACGAGGCCGCGCTCATAAGGCGCTTCATGGCGCTGGTGAGGGAGCGCGACCCTGACATGGTCCTGGGCTACAACACAGACCGCTTCGACTTCGTGAAGCTCGACTCCCGGGCCACTGCCCTGGGAATTGACCTCGACCTTTCCAGGGACGGCACAAAGATAGAGTTCAGGAGAAGGGTTGGCGTTTCCTCTGCAAAGGCCATAGGCAGGGTCCATATAGACCTCTTCGGGTTCGTGGAGAACATAATGCAGTTCTACCTCTCCACAGAGGTCCTGAGCCTGGAGAGGGTTGCCCAGGAAATCGTGGGCCGGAGGAAGAAAGACATGAAATGGAGGGAGATAGAGGAGAGCTGGAGGGACGGTAAGGACCTCAGGAAACTCGCTGACTACTGCCTCTGGGACTCCAGGCTCGCCCTCATGCTCGGGGAGTCCGTTCTCCCGCAGGTGTACGAGCTTTCCAGGGTGTGCGGCCAGCTTCCCTTTGACGTGGCCAGGATGCGCTACTCCCAGCTCGTGGAGTGGCTGCTCATGAGGAGGGCCCATGAGGCAGGCGAGCTCTCGCCCAACAGGCCCAGGTACGACGAGATAATGAGGAGGAGGAAATACCCTGCCTATACCGGGGGATACGTCCACCCGCCCAAGGAGGGCATACATGAAAAGATAGCCCTCTATGACTTCACCTCCCTTTACCCCTCCATCACCATAACACACAACGTCTCCCCAGAGACCCTTGACTGCATGTGCTGCCCGAAGGACAGTAACCCGAAGACCAACCATGTCCCGGAGGGAGAGCACTACTTCTGCCAGAACCACAAGGGCTTCATACCAGCCATCCTCGAGGGCCTGGTCGAGCAGAGGCAGTCCATTAAGAGGAGGATGAGGAAGGCCAAGAAGGGAACAAAGCTCCGCAGGATGCTCGACAACAGGCAGAACGCCCTCAAGATACTCGCCAACGCCTCCTACGGCTACTACGCCTATGCAGGCTCCAGGTGGTACTCCAGGGTGTGCGCCCAGAGCATAACTGCCTGGGGCAGGCACTACATCAAGCAGGTGATATCCAAGGCACAGAGCATGGGCTTCAGCGTTATATACGGGGACACAGACTCCCTTTTCATCGAGTCAAAGACCAGGAAGGCTGCCAGGGATTTCCTTAAAAGGGCCAACAAGGACCTTCCGGGGGTCATGGAGCTCGAGCTCGAGGGCATGTACAAGGCAGGAATCTTCGTGCTTGCCAAGTCAGGCAAGGCAGCCAAGAAGAGGTACGCCCTCATAGACAGCAGGGGCAAGATGACCATTAGGGGATTCGAGAAGGTCAGGAGGGACTGGTCGCCCATCGCCAAGCAGACCCAGGAATCTGTCCTGGAGGCCGTGCTCAGGAACCGCTCCCCTGAGAAGGCCCTGGGGATTGTGAAGAAGAGCATTGAGCGCATCAGGAATCACCAGGTGGAACTCGATGACCTGGTCATATATTCCCAGATAACCAGGCCCCTTTCACAGTACGAGCAGATAGGCCCCCATGTGGCTGCCGCCAGGAGAGCCCGGGAGAAGGGAAGGATTATAAGGCCCGGCATGAGCATATCAATAATAATAGAGCCTGGCGAGGGCTCCATTTCCAGCAGGGCAGTGCCACTCGAGGACGCCAGGGATTACGACCCTGACTACTACATAAGCAACCAGCTCATCCCCGCAGCCCTCAGGGTGCTGTCAGGCCTGGGCTACACAGAGGATGACCTCCTCGGCAGGGGCTCACAGTCCAGCCTGGAGGGCTTCCTGGGAAAGTGAGGGTTAAACTTATAAAACTTGTCCCACCAGTAAGTGGCAGGTATAACAGCGTTATGTCCGGACAGGACCTGCCCAAACCCATAACAATTTAAATAGGCCCTGCAAAATATCAGGAACCTGCCCGTTCAGGCCAAAGGTGTTCACATGTCAAGGAAGCGACCCAAGCACGACAGAGAAAGCGAGCATAGCCTCGACAAGGAAGTCGAGGAGAAGGAGCAGGAGCGGGAAGAGTACGATGCATTCGGATTCATGAAGGACAAGAAGCAGACAGCCGCTGTGGCGGGCATATTCTTCCTTGTCGGCTTCCTCATATCATCATTCCTTTCGCCGCCCCAGATGACAGGTCAGCTGACGGCAGGAGTCTCTGCCGAACAGATTGGCGAGGACACGCTTACCTACGTGAACGACAACCTTCTGAGGGACGGCTTTACCGCGAACCTGGACGACATAACAGAGGAGAACGGAATGTACGTTCTCTCAGTGAGCGTCCATCAGGGTGACAGCGACGCCACCCAGCCCGTAAGGTTCTATGTATCAAGGTCAGGAGACCTCCTGTTCTACAACGAGCCCATTGACATGGCAGAAGAAATCCCTGTCCAGGATGACACTGATTCGGGCGACACCCAGCCCCAGGAGACAGGTGTCCCCAAGACTGACACTCCTGTTGTCAACGCGTACGTGATGTCCTACTGCCCATACGGCCTCCAGATGGAGAAGGCCCTGATCCCTGTCATGGAGCTCCTCGGGGGAGTGGCAGACATCAACATAGATTATGTTCCTTACCTCATGCACGGCGAGAAGGAGCTCGTGCAGAACAATTACCAGCACTGCATCGAGAGGGACCAGCCGGATGTGTTCCTTGACTACATGACCTGCTTCGTGCAGAGCGATGACCACGAGACCTGCATGGCAGAGGCCGGCGTGGACAGCGCTTCCCTTGATGCATGCGTGGCACAGATTGATGAGACCTACAACATAACAGGCCTTTATGAGGACGAGAGCACATGGTCAGGCGGCAGTTACCCGCCCTACATGGTGGACGCCGCCCTTGCCCAGCAGTACGGCGTGAGGGGCTCTCCCACCTTTGTCATAAACGGCCAGACCGTGCAGGTCGACAGGTCCCCCGAGGCCATAAAGCAGGCCATATGCAGCGCCTTCGCGACCCAGCCCGAGGAGTGCTCCACAGCCCTCAGCTCAGAGGGCGCCGCCCCGGGGATAGGCCCGCTCTCTGGCGGAACAGCTGACACAGCAGCCCAGTGCTGACTGATTGCATGTTCTTTATTTTGGTTAAAAGCATTAGCCATAGGAGTTTCTGAGGAAAACACTTTCAAGTCCACTCCTCAGTGGACTCCTTCCCTGGGGGCTGTCGGGAGCCGTACTTGTTCCTGAGCTCCTCCCATGTGAGCTCCCTGCCCTCCTTCCTGAAAATTATGACCAGCACCGCAAGCACGACCAGTATTATGACCCCTGCCAGTATGAGCAGAGACCATGGGCTGTCTTTGCACTCCTCTGTCGAGTACCTCCCTGAGCAGCAGTAGCCTGAATTCTCTGTTATCCCTCCGCACACGCAGCTTTCAGTTATCTCCCCGTGCGGGCAGTCAGGGAACTCGCATCCCTCGTCCACGCCGCCGTCGCAGTCGTTGTCCAGCCCGTCCCCGCACACTTCCTCTTCCGGGTACACCGCTCCCTGGCACTCTCCCCAAACATTATCCTCGCATGTCACAGTGCCCCTTGAGCACTGCCCTGTTGTTGTGGATGGCCCGCATTCCCTGGTCTCCCCGCTGGTGCAGCAGTCAGAGCCTTCGTCAATCCTTCCGTCGCAGTCGTCATCCACCCCGTTGCACGTCTCTGTAAGTGGAGACCTTCCGTTGAAGCACTGGCACTGAGTGGAGGACACAGAGCTCCCTCCCCCCACATCGTCCACCACCCCGTCGCAGTCGTCATCGAGCTGATTGCAAACCTCTGTGCTTGGTGCAGGGCACCCTGTCCACTCATTCTCAATGCAGGTCTCTGTTCCCTCAGAACACACCCCCTCGTGCTCCTGGCTGCAGGGCCTTGTGTCGCCCTCCTCGCATGTGCAGTCCTCGGGGCACGAGCCCGGGTCCTCCCCTGCCCCGCATTCACCATCCCCGCAGTAGTCCCCCTCTGAGAGCCCGAATGCCGAGAACCCGCTGACCTCCACCATCAGCAGGTCGTCCTCATCATAATTCTCCACATCGCTTGCCTGTTCCCAATCCCCGTCGCACTGCCCCTCTGTCATGTTCCATTCCTCGCACACATACACTGTCAGGGAGTCCTCGTTGGTGTACCCCATATCGCTGTAGTCTATCCTGATTGTGGCGTTATCGAACTCCAGAGGGCACTCTATCGCGAATATGTCACCGTAGCCCTCCCCGGAGGTGTGTTCCAGCGTCAGGGAGCCGTTCAGGCCCTGGTAAAGGATTGCCTCTGTGATGGTGATGTTCAGGTCTCCCCCGAATGCCTCCATCATCAAGTCATATATACCCGCAATCAGCCCAGCCTCAATGGCCTCCTCCCCGTTCCCCTGGTCTGCAAGGAATCCCTGGCCTGACAGCCTCAGAGACCAGTCAGCCCCAAGCCCGACCCCCTCCGGGTCCTGGAAAGAGACGCTCAGGTTCACGCTTTCATTCACCAGCATCATGCGGCTCGCTGAAGCAAGGTTGCCTGACGTGTCATTCGCGTAAAAAGTCAGGTTCAGCAGGCCCGTTATGCTCGCGTTCCAGCCCGCTTCCTGGTTGTTCACCAGTTCCAGCCTCTCGCTTCCCCCGGCTCCGGTGATGACCGCCCATAGGCTGTCCAGGGCTGTCTCGTCCGAGGCGTTGATTCCCATCATGGCGGTGCTCCAGGGCTCTGCGAACATGGGGACTGAGCAATCCTCTATCACAGGAGCCCGGGAGTCTGCCTGTTCTGTAATTGTTATTACCCTCTCCTCTGATGCGTTCATGTTCCCTGACGAGTCGTTCCCGTACACCCTGAACGTAATTTCCCCTTCACTGAGCATTGTCACGTTCAGCCAGCATGTGGCCCCTGATGCCTGCATGCTCATGTTGGTTCTGTTCCAGTCCAGGATGCAGGAGTCCAGGCCCTCACTACCAGAGGCGTTGACGAACACCCATTCCAGTGAGACCGCCTCCCCCTCATCCGGAGTCGGGCTCTCCAGTTTTATCAAGGGAGGCTTGGTGTCAGGGGGCTGCGAGTAGCGCGCCAGGGGAAGCCAGTCTATATTCGCCTCGTCTGGCGCAAAGCTCGATGAGCACACCCAGCTTTCTGTTGCAGAGCAGGTGTCAGAGAAGCCCGAGCCCTCAGGGCTCGCCCAGTAGTTGCCTCCCAGGCACTCCCCGCCTATGATGCTCTCGGCTGAGCAGTCTAGTGTTGTGTTCCACTGGTTCACGTTGTTCACGCTGTCATCAGACAGGAAGTTCACGGAGCTGTTGAATATGTTGTCGTAGAAGAGGTTTCCGCTTACGTACGTGTTCCCTGAATCAAGCTCCAGGCTGCTGCCTGACTGCCCGATGAAGACAGAGCCGCTCACTGTGTTGCTCTCTGAGGTGTTCCTCATGTAGAGCCCGACCGAGCCTCCCTGAGCCATGAGCCCGGATACCGTGTTGCCGCTGGAGGAGACAATCTCCATCCCCCTCAGGTTTCCGATGAGCAAGGTATCTGATACATCGTTCCCTCCAAGGGTCCTGAGCCTTATCCCCGCCACTGAGTTGTATGAGCAGTTAAGTCCCGAGAGTGCGGAGTCCGAGAGGGGCGAGCCGAGCAGTCCCACCGGATTCGAGCTCGCGTTAGTGTCCATGATATCAGAGCCCGATGACGTGAAGAATGATATGCCAGCGTTCCCGTTCCCATACACTCCGCAATTCTCTATGACTGCGCTGTCAGAGCTTACAACGCTGATGCCTGTGCCGAAGTAGCTCACGTTGATGCAGTTCCTGACCGTGTTTCCGTTCGAGCCAGTGCTAAGGGCTATACCGGTTCCTGTACCGTCCCCTGTCAGGCTCATGCCGGAGCAGTCCAGAATCAGGTCTTCAGAGCCCCCGAAGTCTATGCAGTCACCCGAAGAAGCCAGGTCCCCGGCTACTATCAGGCGCCCCCCTTCCGGAAGGCTCCCGTTCTGCAGGTAGGCTGTGCAGTCAGAGCACGAGCCGCAGCTGAACTCCACCTGCCCGGTTCCCGGCATCGCCAGTGCCGCCAGCACCGGGGCGAGCAGTGCTATTCCCAGAATCAGGGTTTTCTTCATGTATTTATAATATTAGCCTGTTTTCCGTTATATAATGCGGTGGAACCATGGACCATGACAAAACACCCGGAAGCGGCCTCGTGCTGTTCTCAGGCGGGCTTGACTCCATCCTGGCGGTCAGGCTGCTCCAGGAGCAGGGCCTTGTTGTCCAGGCAGTTCACTTCACGTGCCCCTTCTACTCCAGCGAATGGGCAAGGAAGAGCGCGAAGAGCATGGGAATCAAGCTCCATGAGATTCCAGTGGATGACGAGTACTTCAGGATGGTGGCCAGCCCCCCAAGCGGGTACGGCGCAAACATGAACCCATGCCTTGACTGCAAGGCCTACATGCTCAGGAGGGCAGAGACCCTGAGGAAGGGGCTTGACCTGGACTTCCTTGCCACAGGCGAGGTCGTGGGGGAGCGCCCCTTCAGCCAGACAAAGCCCTCCCTACTGCGTATCGAGGGCCTTTCCGGCCTTGAGGGAAAGATAGTCCGCCCCCTTTCGGGAAGGCTGCTCCCTCCCACCGAGGCCGAGAAGGCGGGCCTCATAAAGCGGAGCGCCCTCCATTCAATCAGCGGAAGGTCCAGGAAGCCCCAGGCTGCCCTCGCCCGTGAGCTGGAGGTCAGGGAATATCCCCACCCTGCTGGGGGGTGCCTCCTCACAGACCCCGAGTATTCGAGGAGGCTGAGGGAGCATCTCGAGCAGGAGGGCTACGTGAACTGGCATATGGGAGAGCTCCTCAGGCTCGGCAGGCACTTCCGCTCCCGCGGGGCCAAGATTGTTGTTGGAAGGGACAAGGAGGACAATGACGCAATCCTCGCCATTGCTGAGAGGTGCGGATACCCCTGGCTGGAGGTGAAGGGCCATCCCGGGCCAATAGTAGCCATTGCCCAGGCAAACCCATCCCTCGCGGTTAGGCGTGATGCAGCCAGGCTCGCTGTGCGCTATTCTGATTCCCCTGAGGGCGATGCCGCAGACGTCTCCTACGCCTCCCCAAACATCATGACAGAAATCCGCTCAAAGCCCATGGGCGTGGAGAAGACCAGGGAGCTCATGGTATAGCACCGCCCTTTTCAGCCCCCTCCGCCCCCTTCCTGATGGGGATTTATATACAGGCTTTGCTCAATATTAAGCATGGCAGCCATCCAGCCCGAGGCCCAGAAAATCATTGATGACATCAGGGCACTCAAGATACAGGGCGCCACCATGATCGCTGGTTCTGCGGTGAGATGCATCGAGATTACGGCCAAGAAGAGCAAGGCCAAGACAAGGCCCGCCTTCATAGCTGAGCTCCAGAGGCTCAACGACAAGCTCGCCAACGCGAGGCCCACTGAGCCCGCTCTCAGGAACGCCATAAAATCCGTGCTCCTCAGGGTGCAGATATACGAGGAGTTCGACACCATAAAGCGCTACACCGTGCAGGTTTGCAGGAACTACATAAAAGAGCTCAAGAGCATGATTGACAAGATTGCTGACGTGGGCTCCAACCAGATAAAGGACGGGGACCACATACTCACGCATTGCCACTCAGAGCATGTCATAGCCATACTCAAGAACGCAAGGAAGCACGGCAAGCGTTTCGACGTCTACGTCACCGAGACCAGGCCCAAGTACCAGGGTATCATGACAGCCAGGAAGCTCATGAACGCCGGAATTAAGGTCACATATTGCATAGACGCGGCCATAGGCTACATCATGAGGGACATCACCAAGGTGCTGGTGGGATGCGACGCCATCCTGGCAGACGGCTCCATAGTCAACAAGATAGGCACCTTTCCCATGGCAGTGATGGCCAACAAGTTCGGCATACCCGTGGTTGTCGCCGGAGGCACCTACAAGTTCGATGCCCAGACCATCCTGGGCCACCCAGAGCCTGTCGAGCACAGGGACCCCTCAGAAATCATTTCCCCGAGAAAGCTCTCCAAAGCTAAAATCATAAACCCCGCTTTTGACATAACCCCTGCCGAGTTCGTGCACAGCCTTATAACAGAGAAGGGGATAACCAAGCCAGAGTGGGTCCGCGAGCTGGCAGAGGTGTGAATCCTATATCCCGGGGCTGTCCTGCACAGAGAGCTTGTACCCTATTCTCTTGCCCATCATGTCCGAGAAGACCGCGAGCTCATGTTCGTTAAGGTCGCATAGGCAGTAGTCCCCGTTGGGGCCGGGAACGAGCTCTTTCCCCCTCACTCCCGCCGCCACAGCGGCACCGTATATCACTCTCTCGGCTATCTCCCTTCCGGTCCCCGGGGGCGTGCTGATTATAGCGTCTTTCATGAGAAACAGTGTGTTAAAAAGCCTTAAAAACCCCTACCTCTCCATGACGAAGAACTGCCTGTGCTCCTCTTCCTGGGGAATCTCGGCCAGCACCATCTCGTTTGTCTTGCCAATGCCCATGATGTTGAGCTCCTGTACGGTTGCGATGGCCATGTTCATCTTGTAGGTCTTGTTGGAATATATCTCGAAGAGCGTGTCTCCCTTCTTCACCTTGTCGTTCAGCTTCTTGTGCAGGAGCACCCCGGCCTCCTTGTCCCCCGGGGCCCCCGCGGCCCTGGCAATCTGTATCAGGGCCTTGTTGTTCACCCACCAGACTGTCCCGGCCTCCTTGGACCTTATGCATACCCGCTTGCTTCCCACGGGAATGTCCTCAGGCCTGAGCTTCGGATTGCCTCCCTGCTCTTTCATTATCTGCCTCAGCTTCCTGTCGGCCTTCCCTGACCTGAGTATGCTAAGAGCCTTCTCTTCGCCGTTCCTTATTCCCCTGAACTCGAACAGCACCCCGGCCAGGTGGCACACCTTGTTTATGAGGTCAGGTTGCTCCTTTCCGGCCTTTATGACCCCCAGGGCCTCCCTTGCCTCCAGTGCAGGGCCTATGCCGTGGCCAATTGGCTGCTCCCCGAACGTGGAGGCGCACTCCACCTTTATGCCCAGCTTCTTTCCCAGCTCTATGAACTGCTTTCCTATGGCCTGGGCCTCCCTGATGGTGTTGAACTTTGCCCCCTTCCCTGTGGGTATGTCTATAACCACGTAGTCCGCTCCCGCGGCCTTCTTCTTGGACATTACCGATGGAAGCAGGAGCGGGTCTATCGAGAGGGGGTACTCGACCCTTATGAAGGCATCGTCAGCAGGGGCAAGGTCCACTGCCCCTCCCCACACCAGGCACCCCCTGGTCTTCTCCACCACCCTCCTGATGCTGTCCAGGTCAAGGTTCACCGGGCACAGGCACTCCACCCTGTCAGCCGTCCCCGCGGGAGAGGTGATGGCCCTGGATGATGTCTTGGGGATGGTCATGCCCGCGCTGGCTATTATGGGCACGAGTATCATGGAGGACTTGTCCCCTGCGACACCGCCTATGCTGTGCTTGTCGAATATCTTCCTTTTGGAGAGCTTGAGCTTCATGCCCGCCGCGGCCATGCTACTCGAAAGGGCAGCCACCTCGCTCATTATCATTCCGTGGTTGTGCAGAGCGGTCACGAAGGCGGTTATCTCCACGTCCGAGAGCCTGTTGTTGCTGACATCCTCGACCACGCTCTTCATCTCAGCTGCCCTGAGGACATTTCCGCTCATCTTCTTCCTTATGGCAGCCATGCTCTCAGGGGGCGGGCATGGCAGGGCCCTTAATCTCTCCCCCATCCTGACGCCCAGCCTCTGCTCCACCCCGCCGTAGAGCCCTATGGCTCCCTGCTCGATGAAATGCTCGGCCACGTTCACGATGGCCACGACCCTCTTGCTGCCGAAGCAGAGCTCCACCCTGTCCAGGGCCTTGACCCCCAGCCCCTTGGCGTCCTCTGCGTTGAGGATGACCGTTGGCCTGATGGCCTCGAATTCCAGTGGCCTGGCGCTGAGCTCCATCAGAAAAACCTGAATGATTATTGTCCCGGCCCACTTAAATCCTTGCCAGCCCGCGCAAACCGTATGCAAGAATAGCATAGCTTGTCAGCACGGATATGTAGTAAAATGCAAACCAAAAGCATGCGATACATTTATAAACCACCAATGCAAAAATAATGTGCAAAAAAGCACAATGCGGGCCTTCCGGTGCGCATTGACAGAGGCCCTCCGCGTATAAACAATACCATGCGGATACGCCTCAGAGGTGATACAATGGCAGAAAAGAAGAAGTACTACAAACTAATGCAGAAAGGAAAGGAAGTAGCAACCTTCACCGGACGACAGCCAAGGCAGGCAGCCCTCAAGGCAGCCACAAGGGGATACGGCGACATCCGACTAAGGGAGAGAGGCAGGAGGAACAAGGACAAGACCTACACCATCCATGTCTTCAAGGGCTCCCGAAAGAAGACCAACGTCGCTTCCTCAAGCAACGTGTCATGGCTCCCTTCCAATGTATGGAAGCCCATCGTGAAGAAGGTTGGCATCGAGAGGGTGGCAAAGCTCAAGTAAGGGCGCTGGCATCCTTAACTTGCTTTGGGGGGCTCGTCCCCTCTTCTTATATATTTTTATCTCTTCCTGCTGAAGCCCTGTACATGGCCCATTCAGCCGGTGAGAAGAGGAGCATAGTGGTGGGACGCTACAGGGATATCATGGCTGGTGAGATGACCTGGCACGTCTTTGTTACCATCCCTGATGAGGCTGAGAGATTCTTCGAGCGCTACTATGGTGGCCTCGAGGGAAGAACGTACGAAACCGATAACGCTATGTCAGGAAGCAGGGAATTCCATAAAAAATACGGCAAATGGCAGCGTTTCGTTGGTGAGAGGAACCCGGCCAGATAGAGCCTCTCTTTCAAGTTCTGACCTCAGATGAAGAGCACCAGCATGCTCCCCCAGAACAGGGTGACCAGAACCGTTATTACGAACACGGGCGCGAACCTCACACCCTCCTTTATCCACACATCCTTTCCCTTCCTCTTCAGCTCCTTCACTTCCTTCTCTGTGAGCCCCCTCCACTTGTCGCTCACCAGCACGTCTCCAGCCCTTAGCTTTACTGCCGGCACTTTCTTCTTGAACAGGTTGGCCTCCACGAACCTGCCGTACCTGGTGAACACGAGGACAGAAAGCAGCACGGGCGAGAACAGGAGCAGATAGAGCAGCCCCTCAATCGGAAGGGCCAGCTGCCAGCTCATCCATGCAATGAGCACGACTATGGCCACTGTGAACGCCCCCACCACCTTCCCTATGTCAAGCCTGGCCCCATTTATCTCTTTGAGGAACTTCCTCGAGGTCTCCGGCGCCCTCAGGCCCAGGAAAACCGAGTAAACCAGGAGGTAGAAGAATGATATCAGGAAGAAGTTGAACAGCATGGCCACGGGAAACGGGAGTATGGTCACTGGCGAGAACCCCGCGCTGCCAGGAAAGAGAAAGCCCAGAACCCCGAGCAGCCACGCGTCACCGTCCCCCCACTGCTTGAGATAGTACAGCAGGAGCCCGAACCCCAGGAACAGCCCCCCTATTATAATGGAATATATAATGTAGGAGAAGTCCCACAACAGCAGGGAGACCGCCCCCCTCACCACAACAGCCCCTGCAATCATGATGTAGGGGAGCCAGTCAGGGAACTCAGTGGTCCTGAGGTCCCAGTAGGCAGCCATCCCGAAGCCCGCAACAGCAATGCCCAGCAGCGCCAGGCTCATCTCGAACAGCATGATTCCTTATTGTGCTTCCGGAATATATAATACCCCCCACGGGTCACCAATATAAACCCGCTCAGTGATATTGAAAACATGGATAAGCTTCGCCCCAATGCCCTGCTTCTCATTGCCTCCCTGGCCATGTTTCTTCTGCTGGTTCCCGGCGCCGGTGCGCAGGAGCCCCCCTCCCACCTGCTCGAAAGGATATCCTCTTTCATAGGGGGCCGCGAGCCAGTGGTGGTTGTGGGAGAGCACGCCTCCCTTTCCGAAAGGAGCCTTCTCGAATACTACCTCTCCTCTGACCCTTCCCTTTCATCTGTCCCGGTGTTTGGTGAGGAAGCTTTCTCCAGGGAGGATTATGCAGGAAAGCCCCTCATGCTCATAGGAGGGCCCTCGCAGAACGGTCTCTCCCGGGAACTCTATGACCCCCTCGCCTTTTACCATGAAGAGAACCTGGCCCTCGGAAGGGTGGTCTTCCTGGACGATGAGGATGCCATAATTTTCTCAGATGATGAGGGCTTCAGCGCCCTGAGGAGGAGGACAGAGAACTCCCCCCTCTCTGGCCTGGTCTCCCAGGAGCTCATCCCGGCTGCTGCCACAGGCATAGGCTTCAGCCTCATCCTGTTCTGGAAGCTCCTTGCAGGCCTCTCGATCAAGGTGGCCAAGTTCAGGGCGGTGTCCTTTGTCATGGGAAGGGTGAAGAAGAAGCAGATAAGGCAGGAATTCCTTGGGCTCAGCCCCAAAGGGGTGAGGATAAAGGCAAGGGAATGGACGGCCATACTGTTCTCTGCAATGGTTTTTGCGGTATCGCTCTCATACCTCTACCTGTCCCCGGGTGCGGGCGCCCTTTCCTTCTTCCTTCTGACCGTTTCCGTGAACTTCATGGTCTACACCATACGCCACTCCATCAGGATAGTGCTCGACAGGGTTTATGACCACCACACCGAATATTACATATGGCCGGTCGGGGCAGCCGTGACCGCGCTGACAGGGTGGATGGGAAACACCTTCGGCATGGCAGGCTACGTGTCCTCAGAGAAGGACACCGAGTACGAGGGAAAGATGGCCTACCTGATTAACATGGTCACGGTCCTGTTCTTCGCCTGCTTCTTCATCTGGAATTCTTTTTCCCCTAATGTGGTGGCCCAGATGGCCATGCTCCTAGCCCTTGCCATAGCCTACATCCAGATGCTTCCCATCAAGCCATTCTCAGGCAGGAGCATATTCGCGTGGAGAAGGGGCCTCTGGCTCGCCGGGTTCGCCCCGCTCACAGTGGTGTACATATTCCTGAACCTAGCCTGAGCACTTCCGGGGCATCACTACCCTGGTAATGTCACGACCAATCCGTGTTTATACAATCTTTATAAAGAAGCGAACCAAAGAATTAACAATGTCAATCCGCAAGGGAACATCCCTGTGCTTAATTCTCGGCCTGGTTTTAGCCCTTTCCACCGCCCAAACTTCCCTGGCCGCTGTCTATGACGTTTCAGCAGGCACTGACAGCATAATCTACAGCCCCGGCGACAATGTAACGATTACCGGCCTGGTCAGGAATGCGGTGACCCTCCAGCCGGTTTCCGGCTCCTCTGTCACCATGGCAGTGACCAAGGGCTCCAGCTCAGTGTGCTCGGACAGCGCCTCCACTGACTCCAGCGGCAAGTTCCAGTCAGACCCCTGCGGGGTCTCTGAAACAGGAACCTACACATTCCAGGCCTCCACCAGCGGGGGCTCGGTCACAGGATACTTCGACGTTGAGAGCGAGAAGCGCTACACCCTCTCCACAGACCAGTACACCTACTCCCCAGGCGACACTGCCACCATCACACTTGACGTTGCTGAGCTCCCTGACGAGACCCCGGCCCCGGGCGAGTCAATCACGCTCAAGATAAAGAGGACCAACGGAACGGTCGAGCACACAGGGACCCTCACCACAAGCGCGAGCGGTAGGGCAACCGCAACCTTCACCATACCAGGCTATGATGAATATGTTGCCGTGGCCGGTAAGGGCCTGGCCATGGCGGTGTTCGAGGCCCCCTCCTTCAACATGAAGGTGAGCGTGCTTGGCAGCGACGGCAAGAAGAAGGACATGTTCGACAGCTCAGGAAGCCTCAAGGTCAAGGCCACCGCCACCAAGGACTCCAGCTCAGCAGGGACAGTGACCGCTGTAAAGAATGTGGACGTCACTGTATATGTGAAGGACATCTCAGGAAACACCCTCCACACCTTCAACAGCTCCACAGAGACCTCTGACGGAATATACGAGACAGGCTACTACTCTCTTTCCTCGCTCTCCAACGGCGACTATTACGTGCAGGTCAGGGCAGAGAAGGGCTCTTCCCAGATGAAGGCCAAGTCATTCTTCAGCATCAAGTCCCTAAGGGTCGATGTCGTGCCAATAGGCGAGATGGAGGGCGTGATGTCCTTCCTCATGGGCGAGCAGGTGAGCCTGGGGCTGTTCGTCATGAACATGGGCACAGGCGATATCCTGACAGGCGACGAGATATACGGCGCAGAGATAGTGGGCTGCACCGACAGCAAGGGAAAGAGCTGCCTCTCGCTCATCCAGGGCGCCACTGACAGCACATCAGAGGGATTCCGCGACTTCTCCAGGATACTCAGGTTCACTGCCCCCAACAAGACAGGGGAATACTTCATAGAGGTCAGGGTCAACACCACCTCAGGGACAGGCAGGGGAGGGGGCCACATATACGTCCAGAACGTTATAGCCTACGCAGAGACCCTGGACCAGTTCGATTCCTGGAGATGGAGGTACGGCCCCGGCGAGAGCATAACCTTCAGGGTCAACGCCTTCAGCGGCGGCTACTCAAGCCAGGCCAGCGTTTCCGGGCTTGAGATACTCGAGATAAGGAATGACAGCTGGGGCGATGTCACTGACTCTGTAATAACCAACTCCTCCAGGCTGACCTCGTCAGGCTCCTCCATATCACTCAGCGCGCCAGACAACTCGGGCTGGTACAATGTCAAGCTCAAGGCCACCACGTCTGACGGAACTGCCTATACAGGTGCCCACTTCGAGGTCCAGCTGTATGACCTGTGGGCAGATATTATGGACGGGCCCTACATTGACAGCTCGTGGAACTGGAGGTTCGGCTCCAGTGACAATGTATACTTCCATATCAATGTGTATGACCTCGGTGGCCAGACAGAGGATAACAGGATAAACTCCTCTGACTATGCTGTGAAGGTCTCCAGGCTCAGGTACGAGGAGACAGGCAAGGTATACTCCAACCTCAATGTCACCTCCCTTGAGGACGACAGCTGGGGAAGGCCTGTGCTCAAGCTCAACCTGGGCAGCCTTAGCCTCTCCTCAGGCCACTACGCGGCGGAGATAGAGCTCACGGACACTGACGGCAACAAGGGATACTTCGAGGCATGGTTCAAGATAAGCAACCTTGACGTGTGGACAGAGACCACCACCAACTCAGGCGAGCAGGGCAAGTGGAGGTTCTCCCCATCAGACAACGTCACCATCAAGACTCACTGCAGATACTTCAACGGCACCGCCCTCCCGGACGGAACCGCTGTCTTGGTCGATGATCTCATGTACGCGCAGAAGGGGCCTCCCATGCCCGTTCCCTCTGACGTGTGGGACGGGTACTCAGGCACCACCACATCAGGAGAGGCCCTGATCAGGGTGAGGGCTGCCAGTGGACAGAGCCTCTCCCAGGGCCAGTACATGGTCCTGATAAACGTCACCCCTCCGGGAAGCTCCACCAGCGAGATTGCCGAGGCATGGTTCGAGGTCTCCGCACTCGACGTTTACGGGTGGGCGCAGCCCCCTTACGTGGGCACGGGCGACAACATATCCATAATGGTGAGCGCCAGCAAGATTGACGGCACTGCCATCAACACCACCATAAGCCTGGTTGAGCTCAGGGACGCCAGCACATGGAGCGATGTCATGGGCAGGCTCGATGACCCGCCCGCTGACAAGAGCTCAAGCCAGACCACCACGAGCTTCAGCTTCAACACCACCGGCCTTTCCACAGGCAACTACGAGGCCGTGCTCAGGGTGAACTGCCCGGAGCTGGGAGCGAAATCCGAGGTCTACGCATGGTTCACCATCGAGAACTACCAGATTTACGGCGAGTTTGTTGACGCCTCTGACAATGTCTTCGCGCCCGGGGAGAACGTGGAGATGTACATAACGGTGAGCCACCCCAACGGCACCTACATGGGCGGCCAGAATGTGGAGGTCTACCAGCTCGTGAACACTAAATCCTACCCGTGGAGCTTCAAGGACGCTACCATGGTGGGAACCCCGGATCCCACTGATTCGTACTCTGGAAAGGCCAGGGTGACCTTCAAAGCACCCAGCACCTCAGGGAGGTACAGGCCCATGGTCAACGTGAGCGGGGAGCTCCAGACCGATCCCTGGCTCATGCCTGACTTCGTGGTAAGGAGCGCGGACGTGAGGGTGTCCCTGCATGACAGCTCAGGCAACCCAATGGATGATTTCAGCACAGGCTCCGACGTCCAGGTAAGGGTGGACGTGAGCAGCCCCACCGGTGGAACGGTCTCGCTTTCCAGCATATCCATGAGATACAAGAGCCTCGCCAGCGGGCAGGAGACATCTCTGCAGACCCTTACCAGCGGCCTGGGCTCCACCAACTGGCTCAACTTCACTTCACCCACAGAGGAGGGCGAGTACGTGCTTTACGTGAGCGTGACTGACAACACCACAGGAAATGTGATTATTGAGAAGAGATGGTTCCAGGTCAAGACCTTTGACGTGTGGTGGTGGATGGACCAGTGGTCAGTGTCCCCCGGAGATGACGCCGCCGTTCATATCGAGGGCTGGACCCCGGGCGGCGCTGCTGCCGATTTCAACGTGAGCCTGCTCGAGCTCAGGGACATGTGGACATGGGAGAACGCCTCTGGCTACTCCATAGGAGACGGAAGCCCTGAACGCATCAGCGGAAGCGGCACATACAACATAAGCACCTTAGGTCTGGACATGGGGGAGTACGAGGCCACTCTTTGCATATACGACCCCAGCCAGGGTTGCCTGAGCGGCTCCCAGAGGCTCTACGTTGGGTTCTCTGTCCAGAGCCATGAGATTTACACCTGGCCCATGCAGGGCTCCTTCACCACAAGTGATGAAGTGAGGCTGGCGGTTGAGGTCAATGACAACGGACTCCAGCTTCCTGACGATGTTGAGTTCATGAGCCTCAGGAACGAGAAGACCTGGGCAGACGCCACCTCTTCAATATCCGCACTGAGCAACACCACCCAGGGCTCGACCTGGATAGTCAGCTTCCCTGCCTCTGACCTCACCCCCGGGGAATACTCCATGAGGGTAAACGTCACGTACTCAGGGGAGAGCAGGACCAGGGAGATATGGTTCAGGATAAGCGATTACAGCCTGTCCATAGACACCGTGCCCCCGACAGGCGGTCAGGGTGGCAGGGAGTTCTCTCTTGGCCAGGAAATAACCTTCAATGTATCAGTGATTCCTGCCCCGTCTATCGACACGCCTGGCAAGCTCATACTCAAGGATGACATGAGCTGGCAGGAGGTCGCCTCCACTGACGTCACCATCAACTCGACCACGGGCTTTGCGACCCAGGTGTTTACATTCAATGAACCGGGCTTCTACACCCTCATAGCCCAGGCCGGCGATGCCGAGGAGTTCCTCTGGTTCGAGGTTGACGCATTCGACATATTCTTCAACCATGAGATGAGCGAGCACCAACTTGAGCCAGGCCAACTCCTGAACATGACATTCAACATAACCTACCCCAACGGGACCGAGTTCTCGGGAGACATAAACATCACGTGCATGAACATAAGGAAGACATGGGACTGGGGCACTGTGGACGGCACCAGCAACCTCGAACCGAGGACGGTCACGGCATCATTGGGCTCCTGGGAGAGCTACAACCTCACATTGCCCGGCGGGATTGGCGCGGGCGAGTACGAGGCTGAACTCGAGTTCTCCACTGGTGGGATAAGCACAAAGGACCACTTCTGGTTCCAGCTCAGGACCAAGCAGTTCGATGCCTGGACAGGAGCGGGCTCCTACGAGCCGGGTGACGAGGTCAACATAAAGGCCGAGCTCAGGTACTCAAACGGCTCTGCCTGGTCTGATGTTAACATATCGATAGAGGAGATATGGAGCAAGGACAGCTGGCAGGAGGTGGATGTCTCCTACACAACCCCTTACGCAGACACGGGCAGCCAGGGAAGGGTGACCCTCAATTTCACCCTGCCCGCTGACGTCTCTGGGATGATTGATGTCAAGCTCAAGGAAAACACAGGAGGGGAGACCCGATGGCTATCTTTCGACGTGAACAGCTTTGACATTAGCGTGTACAGGCCCAACAACAAGTGGATGTACCTTCCGGGCGAGGTCTTTGATTCCGATATATACGTGTCCAAGTCAGGCATCCCGCAGTCGGGCGTCAACATATCTGCCAGGGTATGGGAGTCAGGCACTGAGTGGAGCGAGGGCAATGAGGCCATGAGCGTATACCCGTCAGGCCTCACTGACTCAGAGGGCTACAAGAGCCTGAATTTCACCGTGCCCTCAGGGACAGGCCACTACGAGATAGAAATCCTTGCGGCCAGCGGGGCAGCCAGGGCCTGGGAGGGCTTTGATGTTGCCACTTTCTTCGTGGACGCCTGGATAGACGGCAACGTGAGCGGAATGGAGACCGTGAGCCCGGGCGAGGGAATCATAATCACCGTGTATGTAAAAGACCCGTCAGGCACCAGGATAGAGGGTGCCAACGTGTCCATTATCGAGGTCATGGATGAGCAGAACTGGAGCCCCGTGGCTGTGACAAAGACCAAAGACAACCAGAGCACTGATTATTCAGGAAGGGCCGAGCTAAAGCTCATCGCGCCCCAGACAGCTGGCGAGTACATAGTGAGGCTCAACGTGAGCTACAATGACAGCGGCACTGTGACCTCCAGCGTGAGGGAAGCCTGGTTCAAGGTGAGCCGCTTCTCGACTTCCATCCAGCTGGTGTGCCCGCCCGGCGCGCCTGACAACTGCAACCCCAACAGCGTTCCTGCCGGAGGGAACCTCGTGGCGCGCTCGACAGTCTCTGGCAACGGTCTGGTGTCCACCACACTGTGCCTCGAGAATGTCAGGAGCATGTGGACAGGCATGGATACCCAGTATGATTTGTGCAACACCACCTCAGCGGCTGACAACACGTCAATGACCACAATAGCCTTCAGCGCGCCCCAGGACTACGGGGACTACGACGCCCAGTTCGAGCTCCAGATAACCGACCAGCTGGACTCAGACTACACTGATGACTACAGGTGGTTCAAGGTGGAGGGCGACAGCTCAGGCATCATGCTCAGCGGGTGGATAGAGCCCAACAGCCCATGGTCAGGGACAAACGCAACAGCCTACATAGAGGCCTGGGACAGCAGCTGGTATCCGGTTGACCTGTCCTCCTGCCAGGCTGAGATAAGCGAGATAAGGGACAGCATGTCCTGGAGCGTTGTAAAGAACGGCTCGGAAGTGAGCCAGTGGAACCTTGGCGAGGTGCAGGGGGGCATGGGCCCTGACGGCGCCATACAGATGGTCTTCGAGATTCCGTCTGACCTCCCTTACGGGGACTACGAAGCCAGGGTCGAGGTCTCCTGCCCTGATGAAACCTCCCTTGAGAACTTCATGCACTTCAGGGTGCCCGCCTTCCAGGTGTCCAGCCTCATGAGGGAGATAGTGAGGTCTGACGAGGAGGTAAAGTTCTGGTTCAGGGTCACTGACAACAACGGCAACCCCGTGACAGGCACAGTGCATAAGGACAGGCTGGTTGATGAGTGGACCTGGAGCATAATCGAGGAGTACAGCGAGCAGATCGATCTCAGCTCTCTCGGCGAGGTATCGGGCAACATAACCTCGCCCTCTGAGCCAGGGCAGTACATGCTGGAGATGAGGATTGAGAACAGCAGCGTTACCCAGAACATGAACAGGTGGTTCAGGATACAGGGCCTCAGGGTAAAGGCCCAGCTCGACAAGTCAAAGTACTTCACAAACGAGGACCCCATTCTGACCATACAGGTAAATGACACCAGCGGCGACCCCGTGGGCGGGGCCTGGATAAGCCTGGACGTGTTCTCCATGATGAAGGGCCCCATGGAAGGCGACGGGGAGGAGGACAACACATCAGGCGGCTCATACGAGACCAGCTCCATATACATTAACAACAACACAGACGCAGACGGCAGGTGGGTTGTCAACCTCACCCAGGCCTTCGAATCCCAGGAAGCCAACCTCTCATCCGGGGACTACATGCTCTTTGGTCAGGTGGACAAGGCAGACTACGGCTGGACAGAGTTCGAGAGCAATTTCATGATTAGGATCCTCAACACCTCAGTGAACCTTGGGGGCTCCAGTGAGTTCCAGCCAGGGGACTCTGTTCCTGTGTTCGTGACCGTCCTGAACGCCTCGGGCGAACCAGTGGAAGGCATTAACATATCAGCCAGCTTGGAGGTCATGCAGATGATGGGCCCTGAGAACGAGAGCGAGGAGGATGAGGGCATGCTCGCCGAGCATTCCGGCCAGACCAATGACACAGGCATGTTCGACACGATACTGCAGATACCGCCCTACGAGAACGTAACAGGCCCTGCGGTGGTCTTTGTCGAGATAGAGGACCGCTACATGGGCCAGAATATCAGCGAGGAGGAGCAGTTCCTTATCGTGGTGCACAGCCTGTCGAGCAGACTGAACATTACCGGAGAGTCAGGCCCGCACAGCGCCGGGGACATGTTCAGCATACACATAGAGGGCAACCTCACAGCCAACCTTGCCATGGCCCCGTTCGTGAGGCACATGGCCAAGACAGGCGACGCAGTTCCGATGTTCGAGATAATGGGCGGGGGCCCCTCCAGCGGGAAGGAGGACTACTATGAGAACTCCCTCTACTTCAACACCACTGGAGCCATCCACGCAAAGGTGCTCGCAAGGAGCAACCCCGGCAACTACACTCTCATGATACCTTTCTTTGACAAGGACAGCCAGTCCATGATGGACTCAGAACCCGAGGACGTGCTCCTCTATGATTATGAGGTGGTGGCCTGATGGACAGCATTAAGAACCTGATATTTGCACTGACCCTTGCAGCCCTGCTCCTGCCGGGCCTGGCCTCTGCCACCATAACCTGCACAGGGACAGACAGCAGCAAGAGCATAGCAGTGGGTGAGACAGGGGACATCACTGTGAGCTGCAGCGGAATAGGCGCAAGCGACACAGTAACAGCCACTGCCACGGGATATGACAGCGACTGCATGAGCTCCCAGGACAGCACTGTGTTCACCCTTAACCAGGGCTCGCCCTCCTCCCAGCGGACCTTCGAGGCCACCAGCATGGCATGCGAGAGCAGCGTGAGCGACAGGACCATCTCCTGGAGCTTCTCCTGCCCGGGGGAGAGCATATCATCCAGGGATACAGTGGTCTCAATAACCTCGCCCTACACCATCACCGCAAGCTTCGCCAACTCCCCCTACGAGGCCACGGCAGGAAGCTCTGTCACCGCGACCCTGGAGGTCTCCACAGGAGCCTCTGATGACATAACTGACGTGGACGCTGACCTTTCAGGCTCTGATACTGATGTCTATGGTGCGAGCAAGATAACCGACTGGGAGGACAACACCATTTACGCCTCAGGCTCCCAGAAAACCATCCAGAAATCATGGACCTTCACTGCTCCCAGTACCGCGGGGACCTATGACATAGAGGCTTCTGTCACCAGCCAGAACGCGGGAGGGGACACCGGCTCCACAACGCTCACTGTCACCAGCGGAGGAGGCGATGACCCCAGTAGTCCGAGCGGAGGCACAACAGCAGGAGCCGCAGTGGCCGCCCCGGCAGCCTCGCAGGCCCAGAACGCATCCAGGAGGCCCGAGCTCGTCCCGGGTGTCGGCCTGAGGAACAACACCAGGCTCCAGGAGGCCATGCAGAAGGTCCTGGGCCTAGCAAACATGTCAGAGCAGGCAAAGCAGAACATGCTCAGGATTTCCGAGTCAATATCCAGCCAGGTCCAGATGAGAAGGGAGTTCAGGTACGAGAGCCAGGTCTCAAGCATGGAGACCAGGATGACCTACAGCGGAAACAAGAAGGCAAAGAACTTCATGCTTTATGACAGCGTCCCTAAGGAGTTCGCACAGCACGCTGAAAACCTAACGGTCCAGGCCGACGGGGCCGTGGGGTTCGAGGTAGTGGAGTCAGATCCAGAGCTCCTGTTCACATATGGCGAGCTTGAGCCTGGGGACGAGATAACCATCACCTATTCCGTGAACGAGGAGGTGGATGATGCTGTCATAGACAGCTTCTCAGGCGAGGTGTACGCCCAGGAGCTCGAGGACATCCAGGGATGCGTGGACGGAGCCACCAGGTGCTCAGTGAATGATGTGCAGGTGTGCCAGGACGGCGAATGGGTGCTCCAGGAGACCTGCCCCTCGGGATGCTCCAATGGCCAGTGTGTGACCGGGACCACGCCTGTGAGCCCCGGAAACCTCACCCTCTGGATAATAATTGCCCTGGTCGCGGTGGTAATCGGCGCTTTCGTGGTCCTCATGCTGAAAAAGCGCTCCTCAGGGCCGGGCAAGGGCCCCATAAAGAGCAACAGCCCCATGACGCCGGGCTCCCAGCCCTACCGCCCGGGCACCTGATAAGGGGAACCCCCCTTTTGATGCAAGTGAGAGTAAGTGCTGATTTTCCTCATTTCCGGACATTTTCACTGCAAATGAATGCAAAGCCTTAAATACCCGCTATCCGATTATGTAGAGGCCGAAAGGCCTTTTAGTGAAATAGGAGTTAATCAAATGGAAAGAGACAGCGACTCTGGCGACCGAAGAAGCTTCAACCGAGAGATGCACAAGACCACATGCTCTGAGTGCGGAAAAGAGTGCGAAGTTCCCTTCAAGCCAGATGGATCCAGGCCTGTGTACTGCAGGGACTGCTTCCAGAAGCGAAGGCCAAAGAGGTTCTGATTGAGGGCCTCATCTAATGACCCGCCTTCCCAGGAAAGCGGGGCTAAAAGCGATTTTTGAGGGTGCCTTGTTGTTTGGCATTATTCACATTCTTACTCACTGGTGAATCCCCTTCCATTACCCTGGGTTACTTTTAAAAGGACCCCCTACAAGATTCAAGGAAACCAACATCGTGAGAATTCGATTTCTGCGATTAAGGAAGTGATTTTATGGCAGCCAAGAAAGGAGACAAGGTGAAGGTGGAGTACACCGGCACCCTTGAGGATGGCACTGTGTTCGACAGCTGCGAGGGCAAGGAGCCCATAGAGTTCGAGCTGGGCTCAGGAAAGGTCATCAAGGGATTCGAGGACGCTGTCGTGGGCATGGAAAAGGGCCAGGAGAAAGAGCTCGAGCTCGAGCCCGCTGATGCTTATGGCGACCCCAATCCCCAGATGGTGAAGGAGGTTCCCAGGGACAAGCTTCCCCAGGACAAGGAGCCCAAGGAAGGCATGATGCTTCTCCTCTCCACCCAGGACGGAAGGCAGATTCCGGGCAAGATAGTGGAGGTCACTGAACAGGCCGTGAAACTGGACCTCAATCACCCTCTGGCCGGGAAGAAGCTCAAGTTCAGGATTAAGCTGGTGGACATCGTCTCAGAGTAGGCGGTGTCTTCCGGCCCTTCTTATTATAGGTGTACTCCCTGCGTTATTGAAGTTAAATAATTTATGGTCAATCCCTCTTTATGAAAATAAGGATTGGCATTGAAAGCGCCGACGATGCCTCGCATGGTTTTGTGAATTCCACGATAAACTATTTGTCAGATGAAGCCCTCAGGAGGGGACATGACGTGTATGTGTTTGGCATCGGAGACGTCTATCTTAAAGGCGAATGCCCGGAAATCTGTGGAAAGAGGGTAATGCTGGGCTCATACGGCAGGGAGATTGAAGAATACAAAGATATGAAGGTATCAGCCCTGGACGCTGTAATAATTGACGGCAATGACCTGAGGGAGCCTGAAGAGAGGACAAGAATTCTTTCGCTTGCTGAGGACAGGGTTTTCTTTGACCCCGCGGTTGACGCTTTTCTCATGAACCAGGACAAGCTCAACGTGTTCCTGAGGTGCCCTGAGCACTCTCCCTTCACTGTCAGCGCCTCCACTCCTGAGGAAGCCCTTGATGCCCTTAACATGGTAAATGACATAGATGGATATGTGGTGGCCAAGGACAGGTTCGGGGTGGGCTACGGCGAACAGGTTCACAGGATTAGCGTAGAAGTCCCTGAATCTGCCGAGAGGGCCATACTGAGCCTTCAGGAAAAATACGGCTCTGTGTTAGTTCAGGAGTTCTGCCCAGAGATAAGGCATGGTGACCTGAGGATTACCTATATTGCTGGAAATGAGTATCCATGGGTTATAAGGGAGCCGCCCAGAGATACATGGAAGACCAACCTTAAGAAAGGCGCGGGTGTGCGCAGGTATTTCCCCAGCATTAAGCAGTCACAGATGGCTAAAGAGGTTATAGATGCCTTTCCCGAAATCAATTTTAATGCCCTTGATGCAGTATTTGACAGCAAGGGCAGGATGAAGACATTTGAGATAAATGCGACCCCCGGCGTGAAGGGATTAAGGGAAGCCTGGGGAGTCGATTGTGTTGCTGAATATCTCGACTTCATAGAGAGAGTTCTTGATGGTGAAAGGCAAGGAAATCCAGCTCAGGACTGATGAGCCTGCGGAAATGATGAAAACATACAATATCATTACTTCCGAGAGTTCAGAAATGGAACCCGGTCATTTTATATCAGTGGCCAGACATTCTGAAGATTTTGTTCTATCAGTCCCGCACAGCGGATTGCTGGTACCTTACGGCATTGAGAAGTGTTATTCAGTATCTGATAAGACCCTCATAGAGGTCGATATGCATACTGACAAGGTCTTCGCCCAGAACACAGGAACCTCTGTCAGACTAGGGCTTCTGAGAACCGTTCTCGATGTTAACAGGAGATGGTCAGGCGAGAAGTGCAATGTTCCGAGGCACCTGTCTGCAAGCGCCACAGAGTATCTGGACTCCTTTGGAAAATGCTCGCTTGTTCGTCCCCTTTCCCCCGGCGACCTGAAAACACTCAAGCTTATCTATGATTTGTATCACAGCTGTTTAAGGGATGCCATAAAAGAGGTCAAAGATATCCGCGGCCCTGCGTTTCTACTTGACGGGCATTCGCTTGCAGGGGTGGGCCTTCCTGGCGAGCCTGACGCCGGAGATGACAGGAGGGGATTCATAATAGGCAACCTTGGCGGGAAATCCGCTCATCCAATGATAACAAAGGCCTTTGGCCAGTCTCTGGAGGAAAGTGCAGAAAATATGGGCACCAGCGTGGGATACAACTGGCCTTATTCGGGCGGGTTCATTACAAGGATGCATTCAGACCCATGCAATGGCGTTCATGGAATTCAGCTTGAGGTTAACAAAGACCTTTATATGCATGACATCTTTGGCAGCGAACCACATAAGCATTACTCTTTAAAGAGGCAAGAACTGAGAAAAGTCAATTCCGCCATCAAGAATGCCATACTGTGCGTTCTTGACATTCCGCCAGACAGACTACTGAAATCCCCTTGAAAACATCCAGATAATAGCCATCTTAGCTTTCAGTATGGCATCCCCGATGACTGGTATATCCCCCCCAAGTAGAGTCTATAAATTGCTTGCCCCCAACATACTCAAATCATTCTCTCCACTGTTCCAAGCACAAAAATTACCGCCGGGTTCGCTGTGAACCGCGCGCAGGCATGTCCGATGGAAATCCCGGCTCCCAGGAAACCCTTCGAGCCGTGAATATAGTTGACCCGAGGGACAGCCCTTATTATGCTGTCTTTCGATTTCTCACCAACCAATTCCCTAATCGGGAGGAAAGGGGTTCTGAGATGAAAAGAATGCGCATCTTATTGCTTATTATGCTGGCGTTTTCCATGTTTCTATGGACATCCTGCGGTCAGTCAAAGGCCGTGAAGTCAGGCGCGCTCATTGGAGCTGGCGTGGGTGGACTCACGAAAGGCTGGAAAGGCGCGGGATGGGGCGCACTTCTTGGAGCCGGCCTGGGCGGGGTATATGACCTCACAACCGAGGAGATGGCAAGGCGTTCTGCTGAAAGGACAGCCGAGACAGGCAGGCCATACGCTTATGAAGCAGAAGAGGGGGACGAGCGGATAGAGACAGAATTCTACGCAAAGGACCCCAATGACCCCGGATGCGACATCGTGAAGGTCACGCTAAAAAGGGACGGCAGGGTGCAGAAGGAGTACTTCGAGAAGGTTTGCAGGTAATGCCCTTGTATCTTAAGCCATCTGAACCAGGTTCCCGGGGGCCTGGTTCCCATTGTCCTGTCAAATAAAAGGTGTATGGGGCCGCCGAGACTTCCAACCCTTTTCCGCACACGCTTTTGCCTGTTCATACTGAAAAGGGTGTTTGAACTCGGGTCTGGAGCTTTCTCGGCCTCCTGTCAGTCCCTCGGGACTGAGAGCACTCCTGTGCGAATTTGCTTGTTTCTTTCCCAAGGGTTTCTTGCGGAAGCGGGAGCTCCCGTAAAGAAAGGCTCTCCCGAAGCTCCGATGCTGGACCAAGCTACACCACGGCCCCATTGCACTGTTATGGGCTACCATTTGGCTTAAGCCTTTGTGA
>CAZSLL010000004.1:0-25876 GCA_964607835.1 uncultured archaeon | reverse complement strand
CTTAAGCCTTTGTGACAGCGGAAGCGTCCGTAAAGGCTTAACACCACGGCCCCATTGCACTGTTATGGGCTACCATTTGGCTTAAGCCTTTGTGACAGCGGAAGCGTCCGTAAAGGCTTAACACCACGGCCCCATACCAATAGGTGTAATTGTGCTTAAAAATGGTTATCCGATAAGCACAGGGGTTCCCACACCAACCATCGGAGCCAGCTCACAGATGTCCTCGTCCCTCATTCTTATGCAGCCATGGGAAGCGTATCTTGAACCCTTGTCAAGCGCTTTGTCCCCTTTGCCATGAATTGCATACCCGTGAGGCTCGAATATCAGCTTCCATGGTCCAAGGGGATGGTTCGGGTGCGAATATGGGATGCACCTGTTTCCAGTCCTTGAATAATATTCCATGTACCATTCTGTCCTCTGTACCCATCTCCTTTCGGGATTAGGGCACCAGGATGGCTTGTGCACCTTCCTCAGCACAGAGAATTCGCCCCTGGGCGTGCCATATCCCTTCCTTCCGGCAACAACCGGATATGTAAGAACCCCCAGTTGTCCCTCGAAAACAAGCTCAGGCTCCTCATCCAGGGAAACCCTTATCTCTCCATGATGCACATGCCCCTGACCTGAAGCAGGCCCTGCTGTATAAAGGTCCAATATTGCTGCGGCCGAGAATGCAAGGAATTCCCTTCTGGATAGCTTCTTCACTCCCTATTCTTTGGGTGAAATTTTTTATTCTTATCCGCACCATGCCAGAACCCCCCTGCTTTAGCCGGTAAGGCGAATGAGACTTTATGTAACCCGCACAGCTATACCGCAGGCTTTGGCCTTCAGAGGAAGCGGGTGTCATTTCAATGCCGCTCATGTAAAGATAAAAGCCGGCCCGTGCAATAATAATGCATGCCCGGAAAGGCCTCCAAGGTAGTGGCAGATGACAGCAGGCTAATCTCGCCCTCTTATACCCGCTCCTATGACCTGGTCATAGAGAGGGGCAAGGGCTCCTGGCTTTGGGACGTGGACGGGAAGAAGTACCTTGACTTCGCCGCGGGCATTGCCGTCTCTTCAGTGGGCCACTCCAACTCGGACGTGGTCCGGGCAGTGAAGGCCCAGGCAGGCAGAATCCTCCACAATGCCGGGACAGACTTCTACAACAGGCCCTCTGTTGACCTGGCGGGAAAGCTTGTAAATCTCACACCAGGGAAATTCCCCAAGAAGGTCTTCTACACCAACTCAGGTACAGAGACCGTTGAGTGCGCCTTCAAGCTCTCCAGGTGGCACTCCAAGAAGCCCCGCATCATCTCGTTCATGGGCTCCTTCCACGGAAGGACCTACGGCTCCATGACACTCTCGGGCTCCAAGCTCACCCACAGGGACCATTTCACTCCCCTCGTGCCCAGCGTCACCCACGCTCCCTACGCATACTGCTACCGCTGCCCCTTCGGCCAGGACAGGGAGTCCTGCGGCCTCCAGTGCCTTGGCTACCTTGAGGAGCACATACTCCAGAAGATTGTGCCCCCTGACGAGGTCGCCTCTGTTTTCGTGGAGCCCATACAGGGCGAGGGAGGTTACATAGTCCCGCCTGACCGGTTCCTCCAGGGCCTCCAGTCCCTCTGCCGCAAGAATGGATTCCTGCTGGTGGCTGACGAGGTGCAGTCTGGCATGTGCAGGACAGGGAAATGGTTCGCTTCAGAGCACTCAGGCATCACTCCTGACATAGTGTGCTCTGCAAAGGCCCTTGGCGGCGGCATGCCCCTTGGCGCCTGCATAGCCCGCGCTGACATAATGGACTGGCCTCCCGGGGCCCATGCGTCAACCTTCTCTGGCAACCCCCTCTCTGTGCAGGCTTCAATCGCCACCATAGATTACATGAAAAAGCACAAGCTGGACAAGAATGCGGAAAAGCTCGGGAAGCACGCCCGCTCCAGGCTCAGGGAGCTCCAGGAGGACCTCGACATAATAGGCGATGTAAGGGGAAAGGGCCTCATGACAGGTGTTGAGCTGGTCAAGAACAGGCGAACCAAGGAGCCCGCCAAGAAGGCCTGCTCACAGACCCTGCAGTCCTGCTTCAAAAAAGGGCTTGTGCTCCTATCATGCGGGGAATCAGTGGTGAGGCTCATGCCCCCTCTGAACATCACCATAAAGGAGCTCGACCAGGGCCTGGACGTTCTCTGCAAAAGCATGCGCTCGCTCAGGTTGAAGTAGTGCTCTCGTCGCCCGTTCCGGGCGCGTCTGTGTCCACAGAGCCCGTCTCGTCAGGCTCAGATTCCTTGGGTTCTTTCTCGCATTTCCCCTTGCTGTAGCCCCTTCCGAGCAGGATGGCGGCCCCTGAGCTGAACAGCACGGATAGCATTATGACCAGGAATATCACGTTCACCAGGGTGTTGGCCAGTGCGGGCGCACCTGCCGCTATGATGGCAGATGCCACTATGGGAGCGATGGCAGCAGCACTGAGGCCCCTGGGGGACACGAAGCTCATGAGCAGGAAATCCCTCTTCGTGAAGTCGCATTTCTTGGCCCCGAGCACGGGAAGGAGTATGATGGGCCTTATGAAGAACATTATGAGGAAGAAGGCCACAACCAGCATGAACTGCTCTATGGTTATGAACAGGCTCACCTGGGCACCCAGGAGCGTGAACACCGATATCCTGAGCATCTCTGAGAGGTGGTCGTCGAACTGCTGTATGTTGTCATGCCTCTTGTTCAGGGCGTTCCCCGAGACCAGCCCGGCCACTGCCACGGCCAGCATACCCGACCCCCCAACGTTCTCGGCCATTGCATAGGTAATCAGTGCCACCGCAAAGAGCATGAGCACAGAGTACTTGTGGAGCATGCCCCTCAGTATCTTGGTTATGCCCACGCCGAGTATTAGCCCGGCTCCCACACCCACTGCCACCATGACCCAGAACTGGTTCAGGTACTGGAGGGGGTCTATTATGGCACCCGGCTCTATAGCCACCAGGTCCAGGAAGAGTATGGGCAGAAGAACGCTCAGTGGAGAGTTTATGACAGACTCCAGCTTGATTATCTTGAGGGTGTCCCCGGCCTTTTTCAGCGAATCCTCGAAGGCAAAGACCACGCTGGTGCACGTTCCCGACAGAACCGCAGCCAGAAGGAATGAGTAGATTATGTCCAGCCCGAAGAAGAGGTTGGCCACCAGCCCCATGACCACTGTGGTTATGATGACCCCGGCCACGGCCAGGTTGATGGCAAGCCCCCCGAGCTTCTGGAACGTCCTCAGCCCCAGGTTGAAGGTTCCGGTGAACACCACCATGATGAGGGCCAGGACCCTCAGGAAATCCGGTATGGTCCCCATGACAGAAACATCAATCAGCGTTGTGGATATGAATCCCGTGATGGCGGGGTTGTTGTACACGGTTGGTCCTAGCACCAGCCCGAGCAGGAGCAGGAAGAATGTGTCCGGTATGCTGACCTTCTTTAGCAGGTTGGCCACGATGATGCCGAGCCCGAGCAGGACCCCGAAGTACATCACCGACAGCATGAGGTCAGCCATGCATTATATTAGTGCCCGGCGTTTTTTATACTTGGCATGGCGGCTCGCAAAAGGCTTAATAAACCTTCTCTCCAGCACTGTTCCATGAACAGAACGGAAAGAATGCTTCAGAGCGTTCTCCGGCACAGGCTGAATGTGGACCAGGAATACAATGACCTCGGGATATTCCATTCCACGGAAACCAGGGAAGGCCCTTCCGGCAACGGGCAGAAAATATACTTCTTCAGGGAAGGGTGCATGATAAACAGCTATACAGCGCAGGAAGTGTTCGATGCCCTTACAGAAAAAAAGAAGAAACCCTCATTCCCCTATTACTGAGAAACGGGGACGCCGGGAGCGCTGCATTTTGTTCCGCTTATGTCATTGGTTGGGCCTTGCATTTTTAATCGTTTATCAGGATTGATTCCCGGGAGGCGCCACAATATTAATATATATTGATGCTCATCAATATGACTATGAATAGGCCACTGGAAACATTTAAGCCCCTTCCGACGAGACGAGCGGCGGTTTCCTTTAGAAATTACTTATATATTGGCATTATTGAATAAAGCAGGTTTCAATAAAGGAACGTAGAATGTAGTGGATGCATGAACATGGAAGCCAGATATCTTTTTAGGAGGGCAATGCTTGCAATATCACTTGTAACGGGGTTTGTTTTTCTCGCTTCTTTTACTGCCTTTTACGTCAAGGAGAACTACGGTGTGCAGGAAGCCTGCTCCTGCGACATACCCATCTATCTGATAATAATCATATTCTCATCAGCAGGGGTTTTCGTGGGAACGCTCACTTACTATCTCCTGACACAGTCGTTCATCAAAGAGAAAAGAGCGCTTACATCAGACATTCTCAAGACCCTGGATTTTCTTGATGCTGATGAAAAGACAATCATGGAGGCCATCATTCGCGGTTCAGGCAAGATTTCCCAGAACAGAATAGCCAGGGACGCGAAAATCGACAGGGTTAAGGTTTTCAGAAAGATTTCCTCTCTGGAGAGAAAGGGCGTAATAACAAAGGAAAGGCACGGAATGACTAACATGATAATGCTCAATGGTTCGCTGAGGAAAGTTTTCCTGAGCGATGGATGAATGGATATTTCATTTTTTGAAACACGCATATATATGGTATTTCACCCGTGAGATTTTCATGGAAAAGAGAAACCCCATGCTTGCATTGCTTTTTGCAGTGGTGGTGCTGCAGGCCATGGCACTGCCTTCCGTTCATGCCAGCCCCGAAAAGGTGACTCTTTACTTCTTCTGGGGAGATGGGTGCCCGCACTGCGCGCATGAAAAGCCGTTCCTGGAAGAGCTGGAGCAGAAGTACCCCGAGCTGGAAGTGAAGTCCTTCGAAACCTGGCGTAACCAGGAAAATGCGAAGCTTTTTTCTGACATGGCAGATGCCTACGGGACAAGGGCGATGGGCGTGCCCACGACATTCATAGGGGACTTCGAGCCCATTGTTGGATACGGGAGCGACGAGACCACGGGAAAGCAGATTGAGGACAAGGTGGCATACTGCATCCAGAATGGCTGCATTGACCCTGCTGAAAAGCTGGAGAACCCTTCCGCAGGAGACCCCCCGGAATCCCCTGATGAGATGCCTCCCCTGAACGAGGTATGCGTTCATGTGTTCCTGCACGGGGAATGCCCCCAGTGCGAAAGCATATCCCCTTATCTCGATTCCTTGGCTGAAGAGCATGATGTGAATATAACGAGGCACGATGTCTCGGACCCTCAAGAAAGCAAGCTGTACGAAAGGTTCAAGGAAACATACGGCTTCACAGACGGAGGCTTTCCGATAGCATTCATCGGGGAGAGGTTCCTCGTAGGAGAGACAACCATAAGGAATAACCTTGAGCAGGAAATCAGCACGTGCGTCGAAGAGGGATGCGTCTGTCCAGCCGAGAATATCCAGGGCCTCACGCCATACCCCCCGCAATTGGGGGACATCACCCCTGAGGAGGGGACAGTCATAGAACTCCCTGTACTGGGCAGGATTGACACTGAAAACATGTCGCTGCCGCTTTTCACTGTTATCCTGGGAGGCCTTGATTCCTTTAACCCATGCGCATTTTTCGTGCTTTTTTTCCTTCTCAGCATGCTGGTTTACGCCAAGTCGAGAAGGAGGATGCTGCTAATCGGCGGGACATTCGTGTTCTTCTCGGGACTGATTTATTTCCTGTTCATGTCCGCCTGGCTTAACCTGTTCCTCCTTATAGGCACGCTTGCAGTCGTGACCACTGCTGCAGGCATTATTGCCCTGTTAGTGGCTGCGATAAACATAAAGGATTTCTTCTTCTTTGAGAAAGGCATATCCCTGGTCATACCCGAAAGCAAGAAGCCCGGGCTTTTCGAGAGGATGAGGAACCTTCTCAAGGCAAATTCCATATATTCAATGATGTTCGGGACCATTGTTCTTGCGGTGGCGGCCAACAGCTATGAGCTCCTGTGCACGGCAGGCTTCCCCATGGTTTTCACCAGGATACTGACTCTCCACGGCCTCTCGAGCATGGAATACTACACATATCTCGCACTATACAATATTGTTTATGTCATCCCCCTGGCTCTCATAGTAGTGATGTTCACCGTAACACTGGGGGCCAAAAAGCTGACAGAATACCAGGGAAGGACCCTGAAGCTCATGTCAGGGCTGATGATGCTTTGCCTGGGTTCGGTATTGGTGATAAACCCCGCTCTCCTCAACAACATAGCCGTGGCTTTAGGTCTGCTGGCAGCGGCTTTGACAGCCACAGGAATAATAGTTCTCATCGAAAGGAAGGTTAATAGAAAGCGGGGCGAGCAAAATAAAAGCACAGAAAATGTTAATAAAAACAGCGGGGTGGGCAAAGATGAAAGGCAATGACCAGAGTTTTCCGGATAACCTGCTTTACAGCAAAGACTATTCATGGGTAAAGGCAGAAAGTGATACCGCAACCGTTGGAATCATAGAGGCCGCTGCCAGGAAGGCAAAAGAGTTCGTGTTCGTCAAGCTCCCTGAAAAAGGCAAGACCATAAAACAGGGCGACAGATACGTTTCCATGGAGGCTGTGAAATGGAGCGGCCATCTTTCAAGCCCTGTATCAGGGGAAATCACTGAAGTCAATGACAAGCTATTTGACGAGCCTTCAAGGATTAACAGGGACCCTTACGGAAGCTGGATAATGAAGATAAAGCTCAGCAACCCCGAAGAAACCAAAAGGCTGATGAAAGCAGATGAGGTCGCTGGGTGGCTTGAAGAAACTAAGAGGTGAATTATGCACATGAACATTAAAATTACGGTCAGCGCGTCAATCCTGTTGGCTGCCATAGTGCTTGTTTCGGGTTGCGTGACCGAAACGGATGACAATTCTGACATAACAGGAGATATCATAGGAAGCTTGGAGGACGACCCCGAAAAGGTGACTCTTTACTTCTTCTGGGGAGATGGGTGCCCGCACTGCGCGCATGAAAAGCCGTTCCTGGAAGAGCTGGAGCAGAAGTACCCCGAGCTGGAAGTGAAGTCCTTCGAAACCTGGCGTAACCAGGAAAATGCGAAGCTTTTTTCTGACATGGCAGATGCCTACGGGACAAGGGCGATGGGCGTGCCCACGACATTCATAGGGGACTTCGAGCCCATTGTTGGATACGGGAGCGACGAGACCACGGGAAAGCAGATTGAGGACAAGGTGGCATACTGCATCCAGAATGGCTGTGTAAATCCGGGGGATAAATTATAGTTTAATTAAGGCGGTAAAGGCGGTATAAACATGTATAGCGTATCTGAAATTAATGAAATTAATGAAATGGGCAAATCATTAAAAGATATCCTGAAATTGGATGGTTATCCGGTAGGTGTAAAATTAGTAAAAAACAGCCATAATATCAAAAAAAATCCAGAGAAGATGCGCTACTGTCAGGCTATTATGAAGGCGAGACGGGGCGAAAATGTTTATATTAGCAAAGACAATCTTGTTTGCCCCTCCGCGTCCAGAGCTTTCGGTTTTCGCGAGCTTCCGGAAGGATTAAAATCTGGTAAGGGTTTGACGGGCTTTGGCATTATTTCTGCTGATGAAGTAGGAAAGAAAATGTTTGAAAATATGCCCTATCTTAAAATGAATCAGATAAATCATATCAATGTATACCCTTTGACAGAATCTGATGATGTGTCTGATGTTATCATCATAGAAGATGAGGTTGAAAAGCTGATGTGGATTATACTCTCTTACCTCCATTATAAAGGAGGGGAAAGAATTACTGGCTCAACCGCCGTATTGCAGGCAGCATGTGTGGATTCCACAATCATACCATATAAAGAGGACAGGCTAAATTATAGTTTCGGATGTTATGGCTGCAGAGATGCGACTGACATTAAGCCAAGCGAAGCAATTATAGGCTTTCCTGCAAATGACTTGAAAATCATAGTTGAGCATCTTAATTATTTAAGCGAAAAGGCAATGCCTAATTCAAGGTCGAAAAAAACATACTATAATTTTACTGCGCAAAAAAGAGGTGATGCAAATGGCTGATAAACCAGATTCTACAATCGATGTGAGGGGCGAGATGTGCCCTTACCCTGACATCAAGACAAGGAAAAAGCTAAAGGAGATGGGTTCAGGGCAGGTGCTCGAGGTATTGACGGATTATCCCCTCTCTCTGGAGAGGATTCCGAGAAACGTCGAGAAGGAAGGCCACAAGGTACTGAAAGTTGAAAAAATCAAGGGGCCAGACCACAGAATATTGATCAGGGTGAAATAGGTGATAACCGTGTTCGGGGTTTTGTCAGGATTGGTGATAGGGGCCCTGTTCGGGTTTGCGCTTCAGAAAGGGCGGTTCTGCATGAACTCAGCGTTTCGGGACCCCCTCGTTTTCAGGGATTTCACTTTGCTGAAGGCGGTAGGGCTGGCTCTGGTGGTTGAGGTTATAGGGTTTCATCTGCTTTCATCATTCGGCATCATTTCCCTTGCCCCGAAGGCGTTTTACCTGGCAGGAACCATATTCGGGGGTTTCATATTCGGCATCGGAATGGTCATTGCGGGCGGCTGCGCAAGCGGAACTGCCTATCGCGTCGGTGAGGGAATGGTTGGCTCGATGCTGGCGCTCATGGCCTTCGCATTGACAGCCTTTTTCGCCAAGGACGGCTTTCTTTCTCCCCTGACCCAAAGCATCCAGAGCACTGATCTGGGGCAGATTACGCTTTCCTCAGTGTCCGGGATTGACGGCTGGTTTTTTGCTCTCCCCTTTTCAGCGGCGGTTATTTTCCTCCTGTTCAGGGGAAGGGAAAAAGAAGGTCCAGGCAAAGCCGGGGTTGTCGACAGAGTATTCAGGAGCGGATGGAACTGGAAACTGTCCGGCACGGCCATTGGCATCATAGGCATACTCGCGTTCTTCTTTTCTGCACTTGCAGGAAGGAATTATCCCCTGGGGATTACGATGGGATTCGAGACCATAGTGAAATCAGCAGCGTCTGGTCAGAATTTCCTGACGTGGGAGTCCTTTGAGGTAATCGGGCTGGTTCTGGGGGCATTTGCCGCGGCCCTGGTTGCCGGCGAGTTCAAGATAAGGGTCCCCGGGTTTAAGATGGCAGCACAGTCCCTGTTGGGCGGGGCGCTCCTCGGACTGGGAGCAATAATTGCCGGGGGATGCAACATCGGCCATATACTGAGCGGGGTCCCGCAGCTTGCCATAAGCAGCATCGTTGCGGGCACATTCATAATAATCGGCGCATGGTCTGCCGCCTACTTGATGTTCATGAGGGGGGTGAAGGAATGAAACTGGGAATAATGCTTGTAAGGCCTCCCTACACTTACCAGGATATGGATACTGCATACCGCCTGGCGAAGGCCGCCCTCAGGAAAAAGCATGAAGTCATGATATTTCTTTATGTTGACAGCGTGATGGCGGCAAACAAGGACATCAATTCCGGAAGCGAGAGGAACCTTTCAAAAAGGCTTGATGAGCTGGCCAGAGCTGGCGTCGGGGTGAAAATATGCGGCGTCTGCATCCAGTTCAGGGGGATAAAGAGAGACCAGCTGATAGAAAGGGGCGAGCTCGAGGGGCTGCCGGGGCTCGCTGAAATGATTGACGAATGCGACAGGTTTGTAAGCCTGTAGGTGATGATGATGAAGAGAGTGCTGTTGATAGTGGAGGATGCTCCATATGGAAGCGTCTTTGCAGCAGAAGCCCTGCGCGCGGGGATTGCATTTGCAGGGATGGATCTTGAAACCAGGCTGGTCTTTGTGGAAGACGGCGTGTTTTGCCTTAACAGGAAACAGGACCCTGAAGCTTTCGGGATGACAGGCATGAAAGAAGGCTTCGGAAATGCAGGCGATTTCGGGCTCAAGATATTCTGCCACAAGGAATCATTAAGGAGAAGGGGCCTGTCAAAGAAGGACCTGATTGATGTTCCCATGGTCAGCGGGGAAGGTATCAGGGGCATGATTGAAGAATCAGACGTGACAATCAGGATATGAGGTGAAAATATGGTGCTGTTTATAGTAAAGAATCCGCTCTGGAAATGCAGCGAAAAGATACTGGACTTTTCGGGGCCCAAGGACAAGGTGCTCCTGATACAGGATGGAGTTCTCATCCTGAACAGTGAAAAATCGCGCTTCCTTGAAGACATCAAGAAAAAAAGAATCGAGCTCCTGGCCCTGAAGGAAGACCTTGAATTGAGGGGCATAAAAAACAGGGCCAAGGCCGTGCTGGTCAGTTATGACGGGTTTGTGGACCTGATAGAAAACAACAGGGTGGTTTCTTGAGGGCAATGCCTGACCATCTCCCCGAATGGGTCAGCATAAGGCCTTTCAGCAGAAGCCGCTACGTTGAGACATTGGATGCCATAAACAGGCGCGGCCTCAGGACTGTGTGCATGGAAGCAGACTGCCCTAACAGGTACGAATGCTTCTCGAGAGGCACAGCAACGTTCATGGTTCTGGGAGACACCTGCACAAGAAACTGCCTTTACTGCGGCATAAACAAGGGATTGCCTGAAGATGTCGATGAAAATGAGCCGGAAAGAATAGCGCAAGCGGTTAAAGAGCTCGGCCTGAATTATGCTGTCATAACCTGCGTCACAAGGGATGATTTAGAGGATTGCGGGGCTGAGCACTTTGTGAAGACAGTAAATGAAATCAGGAAGATTAATCCTCTGTGCAGAATAGAGCTCCTGATATCTGACCTGAAAGGGAACTGGGAAGCGCTAAGGAAAATAATCGGTTCCAGGCCAGACGTGCTGAATCACAACATCGAGGTGGTCAAAGAGCTTTTCCCGGTTCTGCGGCCCAGAGGCAATTATGATATGTCTCTCCAGTTGCTGAAGAATGCAAAAAAGCTTTGCCCGGAAATAAAGACAAAATCAGGGCTTATGCTTGGTTTTGGGGAAGATGATGTGCAAATAACCAATACAATGAAGGATTTGAAAAGGGCCGGCTGCGACATTGTAACAATCGGCCAGTATCTGCAGCCAGGCAAAAAGCATTTTGGGGTGAAAAAATACTATTCAAAAGAAGAATTCAATAAGATTGCAGAAAAGGCCAGGCAAATGGGCATAGAACATGTTTCTGCAGGGCCTCTGGTGAGAAGCTCATACAGGGCGGGGGATTGCATATGAACAAACCGGTTGGCACGGGGAATTTCATTTTACTGGCGCTGGCAGTCTCTGGAATGGTCGCGGTTTCCGGCTGCACCGGAGGAACGGATGCATCCGGAAAGGAAACTGCTGACATCATTATCATGGAATTTGAAACAGACAAGGGCGTGTATGGCTCGCATGAGGAAATGGAGATTTCGGCTGTCATAGCAAGCCCCAGAAATGTTGGGAACGTTTCGGTAAGGCTGACCGGAATAAAGCCCTACAGCTACGCATACATCGATGATTCGAGGACAACAGACCTGGATGCAGGAGAGAACAAATTAACCTTTTTTGCAAGAACCCCTTACTGCACTTCCGGCTGCGGAGGTGTTTATCCAGGGCCTTATTCCATAAGCCTTGAATTGTTTATCGGAGAATCATTGGTATCATCTTCAAACAAGACGATAGAATTGGTCGGGGATTAGAATGGATAAATGGAGGCTGGTCAAAACAATGGAAACGGACGGCGCTATGCAGATGGCAATAGACGAGGCCATGCTTGCGGCGAGGTCGGAAAACATGGTGCCGAACACGCTGAGATTCTTCACATGGAAGCCCCCCGCAGTCACCATAGGCATTTTCCAGAGCCTGAAGCAGGAAGTCGACGCTGAAAGGGCAAAGGAAATGGGTGCTGACATAGTAAGAAGGTATACAGGCGGCGGGGCGGTTTTCCATGAAAATGAACTGACATATTCCATGGCCCTGTCCGAGAAAGACGTGCCCCATGGAATAATTGAGTCATATGAAAAGATATGCTCAGGGATAGTCGATGGACTGGGATTGCTCGGTATTGATGCGGAGTTCAGGCCAGTCAACGATATTGTCGTGAACGGCAGGAAAATCTCCGGCAATGCCCAGACAAGAAAAAACGGCGTCCTCCTCCAGCATGGCACGATTCTGATGGATGCTGACGTCAAAAGGATGTTTTCATTGCTGAAGGTGCCGGATGAGAAGATAAGGGACAAGCTCATAAAGAGCGCTGAAGAAAGGGTGACGTCGCTGAGAATGGAAACAGGCAGGCCGACTTCAGTCCTCCGGCTTCAGGAATCGCTGGTTTCCGGTTTTGAGCGCGCATTCGGCACAAGATTCGTTGCAGGAGAGCTGACGCCCACGGAGATGAAAACCGCTGAAAGGCTGTGCAGGGAAAAATACTCGACAAGGGGGTGGAATCATTGGAGATGAGAAGGCACGTTGACTACAAGGTTCCCGGCGGGAAGCTGATACGGATTGATATCGTCCTTGAAGGGATGATGATAAAGAGGATAATGATAACGGGCGACTTCTTCATCCACCCTGAAGGGGCGCTGGAAAGAATAGAAGAGGCGCTGGCAGGCACAGAGGTAACCGAAGCAGATGGGGTTATAGGCAATGCAGTAAGCCGCGAAAGCGCCATGCTGGTGGGGTTTTCCGCTAAGGACCTTGCCGACGCCATAAGGATGTGCCTGGCATGAAACTTTATGCTGCCATTGTCTTTGCAGGGATTTTGCTGGCTGCCTCATACGGGGCCTCCCTCAATCATATCCATGGCACAGCCGCAGAAACAAAGCCGCCAGAAGGAGGTGTTATAGGATACTGCCCAACAGTGAGAAGCGATGCGATGGAGGTTGCGGGCAGCATGGAAAATACGGAAATCATCGGATTCGGCTCGGCTTCGGCTGCCCTCGGGGCGTTAAGAGAAGGCACAATCAATTCCGCCATTATAGGGAGGAAGGCAAAGCCCCACGAGCTTCCGGGCGGGGCGGCCGAAAGAACCCTAAGGGATGGCTACACGCTGGTCTTCAACAAAAAGGCGTTCATCGATTCCGGGCAGCTCTCTGGAATGGGGATACACACTGCAGTTGACCGGGCTGTTTCGGAGCGGCTGCTGCCGGAATCAGAAATACTCTATCATGAATCCACCCGGGAGGCAAAAGCAGCCGGGCTTGAAAGAAATGACCCTGTTCTTGTTCCGTGGGAAGAATTCGGTAGCGGAGACGAGCTGCTTGTGGTCATGAAAGGCAGCCTGAAGGACAAAAGGTTCAGGGGTGCTTTCTGGTATCTTCGGGACTGACGATACATTTATAAATATTGACAGGCATCAATATGACTATGAATAGGCCACTGGAAACATTGAAGGCACTCTCCGACGAGACGAGGTTCAGGATAGTGGAGTTCCTGCTCGAGGGGGAGAGATGCGTGTGCGAGATATTTCCCCACGTCAAAAGGACCCAGTCAACAGTTTCCATACAGCTGGGCAAGCTCGAGGAGTGGGGCATACTGGAGAGCAGGAAGGAGGGCAAGAACGTCTTTTACAGGCTTAAGGACCTGAGGGTCTGCGACATATTCAAATCCCTTGGTTATCCGGAGGGTGCTGTCCTGAAGAAAGCGTGCTGCATGGAGGGAAACAAATGAAGGTGCACAGGCTGGACGAGAGAATATCATTTTCACGCGGGAAGCCCTCTCCTGAGCTTCTGTTCGATGGCGGCAGCTTCCAGGCATCGCTGATTTGCCTGAAGGCAGGGACTGAAATCCCCCCGCACCCAGAGGATTATGGGGTGTTCCTCCTGGTGACGGAAGGCAGTGGCACGTTCACCGATTCCAACGGCGAGTCAGAACTGAAGAGAAACCAGGGAATCTTCATCAAGAGAGGGGAGACAAGGGGAATAAGGGCCAGCGAGGACCTGGTAATTCTCGGTATACGGGACAATGCAAAGGGAGGCAGAGAAGATGAGCACTCATGATAATACATGGTCCGGCATTCCCAGAAACAGGATACAATGGTTCCCGACCATTGACCATAACAAATGCAATTCCTGCATGGCATGCATCAGGAAATGCAAGCATGGCGTTTACGTCGAAAGGGGTGGGAAGCCCAAAGTGATTGCACCCGAGAATTGCATCGTAGGCTGCACGGGATGCCAGGCTGTTTGCCCGCAGAATGCAATCAGCCACCCGCCGGAATCATATCTTGAAGGGCTTTCAAACGGGAAAGGCGTCACAACCGGATGCCAGTGCAGGGGTGGATGAAATGAAAAAAATGTTTTTATTGTTCATTCTGGCGGCAGTCCTGGTTTCTTCAGGGTGCGTGAACCAGGAAAATGACACTGGCAACGATGATGCCGGCGTTCAGGTTCAGGAGCAGGGCATGTCCATTGCTGATGTTCCCCTTTCAGATGATATTGATAAAGTCGAGGTGCTCCACTTCCACGGCCACAACCAGTGCTATTCATGCGTCACATTGGGCGATTTCGCGGAAGAGACCATGAACACATACTTCGCTGAAGAGCTGGAGTCAGGAGATGTGGTTTTCGCTCACGTCAACGGCGAGCTTCCCGGGAACTCAGCCCTGGTGCAGAAATACGGGGCAACGGGCTCCTCATTGTGGATAGGGGTTTACAGGAATGACGGCAGCTTCTCGAAGGAGCAGAACACCAACGTCTGGTACAAGATAAACGACAAGGAAGGCTTCATGGATTACCTCAGGGGGGTCATCGAGGAGAAGCTGGGTGGTGGATGAATGGACATAATGGCTTTCATGGAGGCAATGGGAACGAGCGAGATTGCCCTTGTCGCGGCATTCTTCATCGGCCTCATGATGGCGCTGAGCCCCTGCCCCATGGCCACCAACATCACGGCAATAGCCGCGGTATCGAGGAAGGCCGGGCAAAACAGGAAGACCCTTGCTTTCGGGTTGTCATACACACTGGGCAGGATGCTTACCTACGTGGGGATTGCAGCGGCAGTCGTTTGGGTGGGGATAAGCATGCAGCCCGTGTCAATGCTGTTGCAGGGCAGCGGAGGACTGCTCCTTGGCCCCCTGCTCATAATCATCGGCATCCTGCTTTCGGGAAAGGTCAGGCTTCCCTCATTCGGAGGAGGCAGGACAACCATGCTCAAAGAGCAGCTGGCCAGCAAAGGGGTCCTGGGCTCGTTCTCCCTTGGAGCGCTGTTCGCGCTCGCCTTCTGCCCCTTCAGCGCGGTGCTGTTCTTCGGGATGCTCATCCCCCTGGCAGTCGTTGCAGGGGATGCCCTGGTGCTTCCAGCGGTATTCGCCGTCGCGACCGGGATACCCGTAATCGCATTCTCCCTTATACTGAGCTTCGGCGTGTCGAGGCTCAGCTCGGCAATGAGCAAGGTGAGCGCCATAGACACATGGAGCAGGAGGACAGTGTCCGTCGTGTTCGTTGCGGTGGGGATATACTCTGTATTGATATTGTTTTGAGGTGATTTGATGAAGATAACAGTAATCGGCTCGGGATGCCCGACCTGCGAGGGGCTTTACAGCAAGGTGAAGAGGCTCAAGGAGCAGGGAAAGCTGAATGCAGAGATCGAGTACATAAAGGACGTGGCAGAGCTCGTCAAGAGGGGCATAATGGGAAGCCCCGCTATCCTGATAGACGGCAAGCCCGTGCACGTGGGGAACCCAAGCGAGGAAGAGATACTCGAGCTCGTGAAAAAGCACTCGAAGTGATTGGATATGAAAGAGAGGAACGCATTCCTGATAATTGCAGCAGTCTTCCTGGCATTCTACCTGATGCCTGTGGGAGCCGGGGTACTGGATGATGCCATACTTGGGGGTTTCTACCTCCTCCATGAATATGCCCGGCAGCATGTCCTCACCTGCCTTGTGCCGGCCTTCTTCATAGCCGGCGCAATCAGCGTCTTCATAAAGAAGGACTCTGTGCTGAAATACCTCGGCAAGGAGGCCAAGAAATACATCGCCTATTCCGTTGCGTCTGTTTCTGGAGCCGTTCTTGCGGTGTGCTCCTGCACCATACTCCCCCTGTTCGCAGGCATCCGGCAGAGGGGAGCGGGCCTCGGCCCATCAATAACCTTCCTCTTCTCAGGCCCTGCCATAAACATTGCTGCAATGACCCTGACCATCAGCGTCCTGGGGATTCAGATAGGATTTGCCAGGATTGTCTTTGCCATACTGATTTCAATACTGGTTGGCCTGTCAATGGCCATAATATTCCGGGAGAAATCCGGGGAAGGCGAGCTGTTCATGGAGAAAGGGAAAGAGCACAAAATCAGCAGCGGAATGCTTCTCTTGTTCTTTGCCTCCATGGTAATGGTCCTTGTGGTCAACGGCCTCCAGATCGATGCCCTGATAAAGTACGCCCTCATGGGAGGGCTTGCTCTCCTGACGGCCATCATTGCAGTATTCAGGTTCGGGAGGGAAACATCCAGGGAGTGGCTCAAGGAGACATGGGGCTTCACCAAGATGCTCGTCCCGTACCTGTTCATAGGGGTCTTCGTAGCGGGCTTCATAATGCCCCTGCTTCCCCAGGAGCTCATAGAGGGCGTGGTGGGAACCAACTCGGTCTTCTCGAACCTGTTTGCATCCGTGTTCGGCGCATTCATGTACTTCTCCACGCTGACCGAGATACCGATACTCCAGGCTCTTATTGCAAAGGGCATGCACCAAGGCCCTGCGCTTGCCCTGCTCCTCGCTGGCCCGAGCCTGAGCCTGCCCAACATGCTCGTGATAAACAGGGTGCTCGGAGTGAAGAAGACATCCGTATACGTGATGCTCGTAGTGGTGTATTCCACTGCCGCGGGACTTTTGTTCGGAAGCATCGTGTAAACCGGCAGGTATTCAGAGCTGTTCAGACAATAATCAGGCCCGCCGGGAATTCACTTCTTCTTCAGGAAACCCTTGTATGTGTCCCTGTAGAGCTTGCTGGCCTCGAGCTCTTTGGGCTTCCTCATGTAGAGGTCGTCCTTTATCCTCTTCCCTGTCTTCTGCTCCCACTTCTTGAGTGGTATGCCCTGTGACTTCTGCTCCCTGTCCCTGTACCACTCTGGTATGACGTTGAACGCGCAGAAGGGGATTATCCTTCCGTCTGACATGGCGTAGTGTATGCAGCACCTCTTGACCCTCTCTATGTCGTAGTTGTAGAGGTCCTGGAAATGCATCATGCCAGCGAACAGGCTCTTGTGGTGGAAGTCCCCCAGTGCCCTATAGTCGTGCTTCACAAGGGCGTTGTATATTATCTTGCCCAGGCTGAAGCCCTCAGGGGCTTTGCTCTTGTCTATGAAGGAATTTATCCTGAACATGAGCTCGCTCCCTGCCCTGAACTTGCCCACTCCCCTGGAGAACTTGTTCCTCTTGTCCTTGAGCTCTGTGCCCTTCTCGTCCAGGTACTCCAGGAACCCGTCCACGTCTATGAACCTTGTGATGGGAATCATCTTCCCGTTGTCGTTGAATATGTATGTGGCCATGCCGCAGGCATAATGCGAGCCCATCTCGTACTCCGCCTTCCCTGTCATGCCCTCCACGAAGTTGGTTATCCTGAGCATGCTTGGAACCGGGTAGAAGTCCTCTTTCCCGACCTGGTCCTTTGTCTGCTCGGACAGCTTCTCTATGACGTCCGGGATGGTTATCCTTTGCTCGTCTCTCTTCTTCTTGGGCATCATTCCCACCAGGGAAACGGGCTGGAAGTTCACCCCCCTCACAACGTCATTGTTCCTGAACCCGAACCTGAGGATGTCCCCGAGCTCCCCGTCATTGAGCCCGCCTATGACAGTGGGCACAAGCACTGCCCCGATCCCCGCCTGCCTGCAGTTGTTCAGTGTCCCGGGAATCTCCCAGTGGTTCTTGATGTTGGTCTTGGGCGTGAGCCCGTCAAATGACAAGTACAGCGTGCTCACCTTGGCCTCCCTGAGGCTCTTGGCGAACTCCAGGTCCTGTGCAATCCTTATGCCGTTTGTGTTGAGCTGGACGTGGTCGAAACCCTCCTCCCTGCACATCCTAATGATGTCCAGGATGTCCTCCCTCATTGTGGGCTCCCCTCCGGTGAGCTGGACCGCGTTGCAGGGAACGGGCCTCTCCCCCCTGAGCTTGCTGAGCATCTCCCTTATCTGGCCCATGGTGGGCTCGTACACGTACCCGAGCTTCCCAGCGTAGAAGAAGCAGTAGAAGCAGTTCCTGTCGCACCTCGTGGTCAGGACGACGTTCGCGAGCGCTGTGTGGCTCTTGTGCATGCTGCACAGCCCGCAGTCCTTGGGGCACTCAGGGCTCTCCTTCTCTATGTTGGGATTGTCGACTCCCTTGCCGTCCCTGGCCCATTTCTCGGCCTTCCTGAGCATCTCAGCGTCTGACCAGTAGGTGTCCTCGTAGGTCCCGTGCTTCTGGCAGGTCTTCCTTATGAGGGCTTTCCCGCCCCTCTCGAATATCTCGGCCTTTATGACCTGCAGGCACTCGGGGCAGACAGAGGTGGTCCACCTGATGTGGGTCTCCTGTTTCTCTTTCGGGGCCTTCTTGGCGGGCATCTGAACCAGTTCCTGAACATGAACTTTTAATGAATATTAAAACCTCCAAATATTTAAATAGCTACCCCAAGCCTTTAACATGAGCGAGAAGCCCGTGCTTGACAGAGTGTACGGCACATTCGGGGAGGTGGCCAAGACCCTGGGATACTCCCCCATACACGGCAGGATAATCGCTGCCCTGGCGGTGAACGACCGGGAGCTTTCCCTCCAGGCCCTTGCCAGGGAGACGGGCTACTCCATATCCATGATATCCCTCAGCCTGGACCTCCTGGAGGTCATGGGCATTGTGAGGAAATCCCGCAAGAAGGGGGACCGCAACCTCTACGTCACCCTCCAGGGCGACCTCCTGGAGGCCCTCAAGAACGCCATCATTGCTCGCATGAGCAAGTCCATCGACTCCACGCTCACCGACATCACAGAGAGCCGCTCATCCCTCGCAAAGCTCCCCCAAGCGGAGCGGAGGAAGGCCGAGCGCTCCCTGGGAATCCTGGAGAAGGAAATCAAGCGCCTGGACTCATACGTGAGAATCCTCTCAAAGGCCCGGCTTCCGTGAAAGACTTTTCATGCGTTTAAACATAACTTTTTAAACAATCCTTTCAATTGCTAAAGGAATGAAATTTCCAATGATAAAAGCTCTTGGAAACATCTTCGTTCTGACATTATTCATCGCAATACCATTTGTTCTCGACACGGTTTTTGCCACACCATCATTCGAGAAGGTCATGCTGGCAGATGACACCATAAGGATAAAGACAAACCTCGACAGTCCCATGGTAGATATCAAGCTAGTCGAGAACACGGACAACTGCCTGGTCGATTGCCATGCCATACTCAGGATTACTCCCTACGATGACATAACCTTTCCCGCTGATTCGAACAGCGAATTCAATTGGGAATTCCTAAAGGGCAGGAACTGGATGCCGGGACTCGATGAGTATCATTTCGAAATCCTGAGGAACCTCTCGTACACCGTTGAGATGCCTGTATATGAGAACCAGAGCTATTCCTGCTCTCTCGGCAATGAATCCCATGAGAACGAGACCTGCTGGCATGACGTAATAACAGACACGAGAAGAGAAACAAGATACCGGGACTCCTACCAGAATTTCGGTTTCTGGGGAGAGACCCTTAAAGGAGGAAAGGAATACACAATAAAGCTCGCAGGGAAGAAACACCCCACCATAGGCATGAACAATGTTGATTGGGTGCCCACCTTCCTTGGGTTGAAGCTCAATGAGTGGGAGTGGTGGAACAGCTCCTGGAGCAAATGCAGGAACATAACACTTGATGATCCCCTTGAAACCGATATAGATAGGGTATATGAACCGGTTTACCTTGACATTAGTGGTCTGATATTCTCAAATGCAACAAGAGAAATAAGGATTATCGACTCACCCTGTCATTTTGAAGGAAACGAGATTCCTTCGGATACCTTCCCGGAAACCAACCAGACCCTTTTCCTTGCCAACAGAAGCGCAGGGACGGACACTATATATTCTGTATATTATGACAACGGAGACGCCGACGAGCCGGATTACTCTGAGTCAAACTTCAATGTTTCCCAGGACTCGAACTATATTGAGCCTCACTGGCTGAACGAGAACGGCGACAACTACTATTTGAGATACCTGAAAACAGCAGAGGAATATGGTTCTGACGGCTCTGGCTATGGGTGGGTTAGCGTGGATGACTTCAAAGTGAATGGAATAACAAGGTTACAGGCAACTAATCCGGCCAATGACCACATCAGCATATTCGAGGGAAGGGCTTTCGTTAAGAGCGACTACACAAACGATGAAGGCGAGCACGATTCCCAGAGGCTTTACGATGGGAATGTGATAAAGAGGATTAACACCACTGTTTCTGTTAAGTCAACTTCCTCGTTCTGCCAGTTCGCTGACATAAATGTCTACAAGAACAACCCCATCATAGAATGGAACATATACCAGAGGGACACCAGTGAATGCAGGGGAAAAAATACATACAATGAATTCTGGGACTTTGATACAGATTACTACCACCTGCATTATGTGAATGATTCTTTTGATGAGGGCACCTTTGACTCTCTGGGCAATCCCGGTGGAGTCCTCTTTCAGGACTCCGGCATATATTGGGTGGGAGGCAACCGTTCTGCCGGCTCAAGAGCTACGGGTATAACCTATGGAGAGTTCACGGACTCTTTCTACCTCTTTAACAAGGGATGGAGCAATGACGACAGGGACGGAATACGCATTAACAGCAACGACACCAACTCCTATATTGATTTTGACAGCTATGAGGTTCTCACTGTATTGACAACTGACTCCTCCCCTGACTCATGGCAGGACATTGACGATTATTTCAGGGGGTGGAACAACCCGCTTAGTGTGACTCTTGGGGGTGAGACTGAGATGTGTCCGGATGATGACACTTTCATCAATGAAGACACCACATTCAGTTCTGGGCTCAGCTGCAGTGTGCATGATGCCAATGAGAATGGGGTCCTTATCATTAACGCTTCAAACATCGTAGTGGACTGCAATAATATGATTCTCAGCGAGCCGAGTCCAGACAGCTATGAATATTATACAGGCATACGAATGAATGGCATCAATAATGTGACTCTAAAGAATTGTGATTTGAGAGACTATAGTCACGGTGTACGGCTGAACAATTCGAGAAACATCTCAATCCACAACTCGTTCATTGACTCGGAAAGAGGAGATGTTTATCTAATAAATTATTCCAATGCTACCTTGGTGAACGCCACCTTCAGTAATTTCGAGTACAATGATTATGACTACACATCGAGGTTCACGGTGAAATGGTATGTGAGGGCCAACGTCTCGAACCAGACCGATTCTCTGGATGGCGCGACTGTTTATGCATTCGACAAGGACAGCAACCTCCTGTGGACGGAAGATACCGACACTGGAGGTCTCACAGACTGGTATCTAATAACAGAATACGTCAGGTTGATTGCTCCTAACAGCGGTCTGATTGAGTACACCCCCCATACGTTCACCGCCTCATACGGAAGCTATGTCAACGAGACCCTCTCACTTGACATCAACCAGTCCCAGACGGTCAATCTCGTCTTCAGACAGTGGAACATCACCTTCGATGTCAGGAGCGGCGAGGACGGTTCTCAACTCAGCAATGTGAACATCTACTGCGACTACGAGGACTTCGAACAGGGTGGTGACACCTCAAACCCCTACGGCCCATACTTGTTCCCCCAGGCCGAGTGGGAGTGCACGTTTGAGAAAACACTTCCCGAGTACTATAACAAAACAGTCTCCTTCACCACCGACTCCGACAAGACAATTGATGTCGTATTGGGTCTGAAAGGTGAATTGACAAACGAGGAACACGACTGGCTCGAGAAACTCTACAACTGCCTCTACCTCGGCATAGAGGAGGACTGCGAAGCAATGAACCATCTGGAAGAAATCAATGCCTCCCAGGAGGAGATCCAGTCCATGCTCGAGGAAATCAACCAGACTGTTACCAGCATCTGGGAGCAGTCCCTCCCCACAGACGATTCAGTAGTCCTGGACGAGGATGTAATCAACACAGAGGTCAACGACACCTACAACCTCACCATAAACTATTCAGTCTACATCCCCGTAAAGGCTGGCTACGACGAGGGGGACTTCCTTCCAGTAAGGATAAAATACTGGTTCATGGATGACGATGACTCATGCATCTCTCAGGGAGACCCCTCATCTGACGGGTTCGACATGATAGAGCCGTACTGCATACCCCTAACCGTATACACCATAGGCGAGATGGACTCGGTAATTAACTTCACGGTCCAGCTCAGGCCGAGCCTCTCCGCAGGTGAGTACACAATAATCCGCTCAGTCGAGATAGACCCCAACCAGGTCTGGATAAACTACGGCCAGGGAAGCATAGGAAGCCTGGTGGTCACCAAGGGTAACGAGGTTGCATCAGTTGGCATTGAAAAGGCCACGGAAACCCTCCAGGCCACCTCGCCACCTTCAAATCCCCTGACAGGGCTCCTCACGTCCGGCCTTTTATCAACAACCAACATATCGATGATATTCTCCGCGATCGCACTGTCAATAGCAGTCTTCCTGGGCTTGTCAAGAAGAAACAATTAAGCTATTCCCTTCTTCCTGAAGAAGTAACCTATTCCACCAGCCACAACTAACACTCCAATAGCACAACCTACATACTCAACAGGGAACCCATTGCACTGCCCATCCACGCACCCGAACGCGCAGCTTTCCCCGAGAACCCATTCCGTGACGTTGCATAAGAGCACGGAGTTCCCTGAACACATGACCTGGCCCAGCTCACACACTGCCTCTACGCAAGCCCCACCAGAGCACCCATAGAGGCAGGTTTGCAACAGGTTCCACGCAGTGCCTGCGCTCCCGCATTCCTCGAGCCTGCTGAGGCTGCACCTCCTCTCCCCTGGCTCGCATATCACCGGGAGATTCGCATCTCCGCTTATGGAAAAATAGGAGAATCCCGGGACCACTGCATCGTAAACATGATAGCTATCACTGCTCTCAAGCAACCGGGTATCCAGCCTAACCCACGAGCCGTTCACATAGCGGTTAAGGAAGACCCTCGATGCATTCACATCGTTATCCGTTATCCAACTTGAATTGACAGTGAAGTTCACCCTGGCTTCCTCCAGAGAATCGAGCCCCTCCTGGCTGATTTCCATGAACTGGTACGCCGTTCCAACAGGCTCCTTGCTTACAGGGTTGCTGCCAAGCCTCGCCACGCTGACCGATGCCCCGGTAACCCGCTCCCTTACCTGAACCGTTATCCCGGTAACCGAGATGTTCTCCCTGCCCACGGCGAATCCCGCGCTTTTCCCTGCCTGGATAAGGGTCCACCTCTTGGTGTAGGTGTTGGGGTCAGGCGGCACAGCGGCCCCGGAGGAACCGCCTCCACCACCTTCATCTTCCTCGCATTCCCTGCTCAGCGCGGAGCGGTTGTCCGTGGTCCCGCAGGAGTTGAGGTCAGTTGCGGACCGGGTCTGGGTTCCCCCGGAGCACCCACTCCAGGAACCGTATGACCAGTCTTCCACGCACACCTGCTCACCTCCTACAAGGTAGACTTGCTCCTCGGACCACTCGGACTTGGCGAGGCCCGTGTCTATGGTCTGCACTGCCCAGTATATGGTCTGGTTCTCCAGGTCGGGCCTGTTCAGGGCGATGCTCCTCCGTTGCATCATGTTGCCGAAATAACCAGATGATGGTCCACCTCCACCGCCCCCACCAGAGGAACCGCCAAAGACTCCGGAAACAATGTCATTACATTCGGAACATGTACCAACACGGAGATTGTAATATAGTCCAAGCGTAGGGGTTTCAGTATCTGAACCGTTTCCCCATGATAGAGTTATCTTCTGTTCGGAGTAATTTGATAATAAATTACTTGAAGGTGAGTCTGGTTTTGTATTGCTATATGAATTGTTGTTGACATAAAGCACTGTTAGAAGATCAGTTGTGTTTACTCCAGATGCAATTAAATCCAGATCACCGTCATTATCATAATCTCCCCACGATAATGCACTCTGCTCCATATTATCCGAATGAATATTATTACTTGCAGTATAATCTACAGAGAATGAAATATTATTGTTGTATATCCAGTTTCTTCCATATTCTTTCCCTGTTGCAGCTAGATCCAAATCTCCATCATTATCATAATCTCCCCATCCTATAGATCCCCTATAATATCCTTCAAGTCCTCCTCCTTGTTGAGTCTGATTAACTATAAATGCAGTTCCATTGTTCTTGTAAAAATGCAGATGGTCTCCGCTATACTGGCCGATTAATGCAAGGTCTATGTCACCGTCATTGTCATAATCACCAAGAATCACGGAACTTCGGTCAACTCCCGTAAGGTTGCTACTCCAGGCATCATCCTCATTGAAAGAACTCCCATTATTTATGAAGACCTTTGTTATTTTCCCTTCGACGTCCTTATCCCCAGTTATTACCATGTCTAAAAAGCCGTTTTTGTTTATGTCGGATAATGCAATGGAACCCTGTGCCACGGAATCGATGTTTGTTTCCCAGTAACTGCTTTCGCTGAATGTGCTACCATTGTTTATGTATACTTTAGCTATGTTCCCAGAAAGTCCCTGACCAATTGCTGTTATGTCCAAGAAACCATCATTATTCAAGTCGCCAAGAATCAATGAACAGTCATACATTGTTGTTATGTTATTTGACCAAAGATTACTTTCTATAAACGCGGAGCCATTGTTTACATAAACATGCTTTGTGACGTCATTGCATACGCTTTGCCCGCCACCATCAATGCAACCAGCCATTACCAAGTCAATGTCATTATCATTATCTATGTCACCCATTGAAAAACATCCATGTCTCATAGGGCTAAGATATTCTTGCCAACTATAATCTTCATTGAAAGTCGATCCGTTGTTAATGTATACTTTTGAGATGTCACCTGAGAGAGACTGTCCGAACAGTAATATGTCATTGTCATTGTCATTATCTATGTCACCAAAGGCAATGGATGCATAATAAACTGGTGTAATGTTTTGGCCCCAAACAGAATTTCTTAGTAAACCTACATTGCTTGCTTTGGCGGTCATGCCGAGAGATGATAAGATTATAAGAATACTGAGCAAAAACAAACCAATTCTTATTCCCATAATAATAATTACACAAGCCATTTAATATCATTTAAAGGACAGCAACCCGGTCTGGGATGACACCACCGATTCACAGGGCCTGACGGACTGGTACACCATGACAGAATACTACCAGTCCGTTGGCGTGGGGAGCAACGCAATATATACACCCCATACGTTCACCGCCTCATACGGAAGCTATGTCAACGAGACCCTCTCACTTGACATCAACCAGTCCCAGACGGTCAATCTCGTCTTCAGACAGTGGAACATCACCTTCGATGTCAGGAGCGGCGAGGACGGTTCTCAACTCAGCAATGTGAACATCTACTGCGACTACGAGGACTTCGAACAGGGTGGTGACACCTCAAACCCCTACGGCCCATACTTGTTCCCCCAGGCCGAGTGGGAGTGCACGTTTGAGAAAACACTTCCCGAGTACTATAACAAAACAGTCTCCTTCACCACCGACTCCGACAAGACAATTGATGTCGTATTGGGTCTGAAAGGTGAATTGACAAACGAGGAACACGACTGGCTCGAGAAACTCTACAACTGCCTCTACCTCGGCATAGAGGAGGACTGCGAAGCAAAGCTTGCATGAATTGACAAAATATGCAGAATACCCAGCAGATTATTGACAGAATTATCTGTTTATGTCGTTCCTTGTTTTCCCTGAAAGAAATGCTCTACCGCCTGAACTGCCCGACTTCCTTCACGAAGTCCTTGTGCGTCAGGAAGAGCGACCTGCAGCAGAACCTCTCGAGCCCGATGCTGTCCAGCACGCCCTTGGGGGCCTTTCCCTTCTTGACCTCGGCCTGGTAGTCCTCCCAGAGGTGTGCCACTGGCTTGCCGCACGTCATGCACCTTATGGGTATTATCAT
>CAZSLL010000003.1:0-81681 GCA_964607835.1 uncultured archaeon | reverse complement strand
CCTGATGCCTTCTCGCCCTGAAGCTTTATCTGGGCAGAGCCGGAACCGTATGCCACCACAGCGGCGCCGTCATTGTCAGCGTCTGTCAGGCTGTGCTCAATCACGTAGTTGCCTGTTGCCTCGAAGTTCTTGCCGTTTGTGGTCTTGGGGCTCCTTGAATACTGGCAATTTGACATTGAAGCGTAGTTGGTCCCGCTTCCCCATGACATCTCGCCGAAGTCGTCTGTTCCTATGTATGTGTATGACTTCTGGCCGGCGTCACCGTACATGCTCTTGCTGTCGAGCCTCTCGTTGGTGAACTTCATCCATCCATTGCTCACGGATGCAGCAACGAAGCTGTCAACAGAATCCACGCCGTAGTTGTATGGGTTGTTGTCATGGTCAATGGCATTGAACTGGCCCCATATCCCTGCTCCGCTTGTCTCGAAGTTGGAATGGGCGTCATCACCTGCTGTGAAGGTTGAGTCCATGTATCCGGAACCGCTCCAGTAGGTGTCAACAGTGGTCTGTGCGGCGGCGAATGCAGGCATAAGACCTATGACCAGCATGGATGCCAAAATCGCGAATATGTGTTTCATATAAATTCCTCCATAGTTGGGTACTTCTTTACGCGCCCCTCCTCGGCGCGAACTATTGCTCACTTTTAGGTGGTAACATTTATATATCTACTGGTCAGTGACACATTTTTTAGGATTACTTTAAAAAGACGCGCAGGAATTAGGAAGCATGGACAAGACCATCCTGGCCATAACAGGGGTGCTCATACTATTCACAGGGCTTTATCTCATGATGCCCGAGGGGCTGGGGGGCTTCAGCCAGGGCTCCCAGCTGGACGGCATGGCCGAGGAGGGCAACGGCCTCTTCGGAAGGGTAATAGAGAGAGTGGCGGACATGACCTGGCATCCGGTGGAGCTGCTGTCCATCCTGACCGTAACAATGCTGGTGACAGCCGGCCTTGCTGTATACTGGAAGGGAATCCAGGACTAGCCCTCTTCAGGGAACCTTTGGAAGAAGCTGTAGGATTCCACTTTTGGATGATGCGGCACGTAGCCCACGCTGTATGCCCCTGCCCGCTCCATCCTCTCCAGGACATAATCCATCTCGCTGGCAGGAAGCGGTTCAGTGTTGTCTTCCCACTCAGTGGTCCAGGCCCTGTAGATTACCCTGCTGCTGCCAACCTGGGTGGATATGCTCACGAAGGCGGAGTCAAGGTAGTCCATGGCTCCCTCGAGGTCTGTCCTCATGTCATCCATTATCTGGGGATGGTAGCTCATGATTCCGAAATAATCCACCCCTGCATCTTTGATGGCACCCAGGTCAATGCTCCACCAGTTGAGCATCCTGTCCCTGCTGGGCTCGGGGAGCACGTCAAAGACAAAGGTAAGGTTGGGGCTGACCCCGCTTGCAGAGTCCATGGCCAGCCTGGTGAGCTCGGTTATCCTTTCAATCTTGAGCTCCTGCATGAGGCCCTGGTCTGAGGGGTTTCTTGGGTCAGGGGGATGGCCGTACTCCTCAAGGAATGCCTCCTGGGCGTGGTCTGACCAGTCCTCGCCCTCTGCCAGGAACAGGTCATCCTGGAACTGGATTCCGTCAATGTCCAGGGAGGCCAGGTCCTGGTAGTACTCCTCAATGAAATCCTCGATTCCCGGGTTGAAGGGGCTGAGCCTCTGATGCCATCCGCAGTCAGACGGGTAGTGGTACCTGCCCGAGCGCACGCAGGTCACGAACTCCCATTCCGGATGCTCATCAAGGAGCTCGGGGAAGTTCAGGGTGTCGGTCCACGCGTACACGTCCATGCCGTGCCCGTGGGCCTCCTCGATTATCGCAGGGAATATGTCCCTCTGGGGGATTCTGCTGGAGCCGGTGCCGAAGAACAGTATGTTGGTGTCGTGCACGCCTATGGCTATGCTGTTGGCCCCTGTCCTGTTCATGGCCCTTACAAGCTCCCTGGCGCCCTCCTCTGTCCTGTCGTCGAGCCAGTCAGTTGCCATGAGAATCCTTTCCGGCATCTGCTCGGGAGGGGGCTCCACAGGGAGGTGGCCCGAAAGGGCCAGCACAAGTGCCGCGGAAACGGCGAGTGTGAGCAGGAGAAGGGGAATCCTCATAAGAGCACCATATTAGAGTTGCAGGAGGGAGATAAATACTCACTGGTGGGGTATGTTCCTGGATATCATCCTGTCCAGCTCGACTGGGTTGAAGGTCCTGGATATTCTCCTGAACACCTTGTCCAGGTGGCCGTTGCCGTCCCTCAGGCCCCACACCGAGCGCATCATCTTGGCTCCCCTCTTCCTGAACTTCCTGACCTCCACCAGCTCATAGTCGTGGAGTATGTCCAGGTGGTAGAGCACGGTCCTGTGCGAGAGCCCCAGCCTGTAGGCCATCCTCTCGGCCTGCATCTCCTTGTTGTCTGAGTTTCTGAGAAGGTGGAGTATTGACACCCTGTTGAGGTTGGAGCAAACTATATGTGATTTTACGTCAGCCTCTATGTACTCGAGCTTCCTGGGCGGGCTATCTGTCATCGGGCTCTACCTTGGGAGTTTCAACCGCTGAGCCGGGGAGCGTTTGCTGGCCTACCCCGTTGAAACTGATATCCATCACGAGCCGCCTTGTGGCGTCCCTTATGGCCTCGGAGCGATTGGAATAGACGCCGCTTTCAATCATCCTGTCAATGTGCTCAATGAGCTTCTTTGTAAAGCGTATCTGGACAGGTATCATGACATCACTTTTTGAATTAGTGTGCACTCATTGATAGTAAACCTTATAAGAAGTGCTCGAAAAGCCTTATAAGCGTGATTGCAGGGACATTACGCCAGTAATGCCTTGGCATTACCTGGCCAGGGCACATCACTCTTTCTTCTCCAGAGGGCATTCCTTCAGGCAGCTCTTCCTGAGCACGAACCACCTGGTGGCGTCCCTTACCACCTCTGAGCGGTTGGGGTACATGTCAGTGCCCACAATTTCATCTATCATTCTAAGAATCCTCTTGGTCAGGCGTATCTGAACCGGAATCAGGAAAACCACCCTAGAATCGTGACACCTTGATTTTACAAATGTTAACTTAAAAACATGGGCAAAATACAGTACGGAAGTATTACACCAGTAGTTCAGAGCCTATCAATCCGGCTCCTCTGCCTGAGGTAGAATACCTCCACCCCCTGGATGGATAGCCTCTTCTGGAGACCCCTGTCCTGGGTGCACACTGCCAGGCCGTGGCTCTTCGCCACCTCCTCAATCTCGTCATCAGCATGCTTTCCCGAGGTCCCGAGCACCTCTGCGTTCCTGAGCCTGAGGAGTTCCAGGCCCACCCTGGCGTCAGAGGCCTCCCTTCCGCTTCCCTCTGCGAGCCTGCCCAGCTCCTTCACAACGAGGTCGATGGTGTAGAGTTCGGGCTTCCCGAACCGCTCGAGTTCCTTCACAATGTCCACCCTGAACTTTCCTGGGATAAGTAGGAAGTTGGTATCCAGGAGGAACCTCATTCAAGCACCTACCCTGCGCCGCCGAGGAGGTTGAAGAAGAATATCCAGGAAATGAGCCATATGAAGAAGTATATGGCCATTCCGTTTCCCAGGAGCCACTTCATATCCTTCCTTCCGAGAACCGAGCCCACCAGCTTTCCTGTGACAAAAGCAAAGGCCACAGCAGCGAAAGCTGTCATGTAATTGCCCAGCATGGGCGAGAGCGTGAGCGAAAGAAATCCCATCCCTATGCCCGCCAGGATGAATGCAAGTATGGAGATTCTGGAGTCCCTTAGAGACTCCTCCTGGACCTGGGGGGTTTGCTCCTTTTCAGGTTCCTTGCTGCTGGCTTCTTCATTGCCACCGGCTTCGTCAGGCCTGTACTCAGAATGCTTCTTTGCCTTGTGCTTCTTCTTTGCCATCGAATCACGTATGGTTAGAATTGGGTGAAGGGGAATAAAAAGGCTACTTGCTTTTGTGCCTCATCTTCTTCCTTCTCTTCCTGAGCTTGTGCTTCTTTATCTGCTTCCTCTTGCGTTTCCTTCCGCACGGCATGTTTTTCTCCTGTCAGGCGCTCAGCAAAGCCCGGTTCGCAAAGTCTGAAAGCACTCATGTGCTGCACTGATTAGCTAGTAATATAGGGCGTGGGTTATTTAAATGAATCGAGGGTGGCGGGGCTTATATCCCGTTTAATTGACAATGCAAAGAGAAACCCCTCCAGGAGGGGCTCTCTGAAAAAGGTTGTCATCTGTACCGGCGCCCGTGATTATGGCTGTGGGGCTGGCGGTGGCTGTCGTGCCGGCTTCCGCTGCGCCCTGGATTCCTGTACCCGCCCCTGTCATTGTCCCTGCGGGAAGGCTTCCTGGAATCATAGTGGCGCTTACCGCAATCCCTGTGCCCACGACGATTTTCCAAGCGCTCCCTGATGATTTCCCGCTTGTAGGTGTCAGGGAGGTGCCTCCAGTGCCGCCTCTCCAGCTCCCGCATGGTCCTCCTGTGCCTGAGCTCATAGTCCGGAATTGGGCAGCAGTGACGATGGCTCTGGTAAGAGCTTGACCTGTGCCTGTCAGGGTAGGTCCTGATTACAGGAAAACTGCATCCCACAGAAACCGCCAGCAGGGAAAGCGCAAGAAGTAAAAGGGCCAGGCGGGTTGCCTTGATGATATCCATGTTGTTCACCTCCTTTCTTAAACGCTGGTATCAGGCTCACTTCGAGGAGCCGATGAGGAAGATGTTTCCGTGCACGAAAGACCTGGCAAGGAGAAAGGAAGCCATGATAAGCAGGCCAAAATGAAGCAGGAAAAAGAAACCCACTTTCGTCCAGAGATTGGACACGTTGCCGCCAATACCCAGAGTTATGGCGTTTACCGCAAGGATGCCAATGCAAAACGGAACCACGAACCTTGCAGCAACAATCACGAATCGCCTGGCCCCGGAAAGGCCCTTAATGGCAAGTGCATGCTCCAGGCGCCCGGTAAGCGCAAATGCCAGGAGATTGGTCGCAGCGCCGCCTGCACCAAACAGCAGGTTAAGCCCAACATCCCTGGAGGGAACGAAAATGGCGATAAGCCATACCAGGAATCCCGTTACAGCGTAAGTTCTTGAATGCCGCCATTCCATCTGGACATCACCTCCCCTCTTATTTGGAGGCCCCCTCGCCTATTCGGGAGGGGGCCCCTGAGATGTTCAGACCGCGGCCTTCTCGTAGGACTTGAGCTCTAACCATGTCTCTATCGGGTCCTTTGCCTTGACCGGAACCGAGCCGCGGGCGCAGAAGGGACAGGTCTCCGGCCCTGGCTCGTACTCATCGATTAGGCGTTCAGCCAGGGGAAGGATTCTGAAGGAGCCCACTCCATCCACCACTACCTCCCCCATGCCTCCCCTGTTAACGATGTAGAAAATCACAGGGACAATCTCCAGGTCAGGCAGGATATGGTGAATGAGATTTATGGCCTCGGTAACCCCTGTTCCCCTGGTGCAGAGGTCCTCGATTAGGATGAGCTTCCTCCCATAGTGCTGTATAACAGAGGAGAAGGACCGGTTGTCGTACCAGTCTTGGTTGATGATGATTTTCTTGTTCTCGTTCTTCTCGAGGGGGAGCACCGGGCATTCCAGGAGCATTGCCACCTCATCACCTAGCGCTGACGCTGCGTCAGGGATACCGGCAATGAGGGGTCCTGGATACTTCGTGGTGTCCACCAGACTCCTCACATCCCCCAGAACGCGGCGCATGTTATCGGCAATCTGCCTGGCAAAGATTCTCCGAAGGTTCGGGTAGTCATTCAGCAGATTCTTGAAATTGATGAAGCCGTTGGAGCAGCGGCCGTTCTTGAGCTTCACGTGCTTGGGTGGCACATATTCTCCATCGCCTTGGGGCACCGGGAGGAAGAGGTAGTTGCCTGTCACGTCAACCATGCTGAGAATCTCCTCGGTGGAGAGCCTCCAGCCAACAACCCCGGGCTCGAGCTGGCTGAGCTCTTCAGTGCCCATGTCCATTATGCTGGGATACGGCATCACAAATCACCCCCTTTCCACCAGGCCGGCCTCGATTTCATTGAGGGCCCTGGGCACGTTGTTGGCCGGGTCCTTGAGGAGGTCGCTTCCCATGACCAGGGCGTCGGCCCCGTTCAGGATGGCGTTTTTTGGTGTATTCGCCCTCTCCTGGTCGCGCTCCTTCTCGCCCGAGAACCGGATGCCCGGGTTGACGATGATGAAGTCCTCGCCACAGGCCTGCCTGACAAACCTCGTCTCGTTTGGGGAGCACACCACGCCATGGACTCCCGCGTCCCTTGCGAGCCTGGCAAGATGAACGACATGGCCTGCCGTGTTTCCGTTCACCTTGAGCTCATGGTTGAGCATTTCATCACTGATGCTCGTGAGCACGGTGATGGCCAGGATGATGGGAGGGTCCTGCTCATAGCTGAAGGCCTTCATGACCTCCCTCATCATGGCAGAGGTGCCGCTGGCGTGAATCGTAATCATGCCAGCTCCCATCCTCCAGGCCTCGTAGGCATTCCTGGCTGTGGATGTGGGGATGTCATGTCCCTTGATGTCAACAAAAGGCACTGAGCCGGCTTCCCTGATGACACCCAGCGCATAGTCCCTGTCCGGGCCGAAGAAGACCGAGTTTATTTTAACCCACTTTGTCATGCCAGCAACAGGGACCAGCTTCTCATCAATCGCTTCCCTGTCGCTCGGGACGTCCAGCGCAAAGGCCAGCCTGTCCCTCACCATCTGGAAAACCCCTGACTTGTTCATATCCTCTTTCCTCCTTCCTTTTCTCATTGCATGGTTTGTTGAGCATCAAACACCGGATTCACTGAGCCTCCGGCTAGGCTGTCTCTTCCAGGGCCCTGCGCCTCCGGGGAGCAGCAGCACACCACCTGGGGACCCCTGCCCGGAGGGGGGCCTATCACCGAAGCGATGTGCTCGCAGATGGCGAAGCCGTCATTGATTGGCGAGAGAAGGGGGGCAAGCAGCCTGAGCCTGTCCGGGTCATAGCAGAAAGAGACCAGCAGCAGGACATCCCCCTCGCGGATTTCATCCGGGCCATTGATTGCCTCTGTCCTGATGCCCACCAGGCCGAAGAGCTCTGAGAGGGCCGCGGCGAGCCTGGTCCTCCTGAGGCAGAGGTCCAGTATCCTGGTTGGGCTAATCCCGGGCTCTCTGTCCCTGAGAACCATGAAAAGGTCAGTCGCAAGGATGAGCAGGACCTGCCTCGGTATGAGCCTGGTCCTCTCGTTTATGCAGCCCGACCCGAAGCACATCTCCCTCTCGCCCAGGTCAAAGAATACCGAGGTGAGCGCGTCACAAGCATCCAGCCCCAGGGAATTCAGAAGAAGGTCGTACAGCTCCGCGGGCTCAAGGACAGACCTCCCTGGCTCCCGGTGAGCAGACCTTGACTTAAGGAACCCCACAGCATTGATTTCTTCCAGGGCTCTGTCTCCAAGAATGCCTTTCATTTCTTTCTCTCCTCCTTTCCGTCTGGTGGTGGCTGGGTCAAAGGCTCACGCTGCATTGACAGTGTCCGGGCCGATAATGCTCACGATGGGGAAGCTGAAGTACCTGTCATGGCCTGAGCAGTTGATGGCGAAGCCGAGCTTTCCCGCCATCCTGACCTCTCTGGGGGTCCCGAATGGGAGGTCCAAGAAAGCCTTCAGGACATTGTCCCCGCCGGGGTAGCAGAATCCCACCACCAGGAGGACATCATAATCCACGCCCTCCGGAATCTCCCTCACGAAACCGACCCGTCCCTCTCCGGCGAAGCATTCCATGACATAGTCCTGGAACCTTTCATCGCAGCCTGGAACCCTGAGCGCGGCTGTCGGGCGCGCCATCAGCCCTCCCCCGAGCTGGAGTCTGAAGGCCAGCTGCCTGGCGAGGATTCTCAGGATGTTGTCGGGCAGCCCATTGGAGAGCCAGTTCAGCACAGAAGAGGCCTTGGGCTTATTCCTGACGAGGGCATCCGCAACAAAATCGAACACAGGGCCGATGACGGCCCTGAGCATGTGCTGGATATCCTCTGAATCCAGGGGTTCCCTTACACGGAAGGGGTCCAGCCCAAGGAGGTCCTCCCTGTTCATTTCCCTTATGTCCATGGCAACTCCTTTCTTTCTGAATGAGGTCATTGGTGCTCCGTGATGCTGCGATCCAGGAGGCTTACCAGGGACCGCCTGCCGCAGCTTCCGTTGCCGGTTGCGTCGATTACCGCTGTAAGTTTGTGCTCCACGGTGATGCCGAGGTCAGGCGGGATTATCTCATCCAGGACCTGGTCAAGGACCAACCATTCAGGCACGCAGAAGCACGCCACCAGCAGCCTGTCATTCTTTCTGAATTCCCCCTTCCCACTGACGACTCTTGGCTTGTGAACGGAATTGATGCTTTCTGATATCCTGTGGCCCAGCTTGTCCTGCTCCTCTGACAGGTCCAAGACCGCGGTGGGGTTGTGGATGGGAATGCCCTCCCTGAGCCTTATGACCATATTCCTTGCGAGCACGTTCATGACACCCTCGGGAATATCAGAAGCCAGGGCGTTGAGCTCGTCGGCCGCCCTCTTCCTGGCTTCATCGCCACTTCCCTCGCCCAGGAGCAGCATGAAGGGGCCCACGAACCTCTCCCTGAGCAGCTCCCTGAGGATGTGGTACACGTCCTCCTGCAACAGCAAGCGGGTAACGTCCCCGGGCCGGAGCCTTCGGATTCTCTCTCTTCCCATGTCTCTGATGCGCATAATCTCCCTCCTGTCCATGATGTTTTCTGTTTTAGTTGGGATTTAGTTGGGATTTGCTTACGTTCTCACCTCCTTTCCTTATGCTGGTTTATTGAGCCGCTTTTCTGTGCGGCTTGATTGGGGACATGCTCAGGGTCATTGACCTCGGAAACTCAAATGTGAATAGTGACAGGAAACCAAATATTATGCACCTGAGGGGAAGGGTATCCAGTTCCGCGATGAACAGGCCAGGTTTGGAAGGCAGCCAACTCGAAAGGGCCAGCGACGCCAGGATTCCCATAGCGGGCGAAATCAGGAAACCGGTAATGGTGATGGCGAAGTACCTGGGCGTGGTATCGTCAAACCAGTCCGGAAGTCCGCTGAGCAGCTCCAGGGAGCAGAGGGACAGGAACCCGACCAGGGCCCCGGCGAGCCCGAAGGCAATCATGATGGAGAAGTCCCTGTAGCCCCCGAAGAAGAAGCCGGTTAGGAACCACATAATGAACCCGCAGAAGATGTGAACCTTGATGTATCTACGGTACATGGAAGGCCTCCTTTCCCCTGTCCTGAGAGAACCGCGGACAGAAACAAAATGGATTAACTGGTGAAACATAAAGCATAAACTATGGCTATCGCCCTCATGGGCGGGGTTTCTTTGAAGCCCTGGTTTCGACGGCTCTTCTGCATATCCCCGCGGGATTGCAGGCCTGGTTATTGTTTGTTGGTTAATTTGGGAGCATTATGGTAAGGAGTAGCAGGGGAAGCAATTTAAAGCGTTGGGTAGCTAGCCGGTTTTTCTGTATAATAAAAGGCATAGCAAGGGAGGGCTTTTGCTTACCCAGGAATGGGCGGGCTATGACCCGGGTCTGAGAACAGGGCGGGAATAAAAATCCATACCACAATGATAAGGAGGATTACGGAGAAGTTTTTTGCATGGATGTTTCTGCCAGGATTTGCGGGCTGGGACTCGACCCGGCCATAATGAACGCGTCAGGCATACTCTCATTCCCCTCTGTGCTCAGGAGGAGGCAGGGCTGCCTGGGAGGGCTGGTCACCAAGAGCGTGAGCTATCTGGAGAGAGGGGGCAACCAGACCCCTGTTTTCTCTCGCTACTCTGACCAGGAGTGGATAAACGCGGTGGGGCTCTCCAACCCCGGATACTGGGACCCGGAGAAAACCTATCACCCCATGGTGGAGGAGCTCATGGAGGTCTATCCACTGGAAAGGCCCCTCATTGTCTCACTTTTCGGGTCAGACACAGGGGAGCTCCGGGAGATGGCAAATGGCATGGAGCAATGGTGCGATGCCTACGAGCTCAATGTTTCCTGCCCCCATCCAAGGCCAGGGGAGAAGGCCGGGAGGGTGCTGGGCTCTGACCCCGGGGCCGTGCTGGAGTTCACCAGGGCCATCAGGGATGCCACCGGGAACCCATTGGTTGTGAAGCTCTCATACAGCCTGGACAGCCTGGAGGATTCTGCAAGGGCAGCCATGGAGGGAGGGGCTGACGCCCTCTCAGCCACCAACACCATAGGGCCCACTGACCCCTATGTGGAGAGAGTGGGCTATCCGGTTCTCTCCAACAGGGTGGGGGGCCTGTCAGGCCCGGGCATAAAGCCCATGGGCCTGGAGAGCGTGAGGAGGCTCAGGGCGCTGGACTCCGGCATCCCGATAATAGGCATGGGAGGGATAGAGACAGGCAGGGACATAGCGGAATATATCTCAGAGGGCGCGGATGCAGTTGCCATGGGAACGGCCTTCAGGGACCTCCCAACGCCGGAGTTCGGGGATTACATGGAAAGGGTGGTCTCGGAGCTGAAACAGGAGATGGAGGGCTGCGGGGCAGGGAACCTCAGTGAGCTCAGGGAGAGGTGGAAGTAATGAGCAGCGACTATCACCAGGAGTACAGGATTGCAGAGGTATGGGAAGTGGCCAGGGACCTGAAAAGGCTGGTCTTCGAGAGGGAGCTCGCGTCCGAGCCAGGCAACTTCGTGATGCTCTGGCTGCCCGGTGTGGCTGAGAAGCCCTTCTCTGTCATGGGGGACGAGCCCCTGGAGCTGGGAATCAAGAGGGTCGGTCCCTTCACAGAGGAGGCCTTCAGGCTGGAGCCAGGGGACAGTGTCATGGTGAGGGGACCCCTGGGTAACTCATTCACGGATTACGCCAGGGAGGGTGCGAGGAAGCACCTGGTGTGCGGGGGGTTCGGCTCTGTGCCGCTGTATTTCCTGGCCAACAGACTATGCGAAGAGAACGTCACCATGCTGGCAGGGGCCAGAACCAGGGAGGACCTGCCAGGGTTCCTTGATGATGAATGTATCAGGGTCACTGAGGACGGCTCTGGGGACTTCAGGGGCAAGGTGACCGATTACATGAGCAGGCTGGATGCCGGGAAGGGGGACCAGTTCTTCATTTGCGGGCCAGAGAGGATGATGGCCAGGGCTGCTGAAGAGGCCTCCGGGCACGTGGACGAGGGGGACATCATGCTGTCCATGGAGAGGTACATGAAGTGTGGTGGCAGGGGATGCGGCTCCTGCGAGGTTGACGGGTACCTGACCTGCCTGGACGGCCCGGTCTTCCCCTACAGCATGCTCAAGGGAGGGGACTTCGGGAAGAGGAAAAGGCTCAGTTCAGGGAGGAGGGTGCAAATATGACATTTGACATGGCCATTGAGGGGCGCTTCGTGGACCCCATAGACGGGGAGCATTATGGATACATAGGGATAGAGGGGGAGAGGATTGCATATATATCGGAGAGGCCCATCACTGGCAGGAGGAACATAAGGCTGGCTTCCAGCGAGCTCCTGTTCCCGGGATTCATCGACACCCATGTACACTTCAGGGAGCCTGGCTGGGAGCACAAGGCCACCATTTATTCTGAGAGCAGGGCTGCCGCCCGTGGAGGGGTCACCACGGCAATGGACATGGTCAACAACCAGAAGCAGACAACCAGCCGGGAAAGGGTGCTGGAGAAGAGGGCCATCGCAGAGAGGGATTCCGCGATAGACCTGGAGTTCTACGGCGGGATTGGTGAGGGGAACCTCTACGCATTCAGGGAGATGGCCCAGGTGGTTCCTGCATTCAAGATGCAGATGGGAGAGACCACCGGCACCCTCAACCTGGATGACCTGGATGACATAGAAGAGGGTTTCGCCCAGGCAAAGGGTCTGCTGTCCCCTTACACTGGCGAGCAGATTCCCATAGCGCTGCACTGCGAACACCAGCCTGTATTGGACAGGGCTGCAGAAAGGTACGGGAGCAGGTTCAATGAGCTGGGGCCCATGATGCATTCCCTCATGAGGCCGGGAGAGGCTGAGACAGAGGCCATATACCATGCCCTGGGTTTCTCTGACTCCTACGGGGTGCCGGTGACAATATGCCATGTCTCCACAAAGCGAGGGCTGGAGCTCATCAGGGAGCACGGAAGGGCGAAGTCTGAGGCCACCATCCACCACCAGGTTCTCTGCCAGGACGACCTGTCCAGGCTGGGGGCATTCGGCAAGATGAATCCTCCATTGAGGCCAAGGGAGGACATGGAATACGTCTCAGGGTCAATGGTTGGCGGGAATGTGGATTTCCTGGCCACTGACCACGCCCCGCACACCAGGGAAGAGAAGGAGGCAGGATTCGTGCAGGCCCCGTCCGGCGTACCCTCTGTGGAGCACTACGGGGGTTTCGCATGCCTGCTGCTGGAGAGGGGGATGGAGCCGAAACAACTAGCCAGGGCCACCTCCTACAATGCTGCGCAGTTCTACGGGTTCCATGAAAAGGGAAGGATTGAGGAGGGCTACCTGGCAAACCTCACTGTCCTGGAAAGGACCAGCATGAAGAGGTGCACAGAGATAGGGCCGCCTTATCAGACAAAATGCGGGTGGTCGCCGTTCGAGGGAATGGATTTCCCGGGAAGGGCCGCTTACACCATTGTAAGGGGAAAGATAGTGGCCGAAATGGGCGGCTTGCTGGTATAGCGAGGAGCGCATGCCCCTGAAGGTTCACTTCAGTCGCTTCTTGGCGAGCTCCACGTCCTTCTCGGTTATGGTGCGCCTTCCGAAGTGCTCGGCGAACTCGCCGGCCTCCATGGCAAGGGCCTGGGTCATCTTCTCCATGTAGTCGGCGAACAGGGCGCGGGCCTCCTTGGAAACCCTCTTCGCGCCTGCCTCGCGCATAATCCTCTCCACCGTGGCCAGGGGATATGTTGCCATGCATTCACCTGGTATGGTATTCATTCCCAAGGTTTATAAAATCCCCGGAACAAGTATTCCCAGGCTGATTCAATGACACAGGGTTTCTGCGTGCGTTGCAGGAAGATGGTGGAAATGAAGAGTGAGAAGGAGGTCAGGTACAAGAACGGCCGCCTCGCAAAGAAGGGCATCTGCCCTGAGTGCGGGGGCACGGTGTGCAAGACAGTACCTGAGAAAAAGGGAATCCTTGAGACACTGCTTCCGAAGATGCCAGAGCCCAAGAAGGAAGAGGAAAAGAAGGAGGAGAAGGGCCAGCCCGCTCCTGTCTGATTCTGAAAGAATTGAAAAAGGGCAATAACAAACCCTTAATCGCCATTCACTACCCATGGCGTGAAAGTATTTTTATCTGGTTCCTTGTGGTTTGAGCCTGCTCTCCTGTACTCTTCATTCACCTGGGCAAGCCACACGTTCGGATCAACATCGCCTATTGGTCCACCATACTTTATTCCGTCGGTATATTTCTCTGCCATTTTGCCACCTCCCTGTGACAATCATTTGTCACTATAAGATAGTTACAATAAGGGTATTTAAAGGTATCGGTGTGCTGGGTTATGCTTTTTACGCTAACGTTTGCTTCCATCAGGAAGCTGCCTGCGACAGCAGTGCATTGGGTTCAACAATCATTCGGTTTTGTTAAACTGCCTTGTGGTTAATTGGCGGGAAAGGTAGCAGTAAAAGGGTTATTTTAAAGGTATCGGTGTGCTGGTTTATGCTTTTTCCGCTAACGTTTGCTTCCATCAGGAAGCTGCCTGCGTCAGCAGTGCATTTGGACAACAATAATCGGAAGTTAACAGAAAAGGGGTTAATCTGAAGGTATCAGTGGCTTGCAGTGTGCCATCAGGGAGGATTAGCGTAATCCCGCGGGGATTATATTATCTGAAGCCCAGGGCAGCGTAGGCCACGACCTCGCGGGTGTCCCCGGTCACCTCGCCTGAGGAAGTGTAGTCAAGGACCTCCACCTTTTCCCAGCCCAGCTTCTTCGCAGCGGCCATGAGCACGGCTATGGGGCCGTACCCGCACACAGAGGCATGGGTCTTGTGCAGGGTTCTGAAGAATCCCTCCAGGTCAAGGTCCTTAATCATCTCAAAGGCCCTGCCGTCCTTGTCCCTGGCAGCCTCCCAGGATACGTAGTGGGAGAAGTCAGAACTCGCTATTAGCCTGGCGTCGTGCTTCTCCGCGACTCCGGCGAGGCAGGAGCCCAGCTCCCGGCACTGCTCCAGGAAGGCCTGGGTGTGGCCAAAGCCCATTATGGATACGGGCGCGAAGGATATGCCTGAGCCGAAGCGGTGCTGGAGGAAGGGGAGCTGGACCTCTATGGAGTGCTCCCTGGAGTGGGCCAGGGCATCATCCTCAGGAAGGCCGCACCCAAGGATTTCCCTGGCCATTGCATGGTCTATGGGGACCTCTCCCAGGGGGGTCTCCCAGGAGCCATAGGACATGGTGGAGAATGCGCCCCCCATTCCTGTGTGGTTGGGTCCCAGGATTATGAACCTCCTGGAGGGCCTGAGGGCGGAGACCGCGCGTGCTGCGGTCCTCCCTGAGTAGGGATAGCCGGCGTGGGGGGATATAACACCGTTATATACCGGACCCTCCTTTATCCCTGAGAACAGGTTGCCAAGCGTTTCCTCAAGTCCCTCCCTGCTGGAGTCGTAGAACATGCCCGCCACGGCGGGCTTCCTGGTTTCGGTGGCCATGGTTAGGAATTGAGGAGCTGGCTTTTATAATCCTACAGGAAGCTGAGGAACCTGTCATCAGTCAGCCTTCCGGCGGGATGCCTGGATATGTCAGCATGGCTTACCCCGAAGAACTCCGCAACCGTCCTGTACCTGACAGGCGGGCTCATCAGGTTGCTGCTTACATAGCTGTCAATATAAAATGGGGAATATTCGCCTCCCCTGTTTACAAGATGAACCGTTCCTGCTGATGACTTGAAATAACACCCTGAAGGACAGGGCTCTTTGTCTGACATTGAAAGAAATAAAGGGTGAAAGAAATAAATTTGGGAAGGCCACGAGGCCTAGCCCACGTACACCATCTCGTCCTCTTCCTTCTCGCCCTTCTTCCTGACCCTGGTCTTCATCCTGTCCGCTATCTGCTCATAGAACTTGACCATCTCTGTGTTTATGCTCGGGGTAACCGTGGCCAGGGCCTCCCTGAACCCAGACCAGCCCACGGTCTTGGCATTGAAGTCCTTCCTCAGGGCATGGAGCCCGGCCTCCCTGACAAGGGCCTCTATGTCAGCGCCTGAGAAGCCCTCGGTCTCCTTGACGAGCTTGTCCAGGGTGACGTCCCTGCCGAGGGGCATGTTCCTGGTGTGTATCTTGAGTATCTGGAGCCTTGCCTTGTCCTCTGGTGCAGGAACCAGTATCTGCCGGTCAAACCTTCCCGGCCTGAGCAGGGCGGGGTCAATCATGTCCGGCCTGTTGGTGGCCGCTATGACCACCACGTTGTGCAGGTCCTCCAGGCCTGACATCTCGGTCAGAATCATGGACACCACGTTCTCCGTTACCCTTGAACCTGAGTCATGCCCTCCCCTCCTGGGTGCGATGGCGTCTATCTCATCGAAAAAGATTATGGTGGGAGCTACCTGCTTGGCCCTTTTGAATATCTCCCTTATCCGCTTCTCTGACTCACCCACCCACTTGCTGAACACCTCAGGGCCCTTTATGGAAATGAAGTTGGCTCCTGACTCGGTGGCCACTGACCTCGCGAGCAGGGTCTTGCCAGTGCCTGGCGGGCCGTACAGCAGGATCCCCTTTGGCGGCCTGATGCCCAGCCTGGTGAAGGCCTCGGGCTTCTCAAGGGGCCACTGCACGGCCTCCTTGAGGCTCTGCTTGGCGTCCGTGAGCCCGCCCACGTCATCCCAGGTGACCTTGGGAATCTCCACCAGCACTTCCCTCATGGCGGATGGCTCCACCACCTTGAGGGCTTCCTCGAAATCCTTCTTGGTGACCCTTAGCTTCTCAAGTATGTCGCTCGGGAGCTCCTCCTCCTGCTTCCAGCTGAGGTCAGGGAGGTTCCTTCTAAGGGAGAGCATGGCGGCCTCCTTGGTGAGGGACTCAAGGTCAGCTCCCACGAACCCGTAGGTAACGTCAGCCAGCCCCTTGGTGCTCACGTCGTCTGCCATGGGCATGTTCCTGGTGTGAATCTGCAGTATCTCTTCCCTGCCCTTCCTGTCAGGGACCCCAATCTCGAGCTCCCTGTCAAACCTTCCGGGCCTCCTGAGGGCAGGGTCCAGGGCGTTCTGCCTGTTGGTTGCGGCTATGACTATGACCTTCCCCCTTGATTTCAGGCCGTCCATCAGGGTGAGTATCTGGGAAACCACCCTCCTCTCCACCTCTCCGGAGACCTCTTCCCTCTTGGGAGCGATGGCGTCTATCTCGTCGAAGAATATTATGGCAGGGGCGTTCTTCTCAGCCTCCTCGAATATCTTCCTGAGGTTCTCCTCGCTCTGGCCGTACCACTTGCTCATGACCTCAGGGCCGTTGATGGCTGTGAACTGGGCGCCTGATTCGTTGGCCACGGCCTTCGCCAGCAGGGTCTTCCCTGACCCCGGCGGGCCGTACAGCAGAACGCCCTTGGGCGGGTCTATACCCAGCCTCTGAAAGAGCTCTGGATGCCTCATGGGCAGCTCCACCATCTCGCGAATCTTCTTGATTTCCTCGTGCAGCCCTCCTATGTCCTCATAGGTCAGGGTGGGTATCCTGGCATCCTCCACTATGTCCACGGCCTCTGGCTTGAGCTCCACCTCAGTGGCGTCGGTTATCCTCACAACGCCCTCTGGATTGGTGGAAACCACCGCCAGCTTGGTCTCGCCGGGTACAGGGGTGAAGAATATGTCCTCCAGGTTCATGCCGAAGAAGTCATCAAACGGGGACTGCCTCCTCTGCTTGACCACAGGGAAGGGCATTATGATGTCCTTTTTTGTCACCGGGCGCATGAACAGGTTCTTCTTGAGGAGCTCCGGGCTCATCTGGAGCATGATTCCCTTCTGGGCAGGGGCCAGGACCACTCTCTTGGCCTCCTTGGGCTCTATCCTGGCGACCTTTATGGTCTCGCCCACGCCTATCCCGGCATTCCTCCGGGTGATTCCGTCCATCCTGACAAGATTGAGCCCGACATCAGCGGGATAGGCCCTCACGGCCAGGGCTGTGGTGACCTCCTTTCCGTGGAGCTGGACAACGTCCCCCTCCTTGGACCCCAGCTTGGACATTGTCTTGGTGTCTATCCTGACTATGCCCCTTCCGAATTCCTCCCTGTTGGTCAGCTCCCCGACCTTCAGGCTTATTGGCTCGTTCTTGTCTGGCATGAACATCACTCCCTATGGGTTTTATCTATGGGCGCGCATTTTTTTATAACCGGCCTGTTTCCGAAACTTTCAGGTTTTCGGACGCCTTTTGAGGAATCCGGATGCTGTCCCTTCACGGCCCTGACTTATAGGTGAAGGCCGCGCAACGGAGGCTCCTGTAAAAGGTGTGTCACAGGTGTGTCACCAGTCTTCATCGTCCTCTTCGCGCCTCCTCCTTGGCCTCTCAGCCCTTATGATTATGCTGTGCCTGGTCCTGATTATCTCCATGGGCTCCTCCCTGACCATCTTCATTATGCGCACGTATCTCCTGACGGTCACGTTGTGGAGCCCGGTCCTCTTGGCTATCTCGTTTATGCTCATGGCCTCCCTCTCCTTCTCGAGCATCCTCAGTATGGCCTCCATTATCTCGAGGGGGTCACGTCTCATGAGCTTCTCCTTCTGCCATGATGCCGGACGCGGTTCAGTCAGCTAGCCTATGTACCCGGTCTCCTGGCTGTCGAATCCATCCACAAATGTCACGTCATAGTTGCCCGGCTCCTCAGGCCCGAGCCTGGTGACCAGCTTCGCGGCCACCTTACCAAATTCCCTGGACATCCTGGTGACATCATGCTCATCCCCGAAATGGTCAGTGCAAATCTTGTAGGTGAGGAGCCTGGTCCTGGCCTCATCAAGCACCCCCAGGGCGTGCAGGTACTCGTGCAGCAGGACAGAAAAGGCATAGGGCTTGAGGCTCTCCGGGCTGGCGTTCGATATCCTCTTCAGCACAGAGCTGTTCAGGATAATGGCGTTGGAGCCCATCTGGTGGTAGCCGCCCATGAAGCCCTGGGCGGATATGCCCAGGTCAGAGAGGCCGAGCATGAGCCCTGCCCTCTCCCTTGAGAGGCTCTCCCTGACAGCCTCCTTGACCAGCTCGTAGACCTCTTCCACCCTGACTGCCTTCTCATACCTCTGGAGGAAGGATTCTGACATAATGAGGACTATGTATCTTACCATTTATAAATCTTTCGGTTATGATGCTCAAGTTTATACACTGCAATGTATAGACTTAGAACCAGGCATCCTGAAATGGTTTGCCAGTCGTGCATGTTCCTTTCCCGAGGGTTTCGCATCTCACCAATGCAAAGTGATGCGAGGTGTCTCGCGCCACTCTGATATTGGCGAGGCACGATATTGGGACATGCAAAAGCGTCCGTAAAGAAAGGCCCTAGAAGAACTTGAGCCCGTCCACCACAGGCTCTTCCTGCCTCTGCTGCTGCTGGGGCTGCTGGTACTGCTGGTAGGGGTTAGGCTGCGATGGCTGCTGGGGCTGCTGGTAGGGCGCCTGGCCCTGGGGAGCGTGCCTCCTGTGCGGGCCGAGCTCGTCCCACACCAGCCTGGAGAACCTCTCCTGGCAGGACATGCATGTGTGCATGGCCTTTATGAGAATCCTGTGGGGCTCAGGCCCTTCCATTACCTTGACCAGCTCCTCGTCAGAAAGGAATGTACCTCCGCTGCACTTTGGGCACTGCATAAACATCACCTTATAGACTGTTACGGGCATGGCTTGCCATAATTAATGCAAGCCAGCACGTATCTGTAGAATATTTGTCCAGGAAAATATAAAAAGGGGCACTAACCCCCGGAAGGAGGCAAGCTTATTATTCCGGAAGGGAGAATATATTATACATGATAGACCGGCTCCTGCCAAGGCCATACTCAAGGAGGGTCGAGAGCCTTCTCATGTACTCAGGGAGCAGGAAGACCCCTGCGCGGTTCTTCCTCAGGGCCATGGTCATCGGGCTGGGCGCAGGGGCGCTGGCAGCTGCCGTGTTCCCTGGCTCCATTCTTCTGGCCTTTGCTGGAGGCTTCGGTGCAATGTTCGCTCTCCTCCACGGATTCCTCATACTGGCGGTGGAGAAGAGGAGCAAATTCGTGGAGAACATACTCCCTGACGCACTCCAGCTCATGGCAGCCAACATAAAGTCAGGGTTCATTCCCAGCAGGGCCATGATTCTCTCTGCCAGGAAGGAGTTCGGCCCGCTCTCAGACTCCATCAAGAGGGCAGGAAAGGAGATGATGACCGGGAGGAGCCTGCAGGAGAGCCTCACCGAGGTCCCCAAGACCATAAAATCCGACACCCTGGACAGGACCATATCCCTGGTCATAAAGGGCATCAAATCAGGGGGCCAGCTCGTGGCCCTCTTCGAGGAGACCGCCCTGGACATAAGGAGAAGGCAGGCCATCAAGAAGGAGGTCAAGGCCAACATACTCATGTACGGCATATTCATAGGATTCGCGGGGTGCGCCGGCGCCCCTGTGCTGTACGCTCTCTCCTCTTACCTGGTGACCACCATTGGCGAACTGGGCATGGTGGCAGAGGTACCCTCAGAGTTCCAGAGCAGGATACCCATGATGAGGTTCGGTGAGATATCCGTGGACCCGGGCTTCCTGTTCATGTTCTCTCTGGCAGCAATAATCATAACAACTGTGTTCGGGGGCATGATAATAGGCATAATTGACTCTGGCAAGGAGAAGGCAGGCATCAAGTACATCCCCATCATGATGGGGGCGGCACTGGCTGCTTTCTTCCTCTCAGGCCTGCTCATACAGATAATGTTCGGCTCGCTCATACCCTCCTGAGCATGAAAACAATATTAAAGGGAATGGACAATTATTAAACAATGACAAGGAAAAAAGCGCAGTCTGCGATGGAGTACCTGATGACGTACGGCTGGGCCATACTCATAGTCATCATCGTGGCTGCTGCGCTATATTCTCTGGGGATATTCAATCCAGCCACGTACACCGGAAGGATACCCACCGGGTTCACCACCCTGGGAACGCCCACTGACTGGGACCTCACGAGCAGCGGGGACCTTAGCATAATACTCAACAACAGGCTGGCTGACCCCATAACAGTGTACAGCGTGACCGCTTCAATGGGAACGGCCACTGACACCAACGAGACCTCGTTCAGCATGGCCCCGGGCGAGGAGTACCAGTACCCTGCATCAGCGAGCGGGCTCAACCTGGGAAGCAAGACAGCAGGAACAACATACTCAGTCAACGTGGAGATTTTCTACAACGCGGGCGGGGGTCTCAACCACACCGAAACCGGGACACTGACAGGCACTGTGAGCGGATAGGCCCTGAAACAATCCCTTTGTCATTCCAGAAGCTCGGGTATATGCCTGGAAATCTCCTCCCATGTGAGGTAGACATCCATATCAGGACCAAACGGTGAATACCTTGCGAACATGAAGCTATATTCTGGATGCGCATGGATTTAAGCTCGTCCCCTCAGGGCACTATTTAAAACTCCGGGAGAATATCTATGTCATGGACAGCGAGCAAAAGCTCCAGGTCATCTGGGCGGCATGCTTCATAATATCGGGCGTGACCTTTGCCCTCGCTTTCTTCTTCACAAGGGTTTCAGGGGCCTACGCAGGAATGCTCGCCGCAGTGGGGTACATAGTCCTCTATCTGGGACTTTCAATGGCCTTTCTCATGGTTTTCGCGGGCATCAAGAAGGTGGGCTCCCATCTTGCCACAACCATGGAGAAGAGGATAGAGGAAATCAGGGAAATCCAGAAGGAACTCAAGAACAAGTACCTCAAGAAGAAGCTTGACGAGGAGTCATACAGGCACCTTACCCAAAGGTACGAGTCAGAGCTCACCGAGCTCGAGGTCAAACTCAAAGAGCTAAAGAGGAAGTGACTCAGCCCGTTCCACTGAGAGGGTCCCTGACATAGCTCTGGTGTGTGCTGTTCCATACTGCTGAAGGGCTTGCTGCACCAATAATATCCCTGTAGAGCCTCCAGCCATCAAGGCAGAACATGTCCGTATCATGGCTGTCACGGTTGGCATGGAAGTCCTGGAAATGAACCATTGAGCTGGCGCCCCTTGCATGCGGGTCGCTATCAGTCACCTCCTTTACCATGACATAGATGTGGTTCCTGAGCTCGGCCTGTATGCCACTCTGGATTCCGCCAAGCTCGCCTATTCCGGCAAGGTCCCTCATGAGGGGGCCCATGCATTTCCTGGTGTAGATGAATCTGCTGGCCATGAGAGAATCTTGCAGGAAAAGGAATAAAATCAGTTGTTCTTCTGTTTGTTCTTGGGGAGTTCAATGCCCATTATCTTGGACTCGCCGTCCTCCATGGACACCCCGTACACCTGGTCTGCCTCGCTCACAAGGGCGTCGTTGTGGGAGATGACAATGAACTGGGCCATCTGGGCCTGCTTCTTTATGAGCTCAGAGACCTTCTTGGTGTTGCTCTTGTCAAGGGCGGCGTCGGCTTCATCCAGGATGTAGAAGGGGCTTGGCCTGTGCCTCTGTATGGCGAACAGGAACGTGAAAGCCGTGAGGGTTTTCTCCCCTCCTGACATGCTGTCTATGTTCAGGAGCTTCTTTCCAGGGGGCTGGGCCTTTATCATGAGGCCTGACTCCAGATCGCTGGGGTCGTCGAGCACGAGCTCGGCCTCCCCGCCAACGAGCTCGCTGTACACCTTCTTGAAGTGCCTGGCCACGTCACCCAGGCACTTGTTGAACGCCTCGAGTCTCTTCTCCTCTATCTTGGAGACTGTCTGGATTATCTTCTCCTTCTCCTCTATTATCTTGTCAACCTTCTCCCTGAAGTCCTCGAACTCTGTCCTCATGGACTCGAAATCATCAACTGATTTGAGGTTTATTGGCCCCAGGTTCTGCATCTCGATTATGGTCTGCTTCTCTATGTCCTTGAGCCTGGGCATGCCGAGCTTTACGTGCTCCTCAAGCTCCTTGGGGACCCTTTCCCTTCCGGGCTTTTCCTTCTTCCCGGATTCCTCGGTCCTGCTCTCCCTTGCCTTTCCGGATTCCTGGTCGCCGGGCTCTTTTTCAGGGTCCTCGTTCCTGGCCTTCTCTTCCCACTGGACCTTGAGGTTCTCGAACCTGGCCTCGAGCCTGGCCTTGTTTATGTTGGCCTTTCCCACTTCCTGCTGGAGTATGAGCCTCTTCTCGTACGCCTCCTTCCTCTTCTCCCTGGTCTCCTTGAGGGCCTCGTCGAGCTTTACCCTCTCCCTCTCCAGGTCAGTGGTCTTGGTCCTCTTCTCCTTCTCAGCCAGAATCTCCAGGTCCATGTTCATGCTCTTGAGCTCGGCCTGGAGGCTGTCATTCTCGGCCTTCATCCGCTTCTTCTCCTCCTGGTACCTGCCCACCTCAGGGTCTGCCTTGCTCTTCTTCCTGAAATACCCCCCGGTGATGGCGCCGGAGGCCTCCATGAGGTCTCCGTCCAGGGTTACCATCCTTATCCTGTTGTTCTTTGCTATGGCTTTGGCCCGGTCTATGTCATTCACGGCCGCGGTGGTGGAGAACACGTAACTGATTATGCTGTCATACATGGGGTCATGCTGGATGAGCTCTGAGAGCCATCCCACTGCGCCCGTGGGAAGGGGCTTTGTGGGGAATCCGCGTATCTTGTCCATGGGCAGGAAACGGGCTCGGCCCAGCTTGTTTGTCTTGAGGTACTTGACCGCCTTCACGGCGTTGTTGGTGGAGTCAACCACAATGTCCCTGAGGTGAGCCCCGGCTGACACCTCCACAGCGGTCTTGTATTGCGGGGGTACCATTATGAGCTCTGAGAGCGAGCCCTGAACCCCAGGCATGCTCTTGACAGCGTCCAGGGCCGGGTTGCTGCCTGAGGAGATGCTGGATATCTTCTCCATTATGCTTTCCAGGCGCTCTATCTCCCTGAGGTTGGAGTCAACCCTGTCGCGCTTCCTCTCAATCTCTCCCCTGAGCTTCTCTATCTTCCTGGTAACGTCTATCTGGCTGGAGGCCTTGAGCACGCTCTTGGTGAGCTCCTCGAGCTTGCCCTCCTTCTCGGCCAGCACATCATCATACTCCTTAATCTTTGCCTCGAGCTTCCCGAGCTCAGCCTCCTTCTCCCCGAGCTCCTGGTCAATGGTCTCCATGCTCTTCATGGCGCCGGAGTAGTCCTTCCATATTATTGCGGAGCGCACCCGGTTGAGCTCGGACTCAAGCTCCCTGTACCTCATGGCAGCATCCCTCTCTGCCTTGACCTTCTCCATGATGGAGGCCTTCTCGTTTATGAGTATCTCGGCTTCCCTCACCCGCTCCTCTATCCTGGCGAGCTCCTTCTCGGCTTTGTGCTTCTTCTCATCGAACTCCGAGATTCCCGATATCTCGTCTATTATCTGCCTCCTCTGCTCAGGGTCCATCTCCACTATCTTGGTGACGTCTCCCTGCTGGATTATGTTGTGGCCGTCAGCTGACACCCCGGCCAGCGAGAACATGTCAACTATCTGCTGCCTGGTTACCACCCTTCCGTTCATCCGGTAGGTGGAGACCCCCTTCTTGTTGATTCTCCTGCTTATGGACACCATGGTCTCGTCAACAGGAAGGGTCTTCTCTGAGTTGTCAAAGTAAAGGGCAACCTTGGCGTGGTCTGCCCCGCCCTTCTTCTGGCTTCCGTGGAAAACCAGGTCCTTGGCCTTCTTGGCCCTCAGGGACTTGCTGGAGGACTTGCCCAGGACAAAGGCGATGGCGTCTCCCACGTTGGACTTTCCGGCGCCGTTGGGGCCTGTTATCACAGAGAAACCGGTGGGAAAGGGAATCGATGACTTCCTCTTGAAGGACTTGAACCCCTGTACCACTATCTTCTCGAGCCGCGCCATTTCGCTCCGCCTTGCCTGTTTGATGTGCAGTCCGCACAGAAGCCGTGCAGTGCCTTTCTAATAGTTTATGTGAAAACACGCTTAAATAAACCAACCTTGGGAAGGCCTGGAGAGGCCGGAAACCTATTTATCCGTGCTGGGGCATACTATATAACATAGGCGTTGCGTTTGAAGGGTGGTAGATGAGTGTTCGAGTCTATTCTCTCCTACGAGGAGGTCGAGAAGAAGCCCTGGCTCATGTTCGTGTGGGCTGTGGTGCTGGCCAGCGTGGCCATACTCATAAGCGCCCAGATAGCGTACAGGGTAGCCCTTGGAGGGGTGTGGTTCAACCTCTCGGGCATATTCTCTGTTCTCTTCATCATAATCCCATCTGCCTACTACATGACCATGTTCATAAAGAGGGATGAGGAGCTCGAGGAGCTGGCCATACTCAAGTACCACAGGGGCACGTTCTGGGACAAGCACGGCAACTACATAATGATGTCGCTGTTCTTTTTCGCAGGCCTGAGCGTGGCCTTCGCTGTGTGGGCATTCGCCATGCCCTCGGACTTCTTCCAGGTCCAGACCGCGAAAATCAACTCCATCCACGGAGTGTCAGGAGCGCTGACACAGGGGAGCTACCTGAGCTTCATGATGATACTAATCAACAACCTCCAGGTCATGGTGTTCTCCTTCCTGTTCTCCCTATTCTTCGGGGCAGGGGCTGTGTTCATAATAGCCTGGAATGCCTCCATACTAGGGGTTTACATAAGGATGCTCTCAAGGCACGTTCTGGAGGTTCCCTGGTGGGGGCTGTTCTTCCTTCCCCACGGCATACCCGAGATTGGCGGGTACGTGGCAGCGGGCCTGGCGGGAGGAATCCTCTCAGCGGCCATGCTCAGGAAGCAGAACAGGAAGGTCCTGAAAATCATAGCATTTGACGCCCTCAAGGTGTTAGTGCTTGCAGTGTGCCTGATTCTGCTGGGTGCGGCGATTGAGGTATATTTGTAGGCTTTTGCCCCGAAAATACGCCATATGTCGAACAATACTTATAAACAGGCATGCCCAATTATATATCGGTGGCTAGATGGAAATGAACAACTCCTTAGGAAGTTGGGCATTCATCTTAGGTGTACTGATAGCCATAATATCAGGCCTCGGAGCAGGCGCGCTCGATGCAACAATGCAGGGATACGTGGGCATCGTGCTCGTGGTACTGGGCCTGGTAGTTGGTTTCCTTAACATCAGCGCCAAGGAAGTCACTGACTTCCTTATCGCAGCAATCGCATTGATTGCTGTGGGAGCTGCGAACCTCTCGACCATACCGTTGATTGGTTCCTACCTAGCAAGCATGGTGCTTTACCTGGCGGCATTCGTTGCCCCTGCAGCTCTTGTTGTGGCTCTGAAGGCTATTTACACCATGGGACGAAACCCTGTAGCATGAATCAGTCCCGGATAGATGGATAGCAGCAACGGCTGGAAACGGGCAGACAATGATGCCGTTCACCCTCTTTTTCTTTTGTTTTCGCCTTCCAGCCCCTGTTCTGGATATGCATTTAAAGGATTGAAGGCAAAAAAACCTATTATCGGGGGTTTTTTCATATGACTGTGAAGGCTGACCAGCGGCTTTGCCTGAGATGCTCCGGCTGCGTGGCTGTGTGCCCGCATTCCGCGCTCAGGCTCACAGAGCACGGGATAGAGTGCGACAGGGAGAAATGCGTGGGCTGCGGCATATGCGTGAGCTTCTGCCCTGTGAACGCGCTCAGCCTGGGGAAGGGTTAGAATGGAGACATATGACGTGATTGTTGTTGGCGCGGGCCCGGGGGGCTCAGGGGCGGCAAAGGCCGCTGCAGAGAAGGGCCTGAGAGTGCTCATGGTTGAGAAAAGGCAGGAGATAGGCTCGCCCAAGAGGTGCGGCGAGGGCCTATCAAAGAGCTCTGCAGGGAGGATGGGCATTGAGCCCCGGCCGGAATGGGTGAGGCAGACCATAAAGGGGGCCACATGCTACGCCCCCAGTGGAAAGCTCGTGAGGGTGGACTACAGGGAGGGCCCTGAGGGCTGGGTCATAGAGAGGAAGATATTCGACAAGTACCTGGCCGAGCTCGCCGTGCGGGCGGGGGCCAGGGTCATGGCCAGGACCGAGGTAACAGGTCTCCTGGAGGAGGACGGAATAATCTCAGGCGCGGAGCTCGAGACCTCGGGCAGGAAATGGAAGGTAAAGGCCCCCCTCATAATAGCGGCTGACGGGGTGGAGTCCACGGTGGCCAGGATGGCGGGCGTGGATACAACGCTCAAGCTCTCTGACATAGCCAGCGGGGCGCAGTTCGAGATGGCCGGAATTGATATAGACCCTGACAGGATAGAGCTTTACTTCGGCAACGAGGTGGCCCCGGGAGGCTATGTCTGGATATTCCCCAAGGGAAAGGGCGTGGCAAACGTGGGCATAGGGGTGAGGAGGCCATTTGCAAAGAAGCCAGCGCTGGAGTACCTCAGGGATTTCATAGAGAGCAGGCCTGGCCTGAGGAAGGGCTCTGTTCTGGAGGCCAACTCAGGAGGGGTTCCTGTGGGAGGTCTCATGGAGAACATGGTCAGAGACAACATGATTATAGTGGGTGACGCGGCCCATCAGGTCAACCCCATCCACGGAGGCGGGATGGCAGAAGCCTGGGTGGGTGGAAGGCTGGCAGGCGAGCTTGCGGCAGAGGCCAGGGAAGCCGGGGACTTCTCAGAGGCATTCCTATCCATATACAACGAAAGGTGGTGGAAGGAGAGGGGCAACATGCTGAACAAGGTGCTTAAGCTCAGGATGGCGGTGGAGTGCCTGAATGATGATGACCTGAACTGGCTGGCAGAGAACCTCGATGGCGAGAGCCTGGTGGACTTCTCAAAGGCAAAGGGGTTCTCCATGCTCGCAAAGCTCCTCATGAAGAGGCCTGCCCTGATAAGCGTGGCCAGGAAGCTGGTCTAGGTGAATGGAATGGAAATCGTCAGATTCAGTCCCATAGGGGTCATAAGGAGCCCCTTCAGGAGTCCCAAGGGAACCCCTATCCAGCCAGTTTTTTCTGAAAATGCCAGGGGAAGAATCGAGCTCCTCCCTGAATACAAGGATGGGCTGAAAGACCTGGAGGGATTCTCGCACATTACGATTGTCTACCATACCCACCTGGCCCGGGGACGCCCACTGGTTGTGAGGCCCTTCATGGACAGCGAGGAGAGGGGGGTGTTCGCTACGCGCTCCCCGTCAAGGCCGAATCCCATAGGCATATCCGTTGTGCGCCTGATATCAGTAAAGGGAAGCGTTCTGGAGGTGGAGGGGATCGATGCCCTTGACAACACCCCGCTCCTTGACATCAAGCCCTTCGTGCCTGAGTTCAGCCCGATAGAGGGCATAAGGAGGGGCTGGTTGGAAAGAGCGCTCGACAAGGGGAAATGCATAAGGGATGATGGAAGATTCTCAACAGAATCATGATTCAGAAACGACTTTTCTCATCATTTCTTTCCATGACCAACCTGCACCTGTATTTCTCCATGAGCCGCTTCCCTGTCATGGATTCGCCAAGCTTCCCGAGCATTCTGATTTCCATTATTCCAGTGCTGGGGGAATACCCCATGCCGAGTATGCTCGAGGGTCCCGGGTCCTCAAGGAGGTAGTCTGTTATCTGCTTTGCCCTGCCCTCAGAGCCTGCTCCAAGATGAATCTGGTATTTCCGATGTCCGCTCATGCTTGAGATTCGCAAAGCCATCTTTTATTTCCTTCCCCACCAATTCCTTGTCATGAGCAGTTCAGAGGACAGGCTCAGGGCGTTCATGAAGGAGAAGGGAATCCAGGCAAAATATTTCCGTTTCCAGGAATCCTGCCACTCAGTTGAGGAGGCAGCACGGGCGGCGGGGGCAGACCCGCAGGACTTCATCAAGAACATATGCATGCTGGACAGCCAGGACAGGGCAATCGTGGCTATAGTGAAGGGGGAGGACAGGGCCAGCACAAAGAGGGTGGCCATAGCACTCGGCCTTGGGGAGAGACCGCGTGCCGCCGGCCCTGAGGAAATCCTCGAAAAGACCGGATACCCATGCGGCGGGCTCCCTTCGTTCGGATACCAGGCCACCTTCCTCATTGACCCCATGGTCATGGACAAGGAGCTGGTGTGGACATCAGGGGGCTCTGAGAACTCACTTGTGAGGGTCTCGCCAGAGGAGATACAAAGGACCAACGAGGGGAAAATGGTGAGGGTCAGGAAGTAGCTATCACTCGTCATCTTTTATTTTCCATGCGCACTCTGTGAAGGGGTCGCAGGAAGGGGCCACCTTATATGCATCCCCCTCCCGGTCCTGGTAAGCATGCTTCTTGGCGCAGCAGGGAAGCGTGGTGCAGTCCTCATCATAAACAGGATACTTGTTCATGATTATCATATGTCATTGAAAGGACTTAAGGAAAATATACAGGGGACGTGCCCATGGTAGACCCCGCTCAGGGGCGCAAACTGAACTGCCTTCCGCCTCCACCCCGTTGACCCCCCAAGCATCATCAATGCAGCGACTCCTGCCGGCTCCTTTCAGAGCGGGCGCTTAGAGCTGCTCGGTTCCCCGCCTGACTCGGTTCACCGCACCAACAACCCTGGGGGACAGGGCTTCGCAGTTGGAAGGAAGGGCCCGCGCATCCTTCGCAGAACCATCCATGGGCTACAGCCGACCATATGTCCTGCCTGCTCCCTTCCGGGAGGGGGCATATAGACCGTTTGTCACCAGAAGGTACGGTAGGCCTAACCCCGTGGCTGGAGGTCCCCTGCAACCTTACTTTTGAATCAGGGGTATTTAAATGGCTCCCGGCCCGGCTCAACACTTATATTGCGGCTCTGGCAAGTATATAATTGATAACATGGCGAGTCCCTGGAAGCCCATAAGGAACTCGGGAAGCCCCCCTTCTTACAGGAACTACATCAGCGGGAAGTGGGTAGAGGCCACTGGTAAGGGCACCATAGAGGTGCATGACCCGGCCAGCGGCAAGTCCGTGGGCAAAGTACCATACTGCCTCAAGAAGGATGCCGAGGCTGCGGTGCAGGCTGCCTGGAAGGCCAGGCCCCTAATGTCCGGCATGAGCGCTGACAAGAGGGTGGAAATGCTGGAGCGGCTGTCCTGCCTGGTAAAGGAGCACCGCAAGGACCTCGTGGACATGATTTCCAGGGAGGCAGGCAAGCCCGTGAAGTACTGCGAGGGAGAGGTCAAGGCAGCCGCAGAGAGACTGCACCTGGCGTGCGAGGAAATCGGAAGGTTCAGGAACGAGTACATCCCGGGCGAGCTCGTGGGCAAGGGAAGCAGGTTCGCCCTGGTTTCCAGAAAGCCCAAGGGAGTGATACTCTCCATCTCACCGTTCAACTACCCGCTCTTCATTAGCGTGGCCAAGATAGCCCCTGCCCTGGCAGCGGGCAACACTGTCGTGCACAAGGCAGCCTCTGACGACCCCATATGCATGCTCATGTTCGCAAGGCTGGCTGAGATGGCAGGAGTACCCAGGGGGGCGCTCAACGTGCTGACGGGCTCTGGCTCAGAGATAGGGGATTTCCTGGTGTCCCACCCAAAGGTCAACATGGTTTCATTCACAGGCAGCTCTTCTGCAGGAAAGAGGATTGCGGAGAAGGCAGGCATGAAGAGGATGCACCTCGAGCTGGGGGGCAAGGGAGCGGCCATAGTTTTGGCTGATGCTGACGTGGAGCTGGCTGCAAAGGAGTGCCTCTCAGGGGCCCTCAAGTTCTCTGGCCAGCGGTGCGACGCCATATCCAGGATACTGGTTGAGCAGAAGGCGGCTGACAAATTCTTGAGACTCATTGTGAAGGGGGCAAAGAACTGGAAGACCGGGCCCACCTCGAGCCCAAAGACCACCATAGGCCCGCTAATAAACAAGGGCGCCCTGGAAAAGGTGGAGGCCCTGGTGGAAGACGCCAGGGAGAAGGGAGCAAAGGTCCTTCTCGGCGGAAGGAAGGTCAAGGGGCTCTACTATGCGCCAACTGTCCTGGACAGGGTAACGCCAAAGATGAGGATTGCCTGGGAGGAGACATTCGGCCCCGTTGTCACGGTCATGAGGGTGAAGAGCAGCAGGGAGGCAGTGGAGCTATCCAACAAATCCCAGTACGGGCTGGACGCCAGCGTTTTCACCCAGGATGTGGACAAGGCCATAAGCATAGCCAGGGAGCTCGAGGACGGCTCTGTCACCATAAACGGCCACCCAGCGCACGGGGTGGGTATATTCCCCTTCGGAGGGAACAAGGACTCAGGTATGGGCAGAGAGGGCATAGGCTACTCCATAGACGAGATGACCAAGCTGGACACAATGGTTTTCTGCACAAAGAAATAGGCTAGCACTGTACCTGTTTCTCACCTGTGAAAAGCTATCCAGGAGAGTCAATTATATTCATGTTCTCATAACCAAGATTGTTTCTGCAGCAAAAGGACATGCCAGGTATAGTATAATTTACTCATATAACCTAAAAAAGTAAATCATGATATACCTAATTATTTAAATAAGTAAATCATGATATACTACATGACCAAAGAAAAGGGCCCTTCAATAGCGAAGCCAAAGCTGGATGAGCAGAAACTGTTGAGCCTCCTAAGCGTCACGTTCAACAGACACTGGACAAGCGGGAAGGTTCCTGAAGAGATGATAGAGCCTTACAGGAGAAGGGATTTCTTTGCACTGAGAGGTGAGATTGGCAGCAAACACATAACACTAATTACCGGGCCGAGGCAGGTCGGAAAGACATCAATAATGTTCCAGTTAATTGACGAGATCATAGGCAGGGGCGTGGAGCCTAAGAGGATATTATACGTAGAGCTTGATGACACGTCACTGAAAAACGTAACAGACGATATCATCAATGACTGCATAGAAGTCTACACAAGATACGTATTGAAAGAGCCGCTGGCGAAGATGTCAGATACTGTATACATCTTCCTCGACGAGATACAGCATATGAAGGGCTGGTCCCATGCCATGAAGTCGCTCTATGACAAGAAATACAGAATAAAGTTTTTTGTTTCAGGCTCCTCAAGCACCGAGATATATGAAGCCAGTAATCCCCTGCAAGGAAGAATGAGCAAAAGAGTGATATCTACAATGAAATTCTCTGATTTCGCCTGCTTCTATATGAGGAATCACAGACCAGAGATATTGAACATAAGCATTGACCTGAGGAACAGTATGAGAAGGTCCATCGAGTCAGGGGATGCCAAGCAACTGTACAAAGACATCATGGAAAACATGACCAGGACATCTCTGATAGAGGAAGAGTTAAAGATAAGATTCAGCGAGTATCTCATTCGTGGGGGCTATCCAGGATTGCTGAGAATCTCCACGTATTCCCAGGCGTCCAGGATGCTGAAGGATAAAATGGAAATGACAATACTCGACCTCGTAAAGAGATATAAGATAAGGAACACCCAGTATATAGAGAAGATTCTGTACCTGCTGTCTGATGTCACGTCAAAGAACATGAACTATTCAAGCCTGTCCCAGAACCTGGGCATAGACAAGGTGACTGTCACAGAGTACATCGGTTACCTGGAGAAGGCATATCTTATTTCGCTTTCGAGGTTCTTCTCAGTGAGCGGAATGAAGAGTATGAGAAAGGACTACAAGATACATATCAATGACATCGGACTGAGAAACGCCATCGTGAGCTCACTGAACGAGACCCTTCTCAACAATCGGACTGAGATGGGAAAGGTGCTGGAGACCTGTATATTCAACCATGCCCAGAGGCTTCAGTTCTTCCTTTCTGATCACGATAAAGTAGATGTTGGTTACACAGAGACCAAGGAGGGGGAAATCGATATAATAATCAATTACGGCAAATATGTGCTACCAATAGAGGTCAAACACGATGCTTCAGGGAGTCACGACAAATCAGCACTCATAAGCTTCATGAGGAAACAAGGGATTGAGCTCAGTATCATGATAACCGAGAAGACTTTAAAGCTGGAATCAGATGTGCTCTTCATGCCTGCATGGCTATTCGCGCTTTGCTGCTGAAGGCCTTAACGGCATTTCACGCTCAGCCCTTTATTTCTTCATAGCACCCTTTTCTGAACATGTGATGGGCATTGATGCCGATGCGCTGGTAGCACTCAGGCGGGATTCCTATGTCTCCCACAAGAAGGCGCTTTATCCCACTGTCTTTTTTCATGCCTTTCTTGGGGAGCCCCAGGGTAAGCACCGTGGCTTCCCGGAAGCATGGCTCGAACCATTTCCCCGCGGACACGTCCAGCCCGGAAGGCACGTCAACGGAGAGGACAGGCACGCACAGCCTCCTGGCGTCATGGATGAGCAGGGCCGCGCCTCCCCCGGGCTCGCCCTCGGCGCCGTACCCCAGCAGGGCGTCTATAATTAAGTCGGGCTGGAATAGGGGCTTGTCCTCCACTTGGATTTTAAGCTTGTTCAAGGCCTCCAGCTGGAGGGCAGGGAGCTCCCTGTGCACGTCTCCCGCCAGCCTTACCTGCACCCGAACCCCCATGCAGTGGAGGTGCCTGGCCGCAGCCATACCGTCCCCGCCGTTGTTGCCCTTGCCCGCCAGGACCAGTACCCGGGACGGCCTGAAAAGGTCCATTGCAGCCCTTGCCGTGACAAAGCCGGCAAGCTCCATGAGCTGGAGCGGGGAGACAGAGAACTCCCCCTCCATAAGTTCATCAACCTGGCGCATCTGCTCGACCGTGCACTCGGGGATTGAGGGCATGCATATTTCTTCGCTTAGGGGAATTATATATCATGCAATGGCAGGCCATAGCCATTCCAGGGGGAGGGATTGACAGCAGGGGCAAGCTCAGCCCATGGGCAATGGCGAGGTTCGACCATGCTCTGGAGGTCCAGAAGGGAGGGGAAATCCTCATTTGCCTGAGCGGGGTCACGCCAAACAAGCCCCCTGTTCTTGACAGCATGGGGTTCCCCATCCCAGAGTCCAGTGCGGGAGCGGAGTATCTCATCAGAAAGGGCATCAGGCCGGAGAGGATTCTAACGGAGGAGGCCTCAAAAGACACCATTGGCAATGCCTGGTTCTGCCGTGTCCTGCATGCTGAGCCCCTGGGCTTGGAGAGCATGCTGGTCATGACCTCGGAATTCCACATGGAGCGGACAAGGGAGGCATTTGAGTGGGTGTTCGGCCTGAAGCCCTCCCCGGGCATAGTGCTGGGTTTTGAGGAGGCTCCTGATACCGGAATGGACAAAGAGCTGCTGGAGCTCAAGCGGACCAGGGAGAGAAAGAGCCTTGATGGCTTAAGGAAGGCCAGGAAGGGCATCCGGACAGTGAAGGAATTTCACCGCTGGCTTTACTCTGAACACGATGCGTACGCTGCCGGGAAGCGGGCAAAGAGGCTGGGCGGGAGAATCGAGGAAACCTACTGAGCGGCTACGTATTCTTTTATAAATCAGGAATTGAATATAATATCGCTTGGTTGGGGAACCAAGTGTATCAGTTAACTCTGATTCGGGGGAATCAGAAGCAGTGGCGCACAACTCAATTGGGGAATTGAGTTTCTGCCAGGTGAATTTGGGGATTCTGTCTTATTCTGAAGAATGTTGATGAAACTAGGAAAAGGTATTTAAAAATGATTTCGGTTCCCGAAAACTGCCTTTCCAAAACATAGGTTTGGATAAAACGTTTAGGGAAGCGATTAAAAACAGGAGGGAGAGAAATGGAGTCATTGGTGCAAGAAGTTTTTGAAAGGTCTTTCAGGGAAAAGAAGGAGGCTGAGAGCCCTGAGTATCAGGGTTCGCAGCAGGCACAGGAGCCTGAGCCGCAGGGCCCTCCACAGGGCATGCCATACCAGATGCCCACACCGGAGCCTGAAAGAGGAGACCCTTTCCAGCAGCAACCACAGGAACCGGCACACGAGGCGCAGCCACCGCCGGCGCAGGAGCCGCAGCACACGCCTGCCCAGGGACTGGCGCAGTTCACGCCCCCGGCTCAGCAGGGCCAGGGATACGGGCAGCCAGCACAGCAGCCCCAGCAGGCGCAGAGCGATGCCCCGGTGTACGCGAACTTCACTGGAGAGGAGCAGACAAAGAGCCTGGAGGACGAGTTCGGGCTCAGCGTGAAGGAGGCAAAGATAACCATCATAGGAGCAGGAGGCGGAGGAAACAACTGCATAAGCAGGCTCACTGAGATGGGAATCAAGGGAGCCTCCACACTGGCGGTGAACACAGACGTCAAGCACCTGTCAATATCCAAGGCCCACAGCAAGATGCTCATAGGGAAGGAGCTCACCAGGGGCCTGGGAGCAGGCGGATACCCGGACGTGGGAAAGAGGGCGGCAGAGGAGTCTGAGAAAGACATTAAGAAGGCCCTCTCTGACACGGACATGATATACCTGGTGACAGGGCTTGGCGGAGGAACAGGGACAGGAGCGGCCCCTGAGATAGCGAGGATTGCCAAGGAGCTTGGCTGCATCGTTATCGGGTGCTGCACCATGCCCTTCAAGATAGAGGGCGCGAGGATAAGCAAGGCAGAGGACGGCCTTTACCAGCTCAGGCAGGTTTGCGACACTGTCATCGTGATTGAGAACGACAGGCTTCTCAAGGTGGCGGGCGACCTTCCCCTGGACCAGGCATTCGGAGTGGCTGACAACCTAATATCAACCATAATAAAGGGCGTCACAGAGACCATTGCCGTGCCAAGCCTCGTGAACCTGGACTATGCCGATGTAAAGACCATCATGCACAGCGGCGGCGTTGCTGCGGTGGGATTCGGCGAGTCTGACACCAAGAACAGGGCCGAGGAAGCGGTAACCAAGGCCATGACCAACCCACTACTGGAGGTCAACTACGATGGCGGAACAGGAGCGCTCGTCCACATAACAGGAGGAACAGACCTCAAGCTGGACGAGGTGAACATGATAGGGGAGTATGTGTCAAAGCAGCTGGACCCCGACGCCCAGGTAATCTGGGGAGCGAGGATAAACAACGACTGGAAGGGCAAGCTGCGGGTGATAACCATAATAACCGGTGTGAAGTCGCCCTACATACTCGGCCCGGTGGCAAAGCAGGAGGAGAGAAAGGACTTCTCCCAGGAGCTCGGGATACCCATGGTGACCCGGGCCTGATTTGCCACCAGCCTCCCGGCGAATGAGCAGGGAGGAAGTATCAGGTAGCTGCGGGGCTCCGCATAGGGCACTTTAACAGTTAATGGCAGTGAAGCTGTCTGTTCGAGGGCGCATGTCGCCCTGGAGTGTCTGCCGGTGCTGAAAGCACCGGATAGTGTTGGAGTTCCGCAGCACTCCCTCCTGATATCAGAATGGGCTAAAAGTGTTTCCGGTCCTCTCTGGGCCTTCCTATTTCTATTACTTCCACGTTGGCCATGCCCTCGAGTATGGGCATCCAGTACCTGGGACCGAAAGCGGTCATGTATGCAACCCTCTCATCCCCCCCCCTAGCCCCATATTCTGGAGAGCAGGCCCGCGAGGGTGTAGAGAACGAAGCCCACCAGGGCGTCAAGGATGCCGAGCACTATGGAGGCCAGGCCTGCGATGAGGGCAAAGACAGGGCTAAGCACGATGAGCAGCACTACGGAGATGCCAAGGACGAGCACGCCCTTGAGGGAGCGTTTCACGTTGTTGAAGAATGAGAACATGGCCCCGGTCATGACGCCGCCGAGGTGGGCGATGTGGGCCACATTGCTGGTCTCTGCCACAAGGTCAGGCTGGTAGTACACGGCAAGGGTCTCGAAAATCACGAAGGCGATGGCCACCACACCAAGGGGAAGTGGGAAGAGGTAAATGTGTATCCTCTTTATGGGGTTCAGGAGCATGGCAGCGCCCATGACCCCGAACACGCAGCCCGAGGCCCCCACCACCGGGTCCATGCTCGTGAACATGTAAACAAAGCTTCCCAGGAAGCCGCTCACGAAGTATATGGAGAGGAACCATTCCCTGCTCACTTCCTTCTCCAGAACCTTGCCAAAGAAGAACAGGCCCAGCATGTTGAAGAACAGGTGGGATGCAGAGACGTGGACGAACAGGCTGGTCACCCATCTCCAGACCTCGAGCTTGGTGGCCCACGAGAAGGACAGGAGCCCGAAGGCTGCCTCCAGATTCGGGAGGCTGAACATTACTATGAATACCAGGACGTTGATTATTATCAATCCCCAGGTCAGGGGGTGCTCCTCGAGGTTGGGCATGTATCCTCCGGATAAATAATATAACGCAGCGGGATAAAAATAAGCCATGGAAAAGCTCTCTGACAGGGAGACGAAGCGGCTTCTTGACAAGTACAGGATTCCTGCGCCAAGGACCGGGCTGGCGAAGAGCGAGGAGTCCGCAGCGAGGGCAGCCAAGAAGCTGGGCTTTCCCCTGGCAATGAAGGTTTCAAGCCCTGATATTGTGCACAAGACAGATGCAAAGGCCGTGATCCTGAACGTGGAGAGCGCTGATTCTGCCAGGAAGGCCTACGGGCAGATACTGAGGAACGCGAAGAAGCACAAGCCAAAGGCCATGATCGAGGGAGTGACCCTGTCGAGGATGGTTCCGGAGGGCGCGAAGGAGGTCATAATAGGGGCCAAGCAGGACCCCCAGTTCGGGCCTGTCATAATGTTTGGCCTGGGGGGCATATTCGTGGAGGTACTCAAGGACGTGTCCTTCAGGCTCGCGCCCCTGGAGAGGAGGGACGCCAGCAGCATGGTCAGGGAGATAAAGGGCTACAGTGTCCTGGAGGGCGTGAGGGGCGAGGAGCCCGTGAACACCAGGCTGCTCGAGCTCACCCTCATGAAGGTCTCGAAAATGGTCTGGGAGAATACGGGCAAAGGCAAGAAAATCCAGGAGCTTGACATAAACCCACTTTTCGCGGACTCAAAGAATGTGTGGGCGGCTGACGTGAGGATACTGGTGTGAACATGAAATATTTTCTTAAACTGTCCGATGATGAGGGAACCGAGCACAGGGTGACCCCGGACATGGACCTGGCATGGGAGACTAGCTGGAAATCATTACCCCGCCTATCCCTGACTGGACAAACTTGTGGATGAGCTCTGCCATGGAGTTGAGAATGCCCTGGGCCTCTCCCATGTCTAATTTGAGCTTCTCGGGCTCGAGTATCTCGATGCTCGAGGGCGCGTAGGACACCACTATCTTGACCATCTGGTCCAGGTCCCTGGTCATGAAATCCACGTCAGCCAGAATGGAATAGGCCTTCTCTATGTTCCTGAAGGGCTTCTCCACTTCCACTGAATCGTGGAACCTCTTCTCCAGGACGAGGGTCTTCTCCTCCTGGCTAATCTTCTCCACATGCTTCTCAAGGGCAGACTTCGCAGCCTCCTCAGTAACGGCAAGGACCTCGATAATCATGGTGGCCTTTATCCAGCCCTCCTTTAGCCTCTTTTCCTCCTGCTTCCTGAGCTTGTCATCCATGGACTCACTATTGTCTGAGCGCTATTTAAGCATTGCCCTTTGGAGGCCTCTTTCCCGAGAGCATTCCCTTTGCCCTCTCCAGCTCCCCGAACTGGTTACTGAGGAAATCCTGAAGCATATCCCTCTCTGCCTTCAGGAAGGGGCCCTTGTCCTCAAGCATGTTCTGGTACACGGCCAGGTTGTTCTGGACAATCCGGACAACGTCCCTGGGGTCAGGCTCCAGCCCCCTCCCGAGCCTCACTCCCCTCCTGTAGAGGCAGGGGTTGATGCCCCACTTGCTCCTGAGGTAGCTGCACTCCATCTCCCCGAAACTGCACTCCGCGCAGCTAACCCAGTCCTGGCCCAGCTCTGTGGTGACCACGACGCAGGAGTTCTCCTCGTCCTTTTCTGCCTTGAGAATTTTTGACATCATGTCATCGCTTCATATTTTGCATGGAAACTATTTCAATCTGATCCACTGCTTGCCAGCCAGGGCTAGAACGTGTCCGCAGGTGCAGGAGTCTCTGAGCCTTGCGGGCATAGAGCCCCTGTCCACCAGCACCTTGCTGCATTTTGGGCACTCTGTCCTCAGGCTGCTGTGCCCCGGAACGTTGCCCACGTAGACATAGTGCAGGCCCTCTTCCCTTGCTATGCTGTATGCCTTCTCAAGCGTGGAGGCAGGCGTGGGGCCAATGCTCTTGAGCCTGAAGTCAGGGTGGAACCTGGAGAAGTGCATGGGCGTCTCCGGGCCGAGCCTGGCCTTTACCCAGCGGGCAATGCCCCTGAGGGTCTTCTCGTCGTCGTTGTAGCCCGGTATGACCAGGGTGGTGGTTTCCACCCAGACCCCCTGCTCCCTGTACAGCCTGGCCGCTGCCTTCACGGCCTTCTCGCTCGGGGCGTTGCATAGCCGCTGGTAGAAGCTGTCGCTTCCCTTTATGTCTATGTTTATGGCATCCAGGTACTTTGAGGCCTCCATGACAGGCTCCAGTGAAGTGAAGCCGTTTGAGACCCATGCATTGTAGAGCCCGGCCTTCCTGGCAAGTTTCATGGTGTCAAGAGCGTACTCGAAGAATATGGTGGGCTCTGTGTAGGTGTAGGCAATGCCCTCTGCACCCATGCTCTTAGCGGCCTGGACTATGGCTTCTGGCGGAACGTCCTGCCCGGGAATGTGCGTGCTTCCCCTCTCAGACGGCCTGCTCATGAGCCTGGGATGGGATATCTCCCAGTTTTGGCAGAACGAGCAGTCAAGGTTGCAGCCCACGGTACACACCGAGAGGCACCTCGAGCCCGGGGCGAAATGGTAGAGGGGCTTCTTCTCTATGGGGTCAAGGCTCATGGAACACAGCTTCCCGTACACCAGGCTCTGGAGCCTTCCTGCCTGGTTGTGCCTCACCCCGCAGAAGCCCTCCTTTCCCTCCGGGATTCTGCATTCCCGTGGGCACAGGAAGCACTGAACCGCGTTTTCATCCAGGGGCTTCCAGAACATGGCCTCTTTCATTAAGAAGATTTGTATTGGATATAAAAATACTATCTCCCAAAACTGACCAATGGAAAGGAATTTTTCAGGGGTCACAATAAAGGAGCTCGAGAGGGAGATCCAGGAGGTGCTGGACATCCTTCCCGAGAGCCAGCACAGCGACCTTTTCAGGGCTGCGGTTTTCATGGGACAGATGGAGCTCGCCAAATTCATATACCACGACAAGAAGCACAACCCCATAACAAGGTACAGGAAGAGCAAGACCAAGGAGGCCGAGACCGTGGCGTTCAGCCAGGCATTGGTGCAGCTGCTCCTGCTCATGAAGGTTCGGGGCATCAGCTTCCCGAGGGCATTCAGCCATGCCATAGCCCACATGAAGGACATGGATTTCGCGGAGAGGAAGCCCGGAAACGGGCACGAGGTCAGGGGAACCCCCATATCAGGGGGCATGGTATCGGGTTCGGCGTATCTTGTGGACGACAGGAACCCCGCTCACAAGGCACCCGAGGACAGCATCGCTGTTCTTGAGCACGCCGAGCCAGGTATAGCAGAGGGGCTTCTCAGGACAAGGGGTGTGGTCACTGACCAGGGAGGGAGACTCTGCCACATGGCCATACTGGCGAGAGAGAACGGGTTCCCTGCTGTAATAGGGACTGGAAACGCCACGAGCCTCATAAAGCACGGGGACATGATAAACATGAACGCAGACACCGGAGAGGTTACCATCCAGGCCAAGCAGAAGAGACTGGAATGAGTTCCTGACAGGTTCTTTATGGGCATTGATCTAGGTTCTTGTCATGGTGGCGCCGCACTCAGGGCATTTGTGCTCGTAACAGGGAGTACCTATCTGATGTGCCACCTTTTTACCGCATTTGGGGCACACGCACTGGCCGCCGGGGCCCGCAGAAAAGCCGCCCATCCTTCCCCTTCCCGCACCAGAGCCTGCGCGCCTTCCGAATCCAGGTATTCTTACCATCAGAACCAACCAGTGGATTATTGCACCGCAAGCTTTATAAAAGTTAGGCGGGACTAATATACTCAGGCTTTTTAATAGGCGGATGATGGCATGGAGCTTTCGCAGAGCGCTGAGGACTATCTTGAGGCCATGTTCATACTGGAGAGAAGCGGGCCAGTGAAGGTCAGCGACATAGCATCCCACCTGGGAATAAGCATGCCCAGCGTCACAGGGGCCATGAAGAAGCTCGCGGCCAGGGGGCTCATAACATACGAGCGATACGGTCCTGTTACACTGAGCCAGAGGGGCAGGGCAATAGGCAGGAAGACGTACGAGAAGCACAAGCTCCTGGCAAGGTTCTTCACGAGCCTGGGCGTTGACGAGAAGACCGCTCTGCACGATGCATGCCTGGCAGAGCACGTCCTGAGCAACAGGACCATAAGGAAGCTACGAGCGTTTGTGGGAAATAAGGAATAAGGAGTTAATATGGAGATTTCTCTGGCTGACATGAAGGTGGGAAGCAGGGCGAGGATAATGTCAATAGCAGGGGGCGCAGAGTTCATGAAAAGGGTCTCATGCCTCAACATAAGGACGGGCAAGGTCATAAGGAAGATTGCCTCCCAGCCCCTGAGGGGGCCTGTGGTCATAGAGGTGTGCGGAAGGCGGATATCACTTGGGAGGGGCATGGCGAACAAGATACTCGTAGAGGTAGTTGAATGAGGATACTTCTTGTGGGAAACCAGAACGTGGGCAAGTCAGCCATGTTCTCGAGGCTGACGGGCGTGAACGTCACCATATCCAACTACCCAGGAACCACGGTGGAGATGAAGAGGGGCAAGATAAAGCTCAACAGAGGCCTCTCAGAGATAATAGACGTCCCAGGGACCTACACACTCGAGCCCACATCAAAAGCAGAGAAAGTGCCGGTCAGGGTGCTCAAAGAAGGGGACGTTGTCATAAACGTGGTGGACGCCACCAATCTGGAAAGGAACCTTTACCTGACCCTCCAGCTTCTGGAGAAGGGGATTCCAGTGGTAGTGGCCCTCAACCTATGGGACAGGACAAAGAGAAAAGGCATAAATATTGACACAAAGAAGCTGGAGAAGATGCTCGGCGTGCCTGTTGTGCCCACAGTGGCTGTCACAGGAGAGGGCGTCAAGGAGCTGGTCTCAAGGCTCAGGGACGCCAGGGCACATAAAGAAAAGAGGAGCGACGGCGAAAGGTGGGCAAGAATAGGGGAGATAATAAAGAAAACAGAGAGGATAACAAAGAGAAAGGAGAGCCTTCTGGACAGGCTCGGGGACGCCAGCATCACCCCGCTCACGGGAATACCCATGGCAGTGGGGATAATATTCCTGGCCTTTATGCTCATAAGGCTCGTGGGCGAGGCCATGATATCACTTGTGTTCGACCCCATATTCAGCGCATACTCTGTATTGGCTATGGGGCTGAATGAAGCCCTGGGCCCTGGATTCATAAGGGACATACTCATAGGAAGGCTCATCGGAGGGCAGATTGACTACGTGCAGTCCATGGGACTTCTCACCACAGGGCTCTACGTGCCCATAGCCATGGTCCTTCCCTACATATTCGCCTTCTACATCATTCTCGGGGTCCTCGAGGACAGCGGATACCTTCCCAGGCTGGCCACGTTAATGGACAACATAATGCACAGGATGGGCATGCACGGCCTTTCCGTGGTTCCCATGCTCCTTGGTCTGGGGTGCAACGTTCCGGGGGCCCTCTCGACCAGGATACTGGAGACAAAGAGGCAGAGGTTCATAGCAGCCACTCTAATGGCAATAGCAATTCCCTGCATGGCACAGATTGCCATGGTGGTGGGGCTCCTGGGCAGGTACGGGCCCTGGGGGCTTGGGATAGTTTTCTCCACGCTTTTCCTGGTTTGGCTGGCTCTTGGCCTGGCGCTGAACAGGATAATGAAGGGCGGGAGCCCTGAGATATTCATAGAGATACCCCCCTACCAGCTCCCCTTCTGGGGCTCTCTGGCAAAGAAGCTCTGGATGAGGATAAGGGGCTTCCTGAAGGAGGCCATCCCCTACGTCCTGCTCGGGGTGCTCATAATAAACGTGCTCTACGCATCAGGGATAATAGACATAATAGCCTTCCTTTCCTCGCCCGTAGTGACCGGAATCATGGGCCTGCCCGGCGAATCGGCAGGGGCCCTTGTGGTTGGGTTCCTGAGAAAGGACGTGGCAGTGGGCATGCTGCTTCCCCTCGGGCTGGACTTCAAGCAGCTTGTGATAGCAAGCGTGGTTCTTACAATGTACTTCCCTTGTGTGGCCACCTTCATGGTGCTGTTAAGAGAGCTCGGCGCCAGGGACATGGCGAAGTCAGCCCTAATAATGGCATGCATGGCTGTTCTCGTGGGCGGGCTTCTCAATCTGATTCTTTAAGCCCCGGGAGAGGTTTGAACTCTCGACCTATCGCTCTCCCCTTGCGGAAGCGTTGTTTCCGTTGACGGTTTGGCACGTTCACAGTTGCCAAAGGGTCATACGAGGCGATCGCTCTTTGCTGCCTTCCGGCCTGGGCCGGGTGGTACCAACTGAGCTACCGAGGCTTTTTCTGATGGGGCCGCCCGGACTCCGGAACCGCGCCTTTGCGGGAGCGGTCTTTCCGCGAACGCTTTAGCGCGTTTACCTGTGCTAAAGGGTTCATTTGAACCGGGGTCAACGGCTCTTTTTATTCCATCCGGCGAATGCTTTTATTCTTTCCGGACAGGATGCCCAAAGCCGCAATGCTAGACCAAGCTACACCACGGCCCCATCGCATTGTTACATCGTGGGGACATGACCATTTGGATGAAACCTTTGTGGAAGCGCAAGCTCCCGTAAAGGCTTCACGCCACGGCCCCACTGATAGAATGAGATAGGGAGCAGGTATATAAATGGTTTAGAGGTTCCCCGGCAGGATATTTAAACCCGGCGAGGCAATAATCAATACAAAGGGATTCATCATGGAGAGCAAGGAAGGGTGCATATTCTGCGACATAGTGAAGGGCAAGATAAAGGCCTGGAAGGTCTACCAGGACAAACACGCCACTGCCTTCCTGGACATCAACCCCAGGAACCCGGGGCACACCGTGGTGGTCACCAACAAGCACTACGAGGACATATTCGACCTCCCCAAAAAGGAGGCCGGGCCCCTGTTCGAGGCCGTGAGGAAGGTGTCCAAAGGCATTGTGGAAGGGACCACAGCGGACGGCGTCACCCTTGCGCAGAGCAGCGGCTCATCTGCGGGCCAGCTCATAAGGCACATCCATTTCCACATAATCCCAAGGTTCGCCAACGAGGACCCCGTGAGCATAGAGGGCATCCTGCCCATAAAAAGGGTCTCTGACGCAGAGAAGGGGAAAATAGTTAAAAAGATTAAGTCCAAGATTCCAAAGTGATGGCATGGACGAGTGCATATTCTGCAGGATAGCCGCAGGCGAGATTCCATCCAAGAAGGTTTACGAGGACTCACACAGCTTTGCCTTCCTGGACATCAACCCCAGGAACCCGGGGCACACACTGGTCATACCCAGAGAGCACGCCCAGGACATACTCTCCATAGGGGAGGAGCAGGCAGCAGAGCTCATGAAGGCCATCCGGAAGGTGGCCATAGGGGTGCAGAAGGCCACGGGGGCCAAGGGCATATCAATATCCCAGAGCAACGGCCAGATGGCAGGCCAGGTCGTCCCGCACGTGCATTTCCACGTTATACCCAGGACAGAGGCTGAGAGGGGAATGGGCCTGGAGAGCGTTTTCCCGGTCAGGAAGCAGGAGGAGCCTGCCCTGGATGCAATGGCAAAGAAGATTTCCGGGAGCATCCCCCAGACCAGGACCGAGCCCCCAAAAGAGGAGCCTGAGCCAGAGGAGTCCGCAGAAGAGGCAGTCAAGGAAGAGGAGAGAAAGCCCAGGAGCCCTGACCATCAGGAGATAAGCTTCGATTTCTGAGCCCGCAAGCCAAATATAAATAGATATGGGGCAATAATCATAGCAATGCCACACTCTTTCGAATGAATGCGCCGATAGTCTAGTGGCAGGATCCAGACAGTCACTTGGAAATCCTGAGCCCCATCCGCCAATACCGTTCCAGATGGAACGGAGGCAAAGGCAGGGGCGGTGATTGGGATAAGCCTTCCAAGCCTGTGACGCGGGTTCGAATGAACCCTTTTGCGCATTAAAGCGCGCAAAGGAGTACGGGAATCCCGCTCGGCGCATCCCATTTCTTTTTAACAAATAGCCAGGAATCTAAATCATGGAAAATACTATAGCTCTCTATTCAGGGCCGGAGACCAGCCACTTTAAGGTTGGCGATGCGCTGGATAATATGGGCATAGGTTACAATCTCATAGACCAGCAGGATTTCAGGGACAGGCTGGACGAGTACCAGGCTATCATAATACCAGGAGGGCACACACAAAGGGTTTTTCATGACCTCGGGAAATCTTTTGATAAGATAAGGGAGTTCGTTTCAAAGGGTGGAGGCTATATAGGCATAAGCGCAGGCGCCCTGCTTGCAAGCAAGAAGATTCCGGAAAATCTTCCTGAGGGAATTGGGCTCATAGACATTGAGTGCAGATATGCCCCTGAAGCCATGAAGAAAGAAAGGTCGGTTATTTTGTGTGTCAAAGGAATCCACCCCGTGACTCGGGGGGTATCAGGGAAATATTCGGGTCCCCTATGGCTGGGGCCCGAGGCTAATTCCCGGGAGCAATGTCCGGTCTTTGGTATTATTCGGGAACGGCTCATGTGCAGTGGCCTGCTCGGGCTATGGACGCGGAAGGGTAGTGGTTTTCAGCCCCCACCCTGAATCTGATAAGGCGACCATGGGCATGATCAGGAACTCACTGAGCTTTGTCCAGAATCGGAGAACAGCAGAATCAAATGTATCGTAATTGCTCCGTGCCGTGGTTTGGGAAAGTTTTTTATTCCGGCCCGGCAAGAAAAAATCCACAAATTCTGCAACGTTCAACAGAAGAGGTGTTGAAATGAGAAAGGAGATTTTTGCTGGGTTGCTGTCTGTCCTGTTCCTGGTGGGCATATCCATGGCCGCGCCAAACGGGAACGGCAAGGGTCAGCAATGCACTACCATACAGAGCGGCGAGCTCCTGGCAAGCGACGGCTCTGTCATAGAGACTGGATTTGATGAATGGGGTTACAACTACCAGGCGCACCTGTTCAACGGATACTATTGCGACTCGTACAGGGATGCAGAATGGTGCCAGCCATATAAAAACGTAAAGCTTAGCATGAAATGGAACGATGCGTGGATATCGAACAAGGACTGCGACGGCGACGGTCTGCTGGACAGACATTATGGCCATGACAGCTATATAGGCTCAGGTGCCTGGCTTACCAACCACCAGAGCGGCGAGTACGAGCAGGACGGAAAGACATGTAAATGGAACTACTTCGTGAAGATTGTGGCCGTTCCTGATGACGCTGTATTGGATGAAGGAACATGGCATACGGCTGATGGAGAGGAGATTGGACATTCAATATGGGGAGCATTCGCCATAATACAGCAGGTGGAGAATGACCCCTGCGCGGGGCTGCACGGGATGCAGTACCTTTCTCCTGTCTCAGCAGGACTGGGTTTCTACAAATAGGGGCACAGCCCCTTTTTTTATTTATTTCAGGCCAGCTGCATTAGCTTGAGCTCGTCAGAAGACTCATTCCGAAGGGACGCGCCATTATGCAGGAGACCTGACAGGGCTCACGAGGACTGGTTAAGAGGGCCGTCACCGCTGTCCTGGGTCTGGTTGCCATCACTGTCACGGCCGTCTCCTGGCGAGGGGCCAATCACGCGGATGACAGGGCTCATAATGTACCTTCCGCTTGCTCCTGCAGGGTGGATGGAATCATGGGCGTCGAAGTCAAGGGTGAGCTCGGTGTCCTCGCCCTCGATTATCTCGAATGCCCGGACAAGCTTCACAGAACCGGATGGTATGGTGAGCTCAGAGTCCTCTCCGCCAATGGTCACAGAAGCGCTGTCCACGCTGAGCCTTATCTGGCTGTATATGCCTGCCTGGAGTTCCTTCTCCCCAAGCAGTTGCTCGACACCAACAAGCTCCAGAAGATCGTAGGTGACAGGTCCCTCCACAATGGTCTCCCAGTCAGCCGACTGGGTGCCGTTCTCCTCGCCAGGTGCCATGTGGACCTGGATGTCAGAGATGGTGACCTCCGCTCTCTCGAGGTCGAGCCTGGGCTGGTCTGTTATCCTAAGGACAAGGTTGCCTGTGCCTTCCTGCGAGCCCGTGTCTGTGGTGCACCCACTGGCAATCACTATCACAGCAATCAGAGCGAATAAAGGAGTTTTTCCTTTCATTGGTATAGACTTGTCAGAGGAGACATATTAAACTATCAGGAATGCACTACGCATTGAAAAAACCTTTTATAACCTCTGGGACAATTATTATTACAGTGATTTGATGGCTGATTTACCTGACATAAAGAGGCAGGTTCAGGGCTCTTCCGCCCAGATGCCTCCCCCTCCTGCACCAGGACCGGATGACGACCTTCCGGCGCCCGCTCCTCCTCAGGGGCAGGCCAACGATATCCCTGACGCACCCACTCCGGTTGAGGGAGGAAAAGAGAAGCCCGAACAGAAGCCGCAGGCCGCAAAGGAGGCTGAGCAGAAGCCAGCCCCAGCGCCCATGCCGCAGCCCAGGAAAGAGCAACCAAAACAGCAGGCACCAGGCATGGACATAAGGCAGGCAGTTCCCAAACCAGCATCCAGGGAGGCATACGAAGCCGCAGAGGAGGCTGCTGACGTCTCATCTTCTCCGCCGGTTTTCATAAAGATTGACAAGTACGCTGAGATGGTGAGGCAGATAAGGAAGCTGAAGTCATACGCCATGAACCTCAGGGATGCCCTGGATGCGCTGAACGACATAGAAAAGGAGATATCCACGGGAATAGCCATATCCCACAAGGCCCTGGACGACTTCAACAACGTCATAACAATGCTGGACTCCAGGCTCTCCAGGACCACCTCAATAAAGGAAGTGGAGAGCAGCGACAACGAGGAGATAGACAACTACATAAAGGGCATCTACGACCAGATGGAGAGAATCAAGGGCGAGCTCTCCAACATACAGTAGGCATTTTCTGCTTTCCAACGCTTTTAAAGTGCTGATTGGTATATTTCTCAAGCGAGGGGGTTCCCGAGCGGTCAAAGACGTTTCAGAGGAACATCAGTGGAAGTGAGCGGGAAATGGTGAAGCGACGCTCCTTCCTGATGAAATTTCTTCTGAAAGAGGTTTCGGCCAAAGGGGCAGGACTCAAGGTCGCCTTGAGATTTGATTCCGGGCATTGTCCGGGAGGTGATAAGGAATCCTGTGGCTCAGTTCCCTGAGACCCGGTATCCAGGAGTGATTGCAGGTGACGCAGTCACCTGATTGTCAGGTCTTTGGGTGGGAAGCCTTCGTCGGTTCGAAACACGCCCTTTTCAAGAAAAGGCGTGGGCCAAAAGGAGTTGCCCACTTACTGATGTTCGGGGCAACTTCCGGCTCAACGGAAATCCGGCCCCCCTCACTCATTGTCCCAAACAGCAAGCGGGACTGAAAACTTTTAAATACCTATCTGCGTATATTGGTTAGTAATCGGTTAACTGGTTAACCGGTTGCAGCGCAGGACTGCTTCCGGCTGGCCAGGGCCGCGCCGGGCAGGGCTGTGCGAACTGCTTCTGCCCAATCGAGTAAGCAACGGAGTATATGCGGGCGTGTAGCACCCGACAGAACTGGAGTGTGTTGGGTTTTGCTGCCTGATTCGCACCGGAATGCATGCCGGTTCCAGAGGAACCGGAAGGACAGGAATGCATGCAGGTGTCAGGGAATATGCAAGGTGACACCTGATAGGGAAGGAACATGATTCGGAACAAGAACCCTGTGCTCAGGGACACCATAAAGGGTCTCCACATGGCCAGCAGCGATAACAAGGCTCCCATATGGGACGCGGTAGCCAGGCTGCTCAACAAGCCCACCAGGAAGAGGCACGAAGTCAACCTCAAGCTCATTGAGAGGAACCTGGAGAAGGGACAGGTGGCAATTGTCCCGGGCGCGGTGCTCGGGGAGGGTGAGCTCACCAAGCCCGTTACCATAGCCGCGCTGAAGTTCAGCGACGAGGCCGAGAGAAAGATAAAGGCAGCCAAGGGCGCTGTAATGACCATCGAGGAACTCGTGAAAAAGCACCCCAAGGGAGAGAAGGTAAGGATACTTGGATGATTCAGATGGAAAATATATACGACGCACAGGACTGCATCGCAGGAAGGCTGGCATCAGTGACAGCCAAGGAACTTATAAAGGGCAGGTCAATATACATAGTCAATGCAGAGAAGGCAGTGATGTCAGGGGACCCCTCCTACAGCGTGAGGACAATGAGGGAGAAATCCGAGAGGGGAGACCCATACCACGGGCCCTTCTACCCCAGGAGGCCTGACCAGGTCATCAAGAGGTTCGTGAGGGGCATGCTCCCAAAGACCCCCAGGGGCAGGGAGGCTCTCAAGAGGCTCAGGGTGTACCTTTCCGTGCCTGAGGAGCTCCAGGGAAAGGATTTCGTGAGGCCCGAGGGCGCCAGGAACAACCTGAGGTCAAAATACATGGAGCTCGGGAAACTGGCCCAGAAGGTCGGGACCAAGAAGACCTGGTAAGATGATGTTATAACAGGCCCGGAGTGAACCGGTTACCTGCAGTCGCCTGCGGCGACTGATGGAGAGACAATGGCTGAAGAGAAAAAGGACAAGAAGGAGAAGGCCTTCCTCACGGTGGGCAAGAGGAAGAAGGCCATAGCAAGGGCCAGGTTCAAGGCCGGAAAGGGCAGCATCAGGATCAACAATATCCCAGTGGACTCAGTGGAGAACGAGATGTTCAGGCTCAGGCTGCAGGAGCCCCTTATGATAGCAGGAGACGCCTGGAGGGCATGGGACGTGAGCATAAACGTCAAGGGAGGCGGCAACACCGGGCAGGTGGACGCGGTCAGGCAGGCCATAGCAAAGGGCCTGGTGCATGCCATGGGCGAAGACCTCAGGAAGAAGTACCTTGCCCTTGACAGGAGCCTGGTGGCTTACGACCCCAGGAGGACAGAACCCCACAAGCCCCCGAGGTCCTCGCAGGGTCCAAGGAGATACAAGCAGAGGTCAAAGAGATAGAGCCTTTCAGTCCAGTCCATAAGGGCGGGGAGAAAAGGTTTGCCATGGAAAACAATCAAGGTGAAGGAAATGGAATTCGCGAGGATTAAGCTGGCGGGAAGGAGCACAGAGGAGCTGCAGACCATAATAGACCAGATTATGGACATCGCAAAGAGATACGGGGTTTCCATAAGGGGACCCATACCGCTTCCCACAAAGAAGTTCAGGATACAGACACTCAAGACCCCCTGCGGAGACGGGACCGGGCACGGAAACGCAACCTGGGACCGCTGGGAGATGAGAATTCACAAGAGGATCGTGGACATAGGCTCCAACGAGCGGGCCCTCAGGCAGGTCGTGAGGATTCACATACCAGAGGGCGTAAAGATAGACATCGAGCTCAAGGAAAAGTACGAGCACAAGTAGCCGGGCAACCGGAATTTTTTTAAACTAATAGGTTAATTATTTAGAGATAGCCATGCAGACCAGGCCCGTTTCCGCAATGAATTGTGGGCACCTTCTTAGCGTGTGCAAGGGCTATCTAAACGTGTTCCCAATCGCCATGAAGACTACATGGGTATGATTGGGGATGATTCCTTGGTTTCTGGATGACCCTTTCTCCTTCGCCCGACTCTGTTTTCCCTGGTTCTATTCCGGGGAATGTCAGCGCTTTAAGAAAAGCCGGGGCCCTGTGCCCGGGACTGCCGGAAGGCGAAAGCTCCGGGAGCGTATGTCCCTCTGAATGCGCGGCGTCTCTGAGAAGAGGCTTCCTTCCGACTCAGGAAGCGGACCGCGAATAGCAGCCTCCGCCTCCCGGGCCTGGGTTTCGGCAATTCCGGCAACAGCATACAGCTGGTGCTGGGAATCACAATCACCTGAGAATCATGTCAGGGAAATCACTGCTGGCCCTGAAGCTGGGCAGCTATTCTCTGGAGCTCAGGCCTGAGCTCTGCCAGCCTTCGGTTGAGTTCTGCAACCTGCTCGTCAATCTGGCTCCCGGCGTTGTCGAGCTCCTTCTTCCTCTTGTCCAGGAATGCCTTGGCGCCATTTATGTCGCTCTCCTGCATGGTGCCTGCACCGAGCTCCTCGAGCACGTCCTTGGTTGTTATCCTCACCCTGGTGTATATCCCGCTTCCCAGGGGGACAAGGGCCTCATTGTCCTTCTCCAGTCCCTCTATCTCGTTCAGGGCGTTTCGGGTGGTCTCTATCTCTACCATCCTGTTGTCCACCATGTTCCTGTGCTCGCCGAGCTGCTCAACCTGCCGCTCCATGAGCTGGTATATCATGAACTTCTCCTGCACGTTCTCCTGGGTGACCCTCTCCTGGTCCCCGGTGTTCACTGAAATGTCCTTTGTCATGTCAAATCCTCCTCATATCATCTTCAGGTTTCCTGTCACGCTGTCCGCCTCTCCCTCATTTACCGGGCCTATGCCCAGGCAGGTAACCGTCCCCGGGGGGAGCTCTGTCCTTCCCGCATCCCTTATCAGGGCGCAGGGGAGCTTCTTGGAGCGGGCCTTCCTGTGGAGCTCCTCAAGTTCCCTCAGGTCCTGGACCCCCACCACCACCTTCTTGGAGCCGTCCCTCTCCCAGGCATCCCTGGAACGGGAGTCAACTCTCTTGTAGGCCTCCAGAGAGGCGTGGGCAACCTGGACCGCGAGCTTTCCCCTGGAGAGCTTCAGGTCCCTGCGGACTGCTATTACTTGTTTGTGCATAATAAAAGTATTGCTGCTTCCGGTTAATAAAAACAAGAAGCAGAGTAATAAATAAAGAAAAGTTAAAGGCGGTCAGACACAATCAGCCCGTTTAGGAGCTGATGGTGCCCGTTATCTTGCCTGATTCAGTGTGGTTGAAGCCGCCTGAATTGTAGAGTATCTCGACATCTACGGAGTAGGTTGTTCCTGAGGTCTGGGAACCCACGTTGAGCTCGTATTCCTCATTCGAGCTCGGACACGTTGTATTCGAGGGTTCAACCTGGCCGTTCGGTGCTATGGTCAGGTAGGTCCCTGCCCCGGTGCAGCCGACTGTTTCCCAGGTGTCAGTTGTGGTGCCAGAGGTAACGGATATCTCGTACACTGTTATCTGGCTTGCCAGACGGTTGTTCAGGATTATCCTTACATCGCCATCGCTGTTGACATCCCAGTCCTCTGGGGCGCCAAGAGTCGTGAAACCCGTGGGTATCCTTCCGGTGTATGTCGCAGGATTGAAGATTCCCAGGGCATAGAGCGCCGCCGCCACTATTATGACGATCAGGATTGCCCATCCGTATGTCATCAGGTATTCCATTGCAGACTGTGCTTTCTTCATGGACATCCTTTAATTATTGTCCCAGGTGGTTTATAAGCATTTTTGGGGTTATTTTGCCGTATGTTTCTGGTTTTGGTTTGAAAGGGTCATCAAGCGGCTACTTTATCACGCTGGTCCCCCCCTCTGAGTGCGAGCTCGTGGTCTGGACCTCGAGCCTGGCCCTCTCGTAGAGCTCACTCAGGGTCCTGCAGCCCGCTGTGCTCATGGAGCCCTTCAGGGCCAGCACATCCCTGGACACCTGCGCTGAAAGGCTCCCCTTGTGGAGCACGAATCCCTCCACGCCCTCAATCACAAAGCTCCTTGGGTCTGTGTGCCCGTATCGCCTTATGTTCTTGGCCCTGGCAGAGGCCTCGCCCCAGTAGGGCTTGACAAAGGCGTTGACCGTGCTCATGTCCTCTGGCCCGTCTGCTATGACCCTGAAGGGCCTTTCAACGAGGGCCTGGGGGGACTCTGTGAACCCCGCGAAGTACTTGCCCATCATGAGCAGGTCAGCCCCCAGAGCAAAGGCCACGGCCATGTCGCCTGTGGAGCTTATTCCCCCGTCAGAGCATATGGGGATGTATTTCCCGGTCTTAGAGAAGAATTTGTCCCTGGCTTTTGCGACTTCCATGACAGCTGTGGCCTGGCCCCTTCCCGTGGACTTGACCCTCCTGGTGGTGCATATGGAGCCCGAACCCTGGCCTATCTTGACGCAGTCCGCCCCGGCCTCTGCCAGGAAATCGAATGCCTCTGCCGTGACAATGTTGCCCGCGATTATGGGCTTCCTGAACTGCTTATATCGCTCCAGGGCCTCCTGGGCGAAGTCAGAGAACAAGTCAGATGAGTCCACGCAAAGGAAGTCCGCGCCTGCCTTCACCACGGCCTCTGCCCTCACCATGTCCTCGGGGTGGGTGGATAGGGCGGCCGCCACCATCAGCCGCTTGCCCTGGTCCACGAATGCGTCAGGGAAGGTAATATGCTCCTTGAGGTCCCTGTAAAAGACCACGGATTTGAGGTTCCTGTCCTGGTCTATTATGGGCAGGACACCTATGCCTGACTGGATGACCATGTCATTGGCCTCGTCCAGGCCCATGCCCTCCCTGCCTGTTATGAGCTTGTCAAAGGGAAGCATCCTCTGGGAAACCGGCACATCCCTGTCCTTCTCCGGGTGGTATTTCTTCTCTGTTATGAGCCCAACGAGCCTGCCCTGGTCCACAACAGGGAAGGTGGAATGGCCGTGCCTCTTCTCCAGCTCCAGAAGCCTTGATATGCGGTCATCGGGTGATACTGTCATGGGATTGTGCACGAAGCCTGACTTGTATCGCTTCACCATGTTCACGACAGAGGCCTGCTCCTCAACCGGAAGGCTTCCCGGCACCACGCCCAGGCCCCCCTGCTTGGCGAGCTCTATGGCCAACTCGTGGCCTGTCACTGACTGCATGGCAGCGCTGAGAAAGGGAAGGGGAATCTCGAGGTTATGGGTGAGCCTGCTCCTCAGAGAGATGTCCTCTATCCTGGCATTTCTGGATGTCCTTCCGGGAAGGATGAGGTACTCTGTGAAGGTCCTGGAGGTGCGCTCAGAAATCTTGGCCATATACAGATTGGGGAGAAACTGTTTTATTCATATAGTGTGACCAGCCCAGGAAGCCTGTAACCTTACCCAGGATGGTTATGCATGACTCCCTAAACCTTCTGCACGAATCCGGGGGAGGGCTCGAAGAGGAGGCCCTGGGTCTTGAGCCTCTCGATGATGTCGTCCACGTCGTCCACGCCGTCTCCCCTTGCGGCGCTCCTGAGCTCCTCCAGGGCTATCTCCTTCTTGGTCTCAGAGAGCTTGTCGATTATGTCAAGAACAATCCTTATCTTGGACCTCTCGCTGGCAGGGGTTCCTCCCTCAGAGCGGTCTATGTCAATCTCGCCGGTCTCGGGGTCAAGCCCCAGCTGCTTGAGCGAGCATTTCATGAGCCTTATGGCCCTCTGGGCGTCCTCCTTCCTGACCTCGGGCTGGAGCTGAATCTTGGCAGAAGCCTCTGAGAGCCTGAGCAGGGCCTCGAACTGCCTCATGGTTATGGGCACAGAGCCGGAGCCCTCTGACCTCTTCCTGGTCTTTATGTAGAAGTTCCTGAGAATCTTGCCTGCCTCCTTGTTGAACTTTGGCTCGCAGTGCTCCCTGGCATAGGCTATGTACTTCCTTATGAAGGCAGGGTCTATCTTTGGCATGGCGCCCTCGAAGTTCTCGTCCTCCCTGGTCTTTATGACGTGGTCCACCACGCTCTTGTCCCTCGCGCTCTGGGGCTTGTCCTGGATCGCGAACTTGAGATCGAACCTGGAGAGCAGGGTGTCTGTGATTGTTATCTGCTTTGAGATGGGCACGTAAGGGTCGAACCTGGAGAACTTGGGGTTGCCTCCCGCAAGCACAGAGGTCTTTGCGGGAAGTGTTGCCACAATGGAGGCCTTGGCTATGGACACAGTGCCCTGCTCAAGGCCCTCATGCATGGCCACCTGATCCTCTGGCGACATCTTCTCGAACTCGTCCACTGCGAGCATGCCCTTGTTGGCAAGCACCATGGCCCCTGCCTCGAGCACCCAGCCTCCCATGAACTGCTCATCCTTGGTCACGGTCGCGGTGTTGTGGATTATCACCCCATTGGCCATGAAGCTGTGCTCCCCCTCGACCGTCACGTCATACACATATTCGTGCTCCTTGTTGTCGATGAGGCCAATTCGCGGCCTTTCCCACAGGATATCTGAACAGGCGAGCATCATGAGGGTTTCTGCATCCCTGCCGCTGGAATGCTCAGCCAGCCTGTCAGCTATTCTCTTGAGCATGACCCGCGAAGGGCTTCTTTCACCACGCTCATAAGTGTAGTTCTTGTATCCGTATAGCTGCTTTGCCGAGAGGCCTGCCGATAGCCTGGCCCTTCTGAGCAATCCCGCTATCCCGGGCACAACATCTGTATTCGTGTTGCTCTTCCCTGAAGAGGAAATAAGCTCATCGAGTCTGGCAGACTTCCTGGCGAGCCTGAAGCCAACACTACCATCGAAGGATGATGTGTTTTCGCCCCTTATCTCAAGGCTCCATTTCCTGCCAGACCTGACAGTCCTGCCATGAATGACGGATTCTGTGGCCCTCCTCTCCCTTACCGAAGACAATACGCCGAACCTCAGGAGAAGGAGCTGGATTCCGCGGGCATATTCCCTGCTGGCTGTGGTGAGCTCAATGACACTGGAGCCGGATGTCCGCGGCTGCACACTGCCATCCGTGTCGAAGATGCCCTGGAGATAGGCCCGGACGAGGCTGTCAGGGAGGGACGAGAGCATCTGCGAAACCCTGATGCTGGACGACTTCTTCCCGTGGGGTATTCCCAGCTCTGAGAGTATCCTGGCGAATATCTTGGACCTGAACCTCATGTAAGGTATCCTTCCCCTGGACTCCTCCCTTAGCGGAGCCCTCAGATGCTTCTCGCAAAGCCGGCGGAATGACTCGAGGAGGCATTCGTCAGCGCTGCAGAATTTGATGTCCATTCCGCCATAAGCTGTGCTTGATATGCTTCCATCCCCTGCAATAAGGCCTGCAATGTACATCAGGTCTGCATTCAGGTGCCTGGGAAGCATTATCTCATGGCCCTTGTATTGTGAGAGCCGCATCCTTGGGGGAATGAGCTCGCCGTAATCCATTCCCATGTCGCGGCATATTCCCCTGAGCGTGCCCATGTCTGGGTTTCCAACAGCATCATTCCTTATCCAGGAATGGTAAAGGCTGTTTTCGTTGATTCCTGACCTTGCGGAATATTCCCTGATACTGCCACGGGCTCTTATCTCATGGACAAGCCTCTTGACTATGTCCCCTGACTCCAGCACATGCACAGAATCCTCGACAAGGTCAGCCAGGGGAACATCCCTTTCAGGGGGCTTTGCAATGGCCCTCGCCGAGGCCACGTAATCAGAGTCACTGAGATGTGCTGCCTTCTTCCATTCGAGAATGCCATTGCACATGGTCAGTATGGGGTTGTCCGGGGTCACTGTTACCTCTCTTCCGCTTCTGGTCGTTATCCTGACCAGCTTTCCAGGGGCCTTTATCTTCCAGTACTGGGTGATTTCCATGGGTTTCAGCTTGCCGCTGCTTCCCGAGAGGCTGAGTACCTTCCTGCGGGAGGGGTTGCTGGCCACGGTAATCCCCTCTGAATGACTCTTTGAGTTTCCACTGAGCTCATTCTCCACCAGCTCACCAATCCTAACAAAACCGCCGTCCTCCATCTGGACCAGGCTGTCATAGACCGTGCACAGCCCGGCTCCTGTTGTCCCCTTACCGGACACGTACTTGCCCCTGGGGACTATTTCAGGGACGAGCTTGAGGAGCTGGGACTTTCCCGCTGCGGGGTCACCGATAAGCAGCACGTGGATGTCTCCCCTGACATGGGTCTTGTCCCTGAGGTGCAGGGGAACGCCGCCGAACAGCTGGAGTATTATGCTCTCCTTTATCTCAGTGAGCCCGTACAGGCTTGGGGCAAGGGAGCCCACCAGGAGGTCGTATATCTTGGGGTCCTTTGCCAGCCTCTTGATTTCCTTCTCATCCTCCTCTGAGATGTCCAGCATGTGCCAGCCAATCTCAGTGGGCTCCACGTGGTTAGCGCTCATGAAGAGGTCGAGCTTGGAGGAGAATATCTTTCCCTTGGGAGTCTCCCTCAGGATTCCGGTGACCTTTATCCTGTTCCCCGGGTCTGTCATGCGCCGCCCATGCCTGGAAACAAGGTCGTCATTGAGGACCACATTTATCTGGGAGGGGCGGTCACCCTCTGTGAGCTCGAAGGGCTCCTCTATGGTCACCCACCTCGTGTCCACCAGGACTGAATGCTTCTTTATGAACCCTGTGCGGTTGCCGCAGTTGCAGGCAAAGGGTTTCCTTATCATGCCCACCTCTGAGTAGGCCTCTATGATGTCCCCGCATTCAGGGCACTCCCAGAGAACCTTCTGTATCTCAGGCCTTATCTCAGATGCCCTCCTGACCGTGCCCTCCACTGAGAGGAACCTTCCGAGGTGCTTGGCCCTCAGGTCCCTGATGGATGTCATCTCAGGCAGGCTCATAATCCTGACCGGAACCGGCCCGGGCACTCCCTCTATTGCCTCCTCTGCCTCCTTGGCGCATTCCAGGAGGAAGTCAGGCTGGCTGAGCAGGGCCTCTCCCAGCTCGTATGAGAACTTGCTAAGGGTGGCGAAGTCTATAACAAGTGCCTTTTCCTCAAGGGCGGCCTTGTTGAGCTGCTTAAGGTATTTCTTGTGGAGGAGCTCCTTGAGCCTTGCCACCATCTCGGTCTTCTTTCCCTCATCCTCTTCAGGCGGCTTCCTGTCTCTCTTTTTCTTTTCTGCCACCGCATTTTTCTTGTCAGCCACTATAATTACCCCTAGAGTTTACAGCATATTCTATGCAGGAATGATTTTTAAATCACTGAACTTTCCGGGTATGATGCCAAAGCTTAAATGGCTTTCCGGGAAACCAGAATCATAGCCCTCCCCGTTCACGCTCTCCAAAAAGAAAAACTTAATATATGAAGCACGGCATCCTCGGATTCCGTGATATAATGAAACAAGGCCATGCCCAGTCTTTCCTGGGCCGGCCCCAACATTACGGGCCCTGGGAGGGGTCTCGCGATTTCTCACGAAAGGAGGGCTTCGCTATGGATGCAAGGCAAGCTTATTGCAGGGTTCCCTGGGGGCCGGTCATGTTCCTTGTATTCTCTCTTCTGATGTGGTGGGGGTTCCTTTCCATCACGCTTCCGGGTCTTCCCTGCACAGGGGCCGGGGAATGGGGAAAAGACGCGGTGTGTCAGGTCGCCGCAGGATTCCTGCTTGGAACAGGGATTGCGTGGTTCAACGCGCACAATATATCAGAGTCAATCAAAGGGGGGTGATTGGATTGAGGCTTCTTGCAATGCTGGTATTTGTGGCAGCGGCATCGGTGGCCGCCTGGATATCACTGGAGGGCGAGCAGCAGGCCCTCTACTTCTGGACCCTGGCCGCATCGCTCTTCATCTATGTGCTCCTGGTCTGGGTGAACACCAAATCAAGAGGGCTGGGCGAGGGCCTTCTGGAGGTTGCCTCTGAGGACCGATGCTTGCTTCTGCTAATCTGGCTCATCCTCTGCGCCATGCCCACAGGGCTCTCTGTCCTGGTTTCAGTGGGGGCGGTGCCGGCTGGTTTCCTCTGGCCATTTGGAAAGGGCATATTGGCCGGGCTGGTGGCGCTGGTTTTGCCGGAGTTATACAGGCCCAAGGGGGGAGGAAGGCACGTCGTGAAAGAGGAGCATATGGGAAACACGAGAAGGATGACCTACCTGAAGAGGGAGCCCGGCGGATACGTGACCCAGAAGGAGGCCTACGAGAGGAACAGGGGAAGGGGCGAGTGGGAGAGGACCACCAGGATAGAGCGACTCATCTTCAAGTACGTGCTTCTTTTGATTTTCATCATGGTAGCATGGTTTCTCATCAGGTCAGCCCCTGCTGCGATTGGGCTGGGGGCCGTGCTTTTCCTGCTGACCATTTACCTATTCGCAAAGAGATGAAGGGAGGGATTCTCTATGGCATGGCTGGAGATTGCAATCGTATTTATGATTTCTGTTGGGGTGTTCCTGGCCTCCTCGGGCATATCAGTGCTCGGGTTCACGGCTCACGGGCCCCTTCTTTTGGTCACAGGCGTGACGATATACTACGTCATCGCAACCACTTGGGTGATATGGAACTCCTATAAACTTTTACCTGGCAGGACCGGATTCATCAGGTTTTTCCCTGTGGCATACATCTTTATTGCCCTTATTCCCTATGCGATTATAGCAGGCTTCTCCTTCTGGGGCTTCCTGTGGCTGTCCGGAGGGTTCGCTGCCGGGTTGGTGATTGCCCCCAACTCAAAGCGATTGAACATGCGCTTCGTAAGGCTGCGAATACCAAAAGACAGGCTTTCAGCAGAGCTGATAGTCATGACGGGACTGGTGGCCTTCCTTGTGACAGGAAACCCCTTCCTCTTAGCGGGATTCGGGCTCTCTCTTGTGTTAATCTTCTACAGTAAACTTGTATACAGATTCGAATACTTTCTCAGTTACTGCGCTGAAGCGATTAAGCATACAAGGCAATTATACCGGGAGTGGAGGGCTCCAAAGGCTGACTACTGGAACCCGTGAGAATGTGGAAAGGGCCTTCGGGTCCTTTCTGTTTGCATTGTCAAATAAGGGGGATATATGCTATATATATGAGAAACAACAATTCATTTAGGATGCAAATGCCGGGGGACAAAGAACTCGTAATCCTGAGCCTTGGCGGCTCCATAATAGTCCCTGACGGCGTTGACGTTCCCTTTCTCAGAAGCTTCAGGGAGCTCATTCTGAAGCACGCCAGGAAGGGAAGGAAGTTCATCATCATATCCGGCGGCGGAAAGGTGTGCAGGCGCTACCAGAAGGCGGCCTCTGAGATAACGAAGCTCACCAGGGACGACCTGGACTGGCTGGGCATACACGCCACCAGGTTCAACGCCCACCTTCTGAGGACAATATTCAGGGACCACGCTCACCCAAGGGTCATCAAGGACCCCTCAGAGAGGATAAGGTTCAGGGAGAGCATCCTGATAGGGGCTGGATGGAAGCCGGGGTGCTCCACTGACTATGACGCCGTTCTCATGGCAAGGAACTTCAAAGCAGGGAAGCTGATCAACCTCTCCAACATAGACTTCGTGTATGACAAGGACCCTAAATACCACAGGGACGCAAAGCCCATAAAGGAGATGTCCTGGGGGGATTTCAGGAAGCTCGTGGGAGACAGGTGGGACCCAGGGGCCAGCCACCCCTTCGACCCCGTGGCCTCGAAGGAGGCCGAGAAGCTCGGGCTCGAGGTTGCCATAATGAACGGGAAGAGGATAAGCAACCTGGACAGCTACCTCTCGGGGAAGGGATTCCGGGGCACGGTAATCAGGAATTGATTTGCCTGTCCAGCATGTGCCTGTTCGCTGACTCATAGGCCTCAATGGAGCCTATGTCAAACCACTTGTTCCTGAAAACGAATCCGTAGACAGGGGTCCTGGAGTAGAGCCAGGATATGAAGTGCCCGAATGCGTCGGGGTTGTTCTTGCCGGAGAGGTACTCGCTGATGAGCCCAAGCTCGCCCCTGGGTATGGCGTAAACCGCAGTGGACACGAATCTGGACTTGGGCTGCGGGGGCTTCTCCTCGAAATGCACCACCCTCCCCTGGTCGTCCAGGCAGGCTATTCCGAACTTGCACAGGTCACCTGAGTCCATCTCCCAGAGCCCGAACACAGTGGTGCCCTGCTCCCTGAAGAATCTCACGAAGTCCCTGAGGTGGTCCTCCAGCAGGTTGTCCCCTCCCATGCAGAGGACATCATCATCTATGCCCTCCTTCTGGATGATGTGCCTCATGGCCCCTATGGAGCCCAGCTTCTCCTCCTCCGCTGCGGTGTCCTCGACCACGAGCCTGACGGGGATTGGGAACTCCTTGCCCGAGAGCCACTCGCTGAAGACCCCTTCGAACTTGCGGTTGGTTGTAATGTAGACAGTGTCAATGCTTCCTATGTTGAGGAGCCTGTCCATGACATGGTCTATCATGGGCCTCCCGCCAACCGGGAGCAGGGGCTTGGGCCTGTCCTTTGTGAGGGGCCACATCCTCTTGGCGTAGCCGCCCGCCAGCACAATCGCTTTCATGAGTGTGTCTTTCGCGGGAATGATTTAAAAAGGGTGCGCCGGAAATCCGGGCAATCAGTATAGTATAACAGTTAACTGGTTTAACCGTTAACTATTTAAGCCAAATCCGGATACTCATTTCATACCCAACACAGGAGGTAATACAATGGTTGAATTCCAGACCGTGAAGTCAGAAGAGGTAAAGTTCGGCAAGAACAACTTCCTCGAGGTCGCAAGGAAGAAGGCTGTCGTTGAGGACGGCGAGAACGAGTTCATTGCGATTTCAAGGGGTTTCTTCCTTCCTGACGGGACCAAGAGGTTCAAGAAGAGCCTTGCCATCCCTGACGAGCAGGAGATAAAGGACTTCGTCTCTTCAAAGATAAAGGAGATATAAGCACAGGCTGATACCTCCCTGAAAACACAGCAACACGAAACAGTTTCCAACTGGGGCAATGATGGTAACCACAAGAACCGAAGTCTCGTTGTGATTTTATTCTTCATTTTGATTCAGGACAGAATTAGGAATGCCGGTGGAGGGATTCCCAACCCCGCTTACAGACGCTTCGCCTGCACGGCCTTCACAAAGATTCTCGGGCCGTGAAGGGCCAGCGCTCGCATGTCGCAAGCGGGGGAGCAACAGGAAACGATTGACGTTTCCAACACCTTTACGTGTTTTGCTCAACCTGTTGCGGAAGCGTTCTTTCCGCAAACGCTTTTGTCCGTTTATCCTGGACAAAAGGGTTATTTGAACCCTCGATCTCCAGATTTCCCAGCTATCATCGGATGCTCGCACTGGCGTGCATGCAGACGGCGAATCCGCCTGACTGAAGGCATCCTCAACACTCATAACCATCATGTTTGCTTGGATTCGGGCCATGGAAGTTACCCCGAGCATCAGCGAGTGGGTAACTCCTTTTGGCTCCAGCCTTTTCCTGAAAAAGGCTGGTTATGAGTCTGGCGCTTTAACCACTAAGCCACACCGGCATTGGTTATAAGAATTGAATGTTGTGCTTTTATATATTTTGACCCAGGTCCGGGTATGAAAGACCCAGGATATCAGGGAAACTGCAGCGAATGCCCAATCGGAGAGCAGCTAAGCGAGCACTATCTCTCTCACGGGATATCCGGCCTCTATGATGAATTCAGCAGGGGGCTTTACAGCACATGCGAGTCGTGCGTGCCTGACATAATGGAGAGGGAGGAAGCCATGAGGGACGCCTTTCTGATGACCCAGAAGATTGAGCATAAGTCAGGTGAGGGGAATGCCCTGGCTTTTCTCAGGGGGTTTCTGGAATACGCCGGAACGAGCAAAGAGCTAGCAGAGCAAATTGTAGGAGAATACAAGAGGCTGAGGGGAATAGAGCCATTCAGATGAACTTTGCGATTAGCCTGGTGGTCTCGTGGTCAAGGCTCCTGTTCAGGCCGTCTATGAGCACGTTGCTGTCCTTGTGTCTGACCAGCCAGTACGGGTAATAGGAGGGTTCTATGGAGCGTATGGGCATGGACCAGAGCTCCGAAACCTTGCGCACGAAGTCCTGGGTGACCATGAACTCCAGCTTCCTTCCCTCCAGTTCCCTCTTCTCGGGCTTCTCAGAGAGCTGGACCTTTGAGGGGTTGGGGGGGATGTTCTCAAACCTGAGCTTGTTGCTGAACATGTAGCCGTCAGTGGTGAGGTAGTCCCTGGCCAGAAGTTCCCTCACGTTGCCCTGGACTGTGCTAAGGGGCATCTTGAGGTCCTCGGCAATCCTCTCCGCGGTTGCGAGCTTGTTCTTGGTGAGGTAGAATATGATTATCCTGCTTGAAGGTGCCAGGTCCATGAGCTCCCTGAGTCCGCTGGAGCGCTCTATGGAGTCATCCTTCTTGAACACCAGCTCGCCAGATATGCCGTCCACGTAGAAGGTGACAGGTGTGCTGCCGAACAGGGCGGAAACCCTCCACATGGGGTAGTGAAGCAGGTTTACGTCCTTGATGGACTTGAACTCCTTGCTCACCTCTCCCTTTCCGATGAGAGGCTGGAAGGCCAGGGGCTTCTCCTGGAGTTCCTTGATTTCCCCTATCTCTATGGACTCACCCCCGTGCTGGGTGCGCCTGACACGGATGTCAATCACCAGGGGCTGCTCTGTGGCCCCCACCACAAGGGCCACCCCCACTGGCAGGTCCCTTATCTCCTCCCTCAGCCCCGGGGTCACCCCCTCCACGGAATCGGTAATGGCCTTGAGGTCGTTGGGATTGGTTACCTTGAGTATAATCTGGGTGTTGCACTGGCTGAGCACGGACTTGTCCACCCTGGCGGGCCTCTGGGTGACCATGCAAAGGCCGAAGCCGAACTTCCTGCCCTCTGAGGCCACTGTCCGGATTATCCTGGAGGAGGCCACCTCGCCGAATCCCCTCTCAGGGCAGAAGTTGTGGGCCTCCTCGAGCATGAGAAGGAAGGAGGGAATCTTGCCATGCTTCCTTGCCCTGAACAGGTCCTCTATAATCTTGAGCGCCACTATCTGCTGGATTTCAGGTCTCTCCTCCTTGAGGTCGAGCACAGTTATCTGCCCGGGCTTCACCAGGTCGTTGGGAAGGGTGGGGTTTGCTGAGAAGAGCCTGGTGCCTTCCAGGAACTCGAGCATGGAAACAAGGTTCCATTTGGCCTGGGAGTTGGCGTTGGCCACCTCATCTATTATGTCCCTGATGGTGTAGTCCTTGCCCTCAAGGTTCCTCAATGAGGAGAAGAGCAGGCCCTTCTGCGTGGAGGAAAGGGCGGCGGGGAGCATGGAGAAAATCTCCTCTGCCGACAGCTTGGAGTTCAGGCGAAGGCTCTTGGCCGTGGAAACCCCGTAAACCGTGACCTGGTCCCTGTAGTTCCTGGCCTCCACCCCAAACCTCTCCAGGTATTTGGTCTCCTTCTTGTTCTTGTTGTTGAGCCTCAGGGTCTTGTACTCCCCGTGGGGGTCTATCACCACCACAGGCATCTTTGCCTCGGCGAGCTCCTCGAGCAGGACCCCTCCTGCGTAGGATTTGCCTGCGCCGGTCTTGGCCAGAATGGATATGTGCTTCCTTATCATGTGCTCTGTGTTCAGCATGACCCTGATGTCATAGCCCTCCAGGAGTCCCATGTAGGCGCCTGACCTGTTCAGGCCCAGGGTCTGGCGTATGAAGTCCTTGGGGGCTGAGAAGACAGGCGTGCTGGGGGCGAAGGGAATCTTGGGGGTCTTGAGGAAGCCCCTGGAGTCCCTGTATCCGACAATCCTGGCCGTGACCTTGGTCTTGGTCTCGTACCTGGTCACGCTGTCAATGTTGGCCAGTATCCACCTTCCCTCAGGGTCCTTGATGGAGACATAGTCCAGCTTCCTGACCCTGGCGTCGGCGTCAAAGGATACGCTCTTGGTGGTAATCCTGCCTGATATCTTTCCCAGAAGCATGTGCAGTCACAGATAATAGTGGGGTCCTAACTATTATATCTTTTTCCTGTGTTCGTCTTCCCCCATGTCGAGCCTGACCACGAGGTTGGCGAGGATTATGAGGAAGCCCCCCAGGAACACGTACTCAGGGACGAGTTCTCCCAGTATGAGCCAGGCCAGGAATATGGCGGCAGAGGGCTCGGCCAGGTTCTCTATTATGGTGGCGTGCTTGGCCTGGATGGTCTTGAGGCCCCGGGCGTAGAACAGGTATCCCAGGAAGGTGGATATGAACACCACACCTGCCAGGAGGAGGACCATGTTTGCTGACGGCAGCAGGATTATGCCGGAGGTGAGGTTGAGGGGCAGGAGCATTAGGCCGCCCAGCACCAGGGGCCAGAAAACAACATCCCAGTAGGAGTGACCCTTCTTCTCCATGTGCCTCATGGACACTATGAACACAGAGTATCCCAGGCCCGCTATGAGGGCGTACATGCTCCCCTCTGAGAGTGCCACTATGTTGACGCCGTATCCGTAGATGAGGTAGATTCCTGAGAGGGAGAGCAGAAGGGCCAGGATGGTGTACCTGCCTATCCGCTCGTCAAGGAAGAGCCTGGCCAGGATGGCCGTGACAACCGGGTATATGTACATGAGGAAGACCGCATTGGCCACGGGAATCATGGTGAGCGACTTGACGTAGAACCCGAAGCCGAAGACTATGCCGAACAGCCCTGCGAGGAGGAATATGTGCAGGTCCCCCTCTTTCAGCTCGAGAAGCTTTGTCCTCCTCTCAGAGGCCAGGAACAGGTATATGAGCCCTGCTGCGGCCAGGATTCTAACCGAGGCCAGGAGAAAGGGGGATATGCTCGGGCCGAGGAGCTTGATGAATATGCCGATTGTGCTCAGGCAGATTCCGGATATTATGAGGAAGAGCATGCCCCTGTTCATGTTATATAATTGGCCTAGCCCGGATAAAAGGCTTGGCAGCCAACATAAAGCATGGCATTGAAGGTTGAGGGGAAAGTGGAATCAGGCATGGGCAGGGGAAAGCTTTTCGTGGAGATGGCGCATTACAGGAGGGCATTCGGGAAGGTTCTTGGGGAACAGCCCTTTCCGGGCACCCTCAACGTGAAGGCCTCACCAGAGGAGACCGGTTTCCTGAGAAAGAGAGCCATGGAGAGGATAGAGGGCTTTTTGGACGGGGATAGGACCTATGGGGGGCTCTCCCTCATCAGTTGCGCTGTGAACGGGGTTCCGGGCGCTGCCGTGTTCCCGGACAGGGCCACCCACGAGCCAGGGGTGATAGAGATTGTTTCAGGTGAGAACCTGAGGGAGAGGCTGGGCCTGAAGGACGGGGATTCTGTTAAAATAGGGGCCCTGGAGTGAGCAAGATTTATTTAAAAGCCCGCAATATTGGTTATGCGTTCCCAAAGGGGAGCGATGGGCCCGTGGCTTAATGGATAGAGCACCCGTTCCCTGCACTCCCGAGGGGGGTGAGGAGAGGTGAAGCTTCGGAGGCCACCTGCCGGGGAAACCGGGGGGTTGCAGGTTCGAAAGAAGCCTTTTTCAGGAAAAGGCTTCAGCCAAAAGGAGTTGCCCGCTCGCTTGAGCTCGGGGCAACTTCCGGCTAACGAGAATCCTGCCGGGCTCATCATGGAAGCAATACCTACAGCTGGTATAGTCGTTCTGAAGGGAAGCCAGGTATTGCTGGTCAGGCACCTTGACCAGGCCAGCCACCTTACAGGCAGCTACGGACTGCCCGCGGGAAAGCTGGAAGCAGGGGAAACCGAGAAGCAGGCTGCAGCCAGGGAGCTTCTGGAGGAGACAGGGCTGAGGGTGGAGGAGCACGAACTTTTCAAAATACCCAAGCTCTGGTTGACTGACATCCGGCAGAAGGACGGCATAAAGCGGTTCTCTTTCACGGCATTCGTAGCAAGGGTGTTCAAAGGGGACCTTAGGGTCAGCAACAAGACTGTTCCCGAATGGGTGGACATTGAGCTCATCAAGAGGCTGAATACCATCGGAGAGACAGAAGAGACGGCAAGGCTCGGGAAGGAGCTATTCGAGAAGCTTTAGTATGAGCCTCTTGGCGTCGTTGGCGTCCACCTGGCCGCGGGTCTCGCGCATGGCCATGCCCACCAGGAAGTGGAGGGCCTTCTCCTCGCCTGACTTGTAGTCCTGCACGGCCCCGGGGTTGGCTTTGAGCACCTTCTCTATGGCCTGGGTAACTCCACTGTCCTTTGAGGGGTCCACCCGCTTCCCGATTCCAAGCCTCTTCATGGCCTTCTCAGGGGGCTCCCTCTTTTCCACCATGCCCCGCAGGACAAGCTCGGCATTGCGGTCGGTGAGCTCTCCTCTCTGGGTGGTTTTCAGCAGGGAGAAGAGCCACTCCTCTTTAAGGCCTGAGCCCCTGTAGCGGAGGTCTCTGTAGTTGAGGCTCTTCTTGAGGTAGCCCGCTACCCATGTGGCGGCGAGCTTTGGGTCGGTCTTCCCGGCAGCCCGCTCGTAGAGCTCTGAGAGGTCGAGCTCTGAGACCAGGGCCTCTGCTGTCTTGGGGTGGAGACCGTACTGCTTCACGAACCTGGCCATCCTCTGGTCAGGGAGCTCGGGGAGGGCCTTCCTGATGGAGGACACGTAGGAGGCCTTTATCTCCTGAACCGTGAGGTCGGGCTCGAAGATGTAGCCATAATCAGCCTCGGTCTCCTTGAGCCTGAGCTCCCTGCTTGTCCCGGTGGCAGGGTCCCAGGTCCTGGTGGACTGAACGATTTTCCCGCCGCGCTTTATGTGGTTATGCTGGCGCACTATCTCGTACTTGAGGGCCTGCTCGATTTCCCTGGTGCCCGTGATGTTCTTGACCTCAACCCGCTTCCCCCCGGAGAGGGAGATGTTGGCGTCTGACTTGAAGACCGCCCGTGAGGAGGAGTCATAAACACCGAGGTACTCCAGGATGTTCTCGAGTTTCTGGAGGAAGAGCCTGGCCTCCTCAGGGCTGGTGAAGTCAGGCTCTGTGACGATTTCGATTAGAGGGACCCCTGCGCGGTTGTAGTCCAGCAGGGTGTGGCTGCCGCCAAGGCCGCCCACGTGAACAATCTTTGAGGGGTCCTCCTCCATGTGCACCCTCTTTATCCTGATGTCCCGGTCCCCCACCCTGAGCCTGCCCGTGGCCGCAAGGGGGACCTCGTACTGGGTTATCTGGAAGTTCTTGCTCATGTCAGGGTAGAAGTAGGTTTTCCTGGAGAAGTATGTCTTCCTGGCTATGGTACACTCCAGTGCAAGCGAGACCCTCAGGGCCTTCTCGAGCATGGCCCGGTTGGCCCTGGGCTTTGAGCCCGGGAGACCCAGGCAGGTCTCGCACAGCAGTGTATTGGGCTCAGGCTCCTCCTCGAGGTTGACCGGATTCCTGCACCCGCAGAACGCCTTGCTCTGTGTATTGAGCTGGACGTGGGTCTCCAGTCCAATTGTGACTTTCATATACAATTCACCTCTATTCCAGCCATTTATAACCCCTGCTCCTGTGCACAATCTCTGTAACCATTACCTGCTCGCCTTTAACAGCAAAAATCGCTCTGTAGCTTCCAATTCTTAGCCTGTATAGTGCAGGGTTCCTGGAGCCATGGAGGATTTTGATGTCTGCTTTTGGCCTCCTCGAGAAGGGATCGCGGCCAAGTTCTCTGAGATGCTGCTTAACCCTTTCCCTGGTATCATGATCAAGAAAGCGCAGATGGGAGAGCGCTGTCTCTGACAACATCACCTTATACGCTTTCAAGAGCAACAAACCTCTCGCTCTCTAGAATGCTTCTCTGTCTGCTGAAGAACTCGTGCTTTCTTGCTATGTTTATCAGCCTTGTTATGATTTCATTATAGGTCTCATCCTTAAGGCCGCATTCCTTGAGCTCTTCCCTTGTGCCTTTCTCTACCTGGATTGTGGTAAGGTTTCCCATAAAATCACCTTATATGTAATTATATGACACATATAATTGAATATAATTTAAAGCTTTCCCCTGTCCCATGCCTTTATGACATTTAATATTGCCTGCGTGCCCTTAACGAAACCAGGCAACCAGCAGTACTCGGGATTCCGGTGGTCCTGGCCTATGGTGCCCGGGCCCATCTTGAGGGTCTTTATGCCGTGGCTGTTGAACACAGCAGCGTCATTCCAGCCAGGGGAGAAGTGGGTGAAGGGCTTCAGGCATGCCTCCTTGACGGCTGAGCGGCAGAGCCTAATGAAAGCAGGGTCGTGCTGGAGGAAGCCCTCCTTTCCCTTTGCTTTTAGTGAGAATCTTTTACCGAGGGCCTTGGAGCAGAGCCTCTCCATTTCCTTCCTGGCCTGCTCAGGGATCTTGCCCGGAAGGGTCCTGTTGTCCACTGTGAGGGAGCAGGTGGAGGGTATGACGTTACCTCCCTCCTGGGCATGAATCTCGGTGACGCTAATGGCTGACTCCAGCTCCCCGTAGCCCTGGACCTCCACGCTTTGGGGCTCGATGGACTCTATTTCCTGGCAGAGCCTGGCTGCGGAGTAAATCGGGTTGTCGGCATCCCTGGGCTGGCTGGAGTGACCTGCCTTACCCTTCACCTCAACAGAGAAACCAGAGCGGCCCTTGCACCCTATGGTCACGCCCATGGAGCCGTCCTCTTTTACAGCATCCTCCAGGACCAGGCCGTGCGAGGCCTTTATCTTTGGGGCAAGAGCATAGGCCCCATCCTTTCCAGGGCCGTGGCCCTCTTCCCACACGGTGAAGGCGAAGACAACACGCTTTCTGGGCGGGCTCCTGGCGAGAACCCTGAGAATCTCGAGCATGGCGGCCACGCCTGCCTTGCAGTCAGTGGAGCCCCGTCCGTAGAGCTTCTCGTCCCTGACCTCACCGGAGAAGGCGTCAGGGTAGCCCTCCACCCCCACGGTGTCCAGGTGGGCGTTGAGGAGGAAGCCCTCCCCAGAGCCAACGGAGGCCAGGACGTTGCCCTCGTCGTCAGCCTCTGGCTCCAGCCCGGCCTTGCGAATCTCAGAGGCCACGTAATCAGAGATTTTCTCCATGCTCTTGTGGCTGGGAATCCTCACCAGCTCCTGTAGGGTCCTGGTCAGCCTCTCCTGGTCAATCAAGCTTCCTCACCAGTATTATCTCGTCATAGTATTTCCCGAAGTAGTGGCACCCTTCAGGAATCCTGCCTGTCTCCATGAAGCCCATCTTCTCGTAGAGCCTCTTGGCAGCAAGGTTGGGCTCATAAACGGATATCTCTGCCACTCTGCAGCCCAGCACGTCCCTGGCCTGCTGTATCAGGAGCTTCATGAGCTCTGTTCCTATGCCCATCGACCTGTAGTCCCCGTGTATTCCCAGTCCGAAGGTGCATACATGTGAATTGGCGTCAAGGGGCTTCCTGTTCACGCCTGCAGAGCCCCTGAACTCACCGTTTACCTCCACAACAACAGTGAGGGATTTTCCCTTCCTCATGCCCTCAAGCGCCTGCTCGAGCCATTCCTTCTCCTGCTTCCTGGTCTTGCTCTTCTGCATCCCGATGTAGGCTTTCTCATTTACCAGGGAATTGATGTGCCTCATGGCTCCCTCAATATCATCTTTCCTGAGGTACCTGAACCTTACCATGTTGCCTCCTGGCTCGAACTCCCTCAGGATTTTGCCTGGTCTGGGGCGTTTCCCCTCCATGCATAATATTTGGGTCCATTCATTTAAACCGGAAACGGTGGGAAGACAGCACAAGGGCTTAAATCATTTTCCATCAAATTGACAAAGAAAGGGTTATTGCATGGCAGGCGCACTGTTCCACTCAATGGTATACCAGGAAATGAACGGAAGGGGCTCGAATTTTCTGGGGGCGCTGCTGAACGACATATTTCCGAGGCTGGGTTCGCATCCGAGGAACCTTACGCATGACTACTCAGGAATAGCCAGGGCATCATTGCTGCTAAGCCTCGACGGCTACAGCTGGGTTGGCGAGGGCATGGCCAATCACGGCGCATGCGATGAATCCGTGCACAGAAATCTCTACCCGCTCCAGAACGCGGCCAGGGAATGGATATCCTACTCGGGGATGCATCCAATGAACAAGCCTTATGACGTTTCGGATGGATTCTGGGAGAGCGAGCTTGAGCCGCACAGGTTCGGTGAGCTTGCCCCCTGCAGGAGGGTTTATTCAGAGGACTCTGAACTTCCCTTCAGGATAACGGAACTAAGGGAAGGGACTGATTTGAGGGAACTGTCTGAGAGCCTGGTTCCCATATTCTGGGCCATGGGCTTCCCTGAAGGGATTGCCAGATATGAGGATGAAGTGGATAGGGTGCACAGTATTATGGTAGAGAACTTCGGGATGTATCCCAGGCACGGGCAGGGTATAGTGGATTTCCTTGAGGAGAACAGGGAGGGCCTTGATTACGTCCTCGGAGAGACAGGGCTGGACACAGAATCCGGATGGAGGGATTACAAGGATACAGTAATCAGGGAGACCGGAAGGCTGCTCAGGGAGGCCGTCAGGCACGGGCCTTCTCAAGGGCGTGGGCTGCGTTGAGGATGGCCTGCTCCTTGAGGTGGGGGCCTATGAGCTGGAGCCCCACGGGCATGCCCTTTGATTCACCGCAGGGAACAGAGACTGAGGGAAGCCCCGCGAGCTTGGATGGTATGGAGAGCACATCCATCATGTATTGCTGAAGTGCGGACATGGATTCTGCTTCTGAGAACGTTGGAGCGGCAACGGGCATGGCAGGGGCTGCAATCAGGTCGCAGGAACTGAATGCCTTTCTGAACTCCCTTATCATGAGTGTCCTGGCCCTGAGGGCCTTGAGATAGAACTGGTCCCTGTAGCCAGCCATCCTGGAGTAGGTTCCAAGGATGATTCTCCTCTTGGCCTCCTGGCCAAGGTACTTGCTGCGTATCCTGGAGAAGTACTGGTTGAAGTCGCCCTCCATCTCTTCTTCTGCGCCGTATCTGATGCCGCAGAACTTTGCCAGGTTGGTGCTGGCCTCTGATGTGGCCAGGATGTAGTATATGGCCACACCGTCATGGGTCATTGGAAGGGATATTTCTTTGCATATGGCTCCCTGGGACTCAAGGGACTTGATCCCTGACCATACATGGTCCTTCACTACCTGGTCCACGGAGTCTGTGAAGTACTCCCCTGGGACGCCTATCCTGAGGCCCTTCACCTTGGTGCTGAGCTTCCTGTGGTAATGGGGCACCTTCTCGGAGAGCGTAGTGGGGTCCCTGTGGTCGTGGCCGGCTATAACAGAGAGCATGAGGGCGGCGTCCTCCACGGTCCTGGCCATGGGCCCTATTGTGTCAAGGGAGTTGCCGAAGTCTATGAGGCCGTACCTCGAGACCAGCCCGTATGTGGGGGTGAGTCCCACAATGCCGCACAATGAGGCAGGGCTCGAGATTGAGCCACCAGTGGACTGGCCAAGGGCTATGTGGGGCATGTCCAGGGCCGCAGTGAGAGCGGCCGCGCCCCCTGAGGAGCCCCCTGTCACCCTGGCCGGGTCGCATGGGTTCTTTGGAACCTTGAACCCGGAGTTGGTGGAGGCCCAGCCGAAGCCGAACTCGTCCATGCTGGTCTTTCCGATTATGACCCCGCCCTGGGATTTGGCGGAAAGGGCCACTGTGCTGTCAAAGGGAGGAATGTAGCCCTCCAGGATTCTCGAGCCCGCAGTGGTCTGGATTCCCCTGGAGCATATGTTGTCCTTGAGCGAGACAGGGAGGCCCGCAAGGGAGCCTTCCTGCTTCCTCCTGGACTTCACCTCTGAGAGGGCCTGGTCCTCGGCAAGGGTCACGAATATGTTGTAGGTTTTGTCCAGCTCCTTCAGTTTTTTGAAGAGCCTTTCGTAGAAATCCCGGACATCCAGGGAGCCTGAGGAGGCCTGGGATATGAAATCCGCAACCGAGAGCCTGCTGTAATCCATATCCCTTATTTATGGGAAGGGTATAAATTACTATTATGGGAATCAGGAGGCTGCCAAGCTCGCGGGGAAGCAGGAGATACATCGTATTCAGGGTGGCCTCTGAGAGGCCCGTGGGCTACGAGGCCGTTCGGGACGCGCTATGGAACTCCATGGAGCACTGGATAGGGGAGGCCGGCCTGGCCAGGGCAGGGGTGAGAATCCTCAGGAACCTCTGGAACAGCAGGGAGCAGAAGGGGTTCATCCAGGTCTCCCCGAAGTACGTGGACGCGGTCAAGGTGTCCATGGGACTCATACACCAGCTCGGGGACCAGAAGGTCATATTCCAGAGCCTGCGGGTGAGCGGGACCATAAAATCAGGGAAAGAGAAGACCCGGTCTGCCGGGGTATCACAGGCCAATGCGAGGGGAGAAAAGAGCAGGAAGCCAACGCAGGCCTAGCCCGAGGAGGAGGCCTCCATGAGGAAGGTCAGCCTCATGGGCTTGAAGGCCAGTTCCTGGCCGTTCCATACCGGGTAGTATTCAGGGTCCTCCTGCTGTATGGTCACTCTCTGGGAAGCGGTGGCCTCCCAGGACACATCCCCTGTGGTGCGGTCTATTGTGCTTATCCTGTATCCTGATTCCGTGATTTCGCGTTCCACCCGGAAGCCTTCCTGAAGCAGTGAGGGGAACCTCCCTGACTCGCTGAAGAGCCCGTCAAGCTCCTGCTCGAGGAGGCGGGAGCACTCATCCTCTGTGGCGCATTCCAGTGGGTCAGTCTCCCCGAGCGCAAGCGCCAGCCCGTCAGAAAGGTCAGAGGAAAGGGAAGGCTCGAGCTCCACTCCCTTATGGTATACTGAGTAGCAGGGGATGTAATAATCCCTGGTAAACTCTGCCCCTGCCCTGAGGGTCACGGACTCTCCGGATTTCACAAGGCTGGTGGTGGTCATCTCTTCCATTGAAGTGACATTAGCTGAGAAGGCATCACTCTGTCCAGAAAGGCTCACGCCCGAAGCAGGGAGGGATACTGAGTAACCATTGAGGAACGAGAAACCTGCATGGAGGTAACGGCTGTAGTATTCCTGAACTTTGTCCTGCATCTCAGAATTGAAATCTTCCTCGCTCTTTTGTTCAAGAGAAGAGCCCAACAAAAGGGTGTCATGGCAGGCCTGATACACAGAGTAATCCAGCGAGGCTTCCATGTATAGTTCTGCAGCGTCAAGTGCGTGTCCCATTGTGTATATGTCTGACTGTAGGCTTGCCTTTTGCACAGTTCCCTCGCCCCCTCCAAAGAGGTTGAACCTTATGCTGAAGGCTGTCATGAAGGCCACCAGGATGGCGATTAGTATCACCACTATGAAAAGCGCGTTCCCCTTCACAGACTCCCTCCCGAATCCCCCATTACGAGTTCGACTCTGCCCTTCAGGCTGCCCTCCCTGGCTCCGGGAAGCGGGACGTCCATCATGTGGCTCTTCCCGGAAACGGGCTCCAGGTCCTCTGCGAGCTCGCACCTGTCCATTACCACGCAGGAGGAGGGCCTGGACTGCAGATATCTGCAGGGGTCCACATTGGGGTCTGTGACAATCGAGCCCCTGATTACCTCGAAGTGCAGGTGGCTTCCGTGGGATATTCCTGTGTTGCCCGAGATTCCGATTTTCTGCCCGGCAGAGACCCTGTCGCCTTCGCTGACTGAAATGGAGTCAAGGTGCGCGTACAGGGTACTGTACCCTGACCACTCCCCATTGTGGTTGATAATGACCGTGTTGCCGTAGCTGGTGCTCTCGTACGCCCTGGATACCGTGCCTGAGTAGGCCGCAATCACGTCAAGGCCTCCACCCGGTATGTCCACACCCTTGTGGCAGCGGCACTCGCTTCCGGAAAGTTGCCTCAGGCCAGGCTGGCTGGAGACATCATTCACTCCGGGCATGGGCCAGATAAGCTTTGTGCTTTGTGAAATTGTATCGGTTATGAAGCACCCTGATGGTATCGGAACAGCATCGGGTCCTGACTCGTCCTCGCCAGAATCCAGCCTTATGCCGGGGAGCCTGAGGGCGTACCCAGTGCCCAGGCTCTTCCTGAGTTCGGAGAGGGCCTCAAGGGCATCTGAGATGTGGTCATTGTATCCCTGGACAGCAGTGGCTCCGGCATGAACCATGAACGGCGTGCCCTGGTAGGTGGAAGCCATGGCAGCCACCAGCTCGCTTCCCCTGTCATCCAGCTCCATGGTGCTGTAGATGGTCTGCTTGCTGATTATCATGTCCTTGGATGACATGAAGTTCATGAAAAGGAAGAGGCCCACTCCCATGAAGAACACCAGGGCTATGAGGAATAGGTCTATCGGGGTGACCTGGGCCTTCCTAACTGGTCTGGACATACAACCTCCCTGCATGGACCTCGCCTTCCCCTTCTATGCTGATGAAGAGCGAGTGGCTGGTGAGCTCTTCTGAGAATGATATACCGTATGCTGAGTCATCGTATCCTGGCGATTCAGTGGACATGCCCGGGTCTGAGAGGTCCTCTACCCTGAATTCGAAATCGATGCCTGAGAGCGAGGGGTATATGGATATGCAACTTTCCTTTGTGAAGGATTCCATCTCCTGGGATGTTATGAACCCGTCCCCGCCCTCCAGGCACGATGCAACAAGATGGGCAGCGTCCACTGCCCTCAGGTGGCCCAGGTTCTGGGAGACCACGTCGGCAGAGTAGCTGATGCTGCCGAAGGTCATGAACCCGAAGCCTATGAACATGACCATGCCAAAAGCTACAATGAGGTATAGGGTGGAAATCTCGAACATGCTTGCCCTCATGCCACGCACCCCCTGTAGGCATTGTAGTAGCCAAGCACCCTTGCAGTGTACTCCCTGTTGGCCAGACTCGTGGTCCACCTCGGCTGGCCTGCGTTGTAGGCCGAGACCTGGTCCCTGAGGTCCTGGTAGGTGGACTGGAGACTCTTGAGGTGCCTGGCACCGCAGAAGATGTTGAGGGCAGGGCCGTAGAGGTCGTCCGGGCTTCCAAGGGTCACCCTGCTTCCCCTGAAGCTGGCCCCCCTGCAGGACTGGACAGCAGTGGGGTACATGAGCTGCATGAGGCCGTAGCTGGCTGATATGCTGGTCTGGGCAGTCCGGGAAAGCTGCTCTTCAGAGAGGCCCTCTGACTCGCCCTGCCTGGAGGGGTGGCTTCCCAGCCACTGGTCCACAGTGGGGCCGCTGGAGAGCCAGTTGCTGTCCTGCTCCCACTCACTGCCTTCAAGGTACCTGAACTGGTACCCCGGCTCATACCTGTAGGCGTCCTCCTGCCAGGAGCTCTCGGCCTGGATGATTGCTGCCAGGAGTTCTGGCTCCAGGCCCTGGTTTATTTCAGGGTCAGCCAGGAGCCCTGCTATGTCCGGGTGGGTGGTTATGCACATGGTAGGGTATTCCCCAGGGACAAGGATTCCCCTGAAGGCGTCCTCCACCCTCTCCCCTGTCAGGACCACCTTTCCTCCGGGCTCCTTGGATAAGGTTATTCTGTTCACCTCTTTCAGGGAAGCCGGCTCGATATTGCCCAGGATGAGCACCTCCTGGCTCTCCTCCCCTGGATTCCCTGAGCTGTCATAGGGCCTGGCCCTCACGAAGCAGGAGCCGCCATCGCAGCGGACAGTCAGGTCATAGGTGTTCAGAAGATAGCGGCTAACCTCGCCGCTTCCCATGGAGGACAGGGCGCTCACTGAATTGGCCACCGAGTACATTATGGAACCCTGCTCCAGGCCCCTCTGGACATGGGCCCCTGCCTCCCCCCACTGGATTATTACGTAGAGCATGAGCAGGGCGATGAGAAGAAGGCCCACCCACTGCACGAACGAGCCTGCGGGTCCTGAGAAGGCTTTCATTGTTTTCATCACTCCTCCTCTTCGGGAGACTCCCTGGGCGGGCAGGTGATGCTCTCGATATCGTAGTTGAAGTCCCCGGGGCTGGATGTCGGGCGCGGGGTTATGAGCATGCAGTAGTCGGTCCCTGAGTTCCAGTTGCTTTCGGTGAAGGGGTCCTGGTAGAACCCTTCGGGAAGGGACTTTATGCTGTCCTCGGAGATTGCGTGCTCGAGCTCATAGCAGTATACGGGCGGGACCCTGCCTGTCTTTTCCTTCACCCAGAGCTTGAAGGCCTCCCAGTAGCTCATTGCGTCCTTGAGGTTATCGATTTTCTCCTCCAGTTCCTCGTCAAGGCCCTTCTGGTATTCATCATCCTTGGCCAGCATGTACTCCTTGGGGAAGAGAATCATGTAGGACTTGTACCCTGAATACTCCTCGCATTCCTTCTGGATGAAGCCAGAGTATGCCGGGTCCTCCCTGCCGTTTATGAAAGCCACTCCGCCTATGCAGTCCCCCACAGAGAGCCTGTACCTCACGAACTGGCCTGGGTTGTCGCTGCGTATGCCTGTCTCTATCTCGCTGCCCAGGTCCCTGATATCTGTGCGGGCATCTGACCAGCACCCGCCGTACCAGAACGAGAGCACCCAGGGCCATATTATGGCCACGAAAACCACGATGGCGATGAGAGTGCCTGCAACCCAGAGCATGAAGTCAATGGGAACGCTGCCATCCTTTCCCGGCATGAGAGAAACACCTATGGTTAATAGTTATCAGGAATGCTATAAATTGGTGAGGAGCTCAGAACTCGCCGCTTGCTCCCCCACCACCTGAGCCTCCGCTTTCGAAGCCAGGGAACTGGCTCTGGGTGCCGCCGAGTATGGCCTGGAAGAGGTCGCCCTCGTAGAAGAGCATGATGAAGATGATGGCTGCCACGAACAGGATTATGCCTATTATCAGGCCCAGGGTCATTACTGTTATTCCCTTCTTCTGATTCATGTTTATCCTCCAAAGAGCTCTGGCAGGGAGATGCCCAGCTCTGGGTTTGAGTTGATGTAGACTATGAATATGATGAGCAGGAAGGCCACGATTAGGATGGCGAAGAGGAGCTTTCCGTAGCTGCCCATGAGCTCCAGCATGCCTCCTTCTCCTCTCATGAGGCCCCTCCCCCTCCGAGAATCTTGAACCAATCGAAAATTCCATCCAGCATGCTGCTACCCTGGCTGGTCCCTGAGGCGAAGATGGTGAGCATGAGCAGGGCGGCTATGAGGCCTATCACGATAACCATGATGGTGCGTATGGACATTTCCATGGTTATTATTTGGGGCAGGCCATTTATCCGGCTTTGCTTGGGTTTTCAGGGATATAACACCGTTATATCTCTCCCCGAAAAAACAGCACACAGTGAATACGTCAATCACCACCATAAGCTTTATAAATAGTCGAATAAAGCCTGTAATAGAGGTGTTATGATGACGGATTCCACTCTTGATTCGGGTTACAGTGGCTGGATGAAGCCCGCGGCAGTAGCCGGAGGCCTGGCAGCAGTAGCCGGCCTTGCCTGGAAGCTCTACAGCAGCGATGTGGACGAGAGCAGGATTAACGCTGCCCACCAGGAGCCCCGGAAGCAGGAGCTTGCCCTCAAGGAGGCCCCCAGGCCCCAGGCAGATGTAAAGAAGATGGTGGAAAGGGGCTACGTTCATGAGCCAGGGGTTCCAACCACAGAAGGCTTTGAACACAGGATGGATGCAGTTTATCCTGATTTTGAACCCAACGAGGATTATGGAAACTTCGGTAACATAAACAACTTCATGCTGGCCCTCATAGAGCTGAGGAGGAATGAGGAGGCAGAGAAGTTCAAAGAGGAAATAATGCTCCCAGGAGCAGAGCCAACATGGGGAATACCGGAGAGGGGTCTTGAAGCATACAGGATAAAGGGAATGAGACAGGCACCTGAATCTGAAATACCAGAAGAGCTTCTCGGAAAGGGCCTGGAAAAGCCAGATTTCTACGAGGTCTCGCTCGGAGTAAGAACAGAATACACCAGGATGAATGATGGAGAGGAATCAGGTACCCAACGTTATCTTATCGTGGCCAAGAAGGACGGAAGGTTCTATCTTGTCAAATGATTCTATCCCCAGTCGTTGCTTGGCCAGTCAGGGTTCACCCAGTCAGTCGTCTTGTAGGCTAGCCAGCAGTCAGCAGCAGTGCCTATTAGCCAGGTCGCAGGCGTCGGTATTGCCTTTACAGTGGCGTCTATGGCGAACCCGGCTACTGTTGTAGCGATGCCCACCCACTCCCTCTTGTCATTGTAACAGAAGTTGTTTTCCTTCGGGTGGTCTCCCAGATGAGGCTCAATGATGAGCACATCGGCCTCGCAGTATGTGCTGCTCAGATGCTCGGCGCTTCCATCAAAATCATTGTCGCTGAAAATTCGGGCCGGCACGGTCTCTAGAATTGCATCCAATCCGCTCTGGTCAAGGTATTGGCTCTTGTGCAGCAGCAGATTGTATGCGGAAACGCTGTCGAGCTTCCCATCCATGTTCCTGTCAGAGAGGAGAACGTAATCTGCCCTGTAATAGTTGTCATAAGACTTCACAGGGTTGTTGACACCGATGAGGATATGCATAGGGTTCTTTATTTCACCTTCCTCTGTCAGCTCGAATATGACCTCGATTCCATGACCAGCTATCTCTGAGCTGGTGGTTGACGAAGTCATACCGGCCTTGGTGCTGTCCGTGAGGACATCCTTTAGCTCTTTGCCCCTTTGCTCATAAAGCGGGGCGTAGCATATCAGGGCATCGCTGCCCTCCCCGAATAGAAGGATATCCCCCCAGCTTGATATAATAGGCTCAATTTCCTGCTTGTGGCAGGAATACCTGAACGAGTCTTCATTTATGTCTGGTTTTATCTTCTCGCTTTCTAGGTCGGCATGTAAAATCTCTTTTATCAGGGCATGTGGTCTGGTGTTGGCTCCCCTGATGCCTGAATTCAACAGGTCGCGGCTGTTCTCGCATAAGGAGTCTGCCACGACTGCACCGATTTCTGACTCGCAGAGCGTCCTCTCCAACCAGCCATGACTCTTGTCTCCTGTTAGCGGAGAGTGCTCGCAACACACTATATCTCCTTCATTCAGCTCCATGTTAAAAGTGAATCCCATTATCGGGTCATGTACAACATCATTTTTGCCGTCACCATCAGAATCCTCAAAGATGACCTCCTTCTGCATGCCGTTATTGACGAGGTCTGCAATCTTATCAGCGAACTCCTCGTCAAAGAATGTGGTGAATATTCCCAGGGAACCGCAAGGTGAAGTGGAGTCTATGAGAGACTCTATGACAGAAGAGAACTTCTTCGGGTTTTCGCAATAGACGAAATTGGAATCCAGGTCATGCATGTATTCCAGGCATCTCAGGTTGTCCTCGACAGAAACCTCCATGTCTGCCTCGCATGGAGAAGCAAGGTAGAAAGGCGCGAACTCGTCCTCCGCTGTACTCTTGATGAGCATGGGCATAAGGAGGTCGACTATGTTCTCGTTAAGGGGGTCTGAATATGAGCCTGCGCTGCTGGTGCTGAATCTTGGCTTGAGCTCAATGAGAGGCTCTTTGTTCACTGCCTCCTGAAGTATAAGGGTGCCTTCATTTGGAACGTATTTACCGAATTCTGTATTGAATCGCGCATCCGCATATTGCCCTACTGTTGCTAATCCTGAGGCAATGCCCACATAGCCAGCAGTGCTAGGGGCAATATTCTTAAAGAGCCTGAATGCGTTCTCGGTCTGCTCAAGAGCGACTACGCCTGAATAGATGTAAAGCTTTTCCACAACCTCTTTCTTGCTCCTGCTCGTGGCTATGTCCATCCCAACGCTTCCTGCCTCCTTGACGGTTCTTCCTGTGAGCTTTGACAGCTTCTTTATGCCTCTGAACGCCTCTATCGGTACTTCTCCGATTTTAATAAGGCTCTTGGCAGGCCTAGCAAACAGGTGACCTGAGAATAGGGCAATCTGAGAGAAGCACATGGCCCCGAATATCAGGGTATCAGAGCCCTTGAACCATTCTGACCAGCCTGACCAGGCAGCTTCCTCACCGTGAGGGAATTTATAGTAATAAACCAGGAACCTCGGGTCACCGAATCCCTCTATCCACTCCTCGGCATCCGATATTTCCTGTGGAAGGTGGAAATTCCTCACAACACAAGATGATTCGGTACACTCTATCAAAGGCTCGTTTATTTCTTTCTGGTCCACTGCGAAACCAGTCATGAAATCCCTGACATCCTTTGCCACAATAAAGCCCCCGCCCGCTCCTGTAGAGCCAGGCCTTCCTCCCCCGAATATGTCGTCATTATCAATCTCTTCTGGAACGCTGCCGTAGAAATTCGAGCAACCCGAGCCAGCGTAGATGCTTCCTGTGGCCACGGTGTTTATTGCACACACCAGGGCCTCCACAGAGGCTTTGGCATTCGCGTAATCCTCATTTTCGGTTTCGCTGGAGCCGCACCAGTCCGGGTTCTTCTCGCAGAAATCATTCAGGACGCTGGTCAGCCCGCCCGAGGCGGCTATAATCAGGAGTGTGGCTCCTCCAAAGACCATTATGACAAGGAAGAGTTTAAGCATCTCCTCTACCTGCCAGGTCTGGCCCCTCATATTACGGTTCAGGATTGGTAATGCTAGCCGCCCCATTGTTTAATTATTGAACCCGGTATGTTAAATCCTTGCGGATGGGCAGTTATAACAGTGTTATGTTCCCCCGGACCGCAGAATCAGCGCTTCTTGACGGCCTTTATAATCCTGGCCAGGGCCTCGGAGTCATTCTCCCCTATGGTCCCGGTCACTATTATGTCAGCCCCTGACTTGACCTTGTCCCTGGCCGTCCGCTCGTCCCTTATGCCCCCGCCCACTATGAGCATGCTGCCGTTGCCTGCTATGGCGTGCTTGGCAGCGGCCACCATGTCGTTGGGCACGGACTGCTCTGCCCCTGAGCCCGCCTCCAGGTACACGAACCTCATGCCGAAGTACTTGGCAGCCAGGCTGTAGGCCACCGCGAAGTCAGGCTTCTCTCTCGGAAGGGGCTTGACGTCCCCGGCCCAGGCCACTGAGGTCATGTTCCCTGACTCCACAATGAGATAGCCCATGGGAAGGGGCTCTATGCCATAGCTCTTGACGAGCACAGCTCCCTTGACCTGCTCCTCCACCAGGTAGTTGGTGGACCTGGAGTTGAGCAGGCTCATGAAGAATATGGCGTCAGCGTAGGGGGAGATGCCCGAGTGCGAGCTAGGGAAGAGAATGACAGGCAGCCTGGTCTTCTCCTTGATGGCGCTTATGACATCATTGATGTATATGGCCTGGGAGGCCTGGGAGCCCCCTATCATGATGGCGTCGCTCCCTGCCTTCTCGGCCTTTGAGGCGAGCTTCGCGGCTTCCGCGGGCTCCTGCTTGTCAGGGTCTATGAGCGTGAAGTGAAGGGGGCCTGATTTCCTCTGCTTCTCTATATACTTCATGACCCATCTCTTCTTGCCTGTCTTCTTGAGAATCTTCATGGAAAAACCCGCTTAGTGATAATGGTGCCCTGTGATACTTATATCTTAAGCGCCAGTCACCCCTGTTTTCCTGCACAGCTCCCTTGCCTTCTTATCGGTAAGCTTCTCCCTGTCCAGTATGGTGTACCTGTTTCTCAGCGAGCCAGCCCTGAGAAGGGCCTTGACCACGGTGTCCTCCCCAATGCCCAGCCCCTCTGAAGTGGTGGGGGCGCCCACCTCCTTCAGGGTGTCCCTGATGAGCTCCCATTCCCTGCCCTGGAGACAGGAAGTCAGGATGGAGCCCACCCCGCACTGCTCCCCGTGCAGGGCGTTAGAGCCCAGCTCGTCAAGGCTGTGGGAGAATGCGTGCTCTGCCCCTGAGGCAGGCCTCGAGGAGCCTGCCAGGGACATGGATATGCTAGAGGTAAGGAGGGCCTCCATGAGGTCCCTTATGCCCCTCTCCTGGCATGAGCCTATGAGCCCCGCTGACCTGAGAATCATCTTGGCAGAGGACTTGGCAAGATAGGCCGAGTAGTCGGAGTAGTACTCGCCCTTATCATCACGGGATATCTTCCAGTCCTGCACAGAGGTGAGGTTGGAAAGGGCGTCAGCAGCCCCTGAGGCGATGAGCCTCTTCGGGGCATTCATGAGTATGTCTATGTCAGCAACCACTGCCAGAGGGGGTCTGGCGCGCACGGATATCTTGGAACTTCCATGGTTCAGGCCAGCCCTCTCAGAGGCTATTCCGTCGTGCGATGGCGCAGTAGGCACTGAAACAAAGCAAAGGCCCTTTTTGTAGGCAGCCACCTTTCCCAGGTCGATGGTCCTCCCCCCGCCAACTGAGACGATGCAAGTAAAGCCTTCCGCCAGATTTGCCACCCTTTCGGCCTCCTCCAGGGAGGAGCCGTTTACCAGCTCAATCTTTGGGTCCCATTCCCTGAGGGTCTCAGCGGCGAGCTTCCCTGCTACGGTAAGGGTGTTCCTGCCTGTGATTATGAGCGGCCTTCCCTCTATCCTTAGGGTCCTGAAGTCGTTGTCAAGGCCGCTTATCACGCCCCTGCCGACTGCTATCCTTCTTGGCAGCTCGACTATATGCGGTTCCATGGTGCCACTTGTAAAAGGCCTATTTAAATATTTAATTCGCACGCCCTACATTAATTAACCACCTGTCACGTACAGGGCATTGTTAGCACAGTAGTGAACGGGTTGCGAAGCATAATCCGCACAGGAGTGCATGCCGTTGCGAGGCAACGGAGGGAAAGCAGTGCATGCCGTTGCGAGGCAACGGAAGGAAAGCAGTGCATGCCGTTGCGAAGCAACGGAGGGAAAGTAG
>CAZSLL010000002.1:0-93034 GCA_964607835.1 uncultured archaeon | reverse complement strand
GGGTTATGTTCACCGAGCCCACGTTGGTCACGGTGAAGTAATTCGGGGTGCCTGTTTCACCGACTGCCAGTCCGGTCCAGCTCACCGAATTTGGATTGACATCTATTGATATGCTCTGGGTTATGTTAATACCAATCGTAACGCTGTCCTGGTTGGCTGCCGAGACCATGCCCGCCATGAGCAGGACAAGCATCGTACCGAATACAAGGTTCTTCTTCTCTAACGCCATTTTTCGCCACCGTGTGATTTGGTGTTGGAAAGATGATATATAAAAGTTCTTGCTTTATTGTGTCCCTGCTCATGGTTGACACAATATCTTGGTAATGCAAAGGTAGTGTTTTGACATCCATTTCTGAATGGATTTAAACGCACGAAAAAAAGGGCAGAAATCCGTTTTATATAGCTTGGCATGAATATTATTTCATGGCGCGAGCTTGGTGCTACGCATTATCAGCCATCCTGGCCATTGCCATGGCTCCGGCCCTGGTCTCCGCCCTCTCTGTGGGGGTGGCCCCTCCGGTCCTGGACGCAGGGGATATGCTTCCCGGGGAGTCAAAGGCCATGGAATTTTTCATAATGTCAGACCACGACAGGGACCTTCTGGTCTCACTGGATGCCAAGACAGCCCCAAGAAACTTCTTCAACCCTGATAAAGGCAGGTTCAGGTACGATTTCGATGCAATGAAGGCTTCTGAGGAGGACGCCTCCGGATGGCTCACCATAATGAAGGACTCCCTTCTCGTTCCGCCCGAGAGGGAGCTCAAGTACCTGGAGGGTGGGGGCGTGGCCTACGCCAACAGGAAAGCAGAGATCATAATCAGTGTGCCAGAGGATGCGGAGCCCGGGTACCATGCAGCATTTGTCTCGCCTTATCCAAGGGTGTCTGATGCCGGAGGAGGCACGGCCCTGGGCATAATATCAGTAGTGGAGCTAGGGGTGGTGTTCAATGTACTGGGGAACGCAGAGAGGGATGCCGAGCCAGTTGGGGTGTCTTTCAGGAAGGATTCGCCAGAAAGGGGAACCCTCACCGTGCTGGTCAAGAACAGGGGCACTGTTACACTAAGCGCCATGGCGCCATACATAAGGGTATATGATGATGAGAACCAGACCGTGGCAGAACTCAGGACCAATGCAAGGCCTATCGAACCGGGCTCAGTGGGAAGGCTCGAGGCAGGGCTGGACGCCAGCGGCCTGGAGGGAGAGTATAGTGTCCGGGCCGATGTGGAGTGGGTCACCGGACAGGGCTCTGCTGAAGGGGCCATAGACATTGGCGATTACGTGCCCCCCAGGCCAGTGACAGGGCAGGCCGTTTCTCCGCTCCCCGCACCGGCAGGGCTCCAGCTATGGGTCCTCCCCCTGATCCTGCTGGTCATCACAGGGCTGGTGTTCTGGAGGGTGAGGTCATGAAGGCCTGGCTCGGTGTTGCGGGAATCATCCTTGTGGCCGCGGCCGTCCTGCTCATAAGGATTCCCACAGAGACGGATTCCGGGATGCGCTACACCGGGCTCCTGGTCTCGGAGAGGGTCATGGAATATCCCATCTCGGTCAGCGTGGTCAGCGGCGGGGAGAGGGACATTGGGGTGGCCCTCCAGGACAGCGAGCTTGACTTCGGCAGGCTGGTGATGGGAATGGTTGCCAGGAAGAGCATGAGCCTGCAGGGCGACGGCTCCCTGGTCAGTGTGAGGCTCTGGCCAGAGGGAAACATAAGCCCGATGGTGAGCTTCAGCCATGACAGCATATTGCTCAAGGAAGACCAGGAGGTGGAGGTCATTGTCAACGCCACAAAGCAAGGGAGCTTCTCAGGAAGGGTCATGATATCAGTATCAAGGCCGTCTGCCGGATGGCTCGGGGGCCTGGTGCAATGGCTCTGAGGCTCACCGCTGGCCTGATTGCCCTTCTGCTTATTCTTCCGTGCGCTGGCGCGCTCAGGATGGAGGTTTCTGTAAGGGAGAGTATCCAGGGTCACCCAGCTGCATTTTCACTGACGAACGGCCCCTACCAGGAGTTCTTCATAAGATGGGAGAACATCGGCTCTGTTAACTGCATGGTCAGGCCCAGGATAGACATATATGAGGCAGCACGAAACGGCTCCCTGGGCAGACTTGTCCACACTGCATGGGGCTGGGAGGAGCCTGTAATGGCGGGCGCATGGGCAGAGTGGAGGCTCTTCACTGCCCTGCCTGAGGGCGAATACGCCGCTCTCCTAAGGACATACTTCTGCCACGAGCTCTTCGAGGAGGAGCCATACCTATTCACTGCTCCGGGATACAGCGAGCCAGGGGGCATTAGCCTGGAGGTCACGGAAACAGGACCCGGATTTGTGACAATCAGTCTGTCAGAAGAGGCAGCCCTGGTTCCCAATGAGTACCCGAGTGGCTGGACGTTCATCTCAGGCAAGGCACAAGAGGGAGAGACCAGCATCAGCTACGAGGCAGTGGGCGAGACCCCTGCATCGGTGAGTCTCCTTGCAGTGGCTGAAGACGGACGCTCTGTTGTGAGGGAGCTCTCCCTCGACCCTGCAAAGGCCCGGGAGGAGCAGGCCTTCCCTGCATGGTGGGCAGGGGCAATTGTTGCGCTCCTGATATTCCTTATATATGCCTCCAGGAACATAATCAAGATATGGAGAAGGCAATAGCTGTCGTTTCCGGAAAAGGCGGCGTGGGCAAGACCACCTTCACATCCAACGTGGGCCTCGCCCTCAAGAGGCTGGGAAAGGATGTGTCGGTCCTGGACGGGGACATGTCAAATTCAAACCTCGGTCTCCAGCTCGGTTTCTTCCAGTTCCCTCTGGGACTGCAGGAGGCCCTGAAGGGACGGGTGACTGCTGAGAAGGTCGTGTACACGCACCCATCAGGTCTCAGCGTGGTGCCATCGTCCATAGCATTTGAGAGGCCGGGAAGGGCGCCCAGCCCGGCAAGGCTCAGGAGGCTCCTTGAGGGGCTAAGGGGAACAGTGCTCCTGGATTCCCCTCCAGGCACAGGGAAAGACGTCGAGGCCATGATAAAGGCAGCCGATGACGTCGTGCTGGTTACCAACCCGGAGATACCCGCTGTCACAGACTGCCTCAAGGCCGTGCAGCTCTCCAGGGAGCTCGGAAAGGAGCCCATGGGTATTGTCATCAACCGCTCCAGGGACAGCTATGAGCTCAGGCCAGAGGAGATAGAGGCCATGTGCGGCCTCAGGGTGCTGGGCACCGTCCCCGAGGACAGCTTGGTGAGGAAGAGCATATTCAACAGGAACCCCGTTGTCCATGAAAAGCCACATTCAAAGGCGGCGGTGGCCTTCTCAGGAATAGCGGCCTCTTTGGCAGGCCTCGAGTACAGGAAGCCCAGGATGCTGGCAGTGAGAAGGCTCCTGAGCAGATAGGTGGTACATTGAGATGGCTACTGGTTGTTGCGGCCCTAGCAGTCCTCGCCAGCCCCTGCGCTGCACTGGCAGCCGAACTCGGGCTCTCTGAGCAGGCACTCTGGGAGGGGGAATCGCTTTCCATCGGGTGCGCATTCCAGCAGATCCCCTCTGGCGGGGTCTATGTGAGCATACAAGAGCCTATCATAGTAAGCATCCCCATGGAGCAGGCAAACCAGACACATTACGCCCTGGAATACCAGCCCCCTGTGATAGGGCAGTATTCCCTGTCATGCGGGAACGGGAGCCTGGAATCATCCCCGGGCTCTTTCACAGTAAGCAGGCTGGAGGCAAACCTGACCTCACTGCCTGACATGGCCTACATCGACCAGGGCATTGGGCTCAGGGCCAGTGTGAAGAGGGACAGCGGTCAGGCCCAGGACATCACCTCAGGGGTGGATTTCTCGGTCACCCTGGGAGGCGTGAGCCTGGATATAGAGGGGACACCATACTTCTACGAGGGCTCCTGGGTAATAACCACCGAGCCCCCCTCGGGCATCGGGCAGGGAAGCCATCTTCTCATGGCAAAGGCATCCCACCAGGGCGCGGATGCCTCCTCCGAGGCCCTGATTGACGTGTCTGAGCCCCTTCACTTCAGCATTGACTCTGTATCACCTGACGAGGTAAGGGGTGGAGAGAACGTGACTGTTGGTCTTTCAGCCACCTACCATGGTACGGACGTACTGGCCTCCTCATCCATAAGGGCCATCCTGGACGGGCAGTCCCTGAACATTAAGAGGACCCCCTCGGGCTTCTCGTTCCAGTGCCCTGGGCTTGAGCCAGAGCCACACGAGCTGAATGTGAGCCTGGAACACCAGGGAAGCCAGGCCTCTGGTCAGAGGCATCTGTACTACATGATTCATGCAAAGTCAGAGATACGCAACGCTGACAATAAGGGGGTATCCGCCACCCTGAAGTTCCACGGCCAGGACAGGCTCCTCACGGCGAGGACCAATGTCAACGGGGCCTTCAGCATGGATGTCCCGGCCGGGGACTACGACATCGAGATGAGGTTCAGCCCTGACATAAGGGCCACGGCAAGGGGGGTGGAGCTTGACGGGGACGCAGAGGATTTCGTGCGCTTCGACACATACTCCCCGAAAGAGGTACAGGGAATCAGGGTTGCCAGGATATTCGCTCTCGAGTTCACCCTCCCCTTCGGGGGCATGGACATAACAGCAAGCTACGACGCATCCGGTATAGGTGATGAATCAGGGCTCGAGGTCCTCACCTGCAGGCAGTGGAACATGGATTCCAGGACCTGCAGCGGGGACTGGGATGACGTGGACTTCTCCATCGATGATGTGAAGAACACCGTGGAGTTCTCAGTGGAGCATCTCTCGGCCTTCCTCGTGGGCGAGAAGGCAGACCTTGACCTGGACTTCACCATTGACAGGGAGGAGTACATGCCGGGCCAGGACATCAGGCTGCGCGGTTTGGTTGAGGACGGTTCAGGCAACCCTGTCTCAGGGGCACTGGTTTCATACTCAATTGAGGGGGGAAGGGACGGTGAGGCCAGGACCAATTCCAACGGGGTGTTCTCAGCAACCTTCCCCGCACCCGGCAACGGAGGGGACTATGAAATCGTTGCCAGGGTGTCCAGGGGCCTCTCCGGAAAGGACACAGAGAGCCAGGTTTTTTCGGTCATGACCATCAGGGAGGTAAGGATTATTCCGCCTGTCAGGGCAGAAGTGAGCGAGGGCTCTGAGGCGCGGGTGGAGTCCGTGCTGGTCAACACAGGTCAGGAGGTCCTCACGGACTGCATCATAGAAGTGAGCGGTCTGCCAGGGTCATGGTACAGCACAGAGCCCAAGTCAGTGAGCGCTCTTATCCCCGATGAAGAAAAGAAGGTATTCCTTAAAATAAGACCGGAGGGGGCAGAGGAGGAGGTCTACACCATCACCCTGAGCGCTGAGTGCGAGGGCGCCAGGGCCAGTGAGGGCTTCGTGCTCTACGTTAACCTGCAGGAAGAGGAAAGGGAGTCCAGCCAGGTGGATTCCTCGTCAGGTGAGAACAAAAGCAAAGGCCGCGGTGACTCTGTTTCAGCATACTTCACCTGGGGATACGAGGGTTTTGTCAATAACATTTCCCTAATCCTTTCCGGGGGCATACTGCTGGTGATATTCAGGCGGCTCAGGTCAGGCCGGAGGCAGGGCAGGCAGTGGCTGGTGGCCATGATGGGAAGCCTGAGGAACGAGGCCCTTAAGAAGCCAGAACCAAAAAGGCCGAATGCCTCCGGGAGGGGAAGAAGTAGGAAAACCAGGAAATGAAGGCTCATGGTATATTGCTACAGCCGGATTTACACGTGCCCGCTGATGGCTGATACTCTCCTACAGCATTTTTATATGTTTGTACTATTACTTGCGGAAAACGCTCCTGGATTGCCGGCTACCCTGCCAGGCGGCCCGGGACTACCGGGCAGGGAATGGAAAACCCCGCTGGTTGCCCTGGATACACCAAAGGCACAGGGACATTCCTGTCCAGGGGCAAACCAGGGAATCGGGGAATCCATTCTCCCTGCCAGTATGACCAGCGACACTGCAGGCCGGGCGGGCAATATTCCTGATTTCATCAGCCCGTCTGCTAGGTAGCCTGTCTCCTGCCAGATTGGCCCGGCTGGAAAGCCTTCCGGGTCTTCAGTAAGCCGGCAGCCAGTACAGTCAATAGGATGCACAAAAAGCCCGGAGCCCACCCATAAGAACCGGGCAGAGAGAAGACTGTTTCAGGCCCTGTATAAGGGAATCCGGGCTCTTGATAAGAAACCATGGCTCCTTAAGAGTGCTCATGCCATTACCAGGTAGTCCCATTCCCTGCCCTTAAGGACCCTTCCCCCAAGGGAGCTCAGCTCGTGGGTCTGCTTCTCTATCCTGTAGCCGTAGTAAACGCCCAGACACACCCCGGCCGCGGTGAGGACATGGCTGTGGCTGACCAGGGGGGCCACCAGGGAGCTCACGGTGAGGCTCAGTGAGAGTTCCCTGAGGTTGTCGAACACTATTCCCAGGTGGGAGAGCCTGCTGAACATGACAATAGTGGGAAAAAGAGTATATAAATTAACTACCAAAAAGTATTTAAATTATTCGAATATCCATGTACCTGATTTATTAATCAGGAAACCTTACATTGGACATGGAATCCAAAAAGCCCCTTCTTTTCCTGGCCGTGCTGGCTGTGGCTGCTTTGGTGGTGTTCGCAGTTGACGCCTATGAGAAGCAGGCAGCTGACAAGGTCATTAGGTTCCAGCTTGAGAGCACTGACCCCGAAACCCTGGAGATGGAAACCCAGGAAGTCGTGGTTTACGACCAGGAAGACGTGGCCGAGATAGAGGACAAACTCAGGGAACTCGGCTACATTGAGTGAATGTTTATACGTCCGGGGGAATCTTTATAGACAACCGGTCTTAATTAATTATTATAAGTAAACCCAGCGTAATGCGGGCGGTGTTATGGTGGCCTCGGACCTAGACAGCATTATCAAGGACAACCAGGTCATAGTCTTCGCTGTTTCTCCCCAGGATTTCTCGGGCCAGCTTCAGGACATAGCCAGGGCCATGGCATCCTGCAGGAAGGGGGTGTGCTACGTCTCCCTGAACAAGCCCCACCAGAACATCAAATCAGGTCTGGAGAAGGCAGGGGTGGACACCGAAAAGTTCTTCTATATTGATGCAGTCAGCAGCAAGGCAGGGTCAACAGAACCTTCACAGGGGGTCTCCTACGTCTCGTCGCCACAAGCCCTCACAGAACTCAGCATAGCTATAACCAAGGGAACAGGGCTCTGGAAGGCTGATTCCGTTCTCTTTGACTCACTGTCAACACTGCTGGTGTACGAGGGGGCATCCAGCGTACTCAAATTCATGCACTCTGTAATCAACTCCCTCAGGGTCAAGGGCCTTTCCTGCGTTTTCACAGTGCTGAAACCAGACCTTAAGGACGAGATTGCCAAAGACGTGGGCATGTTCGCAGACCGGGTGGAGGAGCTGGGCTGAATGGCTGCCAGGTTGGCCATCAGTGAGCTCGATGAGTCAGGGATTCTGGACCAGGCCAACGATTCCGTTGTCATCACAGACACCAAGGGAAAGATTCTGTACGTGAACAATGCAGTCAGGCGCACCCTGGGAAAGGGGAAGGATTTCCTGGGCAAGAACATCAATGAACTGGGCGAGAACAAAGAGAAAGGGGAATCCCAGAAAGGAATACTGAAGCACACCCTTGAAACGGGCAAGTGGAGGGGAAAGGTAGTCAACTATGACCATAAAGGGAGGGAGGTCATATTCGACACCAGGACCTTCAAGCTCAGGAAGGGCGATAAGACCTACCTGGTGGGCATATCCAGGGATATTACAGTACAGGAGAAACTCAACCAGGAGCTCAGGAAGAGCGAGGAGAGCTACCAGACCATTTTCGACCAGGCCAACGACGCCATATTCGTGCACGACATCAGTACAGGCAGAATCCTGGACGTCAACAGGACCATGCTCAGGATGTACGGCATCCCCAGAAAGAAAGATATAGTGGGCCGCTCTGTCAGCGAGCTGAGCTCAGGCAAGAGCCCCTACACAGGAAAGGAGGCCCAGAAGCTCATTGAAAGGGCTATGAAAGACAGGCCCCATGTCTTCGAGTGGCACGCCAGGAAGAGGAACGGGGAACTGTTCTGGACCGAGGTCAACCTCAAGAAGGTAAGCCTCGGTGGAAAGCACTTGGTTCTTGCCGTGGTCAGAGATATAACAGAGAAGAGGAAGGCAGAGAAGAAGCTCGGGGAGAGCGAGAGGAAGTACAGGATGATTGCTGACAACACCGATGACATGATAGCCATTACCAAGTTCAGCAGCAAGGTGCCCTACACTTACGTGAGCCCGTCTTTCGAGAGGGTGCTCGGATACAAGTCCGAGGAACTTGTCGGCCATTCAGCACTCGAGCACGTGCACCCCGATGATATGAAGAAACTCATGTCCCTGATAAGTAAGTACATCAGTACCAAGGCAAAAAGGATTTTCTCAGGCAAGTCCGAAGGCGTTTCTGAGAAATTCGAGTACAGGTTCAGGGACAAGTCAGGTAGATGGAGATACCTGAGCTCCACTGCCAACCTTATCGGAGACAGCATTCTCTTCGTCTCCAAGGACATCACAAGACAGAAGGAAACCGAGAGGAAGTACAAACTCATCGCAGACCACACCAGCGACCTCATATCCATCCTGACCTTTGAGATGAACCCAAGGTACATATACAACAGCCCCTCGCACAAGAGGGTAATGGGATATGAACCAGAGGAGATCTGCGGGAAGAAGGGTATGGAATTCGTGCACCCTGACGACAGGGGCAAGCTATTCTCCATACTCAGGGCTTACATAACCGAGAAGGCCAGGAGAAAGATTGGCCTGAGCAGCAAGCCCTGGCACGAGACATTCAGCTACAGGGTAAAGAACAAATCAGGGGGCTGGGTGCATATTGAAACCACTGCTGACCTGGTCGAAGACAAGATACTTATGGTGTCCAGAGACGTAACCCAGCAGAAGAAAGCCCAGGATGATATAGTAAGGGTAAAACACGAGTATGAGGAGATATACAGGAACCTTCCCCTCATAGCCTTCACCCTGGACAGGAAGGGGAAGGTAATCGATGCCAATAGAGAAGCAGAGAGATTCACGGGCATCCGGCTTAAAGACAGCTCCGGCGGGGCATTCTCGAAATTGGTGAGCCTTGACAGGAAGAATGGTATGAAGGCCTGGATGGAGTTCCGGAAGAACCTCAGGGGAGAGGTCACGAAAAGGACCGTCTACCGCCTGAAGCTCAGGAACGGGAAGGAGAGGCTCATCCAGTTGGTGGGTATACCACTTTACACTGGCGGAAAGGTAACCAGGGTATTGGTAGCCGGAAGCGACATCACACAGGAGAAGAAGGCACAGGAAGAGATGAAGAGGAGCTTTTCCCTCATAAGGGCCACCATGGAGTCAACAGACGACGGCATACTCGTGGTTGACAGAAAGGGCAGGGTATCATTCTACAACGACAGATTCAGGAATATGTGGAACATCCATAGGAAGCTGCTCAGGGAGGGGGATAACGACAAGCTGCTTCGGTACATGTGCTCAAAGCTTGCGGACACAGAAGGCTTTCTGTCAAAGGTAAGGCACCTCAACAGCCATCCCAAAAAAGAGAGCTTTGACAAAATAATGCTAAAAGACGGGAGGGTATTCGAGAGGTACTCACAACCTCAAAGACTGGGCGACAGGGTCACAGGAAGGGTATGGAACTTCAGGGATGTTACAGGGGCCAGGCGGGCACAGGAAAGGATTGTCAGCGAGAGGAACATATCAGAATCTGTCATAAACAGCCTTCCCGGTGTCTTCTACATGTTCAACCGGAGCGGGAGGTTCCTGAGGTGGAACAAGAACTTCGAGAAGGTAACGGGCCTCTCTGGAAAGGAGCTCGAGAAGACCCATCCAACTGAACTGTTCAGGGGCGAGGAGAAGAAGCTGGTGGGCGAAAAGATAGCAAGCGTGTTCAGGAAGGGAAGCGATTCTGTGCAGGCAAGCCTGGTCTCAAAACAGGGCAAGGCGACGGCCTTCATACTCACAGGGCACAGGATTAGTATGGGGAAGAAGGCCTATCTCATAGGGACGGGGATTGACATTACAGACAGGAAAAGGGCAGGGGAAAAGCTCAAGGAGTCAGAAAACATGCTCAGGAGCATCCTCCAGTCCATGGTGGACACTGTGTTTGTGTTCGATCGCCAGAAGAGGTTCACATATATACACGCCCCTGATGGTTCCAGCATTAACAAGAAGTCAGGTGAGCTCACAGGCAGGAGGCCTGAAGAGGTCATGCCGGCAGACGTCAGCCAGGCATTTGAAAGAGCACTCGAGAATAGCAGACAGGGCCATCCGTCAGAGTTTCAGTACAGCCTTGAGACACATGGTAGTAAGAGCTGGTACAACGCCAAGATGTCGCCAATACAGATTGGCAAGAGGTTCACGGGCGCTGTGGCCGTGGTGGAGGACATCACAGGGAAGAAGAAAACAGAAGAGGAAATCAAGAGTAGGCAGAGCGAGCTCGAGAGGTTCAACAGGCTCGCCGTGGGAAGGGAGCTGAGAATGATACAGCTCAAGAAGAGGATAAGGGAGCTGGAGGGAGTGGCGGCCGGCGCCAAAACAGCAGCTTCCGGGGGCAAGGAGAATGAAGGCCCCGGCAGGGAGGCGAGGGAATGAAGGCCAGAGGTATGCTCTCCCTGAGCATAAGGAAGAAGATAGCCCTGGCCATGCTGCTGCCTGTGATAGTGTTCAGCGCGGGCTTCCATTTCTCCAGCATAATATCAACGGACATCGTCAAGGACCAGACCAGCGAGCACCTGCTGGTGGCGGCTCAGCAGAGGGCCCTGTGGCTGGATTCATATTTCACCGAGAGGATGAACGACATAAAGGGCCTCGAGTCCTCCCTGGCAGTGCAGAGCATCCTTGAGCGCAAGCTCACGGCAGAGAAGGCCCTTGCACAGGAGGGAATCAGGGCAAGGGCAGAGGAGGTGGCCCTGGAGGTGGGGGAATACATAAGCAGCCACCCAGGAATGACCATAGAGCAGCTGCAGGAAGACCCCGCATTCCAGGAAATCGCCGTGCAGCAGGTGGGGGAGACCGGCTACACCGCGCTGACTGACTACGAGACGCTCGTGTGCAGGTTCCACTCCAGCCCGGGAATAGTTGACCTGGACCTGCATGAACTCTCCGGGAGGCTCCCCGGCTTCTGGTCGGTCATGTCAAGGACCCGGGGCGGGCAGGATGCAGAGGGATTCTACGGCTGGGAGGAGCCTGACGGGAGCATAAGGGAGAAGTACATGTACATAGCCATCGCCGACGGCAGGACAGCCGACGGTGTGGGACTGAGCATCGCTGCCACCACCTACCTGGATGACTACTCCATAAAGGCAGAGCTGGAGGAGAGGCCTGAGACAGGCCTGAGGAGCTTTGCCAGCATCCATGGATACTATGACGTTTTCCTGATAGGCTCTGACGGAAAGGTGTGGTGGACTGCAAAGAACGAGGGCGAGCAGGGAACTAACCTCGAGACCGGTCTGTTCAACGGCTCAGAGTTCGCCCTTGCCTACAAGGAGGCCAGGGCCTCAGGTAACGTGACCCTGTCAGACTTCGAGATTCACCGGCACACAGGCATGCCTGCCATGTTTGCGGTCATGCCCCTGCACGAAGGGGGCTCCTTTGCGGGTGCCGTGGCCCTGCAGTTCGACACCCACAGGATAAACAGAATAATGAGCGACACAACAGGCATGGGTGAGACCGGCGAGACCTACATAGTCGGCAGCGACTACACCATGAGGTCGTCTTCAAGGTTCCTCGGGGACGGTGCAGTGCTTTCTGAGGAAATCAGGACAGAGAATGCAAGGAACTGCTTCCTCCACGCTGTGCTACCTGAGGAGGAAATAAGGGAAATGCACCAGGAGGTCGGGTTCATGACCGACTACAGGGGAACCAGGGTACTGGGGACCCACATATACATCCCTGAAATGGACTGGTGCATACTCGCAGAGATAGACGAGGGGGAGGCCCTGGCAACCGTGAGGTCAAGCACAGGCATATCCATTATTGTTGTTGCCTTCCTGACTGCCATCTCTCTCCTGGCCTCCACCCTTGTTTCGAGGAGCATAACCAGGCCCATACTCATGCTCAGGGACGCCACGGGCAGGGCGGTCAGTGAGAGGAAGCCGATAAAGGTCAGGGTGCGCTCAAGGGACGAGACCGGCGAACTGGCCAGGACATTCAACAGCATGCTTGATGAGATAAAGAGGTACAAGAGCGAGATAGGGGAGCACGAGAGGGAGCTCGAGAAGCAGGTAAGGGAAAGGACCAAAGAGCTGGAGAGTTCCAAGAGGAAGCTCGAGGAGAAGGTCGAGGAGCTGGAGAAGCTGAACAGGATGTCCACCGGCAGGGAGCTCAGGATGATTGAGCTCAAGAAGAGGATAAGGGAGCTGGAGAAGGGGGCAGGCAAATGAGAGGGAAAGAAAAGCAGGGCTTTACAAAATCGCTTTCCATCAGGACCAGGGTCATGCTGTTCCTGGTAATGATTAGCATGATGATAATCATCCCCATATCATATCTGGGGATGAAATCGGTCTATGACATAGGGGAGTACTCCATGAGCATGAGCTCCCAGGGACTGGCCGAGAAGTTCAGGGAGCACATGACAGAGATTACTGAGGAGAACGTGGTCAGGAGCGAGTTCATAATGGGCGAGGTATCCAAGGAGATCAGGGAACTTGCGCTCCATGCCCAGCAGGTATTCGACAATCCGGCAGTCTTTGCCCCGGGCGAATACTGGGCAGCAAACCAGAGCATGATAACCAGGGAGAACGGAGTGTACATGAACGACAGGGAGGAGACGAGCTCGGTATTCGTCCCTGATTTTGCTGAAAGGAGCGATGAGCTCATTGCAGATATCGAGACAGGGGCATACCTCGACTTCATAGTCCCGGGGATAATGAACTCCATGCCCGACCTCGCCGCGGCATATTTCTGCTCAGAGACCGAATCCACCAGGTACTATCCTGACATAAGGCTGGGTGATTTCGTTTCCCCCAACTTCACTGTCACTGAAAGGCCATGGTACGTCAAGGCAGCGCCGGAGAGCAACCCCCACAGGGAGGTAGTGTGGACCGATGTTTACCTGGACGCCACTGGCAAAGGACTCATGGTTACGGCCTCTGCACCAGTATATACCAGGGAAAGGGGGTTCATAGGCGTGGTGGGATTCGACCTGGACCTCAGCCAGATAACCGAATACCTGGAGGACTCTGACATCATGGGCAGCGGATATTTCATAATGATAGACAGAGAGGGGAATTCCATGGTGCTTCCCAGGGAGGGCTACCTAGATGTGATGGACAGGGAGCCCACCGAAGGCGAGTTCGGCACCAATCTCTCCGGAGCAGTGCCAGAGTTCCTTCCGGTTCTGGAAATGATGCAGCAGAAGGATAGCGGCTTCATGAAGGCAGAGCTGGGAGGCAGCGAACACTACGTGGCCTTCAGTGTGATGAACAAAACCGGATGGATAATGGCAAGCATAGTGGAGTCAGCTGACATTCTCGGGGTAGTGGATGCGCTGGTAGACGAGCTGAGCGATTCGGCGAACCTTCTGGTGTTCCAGGGAATCCTTCCCCTGGGGGGTATAATGATGGTAATTGCCATGTTCGTGGGCATCGTTTTCACCAACGCCATAACCACTCCTCTGAGAAGGCTCCAGGAGGGAGTGTCACAGGTAATGGAGGGCAGGTTCAGGAAAGTGGAGGTCAGGACCAGGGACGAGATAGGCGAACTGTGCAAGGCCTTCAACCGGATGACAGTGAAGCTGAGGGAATCCCAGAGAATGGTCAGGGAGCACGAGCGTGGGCTCGAGGACCAGGTGAAGGAGAGGACAAGGGAGCTTGACAGCAAGGTGAAGGAGCTTGAGGACACAACGGCCGCTGTCATCAACATGATGGAGGACGTGGACATGACCAACAAGGACCTCATGGATACCCAGGCCAGGCTCAGGAAGAGCCTGGAGAAGATAAGGGTCATGGACAAAAAGAAGGACGAATTCATATCAGTGGCAGCCCACGAGCTCAAGACCCCGCTCACTGCCATACACGGGTTCTCCCAGCTGCTCATGAACAGGAAAGTGGCTGGTATAAAGAGCAAGAGAGACAACTATCTCAGGATAATGGACAAGGAGACAGGGAGGCTCTCCAAGCTGGTCACAGACATACTGGAGTTGTCCAGGATAGACCTCGGAACCATCAGGATTGCCCCTGAAAGCGTGGACTTGGAAGAGATATACAATACCGTTAAGGACGAGATGGGGATGGTGTCCCAAAGGAAGAAATCCATCATATTCGAGGCTGAAATGCAGAAAGACCTTCCAAGCATAAGGACTGACAGGGAGAAGCTCACCCAGGTACTGCTCAACCTCACCAACAACGCCTTCAAGTACACGGACAAGGGAAAGGTGTCACTGGAAGTCAAGCGCAAGGGAAGGTTCATAAACTTCAGCGTGAGCGACACTGGCGTTGGCATACCCAAGAGCGAACAGGAAAAGATATTCGACAGGTTCTACCAGGTGGACTCCTCGTACACCAGGTCTGCAGGCGGCACGGGACTTGGCCTGGCCATATCCAGGGAGTACATAGAGCTCCTGGGCGGGGAGATATGGGTAGAGAGCCATGTCGGAAAGGGGACTGTCTTCCGGTTCACTGTTCCCATAGACGGCCCTCCCAGGGACGGGATGAAGAAAGAGGAAAGAAAGGCCAGGCAGGCCCTGAAGGAGAGCGAGGATACCAGGAAGATGGCTGCGCAGTCAGGCCTTTTCGAAAAGGATTAGCCCAGAATCTTCTTTACCCTCTTGACCAGGTCCTGGTTCTCGAAGGGCTTGGTGATGTAATCCTTGACGTCCAGATCCTTGAGGCTCTTCATGCCTGACTCAGAGAACCTGGCCACGGTGAGGAAGGCGATTCTGAGGGTCTTGAGCTTGAGGTCCTCGCGTATCTTCTCTGTGGTCTCCCGCCCGGACATCCCTGGCATCATCATGTCCATGAGGATGAGATCAGGTCTGACTGTCCTTAGCTTGGTGAGGCACTCCTGCCCAGAGGCCACGGTCACCACGTCGAAGCCCTCGGACTCGAGGACGCCCCTGAGGAGCTCCAGAAGGCTCTCCTCGTCATCGACCACCATGATGATTCTCTTTGCCATACTCTACCTGCATTATATTTATCCGCGAGCCTTAATAAAATATTCACTCCCGTCTGCCTGAGGAGAGTTCCCTGATGGACATGGCGAACATGCCTGCGTCAGCGATGAACCTCTTCAGTTCAGACTCGGGCACTATACCGTCGTGCAGCACAATGAAAAGAACCCTGCTCCTGCCCGCCACCTCATTGGTGAATAGCACCATCGAGGACACGTCGTGGAAGTGAAGCATGCTGGTTATGGGGTCGAAGACAAAGGCGCTGCACTCTTCCCCAAGCCTCTTCATCTCGTCAAGGATTTCCTGGGTGTTGTAGGGCGAGGACACCTGAGAAAACCCTGGCCTGGTGGCATGGTGGCCCCCAGGTGGATTCAGGGTGTTTATGAAGTGGTATCTGGACGTGTCAATGCCAAGTGAATCGAGTTCATCCTTTACGTCACAGGCCAGGCTGTTGAGGCAGACATAGCATATCTTCCTGTGGTTCTCCAGCTCCCTGACCAGCCCGAGCCTGGCAGGGTAACTCTCCTCGTCAGCAATTACCATGGTAAGGCCTTTCATGACCATGGTAAATCCTTGGGTAGCTTGCTTTATATCTTTGGGTGTTATGTTTAAACAATTTTATAAATTATATAAACATGAATACCAATTAATAATAAAACATGGGCGTAGGATGGCAGGAAGGCCTGGCGGAGCTCTCCAGATTCATGAGGCTGGAGACAGGGCTTTTCTCTGCAGGCATTGCGGTTTCGGGGTTCCTTGTATTCAGCCCTCCCGGGTTCCTGCTTGTACCACTGTTCCTGGGGGCGCTCCTCTCCAGCTCTTCCATTTACTCATACAACCACCTCACTGACAGGGAGGAGGACTCTGTCAACGGGGGCGTGAACCCGCTCTCGTACAGGAAAGCCGGAAGGTATGTGCCGGTTATGGCAGGTGCCGGGGCAGGGCTTTCTGCCATCATGCTTCCCCTCCCAGCAGGGGCCTGCTGCCTCGCTGCACTCGGACTGGGGCTGGCCTACTCTGCCCTTAGGCTCAAGGCACTATACTTCCTCAAGAACCCGTATACAGGGTCGGTGATGTCATTGGTCTTCCTGGCAGGAGCCCTTGCAGCAGGGCAACCCCTCCATGCAGCAGCGGCCTGGGTTCCTCTTCCCTTCCTGCTGGGGTTCTCCCTCAACCTGCTGGGAGACATCAGGGGCCTCGCAGGAGACCGGGCAGCCGGGCTGAGGACCCTCCCCGTGCTTCTGGGGCCGGCCAGGGCCTCGCTCATTCTGCACATCATGCTTTGGTGCGGTGCCGCCCTGGCCGCCGTGGCCTACCACGGAATGGCCTCGCTCTCGGTCTTCCTGGTACTGCTCTCCCTGTTCCTGGCCAGGGATGACATGAAAATGGCCAGGGCCTGCATACTGCTTTCCTTCTCCACCCTTCCTGTATTCCTGGCGGTGCTGCTGTGGACCTGACCACGCGCTCCACTTCTGCCCTCATGAAGTTGCTCTTCGGCAGTGACCTGAACCGGATACTGGGCCATTACAACGGGGTGGTAGCCTCCCTTTCAAGAGAGAACCCGTTTCTTTCCAGGACCTTCCGGGGCTGCTTCAGCAGGACAGGGTTCCTGTTCCCCTACATGTCAGCAGAGTACGGCCACCACGCAGTGACCGGGAGGCTCCTTCCCGGGTCCCTCAGGAACCCTGTAACAGGCTTCGGTCTGATAGGTCTGGCTGTGTCTGTGGATGATGACGTGGCTGACGAGTTCAGGGAGGACCACTATTCCATGGTCGCCCACCTCTCTGCCTCAGAGCTCCTCCAGAACAGGGCATATGAGCTGATATTCAGGGAGGCGGGCAGCCCGGAGAGCTCCATGGTCATGGACGAAATAGCCAGAACCATGCACAATGTGGCCATGTACCAGCTCATGGACGCCCGAAACATGGAGGCCTTCAGGAAGATGGGGTTCGACATCACAGAATACCTGAGGGCCACCCACAAGACAGTTTGCCCTATCAAGCACGGCCTGAGGCTGGGCGCCCTGCTGGGTGGGGGGAGGGAGTACCTGGCCCACGCAGAGAGGATAGGGGAAAGGCTGGGCGTGGTTCTCCAGCTGATAGATGACCTCATAGACCTAAGGGACGACCTCAGGAACTATGACAACCCGGTAACCCTTCCCATGTTCCTTCTGGATTCAGGGCAGCCCTTCTCAGTGGTATACGGAATGATAGAAAGCCATATAAGGGAAGCTGAGCGGGTTGCCAGGGCCTTTCCGTCCAGGGACAGGCTCCTATCCATGGCAGCGGGATTCAGGCAGGCAGCGGAGCTGGCCAAAACCAGGCTGGAGAGTGAACTGCCCGGGCTCGTTAGGTCACCTGCATGAGTACCTCAGGGACAGAGACCTCCCTGACAGGCCAGCACTGTCCATTGAACAGTCATGAACCCTGGCGCACAGGAAGCCCTGCACCATTCGGGCCAGGAAGTCCCAGCAGTCATCTGATGCCTGGATGCCGTAGGGCGGGTTCCTTATGCTCACAGAAATCTTCTTCCCGTCCATAGCTATGGAGGCGCTTCCCCAGCCAAAGGTCTGGAGCATGGCCTTGAGGAAGAGCATGCTGTCATCATGGGATGAGCCTGGCCCCAGGAGTGATGTGAAGAGCTCCCCTGATATTTCTCTTACACTCTCAAGCATGATGCCCTCCCTCCCCAGGAGATGGAAAAGCGTGTTCTCTCCCAGGACGATGGGTCTGCCCCGGTAGAAGAGCCTGTTCCCCCTGAGCGATATGGAGCCCTTCCTGACATGTGTCCTGAGGCCCTCCCTGGAGTGGGTGATGTCGTTGAGCCTCCTGTACTCGTCAAGCCCCCTGGCCGTGTAAGAGGGGGGCTCCCCTTCCCTGGAGAAGGAGTACCTGGAGCGCTCCCTGTCCTGGAAGGAGCTCCTGAGGAAGAGACCCTCTCCCAGCACGCTCTCAAGCACCCCCTGCCAGAGGCCCTGGCAGAAGCTGTTCCTCCCTATGGTCCTGGTTATACCCTCACCCCTGACAGTTATCTCTAATTTTCCGTTCCCCAAGGAGGCATGGAAGGCCTCCAGAAGACCAATGTTCCTCCACACCTTGGGAAGAAGGCTGTTGAGTAGAAGTGTCCTGGGAAGGCTGAGGGCGGCCCTGGGCATGAAATTGCCGGCGTACAGGAATGCCCACTCCCTCGCCACGGCGGACATTGTTTCCGCATGGCCGGAGCGTTCGCATTCCCTGATGTAGCCGGCGAGAATGGACTCGAAGCACAGGACGTCCCTCCTCAGGGTCATCTTGAAGCGGTTGATTATGCCTGAGCCTGACGCCTCCAATACGTTCCTTCGAAGGGATTCTGACAGCCTCATGCCAACCGGTCTCAGGTCACACTGCCCTCTGGCGGGAGAGGGATATGCCCTTGCTGGTTATGTCAATCCTGTGGTGCACCCTGGGCTGGAACTCAGCATATCTCATCTTGTGTATGGACAGGGAGCGCATGGGCCTCTCATCGAAGTCGAGGAAAGAGAGCTGGACCACCCCGTCGCACTCAAAGGCCTCGTGGTTGCCCGAGTCTATGGCGTCGCCGTTGGATTCGCAGAGGAGGAGACTGCACCCCATGACCTTGATGTGCTTGACGAGCTCGGCCAGGTTGAGCCTGTAATACCTGGGGCTCTCTGAGAATATGAGGAGCTTGTTGACGTTGTCTATGACCAGCCTGTCCAGTTTGGGGTACTTTGACATTATCTCCAGGAAGCGCTTGAGGGTGATGTTCTCCCCGAGTTCTATATGCTCAATGGCAAGGTTCTTTCCCAGATGCTTCTCCACGTCCCTCATGGAGTCTATACCCTTGCACGCCCTGACCAGCTCATCCTTCTTCTCGCTCAGGGACACGAAGCAGCACTTCTCGCCCTTCCTGGCCCCCTCCATGAGGAAGCCAAGGCTCAGCAGGGTCTTGCCTGTGCCTGGCTGGCCCGAGACAAGAACCACGGTGTTGCTGGGAAAGCCCTTTCCCGTGAGACTGTCCAGGCCCCTGATGCCAGTGGTGACGCTCATTTGCCTTCCTCCATGAACATGGGAATGCCCACATCGGATTCCCTGAGCCTTATGAGCAGGTACACGCTTCCGTTCACCCTGAAAAACCTGGAGGCAAGCTTTTTCTCCAGATGCACTATGCCCTCCATGTTAAGGAGCTTCTTGGGCAGCATTATCCGGTTGCTGTTGCCGAGCTTGCCCGAGGTCAGCGTGTGGTCGAGCTCCCTGTCGCCAGCGGGAATGAGCGCAATGTCACCTGTCCTCTGACCCAGGAGATTGTACTCGTCCCTGGTGATTCGCATGTTGACGATGATGTCGCTTCCCTGTATGTCCACGTTCCTGAGTTCAGCCATGTTTATATTATTCTGTGAAATATATAACTTTTAAGATGATGTGTTTAACCGTAGTGCTGGCGTAGTGTAATATCAGGCAAGGTACCCCAGCATCCTGAGCATCTCCTCGGTCCTGCTGTCTATGTACACCCTTTCAGAGAGCCCGCTGCCCATGACTTCCGCGAGCTCTTCCTCCATCTCCTGTGCAGGGCCCGGCCTCTGACCCAGGGCATTGACCATCTCACGCGGGTCGTTCTTCCTGTCAAACAGCATCTCGTGCTCCTGGACATGACCCTGGCGGTCCAGTGAGAGGCCTGCCCTCACGAACTTCCATTCAGGCGAAAGGAGGCCGTAGGCGAATATGCCGGTCTCTCCCGGCCTTATCTGCATGAACGCCCTTCCGAAGCCCGAGGAGTTGCCCTCTATGAGAGGGACCATGCTCCTGCCGTCCAGTCCCTCAGGGGGAATGAGGCACAGGGTCTCGAGCAGCGTGGGAGCGAGGTCAGCGGTCTCCACTATCTCGCCAATCCTGGTGCCTGAAGACCTCCTGGCCCTGGGGTTGTACAAGACCATGGGGACATGCACCTCCTCCTGGTAGAGGGTCTTGTCATGGAACAGGCAGGGCCCGGTCATCTCATACCCGAAGTCAGAGAAAAGGTGCTCGCCAAAACATTCCCCGTGGTCAGACACTACCGCCACCATTGTGTTCTCAGAGAGGCCGAGGGACTCCAGCTCGCCAAGGAGCCTGCCGAGCTGGTTGTCCATGTAGCGGACCTCCCCGTCATACCTTGCGATGTCATCCCTGATGGGCCTGAAGTTGTCTATGCCCGCTCTGGAGTACCGCTCATCCGCGTACCTGGGCTCCATGGAATAGTCGTATATGTCATGCCCATCAGGGGGCTGGTAGGGGCTGTGGGCATCGAAGTAGTGCACCCAGAGGAAGAATGGTCCCTCCCCGTCTCTCTGCATGAGCCAGCTGAGCGCTGATTCGGTGACGTTCGTGGCGGGCCTGTACTCCTTCTCTGTCCTGAAGGCAGGGACCTCGAAGACACCGAACCCCCTTTCCAGCCTGCCCACCATGTAGCTGGCAGTGAAGGCCGCTGTGTCATAGCCTGACCTGGACAGCCTTGTGGCCAGGGTCTCGAGCCTGCTCTCGTTGGTGGGAAGGTACATTCCGTGATGGAAGGGGTAGAGCCCTGTCATAATGGTCCAGTGCGAGGGCGGGGTGAAGGGAACCTGGGTGTAAGCCTGCTCGAAAAGGATGCCCCTGGAGGCCAAAGCATCAATGTTGGGGGTGGTTTGCTGGAAGTATCCGTAGGAGGAGACATGGTCTGCCCTCAGGGTGTCGGCTGTGACCAGGAGGAGGCTGCACCCCTCGCACGAATACTCCTCTGCAGGGGCGAGCTGGCCGGTGTAGGCCAGGGGGATTGCCATGGCAGCAACGATGGCGGGAAGGAGCAGGGCGAGCCTTCTCACAGGGCATCCCCCCATGACATGGCCCATACCCAGTGCCCCCCTGTTTCAAGCACGGTCTCGCCTTGCCAAACGCCTGATTCACGGGAGTATGACCTGACCAGACCCAGGGAATCAGAACTGGCCACCACCTCATTGAGGCCGTCGCCATTAAGGTCTGCGATGATGGCGCCTCCTATGTTGCCCCTTAAGGAGGAGTCGATGGACTCCGTTTTCCAGGAGCCATTCCTGTGCATGAGAAGGTGGAGCCCTGCGGTCTCGGTGCCCAAGAGGAGCTCGTTCAGGCCGTCATTGTTAGCATCACCAACTGCAAGCGCCCTTGCCCCTATGCCAGGGAGTTCTGTAATGACACTCCCCTCTGCGGACAGGTCAGCCATGTCCCAGAGCATTATCCGAAGGGGAGTTTCTATGACAAGCTTCACCACACCCTCCCCAGGGACCTGATGGCGGGTGGCATTTCCTTGGACAGCGGCCAGGAGCTCAGGCAGGCCATCGTTGTCAGGGTCTCCCATAGAAATCTCCTTTGCGTGGGTGGTGCTGAAGGAGGCCAGCTCCCTCACAGAGAAGCCCGTGCCGTTCCAGCTGTGCATGAGAATCCTTCCGGGCTGGCTCAGGCCCTTGGCCTGGTTGGGTTCTGATGGAGTTGAGAATATCTCGTCTGACCCATCCTGGTCGGCATCATACAGCTCGACCTCATGGATGTAGGTGCCATTGAGCGAGAGGAGCTCTGTGACCTGCCACTGGGCACCATCCGGCCTGATGACGGCAATCTTTCCTGGCAAGTGGGTCACTGCCACCAGCTCCTGTGCACCGTCACCGTCCACGTCCCCTGCCTCCAGGTCCCTCACCCTGCTGCAGTCCGGCTCCCATATCAACTGGGTATCCCATCCATTACCTGATGGGGTGAGAGAGAACACTGATGCGTTCTGGCCAGTGGCGGCATATAGCTCAGGCACACCGTCATGGTCCAGGTCAGCTGACAGCACCCTGTGGCAAACATTGGAGCCCTCCAGGGAGAGCTCCTCGTGGCTGCCATCCGGCCCCAGCACCCATATCAGGGCCTCCCCAGGCACATTGCCCTCGAAGCTTCCCATGGCCATGAGCAGCCTCCCATCATGCGGTTTTCCCGCAAGGCTGAGGGCTCCTGGCTGATAGGAGTCTATGGCCAGGGCAGCCAGGAAAAGGATGATTATGGAAGGGATGACCAGAAAATCGATTCTCCTCATGATTCCCTTTTCTTTCATGGGTTTTAATTGGTTAGCTATACAAAGGTTTTATACGCGGCCATCCAAATATTAATTACTATAGTAATGCGGCGCGGTTCAAGATGGCTCGGCTTTCACTAACGGCTTTGGCACTTATCGTATGGCTTGTCATATTTGCAGGAACCTGCTCTGCCGCTCCGCCAGAGGCCCTCATGGTCTCTCCTCAGGACTCATATGTGTCCCCGGTGAACTACACCGGGATTACATGCAACGCCACTGACGATGAGGCGGTTTCAGAACTGACCCTCTATGCTGATACAGGGGACAGCTGGGAAAGGCTGAAGAGAGTGCTCTACGGAGAGCTACAGCCAGGGCTCGGCCACACCATGCTATGCCACATGCAGAACTACAGCTGCTACAACTCAGGCGGTGGCTCAGCAGGAACACTGACCCAGAGCGGCGCCAGCCTGGAGCCCGGCAAGACAGGGGAGGCCGCCAGGGTGGGCTCAGGGGACTCCCTGAGCTTCAGCACAACGGGAAGGATGAGCTCGTATGTAGGCACAGTCGAGTTCTGGGTGAGGCCCAGGGCTTCCATATCAGGCACAGCATGGCTTTTCATGATGGGAGAGAGCCACGGGGACAAGTCAAACCAGGTAAGGCTTTTCATAAACTCAACAGGACAGCTGGTGTTCGAATGGTATGACGATTACGGCTCAAGGAGCTTCACCTACCAGGACATATCATGGTCATCGGATGAATGGCATCACGTGGCAGCGGTTTGGGACTATGACAACAGCAACATGGACCTCATGGTGGACGGCAGCAACGCGACAACAGCGAACCCTTACATGGGAGGGGCCTACTACCCATCATGGACCCCATCCACGGCCTACATAGGGAGCGACTACCAGGCAAACGACCAGCTGGACGCCGCCTTTGATGAGCTCATCGTATTCACAAGCGCGGTGGCCAGGGACGAGATTCAGGGGCATTATGAGTCCGGCCTGGGCGCGCCCGGATATCTCAGCAGGACATGGAACATAACAGGCCTGGCAGACGGGGAGTATTTATGGACCTGCTATGCAGTTGACAACCAGAGCAACAGCACCTGGAACAACACCAACCGCACCTTCTTCATCGATTCGGGCACCCCGCCCGGAATAGCAGGAGTGGAGCGCTCCCCCCAGGGTAATGACCTGCTCGACCCGGGGATAGACGTCAACGTGACGGCCAACATCACAGACCCCAGCGGGGTGCACACCGCCATTCTCCAGTACAGGAGGGAGTCGGTCTCCACGTGGTCGAATGTGACCATGGGCAACCTCTCTGGCCAGTACAACGCCTCCTTCGGCGTGCCCGCCCCTGACGGTATGTGGTACTACAGGATATGGGCCAATGACACCATGGGGCATTCTGGCAACTCCAGCGAGTACAGCCTCACAGTTGATTACGACTACACGTGGTCCGTGAATCCGCAGGGGCTCGGGACAACCTACGTATACATCAACGAGGAGGGCGCCCTTGGGGTGCTCACCATAACCAACACAGGGGACTATCCCCTCAGCTTCGGGATAACCTCAACCTACACCAACACCGAGTACAACCTATCCAACCCTGACAGCTTTGACGTGGCTGCAGGCAGCAACCTCAGCATAATGGTCAACGCCACCGCCACCTCCCAGGCCTACGAGTATGCGGTCAACCTCACCATAGGTGCGGCAAGCGAAAACGCAGAGCCTGCCGAGAGGGTGGCCAACGCCACCCTCATATCATACGTGGGCGGGCCCTACCTTGAGCTCGAGATAACCCGGGCCCCCACATCTGTAAGCCAGAGCGATACAGGGGTGAACGTCTCAGCGAGGGTCAAGAACATCGGGAACGAGACCGCTACCGGAGTGCGGCTGAATTTCAGCCTTCCTTCAGGGTTCTCCAACACATCAGGCAATGCCAGCCATTTCGTGGGCAGCCTCTCCCAGGGGGCCAGTTACACCAGCACACTGTCCCTTAGCATAGACCCGGCCAGCGCCGGCGCAGGGGCAGTTGCTCTAATGGTGAACTCAAGCTGCTCAGAGGGCTCCAACGCATCTGACTCTGCTGTCATCGGGGTCTCATGCAGCAGCACTGACGGGGTGTGCGGCCTGGGCTGCAGCTCCTCCACTGACAGCGACTGCCAGGACGGAGGAGGAGGAAGCTCCGCCGGTACCACGGTCATAAGCGGGGGAGGGGCACCGGTAACCGAGAACGCCCTTTCACTGAGCGCGCCGCAAAGACTGGAGCTTGAGAGGGGGAGCAACCATAGCTTCTCTGTGAACATAGAGTACGGCCTCAGCTTTACATCAGACAGCCTGTCCCTGGAGGTCTCGGGCTACCCCCTGACATATGTCACAGTGTCCCCTGAGGAGAGGAACGGGGTGAACCAGGGCGACACCGTGAGGTTCATAGTTACCCTTGAGGCGCCTGGGTACATTTCCCAGGGCCAGTACAACCTCTCCATGGAGCTCTCGGGCGGGGGGAGGACCCTCAACCGGACCCTTTCGGGTTCTCACTCCATGACTGTGTCAGTGGTTAGCACAGGAGAGGAGTCAGACCTGCTGGACAGGGCCAGGGAGCTTTCCGCGGAAATGCAGGAGGCAGGGTACTCTGCAGAGAACATGAACGCCAGCATAGAGAGGATGGATGCCCTGGCAGGCGAGTGGGACTACGAGGCAGCCAGGGAGATTGCAGAGCAGGTAATCGAGAAGGCAGAGCTGGCCTTCAGGGTCGAGGGCATGATGGCTGGACTGGAGGGGGACATATCCAGCGCAAAGGAGAACGGCATAGAGGCACCGGAGTCAGAGAGTCTTCTAAGGCTTGCTGAGATGGCATTCCAGAGGGGGGACTACCAGAGGGCAGAGGAGCGTGCACTGAGTGCCAGGGCCTCCTTCTCACTGGAGACCTACGGGTTATTGTGGGTGCTCTCGGGTATCAGGGAGAACTGGGTGTTCCTTGGCATGGGGGCCGCAGGGCTGGCAGCGGCCCTGCTTCTGGGAAGGAGGTATACGGCAACCAGGCTTCTCAGGGCAAGGATAAGCAGCCTCAGACTGGAGGAGAGGGGACTGGAGCGAATGATAGTCAACCTGCAGAAGGCCTACTTCAGCGCCAGGCCCCGGGTGGGGAAGGACACCTATTCCAGGGCAGTGCAGGACTACGAGGCAAGGCTGGCTGACATAAAGAGGGCCAAGGCAAGGCTAATATCAGGAGGGGGCTCTGTCAGGAAGACCCTGAAGAGCCTCAGGAGAGAAAGGGAAGAGATATCCAGGTTCATGAAGGACACCCAGAGGAGGTACTTCAGCGGGGACGGTGTCGGAAGAGGGCTTTACGAGGCCATAATGAAGAGGATGAGGCAGGAGACCGCGGAAATCGACAAGAGTATGGACATGCTCAGGAAGAGGAAGGGTTCATTAGGCCTGGGAATCGCGGCAGTCGCCCTGGCGGGCATTGTCCTGATGTCAGGTCTGGTAGCGGCCCAGGATGTCCAGGCCACGCTGGAGCAGGAGATCCGGGAGGCAGAGCTGGTCATAGCGGACATGGCAGGAAGCGGCTTCAAGACCTCTCACGTCTCGGACGTGCTCAACGAAGCCAGGCTGATGCAGGCCAGGGGAGAGGAATCGGCAGCCCTGGCCCTGGCCAGGCAGGTGGGCGTGATATTCAATGCAGCCAGGGAAGCGGACATGCTTATTGACCATGCAGAGCAGGAAATACTCGGGGCCGGGGAGGAAGGGCTTGATGTGCTGGAGGCCAGGGAGGCCCTTGAGGAAGGAATCTCCCTTTTCGGTTCAGAGAGCTACATAGAAGCCGAACAGAGGCTGGGTGAGGCACTGGAGCTCGTGGAGGAGGCCAGGGCAGAGGCTGCCATGGAGAGGGGCCTTAGCTCCTCCCCCCTGGAGCAGGCTTCCAGGGCAGCAACGGAAAACTGGGCATACCTCCTGGCTGCGGCGCTGGCCCTTCCGCCTGCATGGCTCGGGCTCAGGAGGCTCAGGAGTGGGGCCAGGCTCAGGAAGAAGCTCAGGGAGCTGGAGTCAGAGAGGGGCTCCATAAAGGAGTTGATGTCCCATGCCCAGAAGAGGTATTTCAGCATTGGCTCCCTGGGAAGGGCTGACTATGAGGCAGTCATGGACAGGCACAGGTCCAGGCTTGTACGGGTGGAGAAGGCGATATACATGATGAGGCAGGGCGTCAGGATATAAAAGCCCGTCAGGACAATACTAATGTAGTGTGATTTCGTGGCAAAGGAAAAGAGCCAGGCAAAGGGGAAGCAAAAAAGCAGCTCTGGAAAGGCCCTGAAGAAGGAGAAGCCCCTGAGGAGGGGTTTCATCAGGACAGGCATCGAGGGCCTGGATAGGCTGTTCACCAAAGGGATTCCAGTGGGCTCCAACGTCCTGGTCTCTGGTGGAGCGGGCTCAGGAAAGACCATAGGCTGCCTCCAGCTCATCACCAATGCGGTCCAGGCAGGAAAGAAATGCATATACATGTCATTCGAGGAGCACGAGGACAGGCTCAGGGAGCACATGGAGGACTTTGGCTGGGACCCAAGAGAGATGGAGGCCTCAGGAAAGCTCGTGCTCAAGAGGTTCAGGTCGTACGACATCAGCAAGTCCATGGACGCCATGATGGCCAAGCAGAGGGGCGAGCTCATGATAAACGTGGAGCCCCTAATCATTCCCAAGGGCTTCAGGCCCGATATAATTGTCCTTGACTCGCTCAGCGCGATATCGTCATACTTCGTGAGCAGGGAGCAGAACTACAGGAGCTACATAGAGCAGCTTTTCCGGTTCTTCGAGAAGAGCGGGGCCACATCCTTCCTCATCACAGAAACCGACCAGAGCCCCTCGGCATTCAGCAGGACCGGGGTGGAGGAGTTCCTGGCTGACGGAGTCATAGTCTTCTACAACATACGGCGCGGGGACGTCAGGGAATCCGCAGTCGAGGTCCTCAAGATGAGGGGGGCTGAGCACAGGAAGAAGGTCGTGGCCATGCAGATAATCACAGGAAAGGGCATCGAGGTATTCCCTGAGCAGGAGGTCTTCGGTGCTTCCGGCGCGCCATCCTAGCCTGACAGGGACTGCCTTATCTTCTTGTCAATATCCCCCAGCCTCTGCTCGCTCCTCTTTCTCAGGCTGTCGTAAGCCTCCTTGGATATTATGCCCTGCTTGTGCTGGGTTTCCAGGAGTTTGAGCATCCTGGTGACCCTGGCCTTCTCGTCCCTGAGGGAGTCCACCTCAGCGCCTGAGCCCTTTATGGTACCTGCCACCTGCCTGGCTTCGGAGAGCCTTCCCCTGACCATGACCGAGAGGTTTCTGCTTATCTTCCTGTACAGGAAGAACAGCACCACCGTTACCAGGGCGAAAATTATGATGACAATGAGCCACCAGGGAAGCGAGAACCCTGCCAGCATCAGGTCGAGCAAATCCTCGGCCTTGTCCAGGAGCTTCCAGGCAGTATAGACTGATTCCAGGGAGGCATCGTAGAGCTCCTCCCTCAGGTACTGCTCTGCGAGCTCTATCTCCCTCTCGGCATCATCCAGGGTGTCGTCCACCCTGCCTGTGTCAAACCCGGCCTCAGCCGCCTTCCTTGAGCGCTCCCTGAGCTCCTCGAGCTTGGCCCTGAGCCTGGCCAGCTCGAAGCTGATGAGGTCCTGCCTGGATGTGAATATCCTCAGCGTGAAATCGCTGTCGTCAGTGGACTCCTTGGAGCGGGCCACCACCTTGACCTTCCTGTCCCCTGACTCCCCCCTGGGAACCAGGAGCTGGACCGTGAATATTGCTGTCCCTCCTGAGGAAATCCTGCTCAGGTTGACGGGCTCCACGGTTACCCAGGATTCAGGGATTCCCTGGAAGTCCAGCTCCACTCCTGTCACCGGCCCGCCCACTGCCTCCACCTCTATACTGAAGAGTTTGGGAAGCCCCACCATTGCCCCTATAACGTCAGGGGCCTCTGTGATGTTGAGGGTACCCCTGGGGGCCGCGGGCGCTGCGCCTCCGGGGGCAGGAGCCCCGCCCCCGCCGCCTCCTTCATCTTCTTCTGCGGTGCTGGTGACCAGGAAAGTGGCGTTTGCGGTGGCAGGAGGCTGGTTGGGGTCGTAGAGCACCTCTGCGTTGAGGGTGTAGAGGCCAGGGGGCTGATTGGAGTATATGAAAGAAGTCCTGCCAAATGTCTTGTTCTGACCTCCCACTATGTTGGTGGAGAAGCTGGAAGAGTCCCAGCTCTGGCCGCTGCCGTACACCCAGTAGGTGGCAACCACGTCCTTGTGGTCCACCTCTCCCTTGTTCCATATGGTGATGTCAAAGGGAAGGGTGCTTCCCTGCTGAACCTCGCTCTCGCCAAGGTCCAGGATGACGTCGTAGGGCCCTCCTGAGGCCACCCTGAAGGGCTGGATGTCATAGGTCTCCCTCTCTCCCAGGGAGACCCTTAGCAGGGCCAGGTAGCTGCCCGTGAGCACGCTGCTCAGGACCTCTGAGTACTCATAGAATCCCTCCTGGGTGCGGTTGAAGTCAGAGAGGTCAAGCGTCCTCCACTCCTGAAGTCCGTAGCCCTCTGTGTAGTATATGGTCACGTTTATCTCGTCAGGGTCCACAGGCTCGTGAAGGTTCTCCAGCACTATAACAGAGACCGTCATGGTGTTGTCCATGTATATGGGGCTGGGCACGGCCACCTTTCCGGTGAGCTCCTGGTTGGCCGTCACATTGAACATGGCCTCGGTCTCATTGCTCACCAGCATGCCCAGGTCAGGGTCAGTCCAGGAGCCGTTGGTGAGAACCCTGTACTCGCCCTCTGTGGCATGGCCCGGGATGACGAATATGTTGTCCCCCACCCAGCCCTGCTCGTCGGCTGTGTACTCTTTCCCCGAGAGCATGTACACTATCCGGTTGTTGGGGTCCTTAACCGTGAGGTTGACCGAGGCGTAGGGCAGGGCGGCGCCCAGGTAGTCTGTGGCCCTGTACTCAATGCTCTCCCAGCTTCCCTGGATAACATCGGGCATGTTGACGTTGGCCATGTAGCGAGTGAAAATCCTGAGCGTGGAGGTGTTGGTGGTGTTGACCCTGTAAGTGTCGTTGGCGTAAACGAACACGGTGTAGTTGCCCCGCTCGCTGGTGTTGCCAGGAAGGGTTCCCGGGTACGTTACCTGGAAGCAGAGCTTGTCGCCAGGGTCGCTGATGCTGAAGTCGCAGCCGTACCAGAACACCTGGTGGCTGAAACCCAGCAACATGGTGTCGTTGGTGCCGTCAGGCCTCTGAACAGTGAGCCTCACATCGTCGAACTCTGCCCCTGACTGGCTGGTGACATTGATGACCATGGCGGTGCTGCCTGCCTGCTGCTGGTCAGGAGGAGTCAGGCCTATCTCCACCAGGGGCTCGACGAAGGGGTTGAGGAGTATGGAAAGGATCAGGTTGCCGGGCTCTCCTGCGCTCTGGTTGGGGGCAACGGTGTAGTTGGTGAAGAAGAAGCCCTCCCCTGCCTCTGTGCCCATGTCGTAGAATATGGACAGCACGTCAGATGACTGCTTGCTAATGTTGAGGGTGGCGTTGCTGGGCGTTGTGTGGTTGGCGCCTGCCGGGGGCTCGATGGTGAAGTTGAGCATTATGTTGCCGGTGTTGTTTATGAGCACATCGCAAACAGTGCCTGAGTTGGGGCTCTGGGCGTGCTCGCAGAAGGTGGTGTTCATGGTCCAGGAGCCATTCTGGGGCACGGTTATGTTGAGCTCAACTGGTTTGTAGCCGTCGTTGGACGAGGTCACGTTGATGTATCCGTCATAATCCCCTGGGGAGAATCCGGGATAGGTGGTGGCGTTCACCCTGACAGTAAACACATCGCCCGGGGCCATGGTGAACGGGTAGCTCTTGTTGAAGCCTATCACGAACTCGCTGAATATGCCTGATATGGAGAAGTTGACATCTGACAAATCATCGTTGCCTGTGGAGCGAAGCGTGAGCTCACCAAGGAGAGATGTGTTGTCGTGCTCCATGGTCTTGACAAACTGGTCCTCCAGCACCTCGAGGGTGGCATTGGAGACCACTGTCACATTCACGGTGTCGTTGCGGTCGAACCAGGAGATTCCTATGTCCTCCCAGAATATCATTGCCTCGACGTCATAGCTCCCGGCGTGGGTTAGCTCGGTTATGTTTATGTAGTAGTAGGACATGCACGTGCTTCCCCTGGTCATGTTCCCGCAGGAGTGGCTGGTCTCATTGATGTACCAGTTCCCGGGAAAGGTCATGTTGACGTAGGTGTTGAAGGCCGTGGTGTTGCCGATGTTGGTGACATTGACCGCAATCTCCATGCTCTCGTTGGTGAATGCCGTGACGTACATGGCAGAGTAGGTCTCGGGGCTGGCGTTTATGGTGAGGTTGGTCCCTGTGACTATTATGGTGGTGTTCAGTACATCGTAGCCCCCGTTGTCAGAGGTGGCGTTTATGAAGCCGTAGTAGATTCCCGGGAACTGGCCCTCGGGCACGGTTACCGTTACCTCGACAGGCTGGCTCTCGCCCGGCCCGAGCATCCCGGTCTCCTGCGGGGAGAAGCCAATGGTGAAATTTCCCAGGCCCACCTTGGTGAAGTTGATGTTGTATACCCTGTTGTTACCGTCTGACCTGGCAACCAGGGTTTCTATCTTCTGGCTGTTTGCCCCTGGCGGGAGGATTCCTGTCACGTTCTCCTCGAGCACGTTCAGAGTTGGGGTCTCGTGGACAATCACGTCCACTGCGGTGGTGTTGGAGTCCTGGGTCCCCACCCTGTTTGTCCAGTTTATGGTGACGCCTATCTGGTAGGTGTCGTTGATGGTGTTGTTAAGAACAGTGATGTTGAAGTGCCTGACGCAGGTCAGGCCGATGAGGAGGTTCTCCCCGCACGTCTCGAGCGTGGAGTTCGAGGTAAGGTTGCCGGGCACATCCAGGGTAATGTTGGCCCAGTAGGCAGTGGAGTTCTCCAGATTCCTCAGGGTAACCTTGAGACCGAATGACTCGTTGCTGAAATAGGTGACGTTGTAGGCATGGTAGAGTGACGGGTCTGTGGTCAGGGAGATGTTTGTCTCAGGGGCCTCGACCGTGTAGTTCTCGAGCTGCCATCCCCAGCTCCCGTCCTTCTGGGCAGAGCAGTTGAGGGGGTAGAGGCCGTAGTCCAGGGGCGTCTCGAAGGTGACAACATAGGTGCCGTCACCGTTGTCAGTTATGTTCTCCTGTGGTATCTGGCCCTGGTTCGAGGTGCAGTTCAGGGTGGCTCCCGGGACCTGGATGTCCTGCATGTAGTTGGTCACGTTGACCGTGGCGTTCTCCACCCTCCATATGCCTGTTACGTTCCAGATGTCTATGGAGAGCTCCAGCACGTCGGTGATGTTGAATGTATAATAGCTTTCATTCAGGAAGGCGCCGTCCCTGTCATAGAGCCTGACGGTCATGTTCCATTCCCCAGTGGCCTCTGAGTCGCTGAAGTTGTAGTATGCTGAGTGGTATCCGTCCCCCGCGGCCTGGTCAGGGCATGCCCCGTCGTCCCTGAGGCTCACGGTGATGTCGTCTGCCGAGCTGCCCGGGGTGCCCATGTCCAGGGTGGCGTTGGCGTGGTCCACGATGTACCAGTCATCCCTGGTGACGTTTGCCACCAGTATGGCAGACTCGTTGCGGTTGTAGATTCCGTGGTCAGGCTCGGGCTGGGCGGTGATGACCCACATCTCAGGCTCCTCCTCTGCTATGCTCACGCCGTTCATCAGGCCTCTCATTGTGTCAGGGAGCAGTGTGGGGCTGTTCACGGTGTGGTAGAAAACCATGACAAACCTGTTCCTGATGGACTCGCCGGGTTCTATGGTGGTCATGCTCAGGTTGATGCCGATGAGGTCGTAGTCAGGGCTCCCCCCGTCAGTGGAGTTGCCTGCCATGAAGTTCGATGTCGAGTTCTCCCAGAGGTTGGCGTAGCCAACCCTCTCCACTCCCGTACCACCGCCACCCGAGACATAGGAGCCGGGGTCCTGGGTGTAGTTGGTGAGCCACTTGTAGCCTATTCCGTAGGCTCCCTCAAGGTCGAATCCCGAGAGCCCTGCATAGGAGGCCCTGTCCACGCTGGAGCCGTTGATGTTCAAGATTTCCTGCTCAACAACGAACCAGGTCTTGTTTGGGTAGAAGTAATAGGTCTTCCTGATGTAGGTCTTGTTGGTCCGGTTGTCTGCCTCCCCGAAGTAGACCTCGTAGCCCTCCTGGCGCACCGTGACCCTTGCAGGGCCATCGACCATCGTGGCGTTGTCCCTGAGGTCATATCCAAAGTCGCTCGAGCCGTCAGTGGTGCGTATGTACTCCCTGGTCTTCTGGTTGCTGTTGGGATAGGTGAATCTCCAGGTGTCGTAGAGCCTGAACTGGTAGAGACCGGAGGTGTTCTCTCCCCTCTCGGTGTCAAAAGCGAAGAATCCGTAGTGTTCTGTGTCCTGGTTGTTGAATGTGATGTTGAACTCCTCTCCGTCCCACTGGGCCTCAAGCTCACTGTCGTATGTGGCCCCTGACTTGGCATGGCTCGTGGTATCGAAGTACACGTAGAACCACCTGGTCGTGCCGGGGGCGTTGGTGCCGTTGAGCATGAAAACCAACTCACCGGCTGCGTTGCTGGTGGAGTTGTAATCGAGTGCAGGGTCGAACTGGCTGGGGACCTCCCTGAGGATGCCCCCGCTCGAGTTGACCTCCAGCACCCTGGTGGAGTTAGGGTCGAACTCACCGCTCACGCCCAGGTCATTCAAGAGGCTGGTGAAGTTGGCCTCGTACTCCACGGGCCAGTCAGTCCTTTCCATGCTCTCGGTGCTGACATCTATCTTGACCCTGTAGTGCCAGCTCCCGTTCCACCACTCCTCACCGTACTCCTGCTGCACAGCGTTCTGGTTGTGTAGCAGCAGGGCTGCCAGCACCAGCGCCCCCAAGAGGAGGCCAATTCTCCTTGCATTCCCGCTTCCCTTACTCGTCATCCTTCACCAGTTTCCTTGCCTTTTCCGCGGCCTCCCTGCTTATGAGCCCCCTGGCATAGGAGTTCTCGAGTTCTGCCAGAAGCTCCTGCTGCCTGGTCAGGGTCTGCTCATTCTCTCCGGCTTGCTGGTCTTTGGTACCAGAGGCCCCCTCGTTCCCGGGCGTTCCCTGCTTCTCAGGTGCCGGCGGGCTGGGCATTGCCTGGCCAGGTTCCTGCCCGGTCGCCTCGCTGCCGGCGGGCTGGCTCCCGCCCTCCGGGGCTCCGCCTTCCTCAGTGGGCTTTGCTTCCGGGCCCTTGCCATCGCCAGGCCTGGCACCCGAGGCCCCGCTCTCCCCGGGACGATTGGATTCCGGGGCTGCGGACTCTGGGGAACCACCTTCCTCGGGGGCAGCCTCCACGGAGCCGGCTTCCCCTGAAACCGGTGTTGGTGCAGGTGCGCCTGACTCGGTCTCCCCGGACACGGCCTGACCGGACTGGGCCGCCTGTATCTTCTTGTCTATGCTCTCCAGCCTCTGCTGGTTGATGGCCTTGGTCTTCTTGTACTCCTTCTCTGGCAGGGCACCAGCCTTGAACTGCTCGTCCAGCATAGCGATAAGCCCCTCAATCTCGGTCTTCTGGGACTCCAGTTTCTGGACCTCTGGGCTGGCCCCTCCCGCTGTCCTGATGCTGGCCAGCTCAGCCTGGATGGCATCCTTGAAGCTTTCCAGTTCTGACTTCTCCACGTATTTCTCCATCTTGGTGTTGAGCTCGTCCATGGACTTCATCATCTCCTGGGAGAGCTCGTCCATTGTGTCCTGCTTGGCCTTGTACAGGGCGAACTCCTGGAGCCTCTTGTTGAGGTCCACGAATATGCCGTCAATCTTGTCAGCCACCCGATTTATCTTCTTCTCCCTGTTCTCGATTTCGATGAGTCTCTTGGCCGCCTCTTTGGAGAAGTTCACAATCTTCTCCAGGCTTCCCAGCCGCTTGAGCACCTCCTCTATCTGGCCAACCTTCTTCATGACCACAGAGTTGAGGTCGTCCAGCTTGTCCAGCCTGGCCTCGTGGAGCTTGATGGTCTTGTCCTCGTCCTGCAGGGCCTTGGTGAACCTCTGGGGTCTGAGGTCTCCCAGGGCCTGGTCAATTTCCTGCACCTTCATCTCGGACTCTGACACCTTGCGGTCTATGCCCGAGACGTTGGAGCGCATCTCTCCCAGCTCCTCGGTGAGCCTCTGGATACCCTCCTTGGACCCTGACTTCTCATCCTTCATGGCCTCAATGTAGGCCCTGAGCTTTTCGAGCTGGACCTCAAGCTTCTCGACCTTGGGGGCAACCTCTATACCCTCAGGCCGGATTTCCTTGAGCACCTTGTCCAGCATGTCCTTGACTTCCTGGGCAGTGTACCTCAGGCTGCCCGGCTCTGCAGTCGGACCTGAGCCCTTGTCCGGCCCGCTCCCGAGGGCTCCCCCGCCCTCACCCGCGATGTCAGTGAGGGGCTGGGGTATGCCCGAGTAGTCGGACTGGCCCCCGCTCCCGGCTTCCCCACCTGAGGAGGGGGCGGACTCGCTTGTGGAAGTTGAAGGCTGCGCGGGAGCGGATTCAGGAGAGGGCTGGGAGGGAGATGCATGTGCAGGGGCGGGCTTTGGCCTGGACTTGGAGCCCTTTGGCCTTCCCCTCTTCCTGGGCTTGGCTTTCTCTGGCTTTGGCTCCTCGGGCTTCTCCTTCTCTGCCTTCTCGGCCCCCTCTTTGGCAGGCCCTTCCTTCTCAGCAGGCCCTGCTGAGGAAGCCTCAAGCTTTGAAATCTTCGCGTCCAGCTCCTTGAGCCTCTTCTCGTTCTTGCCCTTCACTTCCTTGTAGTGCTCCTCTGTTATGCTAGCGTCGCTGTAAGCCTCCTCAAGGGTGGAGAGCAGTATCTTTATGTCTTCCCTCTGCTTCTGCAGTTCAGTCAAATCCTCTCCCATTCGAATCTCCTCCGTTTCCTTTCAACCCGGTTCCTCCGGAACCGGCACGCGTTGCTTTCAGTCCGCTCCTTCGAAGCGGCATGCGTTGCTTTCAGTCAGGTATCTCTGACACCTGCATACGCTCCTATGCGACTGGCGCGAGTCATGTTTGCGCGGCGCCAGACCGCTCCCTGCTAATGCTCATGATTTCCCTTGCTAGCCTCCCAGCTTCTTTATCCTGTTCCTGGCTGAGTCTATGTAGGTCTTGGACATGGTGAACATGGTCTGGTTAATCTTGTCCCTGGCCAGCTTGAGCTCGAACTCCACGTCAGAGGTGTCCACGCCCCGCTTCTTGAGCTCCTTGGCCTGATTGACCAGGGCCTCCACCTCCTGGTCGTACTTGAGGTACTCGTCAATCTCCTTGTCGCTCAGCCTGCCCGTGTCGTGGAGCAGCGGCCTGAACTCTATGAAGTAGGGCTTTCCGCTGTTGAACTCGGCGTTCTGCACCATGCCCGTACCTGTCTTGAGCTTGGTGACCGTGGAGGCGTACTGGAAGCCGTACTTCTGGGTCACCCTCCTTATGTCGCCCGTGTACTTTGTACGCATCTGTATCTCAGTGGATATGTTGGCCCTGATGGCTCCCTTGAAGTCCATGAGCACCTGGGATATCAGCCAGAGGCCTATGCCCCACTTTCGGAACTCCCTGGCCCCCCTCTCCAGGGCCACGTATCCGCCCTTGCCCCCGTACTTGGGCAGGAGCCTGTGGACCTCGTCGTACACAATGAAAAGCTTGAGGTTCGGGGATTCAGGCCATGGTATCTTGAACATGTCGGCTATGGTCTTCCTCACGAACACGTCCAGCTGCGCCGGCTCCATCTTGTCTATCAGGACCACGGTTATCTCGCCGGGGTTCATGTAGTTCCTGACATCAATAGTGGTGTTGGGGTCGCTTATCCTGATTATCCTTCCCTTGTAGCGCTTGGCGTCCTCGGGCTTGAGCCCGAACTTGGGGTAGAGCCCGAGCATTCTCTGGTCCCTGCAGGGCCTCAGGAAGCCCGTCCACTGGCAGGTTGGGTCGAACACTATGACCGGCACCTTCCTCTTGAGGAGCTCCTCCACCACTATCATGGTGGACACTGACTTGCCCGCGCCTGTGGAGCCTGCCGAGATGCCGTGGGTCTTGAGCTGGGTCATGTCAAAGTATGCAGTGACGTTGGTCTCTGCTATCTTGCCCACCATGAAGGAGTTCTCCGCTGCCTGGGGAAGTTTCTTGAAGTCCATGGGGAAGATGTACCTGGACTTCTTCTTTTTCTTGGATTTGATGTACCTGTAGGCATAGGTGCCTCCGTAGGCTGCGGGTACCATGAAAAACATGACCACGTAGGTCACCCAGTTCCAGAATATGGCCCTGAGCGCGGAAATCAGCGGCGGCATCTCTGTGACATCGAAGGCGTCAGCAGCAAATGCGTACTTGCTTCCGTGCCAGTAGGATACATTGGCCTCGATGACATAGCGGTCATATGGCGTGTCCATGGGTATGGTTATGTTCCTCCTGAAGGTCAGGCTTTGCTCAACTGCCACGGTCTCCTTGAAAACAGTAATGACCTCGTCAGTGTTGAGGTTCTTTATAGTGTACTGGACAACTATGTCGTCTATGGTGGCGGTCTCCCCCATGTTGAGCAGGGTGACCTCGTACCTGAACTCCTCATTGGGGGCCACCATCTTGGTGAGGGCCTTGACCTGGACGTCCAGAAGCGGGACAGGCACCTTCTCCACCCTTATGGTTATGGGGGTCCTGTGGCTGGTCCCGTCAGAGAGGTAGGTGATTATGTCCCCTGTGTAGATGCCTGGCTGGGTGTTGGGCAGGGTGGAGATTTTGACCTTGCTCACCCCCACCGAGCGCCCGGGGACAGTGAGGCTGGTCTTATCTATGAGCACCATGTCCCAGATGACGCCCTCCACGGTGAAATTGGCGGATATGGAGGTCGGCTGGCTGTTCACTATCTCCATGGAGTGTATCTCGTACTCGCCCTGGCCCAGGATTATGTCAATGAGTGTGGTCTTGACCTCCACAGGGCCTGACAGGGATATCTCCTCGCCTGCTGCTCCGCCTGCCGCGCCTCCTGCCGCGCCGCCTGAGGCCCCGCCACCGCCGCTCTCGCCCCCTTCCTGCTCCTCTGGTATGTCCAGCTCACAGTCAGTGGGGCAGGTGGCGAAGGATTCCCCCTTGTCCTCCTCGCACTCGCCGTCCCCGCACAGCCACTCGGCCAGGACATATGCCCCGGTCATGGAGGTGGAGTTTACTGATATGGTATAGAGGCTGGCGTTCACGCTGCTGTCCATGGCAGACCATGTGCCTGTGCATCCCTCCATGGGCTGCCAGGCGTCGCAGCGGTAGAGCCCCAGGTTCTGAAGGGTGAAGTCAGAAACCTTGCACTCCCCGTCAATATAGCATTCCTCGCAGTCAATGACCAGGCCTGCGTAGCTGTAGTTGACCGGGGTGGTGTATATATAGTATCCCTTCAGGGATTTCCTCGGCAGCTTGACGCTTGGTATCTTTCCGAAGAGCACGGGGTTGTAAACGTCCTGCACCAGGTCTGCCTCGTACATGGTCAGGGTCTCGTTCCTGAAGCCCACCCCAATATCATAGGGCCTCATGTCAAGGGTCTCGTTGTAGTGGCCCGCGGGCTCTGTGGTGAAGTTGTAGGCCTCGAAAGAGGTGCCGGAGAGCCAGAAAGTGAAATTGAGGTTGAAGGGCGGCCTGTGTATCTTCTCCATGTCCACCGAGTTGCCTGACCACACCACTGCCGGGTATATCTCAAAGGTGGCCTCTGAGTAGTTCCAGTTCTCAGAGAGGTCCCATGCAGTGGCGTTGAGGTAGTACATGCCTATCTGGGTTGTGAGGTTGGTCTTGACCAGGAACCGGTAGAGGTCACCGCTCTTGCTAACAAGCTCGGCCTGGAATCCCGTGGTGGAGTTGTCAGGGAAGGACATGTTGAGCTCTGCCCTGGAGACCCCTCCTGAATCAGTGACGTTGATGTATATGTATGCAGTGGAGTTCTGGGGCACCCTGGGGGCCACGTCTATTGCCACATAAGGGGCGATCCGGTCTATGTAAATAACGGCCTTCTGCTCCATGTCATGGAGCCATATGTTCGCGGGCTCGTACACGGCGCTGGCGTTGAGGTCATATCCCTTGTTCTCGCTTATGTTGGGCGCCACAAAGGTCACGTTCCAGAGCCCGGTGTAGTTCGAGTATGTCGCGTTGGTGATGTTGAGGGGCCAGCTCCCTGTTGCGTTGAACAGGGTGAGATTGAAGGCCACGCTCGTGTTGAGGGGCTCTCCTGCATATGTCACGTTGATGAGGGCGTGCACTGTGCTGTTGCCGGACACGTTCATGACCGGATTCTGCCGTGTGGGGTAGGTGAGGTTCATGGAGAACGGGAAGATATTTGCCGTGACCATGGTCTGCCTGAAGGTGGGGTCTGCTGTGAGGTTCTCTGTCCTTATCATGCTCTGGTAGGTCACCACGTTCGCGAGGTAGGGCAGGCTGTAGTTCACGGTTATGGTGTCCCTCTCCAGGATATCCAGGGAGAGCTCATCCCTGTCCAGGGGCATGTACGGGGTCCCATTGCCTGACTGCACCACCTCCAGTAGCACATGGGCGTTGCCTATGTTCCTGACGTCTATCTCCCCCAGCACGCCTGAGGTGTCGTGGCTCAGGTTGACGATAAGGGATTCGGGGTCGTGCTCCCAGGAGAGGTTGATGGGCACGGTTACCACTATGTATACTGTGTCAGAGGAGCCGCTGGCCTCGGTGACCTCCACTATGCCAGGGTACCCGGTCTCGCTGGCCTCGTAGAGCGTGGGAACGGCAATGGTCACGTTGACCCCCTGGGTGGTCCCGGGCTGCATGACCGAGATATTGACAGGGTCAAAGGACACCGTGAAGTTCTGGCACACCTCGCCCCAGGTGCAGTTGTAGGTCACGTTTGTGGCGTTGGCGTTTCCGTTGCTGAACAGGTTCATGGTCCTGTTGTCAGAGTTCCCTCCCCGTATGTTGTAGTTCAGGGAGTCCTCCACGATTATGATGGAGGGGTTGGCCTGGACCATGACCAGTATGCTGGTCTGGTTGGTTCCGTTGGTCCATCCGTTGAGCTCGGTCCAGTTGGCGAGGAGAGTGACCGAATAATTGCCCGGGAGGGTGCCCGAGGCCACGCCCACCTCGGTTTCGTTGGTGTGGTTTTCGACCTTGAGGACATCCCCTGCCCTTATGAAATCTGGGGAGGCGGTCCAGCCGTTCTCCATGACCAGGCTCAGGTTGAGGTCCAGGGCCCTGGCCCACTGGGGCTCCACGGTGAAGTTAAATGTGAAGTAGTCTGAGCTGGAGAAGGTTATGTTTGTTATGTTGACCTCGGTGATGTTGGTGAGCATGGAAAGCGGGGTGGTGGAGGCGGCCAGGAGCTGGTAGTGCACACAACCCCCCAGGCCGGTTGTGTCGTTGGCGCATATGTAGAGCTCATGGAATCCCTCCTGGCCAGATGTATAGATGGAGGTGTAATGGGGTTTTTCTGTGTCGTTCATGTACTCGATGTACGAGCTAACGTCCAGCAGGGAGTAGTCCAGCCAGACCATGTAGGTGTAGTTGCCATCAAGGCTAATGTTGATTTCCTGATCCCCGGGCATGGTAAATGTGGCGTTGTTGGCCACAGCATCAACAGAGATATTGCTTCCCGGGGGGATGCTCACGTCCTCTGCCACAAGATGGCCGTTTACCGTGAGGTTCATGGCCATGGAGGAGGCATCGTTGTTGACCACGGTCACGTTGAAGAAGAGCAGCTGTGGCTCGTACTGGCTCATGAGGGGCTCAGTGTGGTTGTATCCGTCATCCGGACTTCCCCCTGAGTTGTGTATCATCCTGGAGTCGTTGGTGTAGTGCCAGTCGTCGGGCTGGATTACCTTAATCCATGCCTCGTCCACATCGAAGTTGTCTGTGATGTCAGCCGCTATGCTCACGTTCTCGTAGCCTGCCTCGAATATGAGCGGGTCCACTGTGACGTTTTCTATGAGCGGCGGTATGTCAGTTACGTTGAGCCAGAGGTCTGTGACGTACTGCTGGGGGTCTGCCGTGTTGTTCCTTACCAGGAGCTTTACATAGTACATGCCCTTGGGCTTTGAGGTGGGAACCACGTAGCTTATTGTGGAGTTCCTTATGACTTGCTTGCCCAGCTCGAAGTACTCGGGGTCCATGGTCACGAGGTCAGAGCCGTTCTCGGTCTTGTAGACCTTGAGGACAATCCTGGCGTTGCCTATGCTGGTGGCCGTGATGTTGCCTATGACGTCGGTGGTGTTCAGAAGGGCCAGTATGGGCTCATCAGCACTGGAGAAGCTCGACGGGGTCCTGAGCCAGGTCTTGTTCTCAGGGATGTTCAGCGTGAGCACCATGTCATCGTATTCCGTGTTGACCGGGTCTGCCCTCACGATGGTGTAGTACTGCCCGGGGTCCTGCCCGGCTGGGATGTCCACGTATATGCTCGAGTTGAAGGTCCCGCCTGCCTCGAGCCTTCCCCACCCGGACGGGATTATGTCCACCTCGCATTCAGGGCACATGGTGCTGAGGTTGCCCCCGACCATGTAGAGCTCAATGTCGTCCACAGCATCGTTGCCTGAGGAGTACACCGTAAACCTGCCCACGTACAGAAGCTCGCTGTCGTGCGGGGTGGTATTTGTGAGCGAGTCCTCCACTATGTCCAGTAGCGGGTTGGAGGATATGTACACAGTGCTCCAGTTCATGGTGGAGTTCTGGGTGAGGTCAGGGTCTGTCCAGTTGGCGTATATCACAGACCGTATTATGATGGGCGGCGTGGCCGCGGGGACGTCAACGGTCACGGGCCAGGTGTAGGTCTCGTTCACGTACATCTTTCCAAGGCTCTGGTAGGTGTCGTTGAACACAAGGGTGTCATTGGGGTCGTCCAGTGACCTCAGCTCAATGCTGTATCCGCTGGGCGGGCCGAGGTTGGTGAAGTTTACGGACATATTGAACTGGCCGCCCTGGGTGTAGGTGATTCCCGATATGAGCACAGTGTCGTTGAGCTCGATGAGGCCGCTAATCTTGCCCCAGACGTCGAAGTACCCTGCCCACTCGCTCGCGTCGTTGAACTCGGGTCCCAGGTCCCTCGCCCAGACCCTGACCCTGTGCAGGCCGTGGAGCTCAGGCACATAAGAGACCCTGTAGAGGTCCCCGCCAAGGCTCTCGTTGGTCATGGTCACGTTTATGCTGGTCCCGTTGGGCAGGAATATCTGTGCCCACACAGAGTATATGCCCACGTCATCTGTCACGTTTGCCGTGATGTTGGTGAAGTTGAGGTTTGCCTCTATACTTGCATTGGGCACTATGGAGAGGTTGGTTATGCTCGGTTCTATGACGTCCTGGAGCCTTACGTATCCCTGTGCCTCTGAGACCCCTGCCTGGATGAGCCTGCTTGTGTTGTCGGTTATGTTGCACTTGAGGTTGAGGTATCCCTTCTGGGACGGGCTGAAGGAATGTGTGATGTAGCCGGTGCTGTTGGTGGTGAAGTTGTTGATGTAAATCCAGGGCAGCCCAGCGTCCTCCCAGTAGTAGTACAACTCGACCTCGTAGTCCTCGACCGGGCCGCCGCCTGCCGCCTGGGCGTACCTGACCCTGCAGAGGGTGTCGAATGCGTTGGGGTAGGAGAGAAGGCTCATGTTTGGCGGTGACATGTAATATACATCAGCCACGGCCTGGATGGTTATTATGGCGTACTCGCTGGCCGAGTCATAGTAGTCCTCGCTCGAGTATACCGTTATGGTGCGGTTGCCCGCCTCCTGGCTCACCAGCGGGAAGTTGGGATATGTCTGGAGGTCAGTGAGCATGGAGGTCTCGTTCCACCACTCCACGTCTGTTCCAGAGACTATGTTGCCGGCCTCGTCAGTGACGTTGACGTTAAGGGTAACGCTCCCTGTCTTGGCGTGCGTGCTCTCGTTCACCGGAGAGAGGATGTCCAGCATCAGCACGCCCTTGACCTTGACATAGGCCTCCTCGGTCTCTGAGTCCGTCACACCGACCTTTGTGGCGTTTATGATTATTGTGTAGTTGCCCGGCTGGGCGGTGTCGCTGGCGTTGTAGGTTATGTTGCACCACCCGTACTGGTCTGTGGTGCAGTTTCCGAGGGGGGCGGTGCTGTTCCAGAAGCTCACGTTGGCGTCAGTGGCGTTGCCTATCTGGGCGTCGTTGACGTGAACCCTGAGCTCAGTGTGGTGGGGGTCATAGCTGTCGTTCCTGTATATTGTGGAATTGTCCAGCTCTATCTGGTCGATTATGAGCTGCCTCTTGACCGTTATGTTGCTCAGCCTCTCGCCCACGGAAACGTTGTAGTAGAGCACGTCCTCATCATTAATGCGGCAGGAGATGTTGTAGTAGCCGGCATCCTCGTACTCGGTGTACCAGAACCAGCTGGCGTTGCCCTGCGCGTTGGTGGAGTCAGTGTCATTGTAGACGCCATTCTTGTAGAATCCCACGTCGTAGCTCTCAATCGACTGCCTGGTGTTGACGTCAATGAGATGGCAGTTTATCCAGGAGCTGAGTGCCCCTGCATCGTACTCTGTCCCGTTGCCCGGCCACATGGCATCTATGCTGGCCCACCCGTAAATCAGAATGTCTGTGGTGTTGGTTCCCAGGTCGTGATAGGATTTTGTGGCGTTTATGGTCAGGGTGTCAGGCCCGCGCTGGTATGGCTCTGGTATTGTCCATTCAGTGGCGTAGTGGCCAAGGCTGCCGTTGTCAGTGTAGTTGATGATGCTGTAGGACTCGTTCTGCCAGGTCACGCTGGAGTCGTTTATGTACATCCCGCAGTCGTCATTGACAGTCACGTTGAGGTCATAGGTCACGTTCCTGTTGAGGACATGGCCCTGGCCGGGCTCGGTGTAGTTCACGTAGAGCTGGCTGTAGACAACCAGGTTCTTGCTCGAGGTGTTGAGGGGCTGGTAGCATGAGTCTGTGGTCTGGACCTTCCATTTCTGGACCCCTGCGACCGTATCGCAGTCAGGGTCATAGTCCTCGTCGCAGTACCCGCCTGATGCGGTGGTGCAGTCAAGGTACTCTGTGTAGTTGTAGAAGTCCTCTGTCACCCAGAACCTGGTGTCTACACCGCTCGGGTAGCTCCCGAAGTCAGTGTCCCTCACCCTTATGTTCAGGTAGGCGTCCTGAGAGGACTCCCTCCTCACGGTCGTGTTGCTGGCAGGAGAGCAGACAGAACCGTCGCAGAGGTAGACCGAGACGTTGTCCTCCTGCAGGTAGAACTCGTGCACGCCTGTGACGTAGTCGAGGTAGACCGAGAAGTCCGAGACAGCCGAGGAGCCCGAGCTGTTGGTGACGTTGATGAGTATGCTCTGGGTGCCAGTGGAGAGGTCCATCTCTACCTGCCTGCGGGCATCATAGCTCGCGTTCTGCCCTGACCCGGCGCTCAGGTTCCTGGCCACCCACTGCCCGTTCACCCTCAGGTCGAAGTACATTGTGCTTGCGTTGTGGTTCTGGACCGTGATGTTGAAGGACTGGGTGTCGTAGGGGAGGTAGTAGTAGTCGCTGTATGAGTACTCCTGATAGGCCTGGGTGGTGTTGAGGTAGGCGGTGTAATTGGCCCCCGCGGGACCGCCCTGGCCGTCCCTCACAGTGAGGTTGACATCCGTGCCCCCGGGAAGTGTGAACGCCCCTACTGATGCGATGGCGTCTATGGTGGCGTTCTGGCCGTCATCCATACTCTGGTTCTGGGCCACCTGGACCCCTCCCACCTCGAGGTCGAAGTACATTGCAGTCCCGTTCAGGTTGTGGACAGTGATGTTGAACTCTTTGTAGTATCCGGAGTGCGCGGCCTGCTCTGTGTGGCCGAAGCCCGTGTCTGCCTGGCCCGAGGCGTCGTGAATTGCTCCGAAAGCGTGGGAGCTGTTCTTGAGCTCGAGGGAGTCGCTTATAACGGTCTTGTTGGTGTCATCACTGAAGTTGAACTCGTCCACTGCCCTGAACCTGAACTGGTTCCATCCCATGTCAGCGCACGTGAAGTACTCGTAGTAGTGCAGGTATGTCGCGCCGAGCTGGTCCTGCCACTTCTGGTCCACGAGCTCCCAGTCGCCCCATTCCATGCTTGTCTCGTTGAGGAGCCTCTTCCAGAGGGTAATGTTGACGTAGTTGTTGTCTGCGTCAGTGACCCTAACCCATATGTCATAGGTCTCGCCCCAGCCCCCGAGCTGCTTGTCAATGCCTGTTGAGAGTATGTCCGGGGCAAGGGCTATGAAGAAGGCGTCCTCTTTGAGGGTTGTGTTGGGACCGTAGAACTCCTTGTCAGCCTCCATGCTTATGTTGTAATAGCCCACGTTCCTCTGGGTCTCGGTCCAGGTGTAGTTGTACCAGCCCTGGCTCTGGTTGGCCTGGTCCTGGGTCCTTGTCCATGAGTTCTGGCCCTTGATGAACTCCCAGCTCACCGATACGTTCTCAACCGGCTTGCAGTCGTCCTCGATGAAGCCCACCACGCTGAGGGGTGTGCCCCAGAGTATTCCCTGGCCGTAGGGCTCGTGTATGGTCAGGAACATCGTGGAGTTGAGATAGAGGTTGTATGAGGATGAGTTCACGGGCTTGTAGCACATGTCATCGTTGATTCCTCCTGTCCCTGCCTTCCAGTAGTGCGGCCCGAGCTCGTAGCTGCACTCTGACTCAGGTATCTCGCTCGTGAAGCCGTAGACAAGGTGACTGGAGGCGTTGCTGACCTCGTACTTGCCCGGGTCCCAGGTCCCTGACGAGGAGTTCCTGGTAACCCAGAATGTGGAGTTCACGCCAGAGCCCGCCCAGTCGTTGGTGTCGTTGTCCCATACCCTCATTATGAGGTTCCTGCTGTGAGAGCCGTTCCTCCAGACGTAGAACCCGTCGCCCTGCTCGTATACGACTGAGACATCGTCCTTCTCTATGGTGAAGTTGACCGCCCCGGTGTCATTGGTCATGCCCATTGGGGTGCGGTTGTCCTCTGACTCAAAGTAGAACTCCCAGGTCCCTATGTTCGGGCAGTAGGCGTCCTCGAAGGAGAGGCTGAGTATCTCCCCGAGGGCTGTGTCTGTGGAGGTGTCGTTCTTTGGAAGGCCCCACTCGGTCTCCCCGTATTTCCTTGCGTAGAGGTTGACCGTGACCTCGTCATAGTCCTCATCAGTCAGGTTCACGGTAAAGTAGAACCTCTCGCCCCACCCGCCCGGGTCTGTCAGGGCAGTGGGGTTGAGCATGACGGGCTTGGTGAAGACCTCGAAGTTGGACTCTGTTGTCGTGGTGTTCGGGTAGTGGTACTCCATGGTGGAGGTCATGGTGTTGTTGTACCACCTTGCTCTCATTCCTGTTGAGTTGCGCTCGCAGCTGTAGTATATGATGGCCTCTGTGTAGTAGTACAGGCAGTCGTATGACTTCCCTGTGTCGAGGTGGGTGAAGTTGAATGACACGTTGACCCCGGTCTTGGTGTCAACACAGTCGTCCTCCACGTAGCCCCTCACTGTTATGTTGGAGGCCTCCCTCTGGAAGGTGTTGGCGCCCGGGTTCGGCCTGTCTATGGTCCCGTATATGCTCCCCCATATCTCCAGGGAGTAGTTGTCGCTCGTGTTCACAGGGACGTAGCACGAATCCGTTACCCCTGCCTTCCATTCCTGGGGGCCTACCTCGTATTTTGGCTCAGAGCACGTGGGGTTGAACATGTAGCTGGAAAATCCGCTCGAGTTGGTCTGGTTCGAGTTGCCGTCGTCGAAGAGGGACATGTTGTAGGTGGTCCAGAATGTTATGTCAGTCCCCTCGAGCACAGGGCCCACCCTGACCGTGTCGTTGGCGTAGACCCTGTAGAGGGCCTCGCTGTCCGGGGAGGTGTCGTCTCTGTCTATCACAGAGCCGTTGCCCTGGATGTAGGTTATCATGGCCGTGTCAGCCGTGAGGTTGGGGCCAGTTATGTTGTCAGTGTAGTTGATGTTTGTCTTGTCGTCTATCCTGAAGTAGAATCTGTTGTCTGTTCCCATGTCAGAGCAGTTGAACTCCGTGCCGTCAAGGGCGTCCCCAACCGTGAGGTTGCACCAGTCCCTTCCCCATATTATCTCAGTCGAGTTCTTCATGTAGTAATTTGCACCGCCGTCTGTTGAGACCCAGAGCTCGCACGTCACGTTGTCCTGCTGAAGGTCCCATATCCTGACGCTGTACTCGTAGACCCCGCCCCAGGGACCCTCCTCAGGGCTCACGGAGACGTTGTCTATGGTGGGCGGTGTGTTCTGGAGGTAGAACCAGTCAGACCAGGTCGTGGTGTTCCGGTAGTACCATGACCTTGAGGCGTTTATCCTGATGTCCCACCAGCCCCCCTTGTGGAAGCCCGTGTCAAGGGTATGGTTGTACCAGCCGTCCCCCTCGTTGCTGGGCACGTAGGACTCCCAGACCCCCTCGTAGTCTCCCATTTCTATCGTTGTCGTGGAGTCGTTGACCAGGTCCCCGCACTCAGAGGTCAGGTTGTACCTGAACGGGATGAGGTCGCCCACAATGCTGGTGTTGCCCTCCTCAGGCCTCTCTAGGAAGACCTTGAGCTGGGCCTTCACGCTCATGTTCTGGTTGGTGCTGTTCGCCGGGGTGTAGTAGCATGCGTCCTGCCCGAGCGGAATCCCGCCCTTGTAGTAGTGAAGGCCGGGCATGTAGAGCGGCGCGCAGCCGGGGTCGAAGTATGCCCCAAGGTCGCCGGTTGAGTTGGTCTGGTTCTGGATGCCGCTGTCCCAGGTGGAGGTGTCGGTTCCGTTGACCGTTACCCATATGGTGCCGTTGATGCCCTCCTCTGTTATGGTCTCCCCTGCGTCGAGGTCAAAGAACCACATGGCAAGGTGGGCTGAACCGCTTCCCTCCCTGTCCACAGATGAATCGATTGAGAACACCCTGGAGTTGACCGAAAGCCTGTTCCTCAGGGTGTCGAAGCTGTTCGTGGCCGTGGTGCTGGTGTCGTTCCACATGTCTGTGGCGTTTATCTTGTAGTAGTTGGTTCCCACGTCGCTGCAGTTGAAGGTGATGTCGAACTGGTGGTTCTCCTGGGTGGGCGGCGAGATCGTGGTGTTGCCCAGCAGGGTCCAGTTGCCTGGCGAGCCGTAGCTCTTCCAGAAGTATATGTCCACAGAGTCCCCTATGGATGACTCCCCGTCCTTTATCCTGTAGTAGAAGTGGTGGCCAGAGCCCCATGCATTGGAGGTGTCTGCCGTGTGCCAAGTGGGCGCCCAGGACAGCTGGGGCACCTCGCTCAGCCAGAAGGAGTCCTGATCAGTGAACGTGCCCGAGGTGTTGTAGTAGGCCTTTGTCGCAACAGCGGTGGTGTTGTAGTCGCCAAGGCACGAGTCGCCCCAGCCCGAGGTCTGGCTCGAGGTGAAGTTGCAGCGGTACCAACCCGAGCCCTCCTCAAGGGTGTTGGGCTGGGTGCATGTGTACACACATGCAAGCTCGTTCTGGGCCCCGAACTGGAGTGTCGCATCCTCCACATTGCCCGCAGAGCCCGAGCACTCGTCATTCACGTGGGCCCTGACCGTTATGTTGTCCACGGCACGCCTGTAATGCTCACCGTCAGGCACGTCCATGGTTATGTTCAGCGGGTCTGTCCAGATGTATACCTCGAAGAGGTCAGAGGTGTTGTCCTGGTAGCACTGGGCCCCCACCAGGGAGGCCTTCCAGTCCTGGGTTCCGGTCTCGTACTTGGGCGAGCACCCGGGGTTGAAGTCATAATAGGCATAGCCCGTGAGGTTGGAGAACTTTTGCGAGCTCGGCGTCCAGCCGCCGCCCTGGCCGTCAGTGGTGACGTTGAAGTACACCCTCTGGTTGGGGGCGGTTGCGTATCCGCCCTTGTCAATGTCGTAAATCCTTATCATGAGCCTTTCAGAGCCACCTGGCCTGTATATCCAGGTGGCGTTGCCCTGGACAAGGTCGACGCTGGCCGGCCCCTTGAGAAGGGTGAAATTCATGGGGTCAGTGGCCTCCATGTCCTCCTCAGGGAACTCGTCCACATCGCTGTTGTCAGTGGCGTTGAAGTAGAACTCCCTGGTAATGTTGTCCTCGCCCCCGAGGCTCGAGCAGGCATAGTCTGACTTGGTCCAGGTCATTGTATGATTGTCGCAACCGCTGCACTGGGAGTAGTCGCCACCACCTGATGCTATTAGCAGGTTCCAGGTGGAGTCCCCGTAGGCCCGCTCATATGCCCTGACAGTTACCGTGTCGCCGTCCTCGTCAGTGACATTGACAGTGAAATTGAACTCAGAACCCCAGCCCGATTCCTGAGGGTCCACACTGTAGCTGTCCAGACTGAGAACAGGGCTGGTCTCAATCCAGAAGGCGTGGTCATACCTCTCTGTGTGGTTGTTGTAGAACTGCCTCTCTGTGGAGATGGAGAGGTTGTACCATCTTGCCGGCATGACACCCGGATTGAGGGATGTGTTGAACGTGCAGTTGTACCAGCCCTGGCCTTCGTTGCTGACATGAGCGCAGTAGAACTCCTGCCCTGTCTTCTCGCTCACCATGGATATGTTCACAGAGGCGTCTGGTATGTTCCTCCCGCACCCGTCAGCATCCTCGAGACTGAACCTCACTGTCACGTTGGTGCCCCTCTGATACTCCCCGCCAGAGGGGCTTGTTATGGTGTTGTTCTGGCTTCCCATGATTATGACAGTGAGGTTTCCTTGCGTCCTGTTCATCTCGTAGTGGGAATCAGTGGCGTTGGCCCACCACTGCTGTGGGCCCACGGAATATGAGCAGCCGGGGTCGAACCATACGTTGGCGTGGCCTGTCCCGTTGGTCTGGGTGAGGTTGCCCTGGTCAACAGAGGACTGGTTGTGCGAGACCCAGAAGGTCACGTTGACCCCGGGCGGGTTCCACGGGCCTGCTGTCACGTTGTCAGTGTCGTTGAGGAGGATGGCCAGGTACTCGTAATCCCCTGTGATGTTGACCTCTGTGCTGTTCTGGGTGGCGAAGGACAGGGAGGTGTTGGCAACCTGGAGGGTGGGGCCTGTGTAGTTGTCTGTCCTGAAGTAGTTGGCGGGCTCGCCGTTCTGGATGTAGAACCTGTAGCTGTTCTGTCCGATGTCATCGCCGGTGAAGTTCCAGACAGTTACCCAGCACACCTCGCCCCTTATCCCTGTGGAGTTGTAAAGGGTCATGTTGTCGTGTGCAACCCATCCGCTGCCGTCGTACTTGTTGATTTCAAGGGTGCAGTTGATAAGGTCAGAGTCAGGGTCGGTTATGTTCACAGAGAAGTTGTAGAGCCTTGTCCACCCGTCTGTTGCAGGTGACACCTGGAGCCCTGTCCACGTGGCGTTGAGGTTCTCGAGCCTGAACCAGTCCTGGTAGAGAGTCTGGTTGCTGCTGAAGTAGGCCCTGGAGGAGTTCAGCTGTATGGACCAGAAGCCTTCCCTCTGGTCAGTGGAGTCCCACGTACAGTTGTAGTACCCCTCGCTGGGTGGGGTCTCGTTGGCGACAGGCGAGCAGCTTTGCCAGGCACCGTAAGGGCTCTGGAGCTGGACCGTTAGTGAGGTTGCGTTAATCGAGGCCTCCTGACCAGGGCAATCAGAGGTCATGTTCACCCTGATGGGAACAGGTTCTGTCAAATTGTAGACCTCCTGGTATGGAGGTAGTAGTATGCCGTTCTTGAGTTGTCCATATATCGTGAGGCTGAACTCAGAGAAGTTTTCATCAAAGTAGCACTCGTCCCCGTATGTCCCTGCCACCCAGTCCTGGACCCCTGTCCTGTAGGTGCAGTTGGGGTCAAAGTAGAGGCTAATCTCTCCCGAGGAGTTGGTCTGGTTGACGAAACCGGTCTCGTAGCTCGAGCCGTCCGTGGTTATCCAGAACCTTCCGGACACGTTCTCCCCGACCTGCATGTTGGACCTGTCATAGTCCCTCACCAGTATGCCCAGCCTCCCAATATCAGAGCCCTCCCTGTCAATCCCGGCGTCATCGCCTGCCCTGTAGAGGAAGCTCACGTTGTCCCTGTATATGGTTAAGTTCTCTGTGTCATGTTCGTAGTCGAAGCCCCACTGGTCAGTGACATTGAACTTGTACTGCGACTCCCAGCCAGGGGGCGTCACGTTACCGCAGGTGAAGTCATCCACCTCGTAGTAGAGGTAGGAGCTCCATGTGGTTGATTCCACTGTGTAGTTCTTCATCATGACATGCTCCCAGGGATCATCTGGCGTGCGCCTCTTCCAGAGGGATATGTTCAGGTTGTCCCCGACCTCGCCGTCCCTGTACCTCACCCTGAATGTCCAGTCCTCGCCCCAGCCACCGTCATCGTCTGAGTAGTACCAGTTTGTGGGCGGGTAGCTTAGCTCAGGAGATGAACCGAGCATGAAGGCGTCCTCAAGGGTCATATTAAGGCCAACGTAATAGTCCTTGTATAGCTCTACTGTGAGGTTGTACATGCCAAGGTGGCGACCTGTTGTGTCCCATGAATAGAAGTACGTCCCGTTTCCGTAATCGGTTATGCCTGAGGTTATGTTGTAGATTTCGTTCGTGTGGGCAAACCTTATTATGGTGTTGTTGAGCGGGCTAACGCCGTTGTCACACTCGTCAAACACATTGAAGGTTACGTTCACAGGGTCTATGCCCCTCCTGGTGGGCTCTCCCTGCGGGGTCTCTATTGTGCCGTTGAGGAAGGACCACAGGACAACCGTACTGCTGCTCGAGTTGACGTCCTTGTAGTCCTGGTGACCGCTGGTTCCCATCTTCCAGTACTGCGGACCCACGTCGTACTCGCAGCTCTCGGAATTCCCATCAGGGTTGAAGTTGTAGCTCATGTTACCGTTCTCGTCAGTGGAGAGGGAGCTGTCCACCAGCAGGAAATCGGCATGGTCCTTGGTTATCCAGATTATACCCTCACTGTCTATGTCGTTGTACTCCAGCAGCGAGCCCAGGTCAGTGTCATTGACCTTGCTGGTCAGTGTGACTGAATCCGTGCCGTTTCTCCAGACAGATAGCCCGTCTCCGATGAACTCGTTTATGGTGATGTCATCCCTCTCCACCGTGTAGTTGTATCCCATGACCTGAGTGGTGTAGGTGGTCCCGCCAATCCTCGGTGCAGAGCCGTCATCGTATGCAGTGAAGTTGAACTGCCAGGTTCCAAGGTCAGTGGAGGGATTGTAGGTCTCAGGGTTCTCTGCGAAGTAGACCAGGGTATCCTCGCACTGTGAGCAGAACAGTGTGCTGGTCACCTCTGACCAGGCCGACCACCCGGCGCCTGTCCAGATCCTCTTGTAGAGGGAGACCGTGACAGAGTCACCGTCATCGTCAGTGACCTCAACAGAGAAATTGAAGTGCTCGCCCCATCCCCCTGACTCATAACCGTCTATTGATGTGTTTATCATGGGGCTGGACAACCTCGGAAGGGTCTCTATGAAGAACCCCGTTGAACCGTCCAGATATGGGTCAGTGTGCCTCTCGAAATTGTACCAGGTCTTGTTGGCTGTTATGGTAAGCGTGTACTCCTGGGATGGTATGGATGACGTGTTGAAGGTGCAGTTGTACCATCCTTCTGCCCCTCCCTGGTCCTCCTCCCTTATGACAGGGCCGCATGAGAACTCCTGGAGAGAGTCCTCGTGGGTCATGTTTATGGCGATGTTGGCGCCTGCTATGAGGTTACCGCAACTGTCTGTCAAGTTAAACCTCACTGTCACGTTGGTGCCGTTGAGGTACTCCATGCCAAGGGGCTTCTGGATGTTGACGTTGAGGTCGTCATGGACTATGACAGTGAGGTTTCCTTGCGTCCTGTTCATCTCGTAGTGGGAATCAGTGGCGTTGGCCCACCACTGCTGTGGGCCCACGGAATATGAGCAGCCGGGGTCGAACCATACGTTGGCGTGGCCTGTCCCGTTGGTCTGGGTGAGGTTGCCCTGGTCAACAGAGGACTGGTTGTGCGAGACCCAGAAGGTCACGTTGACCCCGGGCGGGTTCCACGGGCCTGCTGTCACGTTGTCAGTGTCGTTGAGGAGGATGGCCAGGTACTCGTAATCCCCTGTGATGTTGACCTCTGTGCTGTTCTGGGTGGCGAAGGACAGGGAGGTGTTGGCAACCTGGAGGGTGGGGCCTGTGTAGTTGTCTGTCCTGAAGTAGTTGGCGGGCTCGCCGTTCTGGATGTAGAACCTGTAGCTGTTCTGTCCGATGTCATCGCCGGTGAAGTTCCAGACAGTTACCCAGCACACCTCGCCCCTTATCCCTGTGGAGTTGTAAAGGGTCATGTTGTCGTGTGCAACCCATCCGCTGCCGTCGTACTTGTTGATTTCAAGGGTGCAGTTGATAAGGTCAGAGTCAGGGTCGGTTATGTTCACAGAGAAGTTGTAGAGCCTTGTCCACCCGTCTGTTGCAGGTGACACCTGGAGCCCTGTCCACGTGGCGTTGAGGTTCTCGAGCCTGAACCAGTCCTGGTAGAGAGTCTGGTTGCTGCTGAAGTAGGCCCTGGAGGAGTTCAGCTGGATTGACCAGAAGCCTTCCCTCTGGTCAGTGGAGTCCCAGGTGCAGTTGTACCATCCCTGGCTCGGCGCGGTCTCGTTGATGACGGGCGCGCAGGGCTGGTACTCTCCGTAGGGATTCTGGAGCTGGACAGTGGTGTAGGCGTTGCTTACCCTTCCCTCTGCAGAGCAGTCAGACGTAGCGTTGAACCTTATGCTCACGTTCTCTGTGACGTTGAAGGTCTCTAGGTGGCCGGGCATACCGAGGTTGTTCCTGAGCTGGCCGTAGACCTGGAAATCCCTGGAGCCCCCGGTCATATTCACGTCCTTGTAGCACGTGTCATCCAGGGTACCTGAGACCCATTCCTGCTCACCTGTGCTGTGGTTGCAGTCAGGGTTGAAGTACATGTACATCATGGAGTCTTCTGCGGTCGTGTTGGTGTAGTTGGTCAGGAACCTGGAGCCGTCAGTGCTGACCCACGTGGTCGCGTTGATGCCCGGGCCCACTCCCTCGTAGTCCTTGTCAGAGTCGTTTATCATTATGAGGAAGAGCCCGCTCGCTGAGCCCTCCCTGTTGATGTCAAGGTTGTAGCCTGTGATGTAGTTCACCTGGACATCGTCCATGGTTATGGTGAAGTTCTCGGGGTTGGTCTCGTCGCTGAAGTTGTAGGAGTCTGTGCCGTTGAGCTTGAACTGGGAGTTCCACCCGGACGGGGTTATGTCATTGCAGTCAAAGTAGTAGTCCTCGAATGTGTAGGTCTGGTAGTTCACGCCCCTGCAGGTCTGCTGGTCAAGGTACTCCCAGCCGTGGTCAGGTGTCTTCCTCCAGTAGAGCCTCAGGGTGACGTTGTTATCGTCCCTGTCCCTGCAGTTGGCCTGGAATGCATGGAGCTCGCCCCATCCCCCGTCGTTGGAGGCGTGGTCGCTCGTGGAGTAGTAGTTCGGTGACTGGAGCTCAGGGGCAGTGGTGAGTGCGAACGCGCTCTCCCTGGTAACAGCGGCGTCATAATAATAGGGCTTGGTGAGCTCTGCTGTGATGTTGAAGAACTTGGTGGCCTTGCTTGCTGAGTCCCAGGTGTGGTTGTAGGTCCCGTTGCCCCACTGGTTTATCTGGCCTATGGGCACGTAGTACGTGGCAGAGCCGTCTGTTGAGTTGATGACCAGCTGCATGGTGGCCGGGCTCGTGAGGGGGTTGCCAGCGCAGTCCCCCTCGTAAAGGTCAAACCACATGGGTATCTGGGCCCCCTGGTAGAATGTCTGGCCGTGTGGGTGGGTGATGTTGCCGTCTATGAAGGTGTGCAGGGTCACGTTGAACACGCTGGAGTTAACATCCTTGAAGTCATTGTTTCCCTCTATGCCCACCTTCCAGAGCTGCTCGCCTACGTCATACGGGCATCCGGGGTTGAATGAATAGTTGACAAACCCGTTATTCTGGGTGGAGATGCTGTTCTCCTGCTCGTAGCTGGAGCCGTCCCTGGTTATCCAGAGGTAGCCGTCAGCCTCACCGCCTGTCAGGTACCTGTTCTGGTCAGAGTCGTACACCAGGACCGAGAGCATGAGCGATGCCGAGCCGTTCCTGTCCAGGTCCATGCCCGAGCCTGCATAGTAGGTTATCTCCAGGTCGTCCCTCTCTATTGTGTAGTTGAACCCGTCAGCAGTGTAGTTGAACTCAGGCCCGCCGAAAAGTGGCAGGTTGCCGCTGTCAGTGGCGTTGAACTTGAAGGACCAGTTGCCCAGGCTGGCCGGCGAGGTGTAGGCGCTGTCCTTTATGTAGCCAAGGGTCTGGTCTGTGTTGCTGTACTGCTTTGTGTCCACCTCCTCCCATTCCTCCCAGCCAGTCCCGTCCTGCCACTGCCTCCTCCACAGGGTCAGGAAGACCGTGTCGCCGTCCTCGTCGGTTATGTTTACCGTGAAGTTCCAGTCCTCTGACCACGAGCCCACGGTCCAGTCCCCGCCCGAGGCCGAGACGTTGGGGCCCTCCAGCACAGGCCGCGTGCCAATGAAGAAGCCCGAGGTGTCGCCCACGAAGGCAACCTGCCTGGTGTCGTTGTTGTAGTAGGGCTTGGACGAGGATATGCTGATGCTGTATTCCTGGGCAGGCAGCTCAGAGGGGTTGGCCGAGGTGTTGAAGGAGCAGTTGTAGAGGCCGCTGCCCTCCTCCTGTATGTTGTCGCAGGAAAAGCCCTGGTCAGTGTCCTCGTGGGTGAGGGTTATGTTCATGTCCTGCGCCCCTGTTATGTTCCTTCCGCAGCTGTCGTTGAGCCTGAACCTGATGGTTATGTTGGTGCCGCGCAGGTGCTCTGTGCCAAGTGGCTCGAGTATTGTGTTTGTTATTGTTCCGAGGACCGTGATGTTCAGGGTGCTCGTGTTCCTGTTCTCATAGTACCCGTCAGTCACCCCGGCAACCCACTCCCAGTTGCCCGGGGTGAAGCTGCAGCCGGGGTTGAGGTAGTAGTTGCCGAAGCCCGAGGCGTTGGTGGCGTTGACGAACTCAGGGGCCATTGAGGTCTGGTTGTGCCATACCCAGAATGTCACGTTTGCATTGTCCGCAAGGGACTGGTTGTCAGTGTCGTTCACGAACACCGAGAGCAGGGCGCTGGAGCCCGGGACCTCATCAGAGATGTTCACGTAGCTCATGTTGCCTGACACGTGCTCTATTGTAATGTTGCTGGGCTCGAGTGTCGGGCCTGATATGTTGGTGGTGTTGAATGCGTTGGTGGGCTCACCGTTCTCAATGAAAAACCTGAACGTGTTGGGCCCGATGTCCTCCCCTGTGAAGTCGCTGACCATCACAGAGCACTGCATGTCAACCACGCCCGTGGGGCTGTAGAGTGAGTCGGTTCCCCTGAGCTGCCAGCCAGAGCCGTCATAGGTGTCTATATACAGGGAGCAGTCTATGTGGTCAGAGTCAGAGTCGTTGATGACAACAGTGAAGTTGTAGGGCATGGTCCAGCCATCACGGGCAGGGGAGACATGGATGCTCTCGTTCGTGGAGTTGAGGTTCTCGAGCCAGAACCAGTCACTGAGAATGGTCATGTTGCTGAGGAAATTCGCCCTCCAGGAGGTCATGTTTATGCTCCAGTTGCCCTCCTGCATGTCGCTGGAGTCCCAGGTGCAGTTGTAAAACCCTGACTCAGCGCCCTCCTCGTCCAGAATCGGCGTGCAGGGGTACCAGCTCCCGTTGGGCGCGCCGAGGCTGAGGTATGTGGATGAGCCTGATATCATGCCCTCTGAGGAGCACTCTGAGGTTGTGTTAAACCTCACCGGAATCTGCTCAGTGACGTTGTAGACCTCCCTGTGAGAGGGAACATCAATGAAGTTCTTGAGCTGGCCCCTCACTGTAAGCGAGGAGCTCGAGCTCATATTCCTCTGGACATAGCAGGTGTCATTCTGGTATACGCCGCCCAGCCAGTCCTGCCCGCCGTATCCGTGGTTGCAGTCAGGGTCGAAATCAAAGTACATCCTGGAGCCTGTTCCTGTGGTGTTGTAGTAGGCGGTGTTGTAGTTCGTGCCGTCCGTGGTCACGTAGACCACCCCTGAGACCCCTGAGCCCACGGCCTCACCAGAGCGGTCAGAATCATTGACCACGAAACCGAAAAGCCCGGTGTCCTGCCCCTCCCTGTCTATGGTTATGCCTGATGATGACACCCTGGTCACGGTGACGTTGTCCCTGGTTATGGTGTAGTTCACGACATCCAGCTCGTCACCGAACCCGAACTCGTCTGTTGCGTTGACCTTGAAGGAGGCACTGTCCCCGGGATGGGTTATGTCAGAGCACGAGAAGTACTCGGCGCTCGTGAACTGGTCATATGCAGTGGAGTTCCAGTTGCTCGTGGATACGCATGGGTGGGTTCCCAGATCTGTCCACTGGGATGACTGGTTGTGCTTGTACCACACGCTCACGTTGAACTCCAGTCCGTCAGGGCTCCTGCACCAGTACTGGAACTCGTACTCCTCTCCCCACCCGCCATAGCCGTCTGTCTGGGGAGGGGCGCCGGTGGACTTAACGCTGTCCCCGAAGTACTGGAGTTCAGGGGCAGTGGCAAGCATGAAGCCGTCAGGCTTGAGGACGTGCAGGTTCTGGTAATGCTGCTTGGTCATCTCGAAGGTGAGGTTGTACCATCCTGTGTTGGAGATGTTTGGAGAGCTGGTGCCTGTGGACCAGTTGTAGTAGTAGACTCCTGAGCCGTGCTGCTCTATTGCGGCCTCAGACCTCTGCATGGGAGGGGCAGGGCCTGACTCGTCTATCTCCAGCAGGAGGTTGCCGGGGCTGTCAACTGCCGAGCACTCATCCCAGACCGTCATGTTGAATGTCACGTTGTTGTAAGGGGTCCTCCTGAATACCTGGTAGTCCGGAAGGTTTATGCTTCCGTTGAGGTAGGTCCTGACCGTGACATTGAGGTTCCCTGTGTTGTTGGTGTCCTTATAGTCTGTGTTGTCCACAGCCTGTATCCTCCAGTACTGCACCCCCACGTCATAGTCGCACGTGAAATTGAATGTCTGGTTGATGAAGCCGTCATCATCTGTCAGGGGAGGGTCCCATAGCGTTGTTATGTTCTCGTAGCCCGAGCCGTCCTTCGTGACCCACACCATGGCCTGGGCCTCCCCGTCTGCCAGGTACCTGTTCTGGTCGACCGAGAATACCTTTGCTGACAGGACGATGCTGTCTGTCCCGTTCCTCCAATTGCTGACATCACTGCCTTCATAGTACTCAACGAGCATGTCGTCCTTCTCCACCGTGAAGTTCATGCCGGTGGTGTTGGAGTAGTACTTTGTCCCCCCGGCCTCTGGCCAGGTGTCGCCGTCCTCGGCCTCGAACTTGAACTGCCATGTCCCGTAGTCCGACGGCCGGTTGAAGAAGCTCGTTGGCCCGTCCTCCCCGAACACCAGCTCCTGGCCAATCGGAGCGCTGGGGTATTTTGTGTCTATCTTGCTCCATGAGCCCCATGAGGACCCTGTCCACTGGCGCCTCCAGTAGGACACCTCAACGTTGTCGCCGTCCTCGTCTGTCACTGTAATTGTGTAGTTCCTGTCCTCTGACCAGGACCCGTTCCTTCCGGTGTCCCCGTCATAGCCCGTGGTGTTGAGCCCGGGGAACGCGAGCTCGGGCGCGGTGTCTATCCAGAACCCGCTCGTCCTCCCGGAGTACTGTGTGGTCCTGTTCTCCGGGTTGAAGTACTGGCTGTTGGCGAATACGGTTATTGAGTAGCCCCTGGCAGGCATCTCGCCGGGGTTGAGTGAGGTGTTGAACGTGCAGTTGTAGGTGGCTGATGAGTTGTGCTGGACAGGGGAGCACGAGAAGCTGGTGCCCTGGTAGTCGCTCACCATGGTTATGGTCCTGGTGGTGGGGAGGTCGGCTGGAATGAGCTCGCCGCAGCCCTCCTCGCTGAAGTTCAGGTCCACAGTGATGTTGCCTCCCCTGAGGTACTCCTCACCAAGCGGCGAGAGAATCTCTATGCCGTACCGGCCCATGACCGTTATGTTGAGCTCTCCGCTTGTCGTGTTCTCGAAGCATGTATCGTTTATGAGCATGTTCCAGTGATGCTTTGTGGCGTTGAACGCGCAGCCAGGGGAGAAGCTGAAGTTGGCGTAGCCTGATGCCGTGGCGTTGGAGTCAAGGAACGTGTAGTCCTGGCCGTTCCTGGTTACATTGAGATATGCGGTGACAGGCTCCAGGGCCTGGCCCTTGGTGGTGTCTGTGAAGAGCACGCTCAGGCCAATTGTCTCTGTTGACCTGTTAACATCCTCCTGATCCCCGAAAACATGCTGAACACTGACAGAGTCCACGGTGAGGTTGGGCCCGTCGTAAGCAGGGGTGTCAACCTCTATGTAGGCGTCAGAGAGCCTGAAGTAGTACTGGTTGTCTGTTCCCATCTCCCCGCAGGAGAAGTCGCTTACCTCCACGTAGCACCTGCTGTTGCCACCTGTCACGAGCATGTAACCCTTCTCCTCCCAGCTGCTTCCCCCGTTGGTTGAGACGAAGAGCGTGCAGTTTACGTTGTCTGCGTCTGCGTCAGCCACGTCAACGCTGTAGTTGAAGGTGTCGCCCCATCCTGACTCGCCCGGGTCGACCTGCTCGTTGCTGTAGGCAGGGGCTGCGTTGGTGAGGTTTATCCACCCAGCGAAAAGGGTCCTGTTCTCGTTGTAGTTTGCGTAGGAGGCGTTGACCTGGATTCCCCAGTCCCCGGTCTCCTTGTCAGTGGAGTCCCATGTGCAGTTGAAGTGGCCGTTGTTCGGGCCTGACTCGTTGTTCCTGGAGCAGGTCTCCCAGTCCCCGCTGGGCGAGACCAGTTGTATGGTTGTGTAAGTGTCGTTCACCCTCCCCCCGAGCGGGCAGTCAGAGGTCACGTTGAACCTTATGTCTATTAGGCTGGTGGTCTGGAACTCCTCGCCCTCGTAGGGGGTGTCCATGTTTATCTTGAGGTTGCCCATGGAGTGCACGGTGTAGTTGGGTGCGGGGGTCTGGCCCTCAACGTAGCATGCCTCGTCCTCAAGCCTGACCATCCACTCCTGGGGCAGGGATTCATAGGTGCAGTTGGGGTTGAAGATGTAGGAGACATGGCCCGAGGCATTGGTCTGTGTCCTGTTGAGCTCTATCATGGTCACCCCGTCGTATGTGATGTAGAAGGTTCCGTTGGTCCCGGGCTGGACGGGCTCGCTCAGGGTTGTGTCAGTGAACTCAGCAGCCAGCTCGACTGACCCTGTTTCCCTGTCCACTGTCATTTCGCTGTCAGTGTAGTAGAAAACGTTGCTGTTGTCCTTGAGCAGGGTGAATGGGTTGTCGTTCTCACCTGTCGCGTCGCTGTATCCCCAGTTGTCAGTGGCGTTGAACTTGTAGTAGTTGGTGCCTATGTCACCGCAGTCAAAGTCGTGGCTTATTGTTATGACCGGGCTGTTGTCACAGCCGACGCAGGAGTCAGAACCCAGGAGCACCCACTCGCCACCCACATCCAGCTTCTTGTAGAGGTACACGGTAACTGAGCCGTTGTCTGCATCGTATACGGTTACGCTGAAGTTGCCCTGGTCCCCCCAGAAAGAGGTGTATGAGAGCTGCTCATTCTGGAGCAGAGGGCTGGATGCCAGGTAAAAGGCGTCCTCATATGTGTCGTTCACGTCCTCTGGGTAGTATTCCCTGGTGGCGTTGCCGGTTACATTGTACCAGCCGTAGTCCCAGGAGGACACCTGGGCCTGGTTGACCGTGCAGTTGTAGAGCCCGTCTGTCATGTCAGTTCCGTCGCAGACCCTGCCCTTTCCGTTCACGCTGAACTCTGTGGTGGCCCCTGTCACCAGGCCGCACCCGGCGGCGTCGTCAAGGCTCATGCTCAAGGGTATGTCATCCGTCTCCCTGTCAAAGCTCTGGCCGTGTGGGTACTCTATGGAGGCAGTGTACTCGGAGTTAATGGTCACGTTAAACTCATCAGACTCCGCTGACTTGTGGTAGTCGCCGGTGAAGTTGGCCTTCCAGTCCTTCTTGCCCACGCCGTACTGGCAGGCGGGGTCGAAGCTGTAGGTGAGGTTCCTCACGAATCCCTGGTCACCGTCCTTTATGTACGAGCCAGGAACCCCGAAAGCGCTGGTCACCCAGACCTGGCCCTGGAGCAGGTATGGGATGTACTCATATCCCTTGTCCACGTCCAGGGCCCCGAGCTTGAAGGTCACGCTGTCGCTCCCCACCCTGTTGACGCTGGTCTCGTTGCCCTCATAATATACAAGTATGGTGTCGTCCTTCTCCAGCGTCAGGTTGCCTGAATAGGCCACCTCGTCAGAGTACTGTGTGCCTGTTCCTGTTCCTGCCGGGGAGTTGGTGTTGTCGTCAGTGGCGTTGAACTTGAAGGTGAGGTTGCCAATCTCGCTTGTGAGGAAGTTGTTCTTTGTGAAGGTCACGGTCCTGCCTGTCCCTGAGGTCTGGTTGGACGGCAGTATCTGGGTCCAGTCCCCCCAGCCCGTTCCGTCCTCGAACACCCTGTAGTAGGCCCTCACGGTCACTGTGTCCATGTCGCGGTCAGTGACGTCAACAGAGAAGGTGAAGGTCTCGCCCCAGCCCCCCACCAGCTTGTCCACACCCGGGCTGGACAGCTCCGGGGCGGTCTCCACGAAGAATGCACCGCTCTCTGTGGTGGAGTTGGGGTTGTAGAATTCCCTGGAGGCGTTGAAGGTCATGTTGTACCACCCGGCAGCCAGGGAGGAGGTGTTGTATGTGCAGTTGTAGTAGCCGTCTCCCTGGTCATCTGGCGGAAGGCAGTAGAACTCTGATGTCATGTTGTCGAATATGAAAGATACCCTGGTATCGTTCATGACCTCTGAGCCGCAGTCAGAGTCCAGCCTCGCCCTGAGGCTCACGTTCTGGCCCTGCAGGACCAGACCGGCTGTCCCGCCAAGGGGTTCTGTTATGACAGGCAGGAGGTCTCCTGTGATGTTAAGCTCCAGGTACTCTGATGTGTTGGTGTTGTTGTATCTCGTGTCTGTGACCCCGGCCTTCCACTGGTGCCTTCCCACTGTGTAGCTGCAGCCCGGCCCGAACTGGTATCCTGCATGGCCTGAGGCATTTGTGGTCTCGGTCCCGCCTGAGTCGTAGTCAGAGGAGCCGTTAGTGTAAGAGACCCAGAACGTGGTGTTGATGCCAGAGCGAGGGGAGCCGTAGTCAGTGTCGTTAACGAACACCGAGAGGAGGGTGCTCTGGATGCCGCTTCTGTTGACGTTGCTCTGGTTGCCTATATAGTGCCCTATGGTGACGTAGTCATAATGCAGTAGCGGGCCCGTGAAGTTGTCGGTCTCGAAGGAGTTGAAGGTGTCGTTTATTGCGAACCTGTAATTGGTCTGGCCCACGTCTGTCCATGAGAACCCGGAGACCACGATGGAGCAGTTGCCCGAGCCCTGGACCACGTCAGAGCCCCTGAGGACCCATCCTGAGCCTGTAGTGTTGGTCCAGAGGTAGCACGTCACCCAGTCGCTCTCGGCATCGCTGATTGTAATGTTGTAGGTGTAGTTTGTCCCCCAGCCGCCCTCTGCTGGGTGTGCGGTCTGGTTACCAGCTGTCATGTTGAGGTTGTCCAGGTAGAACCTGCCCGACCACGTGGTGGTGTTGTATCTGTAGTTGGCCAGGCTGGCCGTGACGTTCACTGACCACCAGCCCTCCTCGAATCCGGTTGAGTCCCATGTGCAGTTGTACCAGCCGTCCCCCTCGTCATCCACTGAGGAGCACTCCGAGTAGTTTCCTGTGTCATCGTTGGTGAGGTTTATGGTCACCGTGGCGCCTGAAAGCAGGCCGTCCTGCACAGGGCAGTCAGTGGATATGTTCAGCCTTATGTCAATCTGGTCGGTTACGTTGAAGTCGCTTGATGATGGAAGCTGCAGGTAGTTCTTGAGCTGGCCCAGGATGAGGAGGGTCTGTGACTGCCCCAGGCTGGTCTGGTTCTGGTCCCCATAGCAGGTGTTCTCTTTCGTGCCGGCCTGCCATGTCTGGGAGCCTGCCGAGTAGTTGCAGTCAGGGCCAAAGCTGTAGAAGGCGAATCCCGTGCCGTTGGTTGTGTTTGACATGGGGACATAGTAGTTGATGCCGTCCCTGGTGGACCAGAATGAAACGTTGATTCCCTGACCCAGCACCGGGTCATTGGGCCTGTCGTCGTCATAGACCTGGATGCCAAGGAGCCCTGTCACAGAACCCTCCCTGTCAATAGTGATGGAATCGCCGACATCGTTCTGGAAGCCCACGTCATCCTTCTGCAGGGAAAGCGTCTGGACCCCTGTCTGGTCAGAGAAGTTGATGGTGTCAGTGCCGTTGAACTTGTAGTAAACGGAATTGGAGACCCCGTCCGTGTAGTCAGAGCACGTGAACTCCTGGTAATAGTAGAAGTCGTGGTCTGCCTGATCGCTGGTCCAGTTCTGGTATCCCCTGAGCTCAAAGGGCCCTGAACTCGCCCGGGCTGTCCAGAAGCTGGCGTTGACGATGTCGTCAAGGTCCTGGTCATTGACGGTGACAGAGAATGTATAGTTCACGCCCCAGCCGTCAGTGGGCGGGCTCACGCCAGGACTCTTGAGGTCGGGCTCCTGGGCAACCCTGAAGACGTCCTCCTCAAGGGTGTAGTTGGCTATGTAGTAGACCTTGGATGCGTTCATGGTGACGTTGTGCCAGGCGCTTATGCCCGAGGTGGCTGTGGCAGTGCTCTGGCTGCAGTTGTACATGCCTCCGCCCTCGTCTGAGGGCGTGCACTCGGGGGTGAGCTGGGCCCCGTCTATCCAGGCCTCGAACTCTGTGGTGGCCCCGGCCACCTGGCCGCACTCGTCAGAGAGGCTCCCGCTGAGCGGGACTGCATTCCCTTTTGGGTATGACTGTCCGTATGGATAGGCCACTTCAGGGTAGAGGTCTGAGAACACGTCCACCTGCCAGGAGGAGGAGTTCCTGTCATTGTAGAGGCTGCTCCCCCTTACACCTGCCTTCCATTTCTGGACCCCGGCCTGGTAAACGCAGTCGGGGTTGAAGGTGCGGTTCATCATGCCTCCGGTGTAGCTGGGAACCTGCTCAGGACCGTAGTTTGTTCCGTCTGTGGTCACCCAGAACCTGCCAGTGCCCTGGGTAACCGAGAAGCTGTCGTAGTCGTCCTTTACCATGACAGAGAGTACGGTCGTGTTGCTTATCCTGTGCACAGACGAGGCGTTTCCGTAATAGAGCGAGATGTTGAGGTTCCTCCTGAGGACCTCTATCTCGTGCTCCCCGGTCCCGTCCCCCGCGCCCATCTCATCTGAAACGTTTATCTTCCAGTTCCAGTAGCCTATGTCGCCTGGTATGCTGCTGTAGGCCAGGGAAAGTGAGACATTGTAGCCAACTGCATCATTGAGCACAGTGGAGTTGGCCAGCTCCCAGTCGCCCCCTGACTCGTTGTCGTAGTGCCAGAGCTCCACCGTGACCTCGTCGTCATCGTCAGTGACATTCACCCAGAAGGTGAACCTCGGGCTTCCGTCAGCAGAGCGCGCCCAGAAGGCAGAGCCCGGGGCAGCGCCCTCTGTGTGAAGGGAGGGAGGGACCTGCCTGAAGAACATGTCCTCGTGGGTGGTGAGGTTCTCGTTGTGGCTGCTGTGGTTGGTGAAGAGCTCTATGTCATAACTCCCGCCAGGGGAGTCGCTGACGTTCCAGGTGCAGTTGTAGAGCCCTGAGCCCTGGTTCACCAGAGGGGTGCAGTTGATTGTGTAGCTGTCATGAGTTAGGTTCATGCTCACCGAGGCGTCCGGAACAGCAACCCCGCACTCGTCTGTTACGTTGACCTGCATGGTCACGTTCTCGTCTGCGTAGCACGTGGTGTTGCCCGAGCAGTTGGCCTCGAGCACGTGCTGGAGCATCTCGCCCATAATGGTCAGGTTGGAGGCCAGGCTCATGTTCTGGGTGCTGTAGCATGTATTGTTCACAGAGCCCGCCAGCCAGTCCTGCTCGCCCAGGGCATATGAGCATCCAGGGTCAAAGCTGAAATGCAGCCCGCCGCTGGAGTTGGTGGTGTTGAGCAGGGCCTGCTGGTATCCAGAGCCCGCGCTCCTGTTTGAGGTAACGTAGAGGGTGCCGTTCACGCCTGAGCCCACCCAGGTCTGGTTGTCGCTGTCGTACATCCTCACGATTATGGGCGGATAGTTCATCTGGCTTCCCTGCCTGTTGACCAGGGAGCCCGTGCCATTGAGAAGTGTGAAGGTGACGTTGTCCCTCTGCACGGTGTAGCTCTGGGGGGAGGAGGAGCCCGTGAGGTCCCAGTCCCCTGTGTAGTTCTGGTCTGTGCCGTTGAACTTGAAGTAGTAGGTCTGGCCCACATCAGGGCAGGTGTGCCAGAGGGAGAAGTTCACGTACTCGTAGAAACACTCCTCGCATAGCTTGGTCTCCCTGAGGGTCCAGGGATGGTCCCCGTCAGGGGAGGTGTAGAACCTCACAGAGACGTTGTTGTAGTCCACGTCCTGGACGAGCACTGTGAAGTTCATGGCAGCGCCCCATCCCTCAGGGGCGTAGGATGGCTCTGTGAACCCGGGTGGGTTATTGACATAGCTCTGGAGCCACACCACGTCGGTGTGGTACCTGGTGGCGTTGTTGTAGGACTCGTTCGTGGTTATAGTGAGCTGGACGTCATACCTGGCAGGCGGGGTATCCTGGGTGGTGTTCCAGGAGCACTGGAAGGTTCCGTTCCCGAAGTCTATGGTGTCGTTGCAGCTGAATGTGGTTGACTGGTTCTTGACCACTATCGAGGTCACGTTGACGTTGGACAGGGATCGTCCGCACTCGTCTGTTACGTTGATGGTGAGGTTCACGAGGTCCTCCTGGTGGCGGATGTATGATGCCGTGTCAATGGATGAGTTGAGGTCTCCCATCACGGTCACGTTCCAGGCGGGTGATGTGGTGTTCATATAGCAGGTGTCCCCTGTGTCTATGTAGGCAAGCCACGTCTGGTTGCCCACCTCATAGCCGCAGTCCCCGCCGAGTGAGAATGTCATGTGGGCGTGGCCTGTTCCGTTAGTTGTTGTGGTGTTGACTGTCCTGTTCTCTGAGCCCGGGTTGGAGGTGTTGGTGGTGAGGTTCATTCGAACAGTGGCCTCGTAGTCGTGCAGGTACTCCCCCCTGTCAGTGTCGGTCAGGAAGACAGTGACCTTGTTCGAGCCCCCGGAACGGTTGACGAGCAGACCGTCCCCCCGATAGATGGAGATGGACACGTCGTCCTTCTCAAGAACATAGGTGTTGTCGTCGTCCACGTAGTCCCCGCCTGTCACAGAGGTGATGTGGGTGTTGGTTTCGTCGTCCGTGCCCGTGAACCTGAAGTACCTGGTGGGGTTGCCCGCCATGAGGCCGCAGGTGTAGGACTCGTTCCAGGTGAAGGTGTGGTTGGTGCAGGAGGTGCAGTTCTGGGAGTCACCTGTCTGGCTCCAGTCAAACCCGTACCTCTTGGTCTCCAGTATGACCGTGACGTTGTCGTACTGCTCGTCCGTGGTGTTGACGGTGAAGTTGAAGCCGGCCCCCCAGCCGTCGCTCCTCGGGGTTGCGTTGGCCTGCTTGAGTATGGGCGTGGTCGTGATGTAGAAGGAGTCAGGGAAGGAGTTCACTGTCTGGTTAGCGTAGTAGTAGCTCTTGTTGGCCCAGAAGGTCACGTTGTACTGGCCCTCAACCACGCCTGTGGAGTCCCAGGAGCCCTGGTACAGCCCGCCCCCTATGCCCGTGGGCGAGAAGCTGTACTCCTGGCTTCCTGTGGTCATGTTGAAGGTGACGTCAGCGTTGTCTATGGAGTTGTCGCAGTCATCGGTTATCCTGCCCTGGAGGAATATACTGTTTCCCCAGTCGTAGGTGGGGTTTTCGCCCTGCTGGGGATAGACCGTGGTTAGGTTGATTTCTGTCCACACCGAGACGTTGTACTCTCCTGAGACATAGCCTGTGTAATAGTCCTGCTGGTATATGAGCTCGGCCTTCCATGCCTGGAGCCCAACCACGTACTCAGGCGAGCATCCGGGGCTGAAGGAGTAGTTTGCATACCCGCTGGCGTCGGTGGTGACGTTGTACCCGCTGTCGTACTGGCCGAACTGGTAGCCCGAGCGGGTGACGTAATATGTCACGTTCTCGTCAGCCCCCAGGTAGGCGCCCTTTGAGGCGTCGTACGCCCTCAGGCTGAGCAGGGCGGTCTGCGCGCCCGTCCGGTTGGCCACGCTGAAGTTGCCCTCTATGTAGTGCCACTCAAGGGCCTTCTTGGTGACCTCGAACCCTCCGCCAGGGTCCTCACCCTGGTTGCCGTAGCCCGTGCTGTCGGTCGCGTTGAATTTGAACTGCCAGGAGCTTGATATGTTTTCCCTGTCAAAGAAGGCCTCTATACCCACCACCGTGTCAGAGCAGCTCGTGCAGTTGGTCCTGCCCACGAAACTCCACTCGTCGAAGGGGGTCTTCTTGAGGTAGAGGCTCACGTTCACTGAGTCCCCTGCAGAGTCGCTCACGTTGACCGTGAAGTTCAGGGCATTGTCCCAGGTGACCGAGGTGTCGTTGACCTGGGCATCCTCGAGTATGGGGTAGCTGGTCACAGAGAAATTCCTCATGTCCTCCCCTGGGTTGTAGTACGGGGCCGTGGAGTTCATGGTCACGTTGTACCAGCCCTCGTCCAGGCCGGAGGTGTCCGACCACACACATCTGAAGAGGGAACCGGTCCAGGATGCGTGGCACACCTCTATGGTGGACAAGCCCTGGGTCACAGTGAAGTACACGTCGGAAGAGCTCACAGTGCTGCCGCAGTCGTCAACCACGGTTCCCTCGAAGGTTATGGTGTCACCTGAGTTGTACTCGTTAGAGCCCTCGCTCTGGGATGTTATGGTGTTCTGCAGGTCTCCTGTTATGTATATGTCATAGATGCCTGAGATGGCTGACTTGTAGCAGGGGTCGCTTTCCTGGACCTCCATGTACCAGTTCTGCGCACCCACGCTGTAGTTGCAGTCAGGGTTGAACTTGCCCCCTGTGGACTGAATCTGGAGGTGGCCCGTGTCGTTGGTGGTTATGTCGATGTCGTCGTACTCAGAGCCGTCCTCTGTGACCCAGAGCTTGGCTACTATATCGTCGGTGAAGGCATAGGTCTCGTTGTCGTCGTCATAGACCCTGGTTATGACATCGGTCTGGTAGCCTGTCCGGGAGTCGCTCCTGTTGAGGGTATGGCCGTCGCCTGCCACGTACTCCAGGGTGACGTCATCCTCCTGCAGAGTGAAGGAGGAGCCGTAGGCCTCTGCGGAGTGGCCCGCGCTGTCAGTGGTGTTGAAGTAGAAGTACCGGGTCCCTATGTCAGAGCACCCGAACCTCACGTCCTCCACAGTGACCTCGTGCCTGGTGGCCGCGTACTCCGCCACCGTGTAGTCCAGGTACTCCCAGGGCCCGCCTGAGGAACCGGAGTAGTAGAGTCTGACCACGAGGGTCTGGTTGTCCCAGTCGTATGCGTAAACGCTGAAATTGTGCCTCGCGCCCCAGCCGTCAGCTGATGGCGTGACAGAGGTGTCATTAATCTCGGGGATTATGTCCTGCTCCCCTGTGTCCTCTATGGTGGGGTAGGGGTCCGCGTACTTCCTCATCCCTTTGTAGGAGAATATGTTGTGCTCGTCACCATGGGCGGTGCCCTGGTCGCCCTGGTTCTCGTAGTATGCGAAAACCGCGGCGTCACAGTCCAGGACTGAGCCCTCGGGAATGTTGGCACCGTCTGTACCGCTCCCGAAATACAGGTGGTCAGGATAGGGGTAGTCTATGTCAGGGGAGGAGCTCTGGTCCTCGCAAGAGCCTGCGGGCGTGCAGAGCGTGCAGTTCGTGTGCGAGTCCACGGTTGCAATGGTGAGGTACTGGCCGTCCTGGGGCAGGACGTACCTGGAGCTGAGCTCGTACTCCGGAAGGAAGGTGGTGGCGTCGGTTCCGTCAGCATCTGCGGTCTGCACGGCCATGATGGGGTCGCTTGCGGAGAGATGGGCTGACTGAATTCTGCCCTCGCTGTCAGTGTTGTCAATGTCAGGAAGCATGAACTCACTGGGTGGCTCGTACACCTCCCCGCCATCCAAGTACAGGGTGAGCTGTGAAACCCCGTCGCCCCAGTACAGTCTGATGAGGGTGCTGTCCTCGAGTGGCACGATGTTGAATGCTCTTGACGGGATTCCGAAGAGGTCTGTGTCATATGTGTGGGCAGGGAAGTTGTCCTGGGAGTATCGACCCATGCCTGTGTTGCTGGGGCCGCTCTGGACGAAGACCGAGATGGGCGCATCGGATATTACCCGCAGGGCAGATTCGTCATTGCCGTCAGTGTTCACCGTGGTAATGTTGATGCCTCCCTTTTGAATGGTTATGGTCTCGTCCGCAGAGCCCGGCCAGGAGGTGCCCGAACTGTAGTAAACGTCCACAGAGGCGTCAGAGTAGGGGGAGTACATGAAGAAATAGTTGTAGTTCCTGTTGAAGGGGTACATGTACTCATAAGCTGCCCATCCCACGGGAACCCAGGCATCGCCCGGGGCAGCGCCGTTGTCGCTGGTGGTACCATTTCCCACGTGGTCTGCGAACACAGCGCCAGTGGAGTTGAGGGTCTGTGTGTTCTGGTAGTCGGTCTGGCCCCTGAGGCCGAAGAACTCGTACTCGTCCATGTCCCCCTCCTCCCAGGAGCCTATGGAAGCATTGGTGTTGTTGTCCAGGGCCTGGACGCTGCTGTTGAGCCCGCCAATGGCGTTGTTGGTTCCCAGGGGGATGAGTACAGGGGTGCGCTCTGTATAGTTGAATGTGGCCTGCTCGTTGCTGTGAGAGGTCACGTTGTAGAGCGGGCCGTAGTACATGAACAGCTGGGTTGTGGTATCGTTCTCCAGGAACGGGATCTGAACCCATATCCTGCTCTCGTCGTCGTTGCACCACCTTGGCTCAACGAAGAACTCAATCTCGTGCCCGGAGTCGTTGGCGAACCTTATGTCGCTGCAGTCTGACTGCATCTTGCCCTCTGATATCGGGGTGGTGGTGTCAACCTCGTCCAGGTAGACCTGGAACTCGGTCAGGTTGCCGGCGGTGTTGGTAATGTTGAACACGTTCCTGTAGGCCCAGGTCTTGTTCCACCAGTCTGTCCACTCGAGGACGTAGAAGTACCACACATCGCTCATGCTGGAATTCTCAATTCCGTCATCCGACATGACAGACCAGTTGTACTTGCCTTTTGGAAGCGTCATGTTGACATAGGTATCTGTAGTGGAGCGGTTGAGGATGCCGTCGAAGTAGAAGTGGTATGTCAGGGGCTCTTCGTCCACGTCCACTGCGGAGTATGTGAAGTTGAACTCCACACCCTCTGACTGCTCGCCGTAGCTGGTTGGTGTGAGAAGGGTAGGCGCCTCGGGAGGGGCGTTGCCGACAGTGAACTCCCAGGTGTCTGTGGAGTTCATGTTGCCGTAGGAGTCGTTGAAGTACCAGAGCCATCTCACCACATCCCCCTTGGTCCCGGTTATGTTCTTCTGGGACACCACGTCGTATGTGGGGTGAAGCCAGTATGAGGCGCTGTTGTTGTAGAACGTGCCGCTACCGTTGTCATAGCTGAATATGAACTGGCCTCCCACGTAGTTGTCCCTCAGGGTCACTGTAAAGTTGACGAGCTCTGCGTAGTGGGTGGTGCCGTTGATGGCGGTGGTGCTGTTGCTGGTCCAGAACGGGGTTATGAGGTCAGGCGTTGAGTTTATGTTCAGGTACCTTGTCTCGGTCTGGTTCCTCTGGCCCAAAAGGTCAGTGGATACGGCATAGTACCTGTACATGCCGTCATCCAGAAGGGTGAAGTTCCCCAGGGTGTCAATTCCTTCAGTGCCCCTGCTCATCATGAGCTCGCCCTGGCTGAGGGCTCTGGACCACACCCTGACCTCGTCAATCCTGCCCTCGAAGTACTCTGCATTGCGCTTGCCTATCTGGAGCTTCTCGTCGCTGGCGAACAGGGCCCCTGAGAAATCAGTGTAGGCCTCAAGGGAGCCGTCCACGTATATGCTCATGTTGCTTCCGTTCCAGGTTCCTGCGACGTGGTGCCACTCACCGTCATTGAGCGATGAGGTGGTGTTGAGCTCTGTCACCGAGGAGCCGTCAGAGCTGAGGGCAAAGGAGGCCAGCCCGTCGCCATGCATGTAAAGGGCATAGCTCCTCTCATTGTTTACGTCATCGTCCCTGCCCAATATCTCCATGAGGGTGTCGTTGTCTGTGTTGACCCAGGCCTCCAGAGTTATTCTCCTGGTGATGTTCAGGCTTTGGGAGGACTCCACATCCAGGTAGTGCTTGACGCCGTCCAGCAGTACGGAGTTGTTGAACATGCCCTCTGTGATGTTGGGCTTGTCCAGCCCTATGCCCTTCCTCTCCGCGTCATTGCCCCAACTCGACTGATCCTGGAGGATGTCATTGACCTCCGCATCCATATCCCACCAGCCCCTCAGGGTATAGTTCCAGTCTATGAGGGTTGAGGTGTTCAGCATGTCAGACACAGAGAGGTTGGCCTCTGTGTAGTTGCGGAATATGTAGCTGTTGTTGACCTCTGTGGGGGACACGAATTCCAGGCCAGGTGCATTGTAGTCTATGGTTATGTCCCTGGTCTCTGTGTAGTTGAAGTCGCCCTTGATGGCAAAGGCGTAGAAACTGTACTCTCCCTCCACGAGTCCGGTGAAGTTCCTGTACAGGCTGTTCGCGCTGGCGTTGTAGCTGGCCTGAATCTCCTGCTGGTCAAGGGCCCTGTCCCATAGCCTGACCTCGTCTATTGTGGCGTTGATGTTAAGGCCTATGCTCAGGTTTTCCCCGGCAGACGAGGCAAGCGGCTCTGTGAATGCGCTGGACTCCATGAGGGTCCCGTTTATGTAGAGTCTTATGTAGGAGCCGTCATAGGTCATGGCCACGTGCTGCCATTCGTTGGACACCAGGGCAGAATCAGCCATGTTCGATGCCGGGTCCTGGGGGTCAACGAGGCTGAGCCTGAACGAGTCTCCCTTCTCGATGAGCATGCTTGTGTTCATGTAGGTGAGCCTGTCGTACCCCTGCTCAGAGCCCATCTCAGGCAGGCTCACGTTGGGGTGGTAGCGCCTTCCGTGAATCCTGCCCCACGCCTCGCTCTCGTCCTCGTTGGCCGAGCCTCCTGAATCGTCCTCGTACATGACGTGTATGGGCTTGTCAGCCACAACCCAGAGGTCGCTCTGCCATGTGGAGCTGTCGTCACAGCTGCCGAAGCACTCCTGCTGGGGATAGGGCCAGTCCTGGCTTCCCCCCATGAGGTCGCTGTCCACGTAGGTGCCGCTGAGTGTGTATATGGTCACGTTGGTGCTGTTGAACGGTGCGGCCACGGTTATGTACTGGACCGGGGTGGGGATGATGTACTCTGTATCAAGCTCCTCGTACTTGCTCCAGGTGTAGGACTGGCTTCCGTCGCCGTCTGCTATCTGGTTCATGGCCACATTGTCGCCGATTATGTGGAAGGCAGGGCCCTCGCCGTTACTGCTGCAGGTACCTGAATTGGTGTATCCGCAGAGGTCGTCACCGTCATTCTCGCTGACCGAGTTTCCGGTGGATGAGTCATAGTCCCCGTCGCTCTCCTGGGTGTACACATCAAAGCTGGCTGTCCCGGACACCGAGGTAATCTTTGCGTTGTTGTTGCCCGTGCCGAACCAGTGGCCGCTGAAGGCCCTGGAAGCGAAGCTTGCGCTGTCAGAGCCCCCGGGCATCATGGTGTCCTGGGTCCCTCCGTCATAGTTCACGATTACCGGGATATCAGACGTGATTAGTATGCTGGCGTCATTGTAGCCTGAGCCGTCAGAGCAGCTGGCCCCGGTTATCTCGATGCATGTGCCCTCGGAAACGGAATTGCCTGTGTCGTCTGTCCCTGACTGGCAGTCAACGTCCACTTCAGCGGAGCCCCACGGGGAGCAAACAGAGAAGTAGTCTGTCCCCCTGTTGCAGGCAATGCCTATCTTCGTGCCTGACCTTGATATTGGCATGGGGCCGTCCATGTCCTCGCCGTAGGGCTTGCCCATTATTGGGCCTGATGCCTGGACAGTGTTGTGGTTATCTGTGATGGTCTCACTGGTGTCCTTGCCCCTGGCCGAGAGCGTGGTGTCAAGACCCTCGAATACAACGTCTGTGTCGTCGAAGTATGAGGCCACGTACCATGTATCACCCTCTGCGTCATCATTGAAGTTCATGTAGAGCTCGTATGTGGTGTCGTATGTGAACACGCCCTCTGCGCTGGACTCGCTGTAGTCTATTTCAGAGGAGTTGTAGTACATGTATATGGTGGTGTTGCCCGCAGAGACGTCGGTCTTGACCCATATCGTGGAGTTGCCCTCGTCCCACCAGTAGTGTATCCAGTAGGGCAAGGGGTTGTTGTCGCTGTCGTAGAACCTTATGTCATTTCCCTCGCTGTCCACCCTGTCGTAGTCGAACTGGTTCTCACCGCTGTTCATGAGGTCAATGAGCACCTGGTACTCGTCCTGGGCAACGTCAGACTCAATAACGAAGGGCATCCTGTAGCTGAATGATGAGTTGGCCCACGTGGTGTAGGTTCTGTTGGGGTTTACCCAGGCCTCCACGTTCGACCAGTCAGATGTGGAGTTCACCCAGAGCTCCACGGTCATGTTTCCCGACAGGTCCAGGGAAGAGGCGTTTCCTATGGTGATGTTGTTGGTGGTGTCAAAACCCAGGGCATAGTCGAACTCGCCCGTTGTCCAGTCCGGGGTTCCTATCACTGTACCGTTGTTTCCCCAGGTGGAGTTGTCTGTCACAGCAGAGCCCGCGTTCTCGTCAAAGCCCCAGTGCCCGACCAGGGAGCGGTCCCAGTCTATGAAGGCAGAGACTTGGCCTGTCCTGTTCAGGGAGACGTTTATGAAGGCGTAGCGGTCGCTGGTGTAGTGCCCGTCCTCCGGGGTGGGGGAAACGAACTCCAGCCACATGCCCGGGTCCACCGCGAACTGCCAGGGCCTGGCCTCCCTGAAGGTTTCGCCCGAGTGCTCCACCAGCGCCGGGCCGAGCTCGTACAGGTATGGCCACTTGTGCGGGACAGCCGCCACGTAGGAAACAGAGGAGCCGCTCATGAGGCCCACCCACTCCAGGGACTTCACGTCGCCGTGGTTCACCACCCTGGCCCCTCCCGCGTCCTTCACATCGAACGATGCGGGAAGGTACTCGGTAAGGTCCACCTCCTGGTCAGGGGTGTGGGATATTACCCTGATGGTTCCCCTGAGGTCCTCGAGCCTGGGGTCGAGCGTGAGCTGGCTCTTCCTGAGTATGTCGAAATCATACACGTGGCTGGACACGAAGTGCGACTCAACAGAGCTCTCAACGCCCTGGCCCGATGTCCTGGCCACCATGGTGTGGTTGCCCGTGGCCATGACCCTGTACTCTGCTGTGTATATGCCGTTGCCCTGGTCCTGAATAGTCCCTGACCATGTGGAGAAGCTCCTCCTGAACCCGAGCGGGCTCCTGACCTCCAGCCTCACGTCAGCTCCTGATACAGGATAGCCGTGCCTGTCCAGGACCACCATGGCTATCTCGGCGGTTTCCCATGGTCTGAACATACCCGTTCCCCAGCCGTCCCTGAGGGTGTTCATGCTTATGAGTCCCCAGTCGAACCATGATGTGTATTCCTTCCCGCCTGACCTGATGACAACGCTGTAGCGACCGGGCCTGAATTCCCCTGGCTTGGGCACCCTGACAGAGAAGCTCCCGTCACCCAGCGCAGTGACATCCGCATCGACCTCATATCCTAGGCTGTCCCTCACCTCAACTGAGGAGGGCTCCGGGAGGGGGGTCCCCTTCACGAGGAACTCCCTGCCAGGCGAGGATTCCCAGGAGAGGGTGTCAGGAAGGCGGTCACTGTCCCTGTCACCAAAAGAGAACTCAACGGGCTCCCCGCCGTCAGCGGGCTCGAGCACAATCTCAGAGCCGGACAGGGCCACCCTGAGCTCTGGGATGTCCCCCCTGGAGAAGGATTTTCTGCCCGAAAGAAGGCTTACCCTGGGAACTAGTTTCTCGGGTATGTCGGTGCTGAGAAGAATCCTCCTGAACTCTGTCCTGTTCTCCACCCCCACCAGCTTGGCCCACCCCTCGGCAGAAAGGGCCTTCTCGGTTTTCTCTGGGCCGGGGATGGTGTAGGTGATCTCCAGTTCCCTTTCCTCATCAGGCTTAAGCTCGATACCGACGCCCTCTTCCATGCCCACGAGCCTTCCCAGAAGGGAGAGAGGGCCACTCTTTGGTGTGGAAATCTGCCTGCCCCCCAGGTCCCTTGCCGAGAGGAGCTCCAGGGAGCGGGCCGGCGGCCTGACAGTGGCCCTCTGGGTGAGGTTGGGTCTCAGGGAGGCCTTGTTGGACACCCTTACCCTGGCCGTGACTTCGGCAGGCTTTCCTGCCTCGGCGAGCTCTGCGACAGGGGGCTCCCTCTCCACAAGGGACATTCCCTGGACCTCTCTGCTCTCGCTCCCCGAGCAGGGAACGCTGATTGTGTATGTCCTGTTCGCGATTATCCACCTGTCGTCGGCCTGGTCCCTCATGCCCACCATAATGAAAAGGTCATGCTCGCCGCAACTCTCCGCAGCGATGTCATAAATCAGGGCATCGCCATCCGGGCCGCGCACAAGCTCAGGCCCATCGTAGTCAAGGAGTGTGCTTATGGTAACGCTGGGCCTGGCCCCCTCGGGCGGGCTGAGGGAAAGTCTGAGCTCTGAGGTGTCCCCGACACCGGACAGGGAGGGAAGCTCCGCCGAAACCATGCCGTCAAAATCATTGGAAAGCCTTGAGCGCTTCTTCACTATGATGTTGAAAGCCTTTCCCCTCACCGAGGCGTTGTGGGGATCCCTTGCTGTGAACTGTATGGGCCACAGACCCGAGACGTTCTCTGCGGCGCTGATGTTGACCACGCCCCCGCTTATTGTGACTGAGAGGCCGGGACTTTCCTGGTTCTCTATGAGCCTGAAGGAGAAGAAGAGCTCGTCACCGTCAGGGTCGCTGAACCTCGTGGTGAGGTCGACCTCCTCGAAAGCGCCCTCGTAGAGGTGGATGTCATCAATCTCTCTCACTGCCAGAGGCGGCCGGTTCTGTAGAGGCACAATGGTCTTGTTGGTCCTGTTGGCAGGCATCACCGTAATCAAGGCTCTCTCCCATGATGGGTTGTAGTGGGACCTGCCAGGGTAGCGGACCGTGAAGTTGTGGTCACCATCGAGGCCACTGAGGGAAAGGGAGATGTTGGCTTGGCCGGGGGGGCCTGTCAGGCCCGATCCCACGAGTGAGCCGTCCAGGAGGTACTCTATCCTTTCCCCGGGCATTGGCTCACCGTTGTCGAGAATGAGTCCGACAGTGACGCGCATGGTATCGTTCGAGAAATAGACGGTTCGACTCAGGGGGAGCTCGATTGCTGTGTTGGCGAAGAGCTCCACCACACCCGAGGCCTCGGCCACCACCAAGCCATCATCGGTCGAGTTCGAGGGGAGGGCTGAGAGCAGGCTGCCGGTTATGTTGGTCATGTTGGTGGCGTTCTGGGCGAGGACAGCCCCTGATACCAGGCCCAGGAAGAGCAGGGCAACCAGGACCTCTGACTGGCCCATGCTGGACTTCATCCTCTCCGCGGCCAGGATGATACCCTCAATCATGGTACACCACCCTTGCCATGATTTCATGCATCCCGAGCCCGACTCCCAGGGGGGTTTCGAGGAGAAGCCTGCTCCTGAAAGAGGCCCCAGGACCCAGGTCGAATGACTGGTTCCTGCTGCCCTGCAAGACAGCGAAGCCCTTTGGCAGAATCCACTCCAGGGTCGCGTCCTCAGCTGGCAGGCCCCCGGTGTTCTCGACCAGGGCGGTCACGTTGAAGGGGTGCCCCCTGTCCGCCCGCTCTGGTAGTGAAAGGCTCAAGTTGAGCCCAGGGCCGGTTAGGTTGGTCTGGTTGCCCGTGATGTTCTTTGTATCGTTCTGCAGGGACTGGTTGTGCGCGGTCTCATTTGAAAGGGTTTCGTTCCCTGCGGTCTGGTTGGTTGCATTGCCGGGAATGGTTGTATTGGTTTGGTTCCCGCCCCGGGAGGTGGCGTTGCCTTCAGGGGCATTCTCGTTGTGGGCAGGGTAAGTGAATTTCCCGTCCGGCATGGTGGTGTTGGTTTCGTTTTCCGGGGAAATGGTCTGGTTTCCCCCAGGGGCAGAGGTCTGGTTTCCCTGGGGCGAGGTCTGGTTTACCGCATGGGAGGCGTCATTCGGAAGGGTCGCATTGGTTTGAGAGATGGAAGCGTTATGGTTCTCTGTCCCAGAAGTGGCATTGGGCAGGGAGGTATTGGAATAGAGCAGTGTGGTCGTATTCTCTGTTGCGTTATCATGGAAGGGATCCGCGGGGGTGGCGTTGAGGGGGGCGGTCCCGTTCCCCGGGGTGAGGTTGGCGAGCAGTTCACCGGTTATGTTAAGGGTGGCGTTCTGGGCGAGTATCACTGTAGTGGGGACCAGGAGGAGAAAGAAAATGCCGGCCAATACCGGGGCCTGGCCAGAGCTGGATTTCCTGAAGCCATCTGAACGCCGCCCGCCACTCATTGCTTAACCACTATATATGGCATGCATGTCGACCGGTATATACAATGAATTAATTAACCCCTCGAAAGGCTTTTATTGTCGACCGACATTATTTATACATGCCCCTTTTTAGCCGCTCTGATAGCGATAAGAGGAAGGAGATAAACTCACTTCTGGTTCTCAAGAGCAAGCTCAACCAGGAGCGGGTAAAGATAAGGGAGGACTTCGATTCAAGGAAGGCTGACTGGATGGAGGACAAGATGGATGACATCCTGTTCAGGCTCAGGGAGATGGAGAAAAAGCTCGAGGGAGTCAAGAGGGAGCGGATACACGACATCCTGGAATACCAGAGGATGACATCGCCCCCGGGAAGGGAGAAGCCCGAGAGCATAAGGACCCTCAAGGTCAAGAGCATGATAAAGAGCCTCCTGGAGGAGCACGGGAAGCTCTCCATGGCAGAGCTGGCCAGGATGCTCAAGCTCTCCAGGACAAGGTGCAACGAGTACATGGTCAGCCTGGAGCGCGAGGGAGTGGTAGAGGGAGCGACTGTTCGACGCAAGAAGTTCTTCGAACTGGCCAGGAAGTGAAACACTAATTGTTCAACCGATAGCAATCACCTTTGTCGGAAAGTGTCGGTAGACGTCGGTGGGCGTTGTTGCACTACACGCCTCTTTTGAGATGTTACCTGAGAAGCAGGGAGGGCCTATCTCCTGAGGGCCCTCTTGAGACCGGCCATCCTGGGAGGGGTGTACTCCCCGCCTATGATGGCGGCTGCAATCCTGTTGAGCTCTATGGAGGCCCTGGAGTGGGGCTTGAATGAGACTATGGGGGTCTTCTCGAACATGCTCCTCTTGACGTCCCTGTCATCAGGCACCCTGCCTATGACGTTGAGGTCGCACATCTCCTCGATTTCCTGAGTGGACAACTCGAACTTGTCCCTGGCCCTGTTGATAACTATTCCCAAGGGCTCCTTGCCCATCTCCCTGGCCACCTTTATGACCTTGAGGGCGTCTGTGACAGCGGGAATCTCAGGGTTTGTCACTATGAGTATGTCGTCGCAGGCCTTGAGTACCAGGAGCGCGTCGTCCCTGAGCCCCGGGGGGGAGTCAATGAGTACTATGCCGTTGAGGTCGCTCAGCACGGACTTGAGCCTGTACGGGGTGGGGTTCTTGCTGAGGTAATTGAGTGATATAGAGGCGGGAACTACCTTAAGTCCTGAGGGATGGGTGTAGATGGCGTTGAGTATGCCAATGTTTCCCTCCAGGGCGTCCTGGAGGCCCAAAGGGAACTGGTAGAACCCGAGCTGGAGGCCCAGGTTGGAAGTGGAGAGGTCAGCGTCCACTGCCACCACGTCCTTGCCCATCTGGTTCATGGCCAGTCCGTGGTTGGCCGTGAAGGTGGTCTTTCCCACCCCGCCCTTTCCTGAGACTATGCCAATAATCTTTTCCATATCTAGAAATGACGTGGATAATATAAAAGCTTATCCGTGCTCTGTTCCCACGCATCAGTCACTTCACGAGCTCGAACTTGAGCCCGTACTGGATGAGGCCTGAGACCCCGTCCTCCTGCATCTTCCTGAAGACAGGGGACACCCTTTTGCCGATTTCCACCTCTTTTGGGTCGTTGATTACCTGTCCGGATATCCTGGTACCCTCGTCGAGCTCGATTATGGCAACCACGTAGGGGGTGTACTGCTCGAATCCCTTGGGGGGAATCCTTATGGTGGTGTGGGACACTATCTTTCCCTTTCCTGAGAAGGCGAGCTCCTGTATCTTTCCTGCCCTTCTGCAGTCAGGGCAGAAGTCCCTGGGCGGAAAGAATGCCTTCCCGCAGGTGCCGCATTTAGTGCCTATCAGCCTGTACCTGTTTCTCTGGATTCTCCAGAACAGGGGAACGCTTGATGTGTGGACCATATCATCACCTTAACATTTTATTCAGGCAACGTGCCCCATCCGTCCAGGGATGGCGGGCACATATCACCCAAGATTATCACCGCAGGGCGTCATTGCTGCCGAGTATGCTCACAACGGCAGTGGCCCCGCTACCCCCTATGTTCAGTGCAAGCCCCCTCCTTGCCCCTTTTACCTGGAGAGGGCCATATTTGCCCCTGAGCTGGAATGTGAGGTCAGCAAGCTGCCTCAGCCCGGTGGCTCCGACCGGGTGGCCAACTGACTTGAGCCCGCCTGTGGTGTTCACGGGCATCTGGCCTTCCCTGGCTATGTGCCCCTGCTCCACGAACCTGCCTGCCTTTCCAGGCTCGCAGAACCCCAGGTCCTCGAGAGCGATTATCTCGTTTATGGAAAAACAGTCGTGCACCTCTGCCAGGTCAATGTCCTTTGGCTTCAGACCCGTCTCCCTGTAGGCTTCTGCGGCCGCTGACCTGGTTGCTCCTATGCTGGTAAGGCTTTTCCTGTCGTGCAGAGCAAGGGTGTCGCTGGCCTGGCTGGAGCTCATTACCCACACGGGACTGTCGAGCTTCCTGGCGAATTCCTCTGACGCCAGGACGACTGCAGCGCCGCCGTCTGTGAGCGGCGAGCAGTCCATGAGCGTGAGGGGGTCTGCTATCATGGGGGATTTCAGTACCTTGTCAGCCGTGGTCTCGAACCTGAACTGGGCCCTTTCGTTGCTCACCCCGTTTCTGTGGTTGTTGACGCTTACCATGGCCATCTGCTCTCTGGTGGTTCCATGTCTGTGCATGTGGGCCCTTGCCATGAGGGCGTAGAGGCCTGTGAAGGTAAGGCCCACTGAGGATTCCCATTCCTGGTCGCCCGCTCCCATGAGCGTGGCTATGGCGTCGGTTCCGCTGAGGTCAGTCATCTTCTCTGCGCCCGCTGCCATGACAACATCATATTTGCCGCTCTGTATGGCCAGGACAGCGCTCCTGAAGGCCAGGGCGCCTGAGGCGCAGGCAGCCTCCACCCTTGTGGCGGGAAGCGGGAGAAGACCTGCCTGGTCTGCAGCCAGGGAACCCAGGTGCTCCTGGCCTATGAACCTGCCTGCTGACATGTTGCCCACGTAAAGGGCCTGGATGTCCTTTCCTGAAACACCTGAGTCAGAGAGGGCAAGGGCGCCGGCCTCCTTGGAGAGGTCCCTGAGCGACCGCTCCCACTGCTCGCCGAACTTCGTGTACCCTGCTCCTATTATTGCTACCTTGCGCGTCATAATGATGACTCCTTGGGCATTTTCCAGATGTACTCACCAACTACCTTGCCTGCTTTGTATATGGCGGCCTCCATGGTCCCGTCCGCAGGCTCAATTCGGAAATATCCTGTGCAGGACCTTGATTCGCGGCTTGCCTCTGATTCTGAGACCCATCGCGCCATTTCTTCTCCCCATCCTGGATTGTATTTCTCGAAATCCTTAATGAATTTGGTTCTCTTGTCCATGAAAATCACATCTTGAGCTTGCCCCTTAGCTTGACGTACATGCCGTAGTCGATGTTGTGCTTCTTTGCGATGTAGTGCTCTGTGCCCGGGGCTTTCCCTCTCCTCTCTTTTATCCTGTCAGTTATCCTGAAGCTGAAGGCGTCTGAGCCCGCCCCTGAGCCGTATGAGACCATGAATATTCTCTGCCCTGGCTCAGCGGCGTCCAGGACATTGCTCAGCCCCAGCGGACTGGCGCCTGAGTAGCAGTTGCCTATCCTCGTGACCACCAGGCCATGCTTCATCTGCTCTGGCGTGAAGCCAAGCCCCTTTGCTGCGGTAGTGGGGAACTTTCCGTTGGGCATGTGGAATATGGCGTGGTCGTAGTCCTTGGGCTCTGTCCCGGTCCTATCGAGAAGGGACTTTGCAGCTGAGGTGACGTGCTTGAAGTAGGCGGGCCTTCCGGTGAACCTGGCCCCGTGCTTGGGGTAGTCCTCCATGTTCCTCCTCCAGAAGTCAGAGGTGTCAGTGGTGAAGGAGCACGTGTCCTCGAGGACAGCGAGGGGGTCCTTTCCTATGAGGAAGGCTGCGCCGCCCGCTGCAGCGGTGTACTCAAGGGCGTCCCCTGGCCTTCCCTGGGAGGTGTCAGCGCCTATGGCCATGCCGTAGTCAATCATGCCGGATTTCACAAGGGAGTAGCACACCTGCATGGCTGCGGTGCCTGCCTTGCACGCGAACTCGAAGTCAGCGCACATGAGGTTCCTGCTGAGGCCCAGGGCCTCTGCCACCACTGTCCCTGAGGGCTTCACGGCATAGGGGTGGCTCTCGCTGCCTATGTAAATCGCGCCCACTTTCTGGGGATCCACGCCTGCCCTGAGCAGGGCGTTCTTCCCGGCCTCCACGGAGATGGTGATTGTGTCCTCGTCCATTCCAGGGACGCTTTTCTCGTTGACCATGAGGCCATTCCTGTAGTTGTCTGCGTTCTCGCCCCATACCCTTGCTATCTCCTCGACAGCTATGCGGTACCTGGGGATGTACGCTCCGTAGCCTACTATTCCTATGTCCATGCCAAAACCCCCGGCCCGCAGGCCGGCACCTCGTGAGAGTAGAAACGCGTGATATATAAAGGGCACCGAAAGGTTTTTAAATGGCCTTACCCCCAATCGGCAATCCCCGAACTCCACTGGGCCCTTTTTACTAATATATATCTGCACGTTCATGTTTTTGCATATGAGCAGGACCATACTTTCTGTGCACGACGGGCACACAGCCACCGCTGCCGTGGTGAGGGACGGGAAAATCCTTTCGTCCATAAGCGAGGAGAGGCTCAACAGGGTCAAGGAGTGGGGCGGGGTTCCTGCCCTGGCAATAAGGGAAGCCCTCAGGACAGCGGGCGTGAGTCCCGGGGAAGTGGACAGCGTGGTAGTGCCCTCGCTCATCAATCCAGTGACGTCAATGGAGTCAGGGAGAAAGAGTATTCCCAGAAGGGCGTTCGGAAGGGGCTCCAGGCTTCTGCCGAAGGGATTCCTGCGCTCTGACCGCTGGGTGGGGCCGTCGGTCAGGCTTCTGGGCAGGTTCAGGCACATAGAGCAGATAAAGAAGGTGGTGCGGGACAACGGGGTGAGGGCTGAAATAAGCCAGTGCGAGCACCACCTTGCTCATGCCGCTACTGCCTATCATCCAAAATGGTTCAGGAGGAAGCGGGCCCTGGTCATAACAGCCGACGGCTCAGGTGACGCAGTGTCCGCTACCATAAATATCGGGGAGGGAAGCGAAATAAGAAGAGAGCTCAGCATCTCGAACTACAATTCCCTGGGAGAGCTCTACTCCAGGGTGACGGAGTTCCTGGGCATGAAGCCACTTTCCCACGAGTACAAGGTCATGGGCCTCGCCCCCTACTCCAAGAAGGAGCACATCCAGGGTACCTACAAAGAGTTCAGCAAGATGGCCAGGATAAGCCCCAAGAACCCTCTCATGTTCGAGAACACCAGCGGCGTCTGGAAGTGGCAGTACCTTGACCATCTCCAGAGGGTGTTCGCAGGGGAGCGCTTCGACAACATTGCGGGCGGGCTCCAGCTCTTCCTCGAGGACATGCTTACCCAATGGATAAGGAACATAATCGAGCACTACGGAATCAGGGACATATGCCTTGCGGGCGGGCTGTTCATGAACGTCAAGGCCAATCAGAGGCTCATGGAGCTTCCCGAGGTAAGGGACTTCTTTGTCATGCCATCGTGCGGGGACGAGAGCCTTGCGATAGGGGCAGGCCTCCAGAGGCACGTGGATATGTGCCGGGATGAAGGAGAAGCCCCTGGAGTGGAGCCTCTCGGGCACCTGTACCTGGGCCCCGAGTACACGGACGGGCAGGTAAGCCAGGCCATCAAGGACTCGGGGATTGGTGAGAAGTGCTCTGTGGAACAGCACGGTGACATAGACGGCCTGGTGGGCGAGAGGCTCGCACAGGGCGAGGTGGTGGCAAGGTTCGCGGGAAGGTGCGAGTGGGGGGCCAGGTCCCTGGGAAACAGGAGCATACTCGCGGACGCCAGGAACAGGGAGGTCGTCATGAAGATAAACGAGGCCGTGAAGAACAGGGATTTCTGGATGCCATTCGCCCCGAGCATAAGGAAGGAGCGGGAGAGGGACTACATAGAGAACCCCAGGGGATTCAGGGCCCCTTACATGATAGTGTCATTCAACACAACAGAGCGCGGAAAAGAGGCCCTGAGGGCCGCACTGCACCAGTATGACTTCACGGCAAGGCCCCAGGTGGTGGAGAAATCATGGAACCCTGGCTATCACAGGGTCCTGAAGAGCTTTGAGTCAGAGACCGGAGAGGGCGGGTTCCTCAACACCTCGTTCAACCTGCACGGATACCCAATTGTTTGCTCCCCAGGGGACGCAATAAGAACGCTTGAGGTCACCGGGCTGGAGCACCTTGCCCTGGGAAACTGGCTAATCAGCAAGAGGTAGCCTGCTTGAGGGCCTTCCTGAGATTTGCGACATCATCAATGCATTCCTGTGGTGGGCACTCGCGGACAGAAACATAGCAGGAATCTGTTTCAGGGTAGCCGCGCGAGAAATACATGCCGAGCCTAAGCCCGTCAGAATTGACTATGTATTCCCTTTCTATGGATAAACCATTCTCAGTGAGCGTGGATTTCACGGCATCCCACTCCTTGGGAGATATGCCGCTACGCTCTGTGAAAAAGCCCATATTATTACCTATATGCTGTCTGACTTGAGTATCCGTATGACCTCGAAGGCCTCGGCGTGGCTCACCGAGGGGGCCAGGCCCCTGAACTGGCTTAGGCCCCTGATGGCATTGATTTTCATGTAGTCCTTGCTGTTCTGGCTGGTGAACTTGCCCAGGACATCTATCTTCCTGTCTATGTAGGATGTGATGTCCACATAGTAGTTGGGGGCGAAGTTGAGGTAGAGGCTCGGGGACTCGTAGGCGAATATCTCGGGCACGAACCTGGCTGCGGAAAGCGTGACGTATGCCGTGTTGCGGTGGTCCTGGTGGGTGTCCTTCACAGAATGGGTGTACACCCTCCTTGGCATCGTGTCCTTTATTATCTTCTCCAGACTCTCTATGGCCTCGTGGCTCTGGGGAATCTCGGTGTCAGGGAATTCGAGTATGTGGATTTCAGCGCCAATCTTCCTGGCCGCCTCCTTCCCCTCCTGGGCCCGCTCATCGCCGTTGCCGCCCTTTTCCCCCCTGCTCATGACCACGAAGGTAACCCTGTCGCCTCTCTTAACGTGCCTCATTATGGTGCCCGCGCAGCCGAACTCGATGTCGTCGGGATGCGCGCCGATTGCGAGTATGTCCATGTTATCTTCCTCAGTGCAGGGCCAGGGTGTTCTCGAAGACCCCCTCCCTCCATTCAGGGGGTTCTGGCCTCTTCCCCTTCAGGAGCATGTAAAGGAGCTCCGGGGTGTTGGCCCCTGCCTCTGCTGTTATGGGAAGCCCGCCGGAGAACCTTGGGTTTATCTCCACGAGCTTCATGGCCCCGTCCGCTGCCTCCTTGAACTGCATGTTGGACGGACCTATGAACCTTAGAATGCGGCATAGCTTTTTAACCCTTTCCTCGATATCCGGATGCCTCATGGTTTCGCCCCTCATGGACTTGCCCACGGCCACCACCAGCCTCTTCCTGGGGACTATGACAAAGGGCTCTCCCTGGAAATCGCAGAGCACGTCAACCGTGTACTCCTGACCGGGGAGGTATTCGCAGAACACGTTGCCCTTGTTTATCAGGTCATCAGGCACCTCACTGGCCGATGAGAACATCATGGCCCCCCTGCTTCCCCTGGCTGTCCTGGGCTTCACGAAGAGCGGGCTCTCCCCGAAGGCAGAGAGGTCATGACTGGATTCTGCAACTTTGTATATGGGGCAGAAACCCTCCTTATTAACGGTTTCATACAGAAGGGCCTTGTCGTTGCACGCCCTGATGGTTTCGTAGGGGGACACCACCACCCTGGCGTTTATGTGCTCCGGCCTGTAGGAGAACACCATGAGCTCCTCGTCAACGCAGGGAATGACCACGTCTATATTGTTCCTCTTTATTATCTCGTTCACGGCCCTAACGAAAGCCTCCCTGCTTATCCCGTGGGGCACTGTGTAGAACCGAATCCCGCCCTTTCCAAGCCTCTGGAGGTCGGCCTTCTTTCCCGGGTCAGCGTCGCACACCGCTCCCACCGAGCCTTCAGGCAGCATGGACACCACGTTGGTGCCAGCAGGGCCCCCAAGACCGGTAACCATAATCTTCATGCAATCACCCGAACACCCACACCAGGCCAAGGCACCACAGGGCATAAAGCCCTGCTATCAGTATAGTGACGTCGTTCTCGTAGCACGAGCCCTTGAGCCTCCTGACAATGCGCATGGCAATGTGGGTCACTGACCAGGTCTGGCGATAGGGGTTGCCCAGCCTGTTGTCCTTGTCAGGAACACCGAAGCACTCTGGCCTGAAAATCTGCTTGTTCCTGAATATGTAATGTATCTCCCTTGCCTTTATGGCCCCCTCCAGTATGAAAGGGGCCATTATGAGTATGGTCAGGGACTGGAAGTTGCCCATGACTGCCACCACTGCGAAGAGGCCCCCAACGAAATAGGTCAGGGTGTCTCCAGGGAAGACCCTGGAGGGGTACCTGTTGAACCACAGGAATGCCGCCAGGGCGGACACAGAGACAAGGAGCATGGGAAAGAACTCTGTGCCCCGGGCGAACCATGCCAGCGCGGAGAGCCCTATTATGGCAAGGGAGGCCTCCAGGCCGTTGAATCCCCCCAGGAGGTTCACGGCGTTGGTGGCAACTATGAAGCCTATGGGCACCATGACCAGGGGATAGAACAGCCAGGGCAGCTGGATGGCCTGGCCCACCAGGGTTATCTCCAGCCTGTCAAGGAGAAAGGGTATGAGGGGGAGGACGGCTATTACCGTGAGAAGGGGCTTCTTCCAGCGCACGAATCCCTTCTTCCACCCGCTGATGTCGTCCAGGTAGGAGATTATGCCTATGATGAAGAGTGACGCCATGGAAGCCAGGGTAACCGTGAAGGCCACCTGGTCCCCTGAGAGCCAGAACGAGTAGAGCACCAGGGGCATGGTGACAAGGAAGGCCAGGAATACAGTGATTCCCCCTGACTCAGCCACCTTTGGCCTGTCATGCTTGTTCATGTCCCTGCCCACCAGGCCCTTTCTTCTGGCCCTCCTTATCCAGGCCGGGGTCAGTGCAAGGGTGAGCAGAAAGGCGAGCAAGGCAGCGAGAAGGGTGTACATCATGCAAATCCCATAACAGTAGGAATGTTTATAAACAATTTATTGTTTACCTGCGGGAACGAACCTCAGCTCGTCACTGGAGTGGGCGTCAGAGTTCGTGGCCACCACAGCCCCCACTTCCCGCGCCATGCTGAGGAAGCCCGGAGGGGTTCTGTAGGCCTTCTGGAGGCTGTCCTCAACCATGACCCTGCTGTCCCTGCAGAGCTCCAGGATTTCCCTGGTCTCGCTTGGCGAGAGCTCCACGTTCCTGAGGAAGGTCTGGGGATGACCCCATATGTCCACCCTGGGGTTGCTTAAAGCCCCCCTGAGGGCAGAGAGGAACTCACGCTTGTGCCCATATGGGAAGCCGTGGAAGCTGGCCACCACTATGTCAGCCCTTTCCAGCACCTCCATGGAGACGTCAAGCGTGCCCGCGGTGTCCCTGACAGCGGCCTCGCAGCCAGAAAGTATGGTGAGCCCGGGAAAGCGCTTCCTGGCATCATCTATGTCACTGAGCAGGGCGGAGTAGTCATAGGAAAGGCTCCTCCTGACGTGCTCTGTGAATGCGATTAGCCTGAGGTTGTTCCTCACGGCCTGGTCGCAGAGCTCGCCAACAGAGCTCATGCCCTCGGTGTGGCTGGTGTGCACGTGAAGGTCAGCCCAGGGAAGCATGTCCCTGTATCTTTCCCAAGTCTTCATGAAGAATCCCTATTATTAATCAGGGGCTCAAAATTAAATAGTGGAACAATGGAAGCCATGAAATGCATAATGGAGAGGGCGTCTGTCAGGGAGTTCAGGCCTGACCCTGTCCAGGACATGCTCGTGGACGAGATTCTGCAGGCAGGCATAGCAGCTCCCTCAGCAGGAAACTGCCAGGACTGGGATTTCATAGTCGTCAGAAGGCCTGAGAGCAGGAAAAGGCTTGCAGAGGCGGCCATGGGACAAACCATGCTGGAGAAAGCCCCCCTGGTCATAGTTGTGTGCGCAAACATGAGGAAGGCCGGGCGCTACGGGGAGCGGGGAAGGAACCTTTACTCCCTGCAGGACAGCGCCGCGGCCTGCCAGAACATCATGCTGGCGGCCTGGGACAGGGGACTGGGCTCGTGCTGGGTCGGGGGATTTGACGAGGGCGCGGTCAGGGAGGCACTGGCCATCCCGGAGCATGTGAGGCCTGTTGCCATGATTCCTATCGGGTATCCGTCAGTGAAACCGCAAAAGCCCGAGAGGTGGCCACTCAAGGACTTCGTGCACCAGGAAAGGTTTTAAGTACAGAGGCCACTATTTTCCTTGAGCAGGCAGGGCCTGCTTAAAGGTGATTGATATGGGAGCCACAATGAAGCCCGCAGCGGCCATATTCATACTGGTCATAATGGTTATGTCAGTGGCAGGGTTCGCAATGAACAGCGCCAACTTCAGCAGCCAGCCAGAGCAGAGGGAGATTCCCCTGGTGATAAGGGAACCCCTGAGCACAGAGGAGCAGATATACATACTCCAGAACGGAAGGGTGCTCATAGAGCACTTCTACACAGAGGACTGCGCTGACTGCCTGGAGAAGAACGCACAGCTCGAGGAGTTCGTGGGAAGGCTCGAGGGATACGCGGTCCTGAACGCTGTCCAGGGCAACGAGACCAGGCTGGACATGATAGGGGCCAGCGGCCAGATAGTGGACCTCGAGGGAAGGAGCCTGGATTACGATTCCCTGATAGGCGATTTCTGCGGCATAGCCATTGCCCAGCCCAGGACCTGCCTCCTGATGGAGTATTAGTGTAAATTTGGCAGTTTAGCCGCCCCTTTCTATGAGCTTCATGAGTTTGGAGAGCTCCACCCTTCCCTGGGCCAGCCTTGGGCTTCCCCCTCCTGTCCCTCCTGCTTTTTCCAGGATTTCCTTGAGTGCCTTGGAGGCGTCTGACTCCCTGCTCATGGCGATTATGTCACCTGCCTGGTTGGCCAGGATTACAGTGAGCCCCGGATTGGTCTCCAGTGCCTGGTTGGCCATCTCGATGAGGGCCTTCCTGTCCCCTGCCACTATGTCCAGGATTCTGCTGCCCCTGGCCTTCCTGACCAGGCGGGAGGCCTTGTCGCGGGCGGTCTGCTCTGTCATGGACTCAAGGGCCTTCCTCTGGTCCTTCCAGACAGCGAACACCTGCTCTGCCAGGTCCCTTATGCTCGAGGGCCTCTTTGAGCGGTCGAGGAAAAAGGCCTCCTCATCGAGCTCCTTTGGCTCAAGCTCTATGGCCTTCCTCATGCTGTTGAGCTTGTCGTGGTCCTCAGAAATCTCCCTGGCAAAGCGCCCGAAAGTTCTGGCCAGGGCAGGGGGGTCCACTGACAGGACGGCAGAAGCGGCCTGGATGTCCTGGGACACATCGCCCTCGGTCTTTATGCTCTGCAGGGCCTTGCCCGCGAAGGGGGTGTCAGACAGGGTGCTTATGATTTCCTTTGCAGCCGCCTCCTGCCTCGAAAGATAATCGTAGGCCGGGCTTCCGCAGGTGTACTCCAGCCGGTTCACCCCGTCCTGGATGCGCTCTGACCTTATTATCTTGATTAGCCCTATCTCGCCCGTGCTCCTGAGGTGGGTCCCTCCGCAGGCCTCGATATCGAAGCCGCCGGCCGTGTTGACCACCCTCACCATCTTCCCTGGCGAGGCCCCTCCCTGGTAGAGTGTGAAACCGTAGGCCTTCTCTGCCTCCCCCCTGGGCATGAACTCTGCCTTCACGGGCTGGTCCTTCTTCACCATGTCGTTGGCCAGGTCCTCGATTTCCCTGAGCTCCTCGTGGGTGAAGGGCATGTAGTGGGTGACATCAATCCTGGAGGCCTCCAGGCCCTTCTTGGCCCCTGCCTGCCATATGTGGGAGCCGATGACCCGCCTGGTAGCCCCTGCCAGGAGGTGGGTGCAGGTGTGCATCTTCATGAGGGTGTGCCTCCTCTCCCAGCTAATCTCTCCCCTGACATGGTCACCCTTCCTGAGCTTTCCGGGCCTGTCCAGCTTGTGCAGTATGACATCCTCGAGCTTCTGGACGTCCATGACCTTGTAGTCCTTTTCGCCGTGCCATATGGTCCCCACGTCAGAGAGCTGGCCCCCTCCCTCTGCGTAGAACAGTGTCCTGTCAAGGGCAACCCAGTTCCCCATCCTGGCTACCACCTTTGCATCGAACTCCCTCTGGTAGGGCTTCTCGTAGAACAGTGTCCTGGTCTTGGGGATTCCGGAGACCTCCACATCAAGGGTGTCCTCCTTGTCCCTCGCCCCTGACATGTGCTGCTCGGTTATCCTGGAGTAGAAGTCCTCTGGAGGGGAGAAGTCAACGCCCTGCTCCCTTGCGACCCTCTCCACGAGCTCAGGGGTTATGCCATTGGAGGTGTAGAGCCTGGCCATGGTGTCAGCATCGAGCTTCCCCTTCCCTGACTTCAGCTCCCTCTGGATGAGGGAACCTGCCTTCTCCAGGGTCTTCTCGTATCTCTCCCTCTCTATATCAAGGATTCTGGCGAAATTGTCAAGCCCTGCAGAGAGCTCAGGGAACATTGGCCTTAAATGGGAGATGTGGAGCTCGGCAACCTTGACCGGGTCAACATCGAACTGGAAGTCATTTATGAAGGAGAGCATCCGCCTGACCAGCACCCTGAGGTTGTAGCCCCCTCCCACGTTTGAGGGTATGCCCCCGTCCGCTATGGCGAAGAGCAGGCTCTTGACATGGTCGGTTATGGCGTACAGGGCCTGTGAGGGCTCCACGAGCTCGTTGAGCTCCTTCACCGTGACCCCGAGCTGTCCGGCTATCTGCTCCCTGACCTTCCTGATGTTCCTAGCCTCGTCTATGTCCAGGTTCCCGGCAAGGACAGCGTAGCGGTCCAGGAGCTCATTTCCCTTGAGTCCTGCCCTCTTCTTGAGGGCGTCGATGACCGGCCCGAACACCGCGTCGTAGCCGGTGGGGGTGCCCTGGCTGAACCACACCAGCCTCTCATGCCCCCATCCCACGTCAATGACCTTGACAGGGAGCTCGCTGAACGAGGAGCCTGTCTTGGTGAACTGCATGAACACGGAGTTAACGAGCTCCAGCCCCTTGGATAGGGTCTCCATGGACGGACCGAACGCAGAAAGGTCAGGCATGGCCCACAGGGACTCCACGTACACCATGTCCCTCTTGGGTATGCCCATGACGTTGTGCAGGAAATCGAAGTTGAGCTCAATGCAGCGGTCCTTGAAGTAGCCCTCTTTGGGGTGGCCGAAGGCGTGCTGGCCCGCCATGGTGAAGGATGTGTGGTGCCTTCCAGTCACCCCCACGTTCTGGATGTCAGGGAACCTCAGGCACACCTGCGGAACCACCAGGGGGTTGGCAGGGTACTCGAACACCATGTTGCCCTTGTCCAGCCTCTGGAAGTCCTGGATGGACGCTATGGTGAAGTAGAGGTCAGGCCTCCAGCGGTCTATGACCGGGTACCTGGGTACAGAGGCATGGCCATTCTTCCGGAAGAATCGCTCGAAGGCCCTCCATGCCTCCACGTAGTCCCACTTGACCCTGGTTATGGGCTTCCCTATGAACCCGTACTCCTCGCACGGCGGGTCCCCGCAGGAGTCCCTCTCAGGGTCCAGGGTCCAGTAGAACTTGCCGCACGAGGGGCACCTCTTTCTCTCGAAGCCCTCCCTGGCGAAGAGCTCAACCTTCCAGTACTTCTCAGGGGCCTTCCTGAAGGTCTCCATTAGGCTTTCCTTGTTAATCATGCTGCCACCTTTCCGGCGTGTTTGATATCATGCGGTTTGAAGTTATTTATACAGAGGAACAGTTATATAATTATATATGATGAAAGGGCAGACAGAACTCATCGTTATCCTGGGCGTGGTTTTCCTTGCAGTAGTGGTGGCGGTCTATTCTCTCGCCGGAAGCGGAATCGTGTCCCAGCCCCTGCCCGAGGGCGTTTACGCCCAGCAGAAGCAGGTGGCCCAGAGCGTGCAGAACTCCCTCAGGGATGCCACTGACGAGACCCTGGCTGAAATAATGGCCCACGGAGGGTATCTAGAGGAGCCAGTGCCCGGGATCTCCGGGACATATTCAAGCGTGCCCTACACCAACTTCCTTCTCACAGGGGTCCCCTTCTGGCAGAGGTGCGACAGCGCCATGTACCCATCCATAGAGGAAATCACCATCTCCATGGAGCGCTCCATCGAGCACATGGTAAAGCAGGGCCTGGACGACATAGAGGAGCAGTACGGGAACAGGGTGTCCTTCCAGGCCTCCCGGGCCAGGGCCTCTGTGGACATCAAGGGGGACGACCCCTTCGAGCCCGAGCAGATTGACGTGGCCTTAACCCTTCCCACCACGGTCAGGAATCACACCCTTCCCGCAGACCTCTACCCATACGAGGTTTCGGTCAGGACCAATTTCGGGAGGATATACTCATTTGGAAGGGACTTCGCAGAGGCGTCTGCAGAGAACCGGTACTTCGACGTGTTCACCATATCTGCCATATATTTCTCAAAGAGGATGGAGGGTGAGGACATCCACGTCCAGCTTCCCACCTCAGGGGTTCTCACACAATGCGGGGAGGTCATATACAGGAACCCGAACCAGATAAACGGGTTCCTGCTGGGCATACTGGAGTATGTCATGACCTCCACAGAGTGGTGGCAGCCCATGCAGCCTGCCTCGGGCGGGCCCAAGACCTTTGCTATCCAGGACCTCAACGGCGAGTCCTACGGCGACCTGGACATCAGGACCGCGGTGGCGGACGACTGGTACTTCAGCGTCATGGACTTCATATTCGAGACCAACTTCAGGATGCTCTCCCACGGGGGATACACCATCCCCATATGCACGGCATCATTCAACCACGCATATGACTTCAGCTATCCCTTCATAATCAGGGTCAGGGACCCCTACACGGGCCACAGCTTCAACATGGCCAGCGAGGTGGCAGTGACAGACAGGGGGGACGAGATGATGGAACCCGGCGCGTGCTCCTCGTGGGTCGGCCCCGGGCCCACGCCGGGACACGGCAATGGGGGCATGCCTGCGGAGTGCGCTGACGCATCGTGCAGGGGGAGCGTCAAGGTCACGGGCTCTGACGGCGAGCCCCTGGAGGGGGCGTTCGTGGTTTACGGAAGCTGCCCGCTGGGTGAGACCGGGCCGAACGGGATTCTTGAGTCTGACATAAGGTGCGGAAGCCACGAGCTCGTGGTGTACCACGGCGAGGGCCTGGAGTTCTTCAGGCAGGAGGTGCCCGCACCCAGCATGGAGAGCGGGTTCAGTGTCACCCTGAACCGGGTCGACCCTGTGACCTTCCATTTCAGGGACGTGACCATTACCAGGCAGGGCTACAGGACCAACGCCCAGGGGGAGAAGGAGCTGGTGTCCTGCTATGCCTGCGCAGAGGAGTGCTCCATCACAGAGGAGACCATGCACCAGTGCAGCACCGGCCTCATTGACAGGGAATACGCCGTGCTGGAGCTGGACAACGGAAACCTGAACATGCCGGTGTCCAACATGGACACAGAGAATGTGCCACAGGGCTGCAGGGACACGCCTGAGTGCGAGTTCTGCAGCGAGAATTCAGGGGAGGCAGAGAGCGCCAACGAGAGCATGAGCAGCCAGATACTCACGGCCTGCAAGGCCTGTGCCCAGGGCTGCTACGCCCCGCCCAGGGAGAGCGCAGTGATGCCCTACCTCCCGTCAGGCTACTCCTACTCAGTGAAGTCAAGGATGTACAACCCTGACAACAACTACATGGTCAACGGCGGGCTGGACTACAGCGGGTTCTTCCTCGAGGAGGGGGTGACAGAGCTATACAGCTACACCCCTGTGAGGGCGCCGGGCAGGATGGACTACGGAAACCAGGAACTCACGGCAGGGGAGTCCAGCTGCCTGCTCAGCGCAATGGGAAAATGCGAGCTCGATCCTGTCACAGAGGAGAAGCACATATCCACCACAGTGGTCCTGAGCGAAGCGGGGTGCACGTGCAGCAACCTCCGGGGCATAGTGGAGTCATGCGGGGGAAGTTCCTCCATGTTCTGCCAGTGCCCGGTGGGAGGTTCATGCGGCCAGGCGTGCGGGGGTTCCCTGAATCCGCCCTGCACCACCTGCTGCGACAGGGACGAGGTCCTGGGCTACCTGGAGAGTGTGGAGGCATCCTGCGGAATAAGGGTGATATGTTCGGGGTGAGCACATGAGACCTGAAAGCCTGCTCATGGAGGCAGTGGCGGTGGTGGCGTGCTACCTCGTGCTTACGCTTCCCGCCGCCGGCGCGGTAACGGTGAGGATACACGACAGCACAGGCTACGTGACGTCTGCGACCTACAACCCGTATTACATGGTAAAGAAGGACATAGCAATCAATCCGCCCTGGGACTCTCCCACAGTGGACATGGGATTCACCAACTCCAGCCCATCCGTCTCTGTGCAGGAGGCCGTGCTCTACA
>CAZSLL010000001.1:43881-98424 GCA_964607835.1 uncultured archaeon | reverse complement strand
GCATGAGAATGCCTGACAAGCAGTTCATGGCGCTAATCTCCATATTGGCCGTGGCATCCTTCTCGGTCACGTTCTACATTTTAGGAAACCCTCCTGGAGGGTCAGAGGAAACATACAATGTGGAAAGCGGCGTGCTCAGCTACGCCAACCGCCCCCAGATAGAGTTCCAGAGGGAGGTGTGGAACGAGACCAGCGATTCAATTGTTTACAGGATATGGTTCGACAGCCACGGCGGTGCCACAGTATACGGATTGCTTGCATACCCCAAAGAAGACGGCCCACTTCCCGCAATCTTCGTCCTCCCGGGTGCAACGGTGACCAAGGAGGGGGAATACAGGAGCCTCGGCAGGAAGCTCGTGGACATGGGATATGTTGCGCTCACGCTCGATCAGAGGGGCCACGGCGAGACACTTGAGTCAGGCGGGATTCTGGCCCCCTTTCAGGAGGACTACCTTCGCTATGTGTCAGGGCAGGAAGCCACCCACCACATGGCTGTGTACGACGCCCTTAGGGCCTACGACCTCCTGAGTTCCTTGGAGGGGATAGACATGTCCAGGATTTACGCTGCAGGGGAGTCAATGGGAGGCAACTACGCCATGGTGGCCGCTGGGATCGAGCCAGGCATTGACGGGCTTCTGCTCATAAGCTCGGCTGGATACAGGTTCAGCCCACAGAGCGACCCGGGCTTTGCGGGCTACCTGACATCTATATCAGGCCTGAAATACATCGACAGGCTCTCCCCCAGGCCCCTTGTCATGCTCCATGACACCATGGACACGGTGGTTTCCCTGGGCGATGCGCAGCAGACATTCTCACTCGCCAGTGAGCCAAAGGAACTCCTCACCATCACCAACGGCACCCACTCCTACTCCCCCCGCATGGAGCAAATACTGGAGGAGGGCATAGAAGGCTGGTGAATTCCTGGCACAAACATGGAATATTTCCATTCAATCCTTAATTCTCCGTTTGAGAAGTCCCCATAGAATTCTACATCCCTCTCGGATGAGATGCCAAGGGTTAGCTCTTCCCGCCCGGCAGCCTAATTGCGAATAATGACCGCATGAACCACGACAGGTACCTCATTAATCCTCTTCCGTATTGCAGGCAGAATATGACCCCAAGATTCATGATGGCAGGCTCTGTGACAGTAAGCCTTCTTTGAAGTCTATGCCTGGAGGGTGCGGTGATGGTGATTTTTTTGGGAATATCATCTCTTCATTTTGTTCATGAGTATCTTCTCTATCTTGCTCACATTCTGGAACCTCTGGAGAACAAGGGCTTTCTCTGACTCGCCCATTCCGGATATCTTCACATCTCCCTTCCCCGAGAAGTTCTGGGATATGTTCTGCTGAACATTCGAGCCAGGGATGTCAATATACAAGTCCCCATATCTGAATAGCCTCTGCCTGAAGTTCTGCTTTATCTGGATGTTGGCAATATGTGAGTACTGAATCCTTTTTGTGGATTTCGAGAATGTTCCTGACTTCAGCAACAGTCCGTCTGAATCCAGTATAAGGAGTGGGTCACGAATTGAGAATTCCATGTAAATAATAATGATGAACGGTGATATCCAGATAGGCAAAAAGTATGCCATGGAGTACCCTCCAGAGTAAAAATAGTATCCAGCCGCAATTAAAATAATGATGAATATGTAGAGCTTGATATACTTGAAGCGGGAGGGGTGAAAGCTTTCGATGACCCCTTTCTCATGCTCCATGTGATTGATTGGCCTGCTGGTTAATAAATCAGACGAACCTCTCCAAAACCTTAAATATCTCACTCGCAATTATTTACAAATTTCTAGTGCAGAACGTGGTTATGAATGGTCGTGAGGAAGCTCAGGGGAATGTTTGCCTCCATCAAGAGGATTTTCAGGAAGAAGAAGGATATTCGCATAGGGCTTTACGGCCCGGTTAACTCGGGAAAGACCACCCTGGCCAACAGGATATGCATGGACTGGCTTGGTGAGGAGATGGGCAGGGCCTCTGTGGTCCCTCACGAGACCAGGGAGATACAGGTCAAGGAAAAGGTCACCATCGAGGATGGTGGCAAGAGCCTCTCATTCAATCTCGTGGACACTCCTGGGATAGCAACCAAGATTGACTTCGAGGACTTCGTCAAGGCAGGCATCAAGAAGAAGGAGGCCAAGACAAGGGCCAAGGAGGCAACCAAGGGCGTGATCGAGGCCATAAAGTGGCTGGACAACGTGGATATGGTGCTCGTGGTCCTGGACTCCAGCAGGGACCCCATAAACCAGGTGAACATAACCATACTGGGCAACCTCGATGCCAGGAACATACCCATACTCCTGGTGGGCAACAAGACAGACCTCAGAAATTCGGACCTGGCCAGGATTCGCAACTCATTCTCCAAGTACAACCTTGTGGGGATATCAGCGAAAACCGGCGAAAATATTAACGAGTTATACCAAACTATTCTCAAGGAGTTGTAACCTGGATGCTGAGAATCAAGTTCGTGCCGTACGAGAGGATAAAGGAGGAGAAGTTCAAGAAAGTCCTCAAGGACCTCACGGACAACACCATAATACTGGTTGACGCCAAGCTCGACGCCAAGGAGGAGGCCTCCCTCATAGCTGAGACCATGAAGATTGTCTCTGACAAGTTCGCGGGCATAGAGCTCAGCTCCATTGACATAAAGGGCAAGAAGAAGGAGGGCCACTACGACCGGTTCAAGGGAGCCCTTATCGAGCGGATGATAGGAAAGAAGAGGGGCATGACCGTGCTGGGCCCGGCAAAGATTGTCCAGAAGATAAAAAGGAACCCAGAGGAGCTCCTTCTCTACCTCTGAGCCCGGCATCTTTAAATTCTATTTCCTCAATTACTATTAGCGTCCGACGCCACATACCAGACACAATGAATCCATGGTGCAGGATTGCATGCAGTTGCGAAGCAACTGAGTGAGCAGAAGCATGCAGTTGCGAAGCAACTGAGCGAGCAGAATGGAAAGTGAGGGGAAATGCCCAACAAATGCACCCGGTGCGGAAAGATACACCCTGACGACTCTCCATATCTCTTCCAGGGTTGCGACAAGTGCGGGAGCAAGTTCTTCTTCTACGTGAGGCAGGAGGCCCTGGAGAGCGCTGAGAAGGAGCTCAGGGACCTCAAACCAAGGGAGATAGACGAGATTGAGCAGGACATCAGGGACATCATTCCCACTGAAACAGACAAGGATGAGACCGTGGTTCTTGACCTCGAGGCCATAAGGGTCATCAAGCCGGGCAAGTACAGGATTGACGTGACCAACCTCTTCAACCAGAAGCCCATAGTCATAAGGGTGGGCTCCGGGAGGTATGAGCTCGACCTCTCTGTGCTCATGTCCAGGCTCATGCAGAGAAGGAAGGAAAAGGAAGAGGAAAGCGCTTAAATCCATTCCTGCTATTTTAAGCATGGCCCACGACAACACAGAGATAGAGATTAAGCTCGCCGCAAGCCCTGAGATTTTCTCAAGGATAAGGAAAAGGCTCTCAAGGGAGGCCACTCCGTCAGGGAAAACCCATCACGTGGACACCTATTTCACACCCTCCCACAGGAACTTCGTTTCCCCGCAATACCCGTACGAGTGGCTCAGCATAAGGAGGCGCGGAGATGATACCCTGCTCTGCTACAAGCACTGGCACCCCGAGGGCTCTGAAAGGACTACCCACTGCGACGAGCTCGAGACCGTGCTGAAGGACCCTGACCAGGTGGAGCGCATACTGAAGGCCGTGGACTTCAGCGAGCTGGTGACTGTGGACAAGACCCGCGAGGCCTTCCGTGTCGGGGAGGACTTCGAGGTTGCCATGGACACGGTGAAGGAGCTGGGTCACTTCGTGGAGATAGAGTCCCTCCGGAGCATGGGCTCTGTGGAGGAGACCAGGGAGAGGCTCAAGGAGCTCGCCCGGGACCTGGGCCTTGATCCCTTGAGGCTGGAGAGGCGCGGCTATCCCTACCAGCTAATGAAGAAGAAGGGCCTGGTCGGTTAGCATACCGGAATAGCGGAATGGTCCTATGGTTAGGCTTATTAATAAAGCATTTCCATAACAATGGTGACAATAAACAATATTGATTTTGATGCTTTGGATGATACCGAAAAGGGTTATCTTATAGGTCTCTTTATTGGTGACGGATATGCCCATTACGATAATAAGCAAAGGCATTATATGATTGAGTTCTACCTCCATTCCGAAAGGAATATCGAGATACAGGAATACCTGGTGAACATTCTCGGCAAGATTGGGTTGAGATGCTTTGTTAGTAAAGACAAAAGATTCAAGTGCAATAGGATAAAGGTCCATTCCATGCAGCTTTATGATATCCTTTTTTCAGAATACCATGATAATACCAATGATTACATGATTGGATATGTTTCAGGTCTTATAGATTCAGAGGGTTATGTGAATCTCCCAAAGAGCACAATAGTTATAACAAATACTGACCTGAAGATTCTGAATAGGTGCAAGGATTATCTTGAGATATTGGGTCTTAAAACAGAGATAAAGGAACGGGTAATGAGCAGAAAAGACAAGAAGAAATCGTATAAACTGCATGTCCCAGTCGCATTTATAAGTATAAATATGAACTCACTCAAACTTAATAGAAGAAAATCAGGCTCTCAGCGGGAATCGGTTGCAAATTAGCATCCGGCCGCAATGGAGCAGCCTGGAGTGCTCGTTGGGCTCATAACCCAAAGGTCGGTGGTTCAAATCCACCTCCCGCTATCCTCTTCTTTCCACGGAACACCCAATGCTTAAAAGATTTGGTTGCAATACATCAACAGGTTTCTATGGCAAAGAATGGCATGATTCTGACCAGGACCGTTTACCACAAGTATCTTGACAGGGATGTCGAATTCGATAACCCGTTTGCCCAGAGGGTGTATGACGGTCTTCCTGGTGCTATAGGTAAATTCCGTCAGCATTATGATGAAGAACCCTCGATACAGGAAAATCTTGGTGCAGTTGACGTTACCTTCTTTTCCAACGGCGAAGTTGTAGCAGAATCCAGGAACTCTGTCCGGGGAAAGGACGTGTTCCTTATCCATCAATATCTGGGAAGGGAAGGGGAGTTCAGCCCCAATGATGGCCTGATGGCCCATGTTGCCGCTGTTGATGGCCTGAAGAGGGCGGGGGCCGAAAAGATACATGCCATCGAGCCCTTCTTCCCCTACGGAAGGCAGGAAAGAAAGGATAAGCCCAGGAGGCCTATTACCGCAAGGAGGGTTTCAGAAATACTTTCAAAGGACATCAACACATTTGTGACTGTTGACATGCACACTGGTGCCCTTGAAGGTTACATGGATTGTCCTGTTGTCAATCTGAGAACCATGCCATTGTTTGCGCATTATTATATTGAAAAAGGCGGATTATACAGGCCAGTGACTCCTGACTATGGTGGTTTCGAGTCTGCAGCCAATTTTGCTGGTATATTGGGTTGCGACGAGATTGGGGGAATCGTAAAAAGCACTGTCGGAGACAATGAAAAGGAAGCTGTTTACTTTATTGGTGATGTTGAGGGATGCGACTGTATAATAATCGATGACATGTTTGACACAGCAGGGACACTGACAAAGGCCGCAAGCAAGCTCAAAGATAATGGCGCAAGAAGCGTTTCCGGTGCATGCACCCATGGGCTTAACAGCAGATACAGGGACAAGGAAACGGGTGAAGTCAGGAGAGCAGCTGACAGAGTCATGGAATCAGAAGTGGATGAGCTGGTTGTTTCGGACTCGATTCCCCTTGGCGATGACTTCTTCAAAACATACGGGGAGAGGTTCAGGGAGGTTTCCCTGGGTGATGTCTTTGCCAATGTCATAGTAAGGCTCCATGCGCCGGGTTCAGTGAGCAAGTACCTGGGTGACTATTATGGGTTATTCCAGGATTCAGCTAAATCAGACTAAACACCAAACCCCTATTTATTTCTCCGCTCTGAATATGAGAGCATGCCTAAGGGCGAGGATTTCTGGATAGCCGGGATTGATGAGGCCGGAAGGGGAGCTGTCTGCGGGCCCCTCGTCATTGCTGGTGTCGTTACTGACGCCAGGGGAGAGCAGCTCCTCAGGAAGATGGGGGTCAAGGACTCAAAGCTCCTGAGCCCCAAGAGGAGGGAGGCCCTGGCAGAGGCCATCGAGAAGACCGTGAAAGACATCGTGGTGGTCCAGGTGGGGCCCTGCAAGATTGACAGCCACCGGAGGGGAGGCATGAGCCTCAACAAGATAGAAGGCGTAAAGATGGCAGAGGTCGCAAGCTTCCTGGAGCCCCACAGGGTTTACGTTGACTGCCCTGACACCAACATACCCAAGTTCCGCGGCTTCCTGAGCAAGATGATAAAGCACGAGCCAGAGCTCATACTCGAGCACAAGGCTGACTACAGGTACCCTGTGGTGGCTGCTGCCTCCATAATTGCCAAAGTCCAGAGGGACCAGGAGATGCTCAAGCTCTGCGAGGAGCACGGGGACATGGGCTCGGGCTACCCCAGCGACCCTGTAACAAAGCATTGGCTGGAGAACTGGATAGCCCTCAACAAGCAGTTCCCGGACTTCGTGAGGAGGAGCTGGATGCCGGCAGAGCTCATGGAGAAGGAGAAGGCCCAGTCAAGGCTCAGCCAGTGGTTCACCAGGAGGCTCTAGACATATCCGGGGAACCCAAAAAAAGGAATTTGACCCCCCTTGGTCCCCTTTAAATCCTTTTGCGCTCAATTATATATCATGGGCGGCATCCGCAAGATAGGCAACATAATCATGATTCGGCTTTCTGACCTTGACTCCAATATATATCTCATAGAGGATACTGTCATAGACGCGGGAACAGGGTTCAATTTCACCAGGCTATACCAGGCACTCAAGATTCTCAAGAAGGATGTCAAGGAGGTCAAGCACATCATCAACACCCACGGCCATTTCGACCACATAGGCGGCAACGGCTATTTCATAGAGGCGGACATCGCCATACACGAGAAGGACGCTGATGTCGTGGAGAAGGGCGACATCAGGATGAGCTACGCAGACTTCTATGACGGAAAGCTCAATGCAAGGTCCGTGGCCAGGAGGCTCAGGGAGGGCGACGAGGTAAAGGCAGACGCCATGAGCATGGAGGTCATCCACACACCGGGACATACACCGGGCTCCATATGCCTGTATGACAGGAACAGCCAGACCCTGTTCTCAGGGGACACAGTTTTCTGTGACGGTGTGGGCAGGACCGACATGCCGGGGGGAGATGAGCAGAATCTCAAGGCATCCATTGACAGGCTCGCCGGTCTCAGGGTCAGGAGGCTCCTTCCCGGCCATGGAGAGGTGGTCTGCCTGGATGAGCCAAAAACCGTGGCAGAGATAATGACCAGCGCCCCTCAGCCCGCGGAAGAGGAATGATTCCAGCAAAGCTTAATAAAGCACATACTCAATACTAATCATGCGCATACAGCACGTTGCGGGATTCATCATCCTCTTCGCTGTGCTGATATCCGGATATTTGTTCGACCTCTACGGCGACTGGCTCTGGTACAGTTCGGTTGGGTACTCCCAGGTATGGTCCACCATTGTTGTGGGCTCGCTTACGCTGGGCATGCTTACAGGCCTGGGCTTCCTTGGGTTCTCGTTCCTCAACATCTTCCTGGCCAGGAAAAGGGTTGTGAAGGGGAAGAAAAAGCCCAATGACGGGCTCCTCTTCTGGCTCGCGGGCGTTTTTGCGCTCATAATAGGCTCCGGGTTCTCTGACTGGTCTGTCTGGCTGAGGTTCCTCAATCCCACGGATTTTCCTGCCGCAGACCCTGTGTTCGCCCAGAACATAGGTTTCTATGTTTTCACCATGCCCTTTTACGGCTTCCTGCTTTCGTACGCAATGGTAACCATCGTGCTCACAGGCCTGCTGGTCCTGGGCTCATATGCCATCAACTCCGGGAAGGCGACAAAGGCAAAGGAGGAGGAGCCATCTGACGACACCAGCGGCATGGAATTCATGGGAAGCGGCTTCGAGGCTCCTTCCCTTTCCATAGACCTCACAGGCCTCAAGGAAAAATCCACTCCGCATCTTTCCATTCTCCTCGCAATGGTGATGATTGGCGTTTCCTTCGCTGCCGTCATGGCGCAGTGGGGACTTCTCTACTCTGACAATGGCGCTGTTTTCGGGGCAGCCTTCACTGACCTCAACGTAACTGTATACGTGTTCTCTCTCATAAGCATAATCAGCCTGGTCCTTGCGGCACTGTTGTTCGTGAACGCCAGGATAAAAAGGTGGAGGCTACTGCTCGAGGGCTCGGTGGCCCTGGTGGGGGTGGCCATCATTGGCTTCATAGCAGTGGGGGTGACCCAGGCCTTCATAGTCGAGCCTGACGAGTTCAATGTGGAGTCCCCGTACATAGACAAGAACATCCAGCACACACTGTCGGCATACGGCCTGGCTGGTGTGGAGACAGATATGTTCCCGGTTTACTACAACCTCACGGTTTCTGACATAGAAGAGAATCCGGGGACAGTGAACAACATAAGGTTGTGGGACTGGAGGCCGCTGAGCAAGACCTACAACCAGCTCCAGCTATTCAGGACGTATTATGAGTTCAATGATGTGGACATTGACAGGTACAATCTTGACGGGGACTACAAGCAGGTCATGGTCTCTGCAAGGGAAATGAACACAATGGACCTGCCATCCAACGCCAGGAGCTGGATTAACGAGCACATGGTTTACACGCACGGATACGGGTTTGTCATGAACCCCGTTGACAGTGTCACCCCTGAGGGTCTTCCGGAGTTCTTTGTCCAGGACATACCCCCCAGGGCCACGTACGGCAGCCTGGAGGTGGACAGGCCTGAGATATACTTTGGCGAGGATACATGGAACTATGTAATCACCAAGACCACTACTGAGGAGCTGGACTATCCGTCGGGCGACAAGAACATATACACCACTTACGAGGGGGACACTGGTGTGGCGCTTTCAGATCCCCTCTCAAGGCTCGTGTATGCTGCCAAGTTCGGCTCAATAGAGCTGCTGGTCTCCAATTCCATAACACAGGAGAGCAGGGTAATGCTCTACAGGGACATACTTACCAGGGCAAGGAAGATTACCCCCTTCCTGGCATTTGACTCAGACCCATATGTGGTGGCCTCAGAAGGCAGGATTTACTGGATACTCGACGCCTACACCATAACAGACAAGTACCCGTATTCAGAGCCCGTCATGTCCAACAGCGGGCCCTTCAACTACATAAGGAATTCAGTGAAGGTGATCATTGATGCCTATTCCGGGGACCTCAGCTTCTACGTGGTAGACGATGAGGACCCCCTCATCCAGACATACCAGAAGATTTTCCCGGGGGTTTTCTCCGAGTTCTCTGAAATGCCAAATAACCTCAGGCAGCACGTGAGGTATCCCGAAGACCTGTTCAGCATCCAGTCCTCCATATATTCGGTGTACCATATGACAGACCCCAGGGTTTTCTACAACAAGGAGGACATGTGGGTCATCCCGGACGAGGTGTACAGGGGATCCAGGCAGAAGATAGACCCTTACTATGTGATAATCGAGTTCCCTGGCGAGGACAAGGAGGAGTTCGTGATAATGGTTCCCTTCACACCGAGGGGCAAGGAGAATCTCATAGGATGGATGGCAGCGAGATGCGATGAGCCCAACTATGGAGAGAAGCAGGTTTTCCAGTTCTCCAAGCAGGAGCTCGTATACGGGCCAATGCAGATAGAGGCCAGGATAGACCAGGACACTGACATCTCCCAGCTCTTTACATTGTGGGGCCAGGCAGGCTCATCCGTTCTGAGGGGCAACACACTGGTCATACCGGTCGAGGATTCCATACTCTACATCGAGCCTGTTTACCTGGAGGCCACTGAGAGGGGAACGCTCCCCGAGCTCAAGAGGGTCATAGTGGCGTACGGCAACAGGCTTACTATGAAGGAGACCCTGCAGGAGGCCCTTGATGTCATTTTTGGCATGTCGCCAGGTGACGGGGGAGGCGGTCCCTCTCCAGGAGAGACTTCAGGCGAGACCGTTGCAAGGATTGCTGAGCTATATGAAAGGGCTCAGGATGCCCTGCAGGACGGAAACCTGGGGCTTTACCAGCGGTACGTTGACCAGATAGGGGAACTGGTGAAGGGGATATGAGCAAGACCAACGCGCTCATCATAGGGGCAGCGGCCTTAATCCTGATACTGGTAATCTACTACTTCCTTGACACTGTCATGGGAATCCTGGGAAACTTTGGCGTTATATGAGAACGCCCTCACGCCAGGGCGCCCAGTACTCCTGTGGTGTTGAGACCGTACAGCACCATGTAAGAGAAAATGATATTGAAAAAGGCGTAAGCGAAATCCATGCCAGAGCCTCCGGTGGCCTTGTTTATGAGCGCCAGGCTGAAGTACCTGAAAAGCAGTGCGACCAGCGCGGTTATGAACACCGGAAAAACCGGCGCCAGCAGGCCTGCAAAGACAGCCCCGAGGGCCATTGCCAGGAAGTCCACGTTGGGGATGAGCATGTCCTGGGTGAGGAGGTAAGAGTAAACCAGGAGATAGAGCCCGTACACCAGCCCCGGAATAACTATGATGGTAAACAGGAATCCCCCGGCTGGCCCGAGCGAAATGCCACTGATTACGGCCGCAATGGTCAGGAGGTCGATGCCGATGCTCTTGGCAAATGCCACGTTGAACAGTATGATGGTGTCAAACCACACCAGCAGGTATACCAGAAGCCCCAGCGGCCCAATGAAGCCGTAGCTCAGCACTGAGCCAAAGAAAAGAGTCCCTGCCTTTGCCAAGTTCGCCTGGCTGACCATTCAAATACCCCCTAATATGGCCTTCTGACAGGCTTCAGTTTCTTTGACTTGCAGTGGCTGCACTTGAGTTCCTTTCCAATGATTATCCTGGACTTCCTGCCACAGTTTTCGCAGACGTAAACCTTTCCGGCGAGGCTTCCAAGAGCAGATTTGGCCTTCTCTTTTTTCATGACAACACCCTGTTGTTAGTTTGACTTCCGCTTAATAAATGGCCCCCTTAAGCGGGAACCGTGAATCATCAGGGCTCGAATGCTCGGGCAAATGGCCCAAAGAGCACCGTAACCTTTTTAAACCCTTTTGCTATTTTTGTAAATAACGCCATCTAACGCCGCCTATACAGTAGTGGTTCTGTTCTTGGTGGGTCCGGTTTTCCGGCCCCATCTAGAACCACTCATAATTTCTCCTATACCAATTTAAAGAATCCTGTCTCACTATCATTGATGAACGCCTCTTTCCTTCCGTTGATTTTCGCGTGCTCTTTAATTGCTGTGTCAGGGTGCGCGAGCAGCGGCCCCCCTTCAGATAGCGGCCCGGAATATCCCGGGTCCAGTGAGCTATTCTTCAGCGGATTCTCCGGCCTGGACATGGGCGGTTCAACGTTCAGCCGGGGAGTGCTCTACCTCAGAATCATGAACCCCTCAGACAGCGCGATAGAGGTTGTTGATGTTGATGCATATTACCTTGATGACGCATATGACAACAACACAAAAAGCGGCCTGCTTTCCCGGGGAGAAGCAGCCATTTACGAGTTCGATTTCTCAGGGACAGTTTCCAGGAGCGAGCCTTTCTGGCTGGAGGCAGTGGTGACCTATGACGTGCCGGATGAGGGCCTGAGAAGGCAGATAAGCAGGGGCTTCATAATATCAGGGCTGGATGAAGGCGAGATACTCAGTTGCATGCCTGCATCCTTCAGGGTGATTTCGCACAGGCTCTATTTCGGTACAAGGGTGTTCAGCGTGAATCTCATGAACACCGGGAATGTTGACCTGACCATTGATGCTCTGTACAGGCATGAGGACGGTTTTGTCAGCGCGCTGGGGGAGCCCCTTGAGCTGGGGACTGGAAAGTCTCTGAGTGTGGAGTATCAGGATTTCAGGGGAGGTACCGAGAGCGTGATGTTCGTATCTGACGAGTGCCCTGGTGCATACCAGGTCATAACCAGTGAGGAAATAGCTGGCCTTTGAATGGGTGTATATGATGAATTTCAGGCTTCTGGGAATCCTTCTCGGAGGATTCGGTGTGCTGGCCATAGTCTATCTTGACATGGCAATCGCCACCACTCCGTACTACGCCACACAGTTCGCTGATTTCCCGCTCATATACCTGATAGTTTTCCCGCTAATACTGATTGCTCTGTGCATGGCATGGGGAAAGCTCCCAAGCCCCTCGTAGCTACCCGGTGCCCTCAAAACTCTTGGTAATGCTTCTGAAGAACAGGTATATTGCCAGGACCACGATGAAGTACTCGATAAGAATCCCGACAGAGAAAGAGATTATGGGGGCGAACATGAAACCCTGGATTACTGGGGTGTTCATGGTTGCCTCCTCCACTACCTGTGTGAGGGCGTTCTGGGGATAGTACCAGTGCATGCCAATGATTACCATGAATCCCATTATTACTGATAACGCCATGACGCCGCCATTCGCCATGTATAATTATATTGGAGAGGTTCCTTATATATGTATGTTTTTGTGGGCGCATATTATCCGTTTGAGGTATAATCCCGCGGGGATTATATATTGTGCATGATAATCCCGCCGGACACAATATGTCCCTTTTTAACCAGGTCCAGACAATATTATATCATGCTCTCCAGGTTCAGAAGGGCCATGAACTACTGGATGTACGGGGTGAGCCACCCCGGGTATGTCCTCCAGTTCGCCCAGAGGGATCTGCACAGGGTCAGGATAAGCTTCTACATAATCCTGGTTTTCTCATTCATGATGGCATTCTCTTCCTGGGTCATGTGGCATTCCACCAGGATTCCGATGTTCTCCCAGTGGGTTCCCTTGTGGCAGCCGGCTGAGCACTACTTCTACCAGATTTTCCTCTCATTCCCCTGGTTCCTGGTTGCCTACCTCTCCATAGCAGGGGTCATATACCTGTTCAACTGCCTGGCAGGAAAAGAGGCATATTACGAGGATTCCCTAATGATTTCAGCACTGTCAATAGCCGTGCCCTATCTCATGTTCTGGTGGATTCCAAATACATTCCTCCTTCCTGTCATGGGGGCTGGGGATTTCCTGAAATGGCCCGGGCTCTTCGAGTACGAGAGGGCATTCTTCTTTCCCGCTCTCTGGCAGCTCTCCATCATAGGATACGGCATGAGAAAGGTCTACAACACCAACAGGGTGGTGTGCATCCTGGCTGGATTGTGCTCTGTCCTGGTTTTCTTCTCCCTTTACGCCCCCTTCATGAGATAGGCCTGTCATGCGGGATTATAGCGGAATACCGGAACTCTGCTTTGCATAACAATTAAAATACCCATTCGAAGATATGGAGCATGACCCTTTACTCCCACTCCAGGCTGTCCTGCTTCGAGAAATGCCCATACAAGTTCAAACTCAAGTACATTGACAAGGCCGAGAGCCTCATGGAGCAGTCAGTGGAGGCCTTCCTGGGTACCATGGTTCACTCTGCCCTTGAGAAGCTCTACAAGGACCTGAGGTTCAGCAGGCTCAATACCCTGGAGGAGCTTCTTTCCTGGTTCAGGCGGGAATGGAAGAAGAACTGGAGCGATGACATAATAATAGTCAGGAAGGAGTACACTCAGAAGAACTTCATGGACATGGGGGAAAAATACATAAGCGACTACTACAAGAGATACCATCCCTTTGACCAGGCCAGGACCATATCCCTTGAGGACAGGGTGGTCATCAATCTCGACAAAGAGGGAAGATACAAACTCCAGGGATACATTGACAGGCTTGCTTACACCGGTAATGGTGTCTACGAGATTCATGATTACAAGACCAGTTACAGCATACCAATAAGGCAGTACCTTGAGGAGGACCGGCAGCTGGCCCTTTACTCCCTCGCTGTCCTTGACAGCTACCAGGATGCCAGGAAGGTTAAGCTTGTTTGGCACTTCCTGGCCGCTGACAAGGAAGTGGCCCTTGAGAAAACCCCTGAGGAGCTCGGGAAGCTTAAAAAGGACACCATGGAGCTCATAGACAGGATAACATCGGAACGCGAGTTCAGGACCAGGGTGAGCGCTCTCTGCAAGTGGTGCGAGTTCAGGCTGCAGTGCCCTGCCCAGAAGCACCTTGCCAAGACCGAGGCCATGCCCGCGAACAAGTACCTCGGCGAGACAGGGGTAAAGCTCGTGAACAGATTCGCCGAGCTGAAGGAAGAGGAAAAGGAGGCCAAGGAGAGGATTGGAAAGGAGCTGGATGACGTCAAGGAAGCCCTCTTTGAATACGCCAGGAAGGAAGGCCTGAATGTGGTGTCAGGCTCTGATAAGCTGGCGACCGTGTGGAGCAGGGACTGTGTAAAATTCCCCGGAAAGAAGGATGAGGGAAGGGAAGAGCTCGAGCAGGCCGTGAGGAAGTCAGGACTCTGGGAAGAGCTCTCCGTGCTCGATTCCTGGAAGCTGGAGAGGAGGCTCACAGAGGGAATGCTCCCCCAGAACCTCATAAAGGAGCTGGCCAGATTCGCGAGAAAGGAGCAGGTAAGGAAGATATACCTCAAGAGCCTTAAGCGGGAGGAGTGAGGTTCCCCTCTGATTTATTAACAGGCTAAAGAATAATTAATTGTTAGCCATGATGAGCAAGATATCCGAGGTAATGACCAGCCCGGTGATAACCCTTGCCAGGGATGGCCTCATTATGGACGCGGTAAGGCTGATGTCTGAGAAGTCCATAAGCTGCGTAGTCATCACAGACAGTCGCGACAAGCCCATTGGCATAATTACCGAGAGGGACATGGTGAGGCGGGTTCTTAACAACAGGATTGACCCGGAAGCCACTAAAATTGATGCCGTCATGACATCGCCGGTAAAGACCATGTCAGCTGACATGAAGGTCATACAGGCCATAGAGGCCATGCACAAGTTCCGCTTCAGGAGGCTCGTCATCGCGGGTGATGACGGAAAGCTCGTTGGGGTTGTTACCCAGAGCAACCTCATGATGAAGGTGCACGCAACCCAGATAGAGCTCGAGAAGATGAACGAGAACCTCAGGAAATCCCTCAGCAGCATACAGAAGTACTCCAAGGTAGGGAGCAGGGATGCAAGGGTAAAGGACCTCAAGGCCAAGATAAAGAAACTCGAGAAAGAGATGACCGAATACAGGAAGGACACAAATCCAGTGAGGAGGAATCCTGGTAAACCCGGGAGGAAGGGACCGCACCCTTCAGGCAAATCCGGAAGGGGGGCCTATGGTAGGCCAAGGAAGCCCAAGAAAAGGAAGGGGCCGGGAAGGCCCAGGAAAGCTGCATAGGATTGGCAAGAAAAAAGCACAATGCAGTGAACCGAAAGCTTTAAATACCCTTAGTGTAACTATTTACAAGTGACATATTTACCCCAACTATGTCACCCAGTTTTAGGCGGGTAGCGATGGCGTTACCCGCCCCTCCTCCAAATTCCCGGTTAGGTGACACTACAAAAAAGTGAATCAGTCCTCATACATCCTGTAGGAGTCGTAGAAGTCCTCATCCACCCGGTCAAGCTTCTTTAGGTCATTGTTCGTTATTGGGCTCCTCTCCTTCCTGCTGAGATCTGGAATGGGCTCAGACTCCTTGTTGACCAGGTCTATGTGGTCGCTCTCCACCTCAATGAGTGCAGTGAAGAACTCCCTCACCCGGGGCTCTGTCGCCTGCTTGAGGAACTCTGTGTAGAGTTTCACTGCCCTGTTCTCCCTTCTGCTGGATTCTGCCAGAACCTCATCTATGGACATTGATGAGCAAAGGTCCTTCTTCAGCTCAATCCCGGGCTTCTCCCTCTTGAGGAGCTTGCATATGGTCGAGGCGTGCTCTGACTCCACCTTTGAGAGCGCCTTAAAAAGTGCCTTTATGTCAGGGTCCCTGAATGTCTTAGAAATGCAGAGGTAGAACTCCGTGTTGCTGACCTCGAGCTTGAGGGAGGCCTTCAGGTTCTTCCTGGACTCCTCTGTAAGGTCCACATCGTTTGTGTCCTTCCATTCCTCATAGTGGACCATATACTGCTCGTGGGCTCCGCAAAAAGGGCAGTTCGTGGGCTTATTGAATCCTATATAGGGGTCCCCACATATCATGCACCTGAATAGACGAACCCTCTGCAAAGGAAACACCCCCCTGGAAAATCAGGAATTGTATATTGTTAATGGATTATTTAAAGCTTTTGTTACCTCAAAAACCTGCCCTCTCCGGGGGATTTATATAATCCGGCCCTCAATATATACCATGGCTGATAACAGCAGGACAGCTTTTGAGAAAGAGTTCAGCATAGACCTGGCCTCGAAGAACCTTGACGTGTCCAAGGGCATAGAGATATCACTCAGGGTGGAGGAGGAAGGCAGGGAGTTCTACGCATCCAACGCCCGCAGGATACAGAACATGGAGATAAAGAGGTTCATCGAGTTCCTGGCAGGTGAGGAGACCAAACACATAGAGCTTCTCAAAGAGCTCAGGGAGGCCCTGAAGAGCAGGAAGGCGTGGATTAAGGCTTCCGAGAACAAGGAGAATCTCGACAGGATACTTGAGGATTTGAGGGTGTTCAAGGCCAAGGCAGCGAGCCACGTAAGGGAGACTGCTGATGTGGCCATCCTGCTCGATGCCCTGAAGACCGAGAAGGACCTGGTGGAATTCTATGAGAAGTTCGCCCACCACATTAAGGACCCGGAGGGAAAGAAATTCTTCCTGAGGCTGGCGGACTGGGAAAGAACCCATTACCAGCTCCTCAACGGCATTTACGAGAGCATTACCTTCTTCAGGATGCAGACCTGACGGTCCAGTCCTGGTTTTTAACTCCCTTTCCCTGAATATTAGCATATGCGGCTTTCCAGGAAGTTCCTTACCAATAGTGGCTCTGAGAAGTACAGGGGCAGGGTAAACGAATTTCTCGGGAATGCTGGTGAGTGCATGCTTTCCAGCTGCAGCCCATTTTATGGGAGCTTCAGCGTCTTCCGCTTGAATGACCCTCATGAAAACGACATGTCCTACATCTGCGGCGTCCACGGCAGAAAAAAGGAGCTCTACGTGGTTTTCCCCTTCAGGCCCTCCCGCGTAGTCATTGACGATGTTAAGAGGTGCATTGGCGGAAAAGCAAAATCATATGACGAGGAAACAGATTTCTCCAGATATCTCCTCAGGCTGCAAAGAAGGCACGTTGCAGGGTCTGATTGTGATGATGTCTTTTCTTTTTTCCACCTCACAGGCTACGTGCCTGTATGAATTTTCGGCCTTTCCCGAACAAAAAGCAAACAGGCTTCTTGGTGCAATCCAACATTATGCTGGTGAGAGATAATGCTAAGCGAAAGGAGCGGGAGAGGGCTGAGGATGATGGTCACCATGTCAGCAATGCTGCTGTTCCTCGTGATATTTATATTCATGAATTCCAACTATGCAACAGCCCTAACCCCCTGAGGAAACACTATGGACGAGAAGATAACCCTTGACAGGGACGCTTTCAGGACCCTTGCATCAGGCACCAGGGTGGACATTATCAAGAGCCTGGATAAGCGGAGGAAGATGCTCACCGAGCTCTCAAAGCAGTTCGGCATGTCACCCTCCACCATAAAGGAGCATATGCAGACCCTTGCAAAGGCCGGCCTCGTTGTCCAGATAGATGACGGGCACAAATGGAAGTACTACGAGCTCACCCCCAAAGCCAAGGAGATTCTCCATCCCACCGGGACCAGGATATTCCTGGTTCTGGGGCTCTCCATCATTGCCCTTATAGCCACGACCTGGGACCTTGCGGGCATCTACTTCCAGCAGGCAGTACCCGCGCTCATGAGAGACAGTGGTCCAAAGATGCTTGGTGAGGGGGCCGACGCCATGGTCAGCCAGGCTCCTGAGGCCCTTCCTATGGCCGCACCGGCAGCGGCTCCCCTGCTTCCCGTGGTCCACATCCTTGGGATAGCGGTTTTCACCGCCATACTGGGCGTATCCATTGGCTACATCCTGGCCAGGAGAAGCAGCCCCTCTGTCATATGATGCCCTGTTCTTAATCAGAGCAGGAGGCTCAGAATTCCCTTCTGCACGTGCAGCCTGTTCGCGGCCTGTTCCCACACAACTGACTGCTCCCCGTCAATGACAGAATCCGTTATCTCTTCTCCCCTGTGAGCGGGAAGGCAGTGCATGACCAGAGCATTGTTCCCTGCCTTCCTGAGCAGCGCGGAGTTGAGCTGGAAGGGCCTGAGGGCACTCTTTCTGGAGGCAGGTGGATGTTCCCCCATGGATACCCACGTGTCTGTGTAAAGGATATCTGCATCCTTCACAGCTTTGCCTGGTTCATGTGACACCTCAATGCTCGCTCCTGAGGACTCGGAAAAGGTCTTTGCCTGGCCGAGTATGTCCTTATCAGGCACGAGCTTGCGAGGACAGGCCACGGTCATGTTTAAGCCTATCTTTGAGCACGCGAGGAGCAGGGAGTGCGCCACATTGTCTCCCCCGTCTCCCAGGAAGACCAGCCTCGTGTCCCTGAGATACCCCAGCTTGTCATGGATGGTGAAGATATCAGAAAGGGCCTGGCAGGGGTGGAGCAGGTCGCTGAGCCCGTTGATTACAGGAACAGATGAGTGCCTGGCCAGCTCCTCTATATCCCTGTGGGAATGGACCCTTGCCATGATGAAGTCAACATACTGGGAAAGCGACCTGGCAGTGTCCCCGATGGTTTCCCCCCTTCCCAGCTGCAGCCTGTCATGGTCGAGATATAGTGCGCTACCGCCAAGATGGCTCATGGCCACCTCAAAGGAGACCCTGGTCCTCGTGGACCTCTTCATGAAAAGCATGGCCATGGCCTTGCCCTTCATTATCGGCCTGAAGGGATTCTTCCGGAGCTCCCCCGCCCTCTTGAGGATGGCAAGCATCTCCTGCACCCTCAGGTCGCTTATTGATATCAGGTGTTCCATGAGCAATCCCTTCCTATCTGGTTATTATTGTGCCATCCCTTCCTTGTAAAGCTTTCAGCGCATGCTCCCTGTCAGTGATTATGGCCCTTCTCCCCCCGTGCCTTATGAACCTTATGGAGGCCTCCACCTTTGGACCCATGCTGCCCGGAGGGAAGTGCCCTCCCATCATGTACACCTCCGCCTCCCTGGCCCTGATGCTGCCCAGCCATTTCTCAAGCCTGGTGCCGTAGTGCACAGCCGCCCCCTTCACGTCAGTGAGAATAATCAAGCCCTTCGCGCCCACAGAGCGTGCGAGTCTCTCAGCCGCAAGGTCCTTGTCTATGACGCCCTCCGCGCCCTCGAGGCCCTGACCCTTCCGGATTACAGGGACCCCGCCCCCTCCGCAGGCAATGACAATGAATCCGCTGTCCACCAGGCTCTTTATCTCCCTTCTCTCCACTATCTCAAGGGGCTCTGGTGACGGGACCACCCGCCTGTAACCCTTTCCGGAATCCTTCATGAAAACCTTGCCCCTTTCCTCTGGGGGCTTGTTTCTGTAGAAGGGGCCCACGAACTTGGTGGGCTTTCCGAATGCAGGATCGCCGGGGTTTACAGCGACCTGGGTGACTATGGTGGCTATGTGCCTTCCAGGAAGATGCTTCCTGAGAATCCTCTGAATGAGATACCCAATCTCGCCCTGGGACTGCGCTCCGCAGACATCCAGTGGCATTCTGGGGACCTTTCCGTCAGCCATTTCCTGCTGAAGGAGTATGTCTCCCACCTGCGGACCGTTCCCGTGCGTGAGGACTATCCTGTACCCTGATTTCGCGATTCGTGCTATTACCCTGCACGACTCCTCAATATTCCTGATTTCCTGGTGTATGGAGAATCTCTTCCCTGCGGAAAGAAGGCTGTTTCCACCAAGGGCAATAACCAAGGTCTCCCTGGGCATGTGATATTCTTGTAACCAGGGCTTAAATCTTGCCAGCCAGCGGATGCCACCAGAATGAGGCTTACTTTTTGAGAAGCAGGACAAACCTGAGCACCAGTATGCCCACGATTATGAGAGCGATGAACGCAACAGCTGCGGTCTTCCAGAAGGGCCTCTCCTCGACAGCTCCTCCTGTGACAGGCGAGCCCTCTTCCCCGCCTTCAGTCTCGTCAGAATGGGTCACGTTGATGCTTATGTTTCCAGGTTCAGAAGGCTCCGCGGTCCCGTTCTCTTCCGGTTCCCCGTCCATTGTCTCGTTGTCGCCGGTCCCGTTCCCGGAAGGCTCCTCGTCAGGCTCGGAAGGGGTCACGATGGTCCCGTTCTGGGGCACTATCACGTCCACGAAAAGCTCGTCTGAAGAGTGGTCAGATTCGGCCCTTACCTTTATCACATAGCTCTTCTGCTCTGTACCGAAGAGCGGGGAAAGGTACAGGTATAGTGTGTCCTCTTCTCCGCCTGAAAGCGTTATCTCCGTGGGCTCGAGGAATGCCCAATCAGGGCCTGAGAGCATCTCTACTTTGTAGGTATCTGCCTGCTCGCCGGTGTTCTTTATGGCAACTTCCACGGTTGCGGCCTTGCCAACATTCACTATTCCCATGTCGTCAGAGAGCTCAACCCCGTAGCACGTCTCAGAGTCCCTGAGGCTTATCTCAGATGTCTCCAGAAGGTCAATCCCTCCCTCAGAGGTGAGCTCCACAGAGAAAATGTACCTTCCCTCTTCAACGTAAGGTATCATGTAATCATAACTCACTGCCCTTTTCTCCCCTGCATCGAGCGTGACCACCTTTTCCTGGTCCGCGTAGCTCAGGGTGTAGGTGTCAGCCTGCTTTCCTGTGTTGTCAATGGTCATTGTGTAGGGAATCCTTGCGCCCGGGCATACGGTGACCTCTTCGGGCTGGAGCCTGAGGCTCGCGTCAAAGCACTCCTCTACCCTTATCTCAGTGGTGGCGGTGTCAGCAATCCTGCCGTCCTGCGCCGTGACCTCTATAGCCACTGTTCCCGTGGGAATGTCAGATGTGTCGACCATGAGGTCAAAAGTACTTGCCTTTCCTCCCTCAAGTGTTACGGAATCCTGCTCAAGGACACCGTAGGTCGATGAAAGCACGAATGTACCCTTTACTGTACCGGTGTTCTTGATGCTGACAGACAGGTCAAGCTCATCCCCCTGGCAGGCCTCCTGCTCTGAGGGAGTCACAATCACTGCCACTCCCCTGCATTCCTCAGCGTTGACAGTCCCTGTCAGGCTCTGTGGCTCTGCTGAGGAATCCCTCTCAGAAGTCACGATAACCTCGAAAGGATGAAGGCCCTCTGTATCGGGCTGTACTGTAAGCGTCACGGTCTCTGAATCCCCTCCCTGGAGGGTGACCATGGTCCTGTCAGGGAACACCCATTCAGGTACATCTATGCTGTAGTGGTCCTCTGACTCCCCCTCATTGTTTATGGTGAGTTCATAGTCCCTTGACTCGCCCAGGCAGGCCTCCTGATTGAGCGGGTCAATGCTGGATGAGAACTCCATGCAGTCGCTTATCTCCAGCTCAACAGATGCTGTGTCAACTGCATAGGATTCTGTGGACCTTGCGGTTATGAAGACAGTATGTGTTCCTGAGCTCATTCCCGCCGGGGGGTTAAGTACCAGTGAAACCGGAACAGTGGCTCCCGCATCGACTGATACACTGTCTGACGAGAATTCCGCCCATTCAGCGGAAGCCGATAGCTCGAATGTCTCCGGCCATTTGCCCTCATTCCCTATTATAATATCATATGCGGCAGGCTCCTCTGATTCCCTGCATGATGTCCTGAAATTGTCATCAGACACCACGAACACAGCGTGGCACTTCATGACCTCTATCTCTATGTCCCTGCTCACCTCGTCCCCTGTCATGGATGACTCTGCAGTGACCTTTGCGTGATAAACACCAGGCTCCATGTTGTATGGAATGGTGAGCCAGAACGGGGAAATCCTGGCGCTCTCCCCTGATGCCAGGGTCACGAAGGGCTTTATGAAGCCCAGGTCAGAGGGCCAGTCAAGGGTCATCCCGATGGTGTCTGTCTGGGTGCCAAGGTTGGTGACATCCAGCCGGATGCTGTTCACCACGGAATCCGGGCAGACAGAGATGCTGTTCCCGGGCTGCTGGCCTGTGTCTACCTGGAGCTCCAGGCTCTGTGCGAGCGCTCCAGAAGCTAGAGCAAGCATTACCGCGAGAAAAGCTGTCAACACAATCGGGGATTTTGTCATAGCCTAAAATGAACAAAAACTTTTATAAGACCATCAGGAAAACGCTTATAAAATTATCGATACCGAAATGTAATCTCTTCCTCTGGCCCCAGATAGTTAACCGCTACGTAGAGGAGCACTATCGAGGCTATTATTATGAGGATTATGATGGCGTATATGTTGGAGAAAACCCCCCAAATCGCGCCCGTAATCCCGTCTCCCTGTGCCGGAGCATCATCCTGCCTCGCCACGAAGAGATTTATTCCCTCCGCGAACTCCAGGCCCTCTTCCTGGGCAGCCACCCTGACCACGAACTGGTGCTCTCCAAGCTCCCTTGGGTTGACGAAGACGTATGCGAAGCTCTTCCCGTCAGCATGAACCTCGCGGTCGTAATCAAGCCACTCCTGGGGCACTCCCAGAACAGCTATGCTGAAATCCTGGCTTATTCTCGATTCTATCTCTATGGTGACCACCTTTGACTTGTACCTGTTCACGTCGATGTCAGTGGGGGTTATCTTCACGCTGGTTGGAGCCGGCTCGGGCTCAGGCGCGGGGCAGTCATATGGGCAGGTGCCCCAGCTTTCCCCTGCCTCGCAAATCAGGTTGTAGTTGCACACAGCCTGGCCGGAGTCCCCGCCATCAGAGTCCCCTCCGTCCTGGTCACCATCATCCACAAAGGGCCTGTAGAAGACCCTTCTGGAGTCAGACCTTCCGCACTCCGCATGCACGTAGGCCCGTATCTCGTATTCCTGTCCCTCGCTGAAATCATCATATATGTAATATATTGTCTCGGTGTCCCCCTCGTCCACCTCTATGTCATCCTCCTCGACCCTGAACCCGTTTATGTAAATCCTGTACTCAACATACTCGTCATCATTCCCGCCGTTGACTATGTCGAATGATATCTGCTCCCCGTTCCGAACCCTGAGATTGAATATGTGTATGCTGCAGTCACCGAGAATGTCATACTCCACTTCCTCTTCATCAGTGTCCCCGCAGTCCGCGCGGGCCCACACCCTTATCTCGTAGTCCTCGTCCTCATCGAAATCATCATACTCGAAGCTTATTCTCTCAGATTCGCCCTCATCAATGTAGACATCATCCTCTTCTACCCTGTCGCCGTTGACGTATATCCTGTACTCGACTTCTGTGTCCTGGTCTCCCCTGTTCCTTATCCTGAACCTTATATCCTCCTGGTCCTCAACCTCCAGGTCGTATATGTCAATCCTGCAGAAATCATCATCCTCTACCTCCACATAAGCGCTCCTGGTCTCGGTCTCCCCGTCCGTGTCCTCCACGGTAGCCCTACATTTCACTTCATCCCCCTCTGAGGTCTTGCCTGAATAAAGTATGTCGCTCACTGTGTCAGAATGCCCTGAAACGTCCCTGGTCCTTGTCCTCTCCAGGTCACCGTCCACATACCACCTGAACTCGACCTTTTCAAGGTTGCCGTCATTGTCCTCCACCGTGACCTCGCACTCAATGTCATCATCCTCATCCGGATGGTTGGGCTCAATGTCAATGGACCCTATCTCCGGGGGCTCGTTGCTGCATGACGGACAGTCCCCCCTTATGCATATCACGAACGTGTCAGTGTCCCACGCCCCCCTGGTGTCTGTCACCCTCAGGGTCACTGCTGTCTGGCCCAGCTGCCTGGCAGGGCCGCAATTGAGATACCTGTCATTGTATATGTGGCACTCCACTATGTCATGGTTCGGCTGGACATCAATGGTGAACTCCAGTTCGCTGTCAGAGTCCTCCGCATCAGAAGCATAATCCCAGAGATTTATCTCTATAATCTCTCCTGTTTCTCCCATCTGGTCAGGAATCCCCTCAATCACCGGGGGATTGTTCTGGCTGGCCTCTCTAACGTGCACGCTCACGATTTCAGTATCCTTGTTATCGCACTCGTCCCATACATCAACCCTGCACGAAATCTCGTCCCCTTCCCTGGTGAAGAAGGAGTCAAGGGTGTCGGTCTCTGATGCGTAGGAGCCGTGTATGGTCCTGGTGTATTCCCGCACACCCACGCCGTTCCTGAACCAGGTGAACCTTATGGACTCCAGGCTTCCGTGAATCTCACTCACATGGGCGTTGCAGGTCATGTCGTCCCATGCATCGGGGTACGTAGGCGAAATGGTGACATGATCTATCTCAGCCATCGCGGAAACCGCAGGGCTGAGCATTGCCACAGCCATGAGGCAGAACGCCACCATACCCAGAATCCCCTTTTCCATAATAATCTCCATCTGTTGTTACTAAATATTAGTAACACAATACGTATTTAAATACTTTTCGGTTCTGATTTTTCCCATGGCATGGTGTCCCTTACCATGATGTCATAGCTGCATTCAAACCCCCTGCACATCCTTGCTCCATGAATCCTCGCTCTGTTGATGTCTTCCCCGGTTCCGTAATCATCAGTAACCAGGAGCTCCTCGAACCGCTTTTTAGCTTCCCTTGCCTCCATTACCATAGCGTGCCTCAGGAAGTACATGCAGCCAGGCATGCCATCACCATCGAATTCAGCCAGGTCTGCAACAAGCGAGTTGCAGTATTCGTGTGCCTCTCTAAGCGCATCCCTGTATCCGATGGCCTTATCACCGTGCAGCTGAGGCAGGACAGGTTCTCTCATAAACAATCCGGTCCCAGAAAGCTTTTTAACCGTTCTGCCTTTCACGCATGTTCTCAAGGATTATCCTTCTCTCAGCCCTTGAGATAATCCCCCGAACTTCCTGGATGTTCTCGGCCTCTGTTGATATGGAGCCCACGCCCAGCTTGACCAGTGACTCGGCTATGCCCGGGTCAGTCACGAAGTCCCCGTACACAGAGGTCTCCACAGAGAATTCCCTGCAGGTCCTCAGGACGTGCTTCATGAGGTTAATCACCGCGGGGTTAAGCTCTGAGTAGAGCTTTGATATGCTGGAGTTCTCCCTGTCCACTCCCAGGGTGAGCTGGGTAAGGTCGTTCAGGCCTATGGCGGCAAAGGCAATCCCTTCTCTGCAGAGCTTGTCTATCTGCAGTCCGGCAGAGGGGGTCTCCACCATGACCCCTATCTTGATGGGCTGCTTGCACATTGACCTGACCGCCCTGAGCTCCTCAACGCTTGAGAGGAAGGGGATGCCCAGGGCGATATTGGATAATCCCTCCCTGTAGAGTCTCTCTATAATCTCTATCTCAATCTTCAGCAGCTCGGGCTGGTCAAGGCTCCTCCTTATCCCGTGCCACCCCATTATGGGGTTGTTCTCCGAGGGCTCGAACTGCCCGCCCTCCAGCTCCCTGAACTCGTCAGACCTTATGTCAATTGACCTGTACCATACAGGCTTGGGATAGAATGCCTTGGCTATCCGGCTGAGGCTGGAGACAAGGGATCTGATGACCTCCTCTGGGTTGTGCCTTATGACGTAGAAGGGATGCTTTCCTGTCTCTGTGATTATGTGCTCCGCCCTGACCAGTCCCACTCCGTCGGCAAGCCCGGGAGTATCTCCAATGCCGGAGGGAATGGAAACTATGGCCTTAATCCCCGTTGCAGTGACCCCGTCATCAGGCAAATCCCGCTGGTTTTGTGGGTCAATCCCGGGGGGATTATGCATTGAATCCGGGGGATTATCGGTGCGGGATTTCCCATACGAATCCGGCATTCCATGGGCCTGGTCTGGGTGCAAATTCTGCCAGCCCGCGAATTGGTTTTGGGGCGGGAAACCCTCCTGCTGGCCGAACGCCTGGCCGGGTCCCTGTGGCCGGGATTCATCATGCATTAGCAGCCTCCCAGAGGTTGCGTCAAGAACAGCCTGCTGGCCTTCCTGTGCTCCGGACACGGCCCCCTTTGCGAGCACCACGCAGGGAACCCCGAACTCCCTCGCCAGCATGGCAGCATGGCATGACCTCGAGCCCTCCTCTGTCACCACGCCACCTATAATGCCGAAAACAGGAACCAGCTCTGGTATGGTCATCCTGGTGACCAGTATGTCCCCTTTCTCAATCCTCTCCATGTCGCTTATTGAGCTGAACACCCGAACCGTGCCCCTCGCATGTCCCCTGAACACGCATATACCTGATGCAAGCTCCCTTCCCTGCTCAGGCTCTTCCTGCTGCTCCCCTGAGTACCCGTAGTTTGGTATGTGACCGGCATCGATAAGGAAAACCCTTCCCCTTTCCACTGCCCACTCTATGAGCTGGGGATGGCCGCCAAAATGCTTTTCCACTCTGGCTGACAGGTCCATTATCTTCTTTATTTCCTTTGGGTTGATTATCTCAGCCTCAATCCTCTCCCTGAACACGGGCTCCCGGCTTATCTTTCCTGTCATCTCGTTTATCCTCTTGAGCCATGGCTTTTTCCTCACGGTCTTGCTCACCACTTCCCCTGTCTCCTTGCTCACCAGGAACTCGTCAGGAGAAACCACGCCCGATATTATGGACTCGGAGTATCCCCATGAGCCCTCGATTAACACCATGGAACTGTCCCCGGTCTCTGGAACCGAGGTGTATGCGAAACCAGCCTTCTCTGGCTCGAGCGATTTCTGGACAATTACGGCCATGGACGGAACATCCTGCATCCTTTTCCTCTTTCTGTAGAGCATGGCCCTGATGCTGAACAGGGATGCCCAGCTCTCCTTTATGGCGTCTATAATGGTCTGGTGACCCCTGAGCCCTACGAGGGTCTTCATCTGGCCGGTGAAATTGGCTGAAGGAAGGCCCCCTGAGGAAGGGGAGGGCCTAACTGTAACGAAAACGCTGTCCCTGCCCGCTCTGATGAGGTCAAGGGCCGCCCCCCCAATCTCCTTGGCCTCCCTTCCGATGGAGAGGTCCTGGTATTCCCCCTTTATGGCGGAGTCAAGGAAGTCCGGCATTATGCCGTTGATAATCATGCCCTGTATGTGCTCGGATATTTCCTTGAGCCTTCCGGCTCCTGCTGAATGCGACTCCTCGACCATCCCTGATATCCTGCTGAGTATCTTGTTGTGCTTGAGGAATTTCTCAAGAGCGCTCTCATTGATGACAAAACCCGATGGTACAGGAAGGCCTGTCGACAGCAGCCCTCCAAGCCTTTTTGCCTTCTGGCCCACACCGTGAACGCCTGAAGATACAGAATCGAGCTTTACCGTGTATTCTCCCAAGAATGACCACCCTGTTTTTGATATATGACGAAAAAGTTATTTAACTACAATCCATGTCTAGTCAGGTGTAAGAATGGGCACAGAGGGAACCCTCAGGAGTGAGACAGAGAAATGGCTGGAGAGGCTCAGGAAGGAGTTCTCTTCCTTCTCACCGACCGGGAAGCTTCCGGATAAAGACCTTAATCCGATAAGGGAGAACATTGTGGCATACATCAGCGACTGCTCGCATTTCCTTGAGAAAGGTGACCTGGTCAGGGCCTTCGAGGCCGTCATATACGCATGGGGGCTCCTTGAGGCCTGCAGGCACCTTGGCCTTATAGATTAGATAGCCTTCTCCTGGCGTCCTCCATCTGGCTGGAGTAAGCTGTATGGATGCCAAGCGCCCTCTCTTTCCCGAATCTTCGGGTAAGGGCTTCCTCGAAGCCATCCATTACTTCAGGCAGTCCGCCATCCAGGTCAGACGAGATATGCTTTACCCTGACACTAAGCCTCTGGCAGGCCCTGTGAAGGTAGGTTTCTCTGAACTCATTCCCGTGCTCGAGTATCTCAAGTTCGGTCAGCTCCCGGTAAAGCCTTGCCAGCGAATCGAGCTTTCCGCGGATGCCCAGGGAAGCGCTGTCCCTGCCTATGAAATCCCTGTAGACCTGTCCGGTGTTCGATAATCCAGCCATGCCGTCCACTTGTCACCTAAACCCTGTCTGTCCTGCCTTCATACCTGCAGAACTCTGACATGGGGCATTCCCCGCAGAGGGGCCTTGGCCTGCAGAACCTCTTGCCCATCTCCACGAGCAGGGCGTGGAACTCCCGGTACAGCCTGGGGTCTCTCGGAAGCCTGTTCTCGAAGAATTCCCGGGCCTTCTCGTATGAGGAGCCCTTTTCCATGAGCTCCAGCCTCGAGAATATCCTCAGGGTGTAGGCGTCAATGACGAAGAACGCCTTGTTCATGGTATAAAGCAGTATGGAGTCAGCTGTCTCCGGGCCTATTCCCCAGAGGGAGAGGAGGTTCTTCCTGTTGAGCTCCCCACTGAAACCTGCCAGCCCCTTCAGCTTCCTTGCCTTCTGGTTGTAGTAGCCGCTGGGCCTTATGAGCTCTGCAAGCTCCTGGTTACTGAGCGAAAGGAGGGATTCCCTGTCCTTAATCCCGGCTCTCTCGATGTTGGTGAGGGCCTTCTCGACATTATCCCAGTTCGTGTTCTGCGTGAGAACAGCCCCGACCATAATCTCCCACTCAGGGGGCCTGAAACCATGGCTGACTGGCCACCATCTCTGGGGGCCCATGTAACCAAGAAGACGCTCATACATTTGGAGAAGCATTGTTAATGTTTGTATTATTCACTTTAATCCTTTTTCTTTCTCGGCCCAGGCCTTCCCGGCCTGAAACCCCTGGCATGATGAAGCATGGCGCTGAAACCTATGTACATCAGCACAAGGAAGGGGATTATCTCCAGCCTGCCGAGGAGCATGTTCACAATCAGAATCCCCTTTCCTGCGGGATTCATGTCCTCCAGGGGCACCACAGAGAGCCCCACTGTACCTTCAGCAGACGCCACCGTGAACACTGAGTCAAGGGGGGAATATCCCATGAAGGTAAGGCCGAGTGAGCTTGCGCCCAGCACTATCAGGTAAATGGTGGTGAAAAGCGCTATTATTGAAAGGTCGCCCTCCTTTATGACCTTTCCCCCTATCTTGAATGGGACGACGGCCTCCTGGGGGAGTGATATCTTCTTTCCCATCCAGGGAAGGGCCCTGAGTATTATGCCCGAGCGGATTAGCTTGATTCCTCCTGCAGTGGAGCCCGCATAGCCACCCACCACCATGAGCACGATTATGAGAACCTTGGTGAGCCCGCCTTCGACTGCCGCGTTGCTGAAACCCGTACCAGTCAGGGCGGAGAAAGCCTGGAACACCCCGCTCCTGATGGGCTCGGGGCTTGCGGAGTAGGAGAGTGCCATCAATGCAGAGAAGGCCGCGAGCATTATCCAGAACAGCCTGGTCTCAGGGTTCCTCAGGTATTCCCTGAACCTCCCCCTCCAGAGCCTTGCGTGCACGAAGAAGGAAGTTGCCCCAAGCGTCATCAGCGCGATGGCAATGACCTCTATGTAGATATTCCCGTAGGCCGCGATTGAGTCAGCCCTGGTGGTGAACCCGCCCGTGGCTATCCCTGTTATTCCGTTGAGCACTGCCTCGAAGACCGGCATGCCCGCAAGGGCGAACAGGAGCATGCCAGCCCCTGTGTAGAGGGAGTATATCATCAGCACCCTTCTGACAGTGCTCCTCACTCCAGCTTCTATCATGCCTGAGCCTCCCTCTGCCTTGTAAAGATAGTAAGATGACATCCCGGGAGAGCTCACCAGTATCAGGAAGATTATGATGATTCCCACTCCCCCTATCCACTGGGACAGGGAGCGCCAGAAGAGGAGGCTCGCGGGCAGGGCCTCGGGATTCACAACCGTGAGCCCGGTGGTGGTGAAGCCGGACACAGACTCGAAGAGCGAGTTCAGGGGGTCCATATAGAACAGATATGGGATTGCCCCTACCAGCGATACAACGAGGAATGACAGTGCGGCGATGACCATGGCCGCGCTCATGGTGAGCTCCTCTTTGGGAAACCTCCTCTCGAGGAAGGTGCCGGATATGAAAGCTATGACAGCCCCGATGAAGAAGCCAGTATGCATCCCGTCGCCGAAAAGCCATGAAATGAAAACAGGCACCAGGATAATGATTCCAAGTATCTCGAGCAGTGTCCCCACATAAGACGCCACAGAGCGGAAGTCCATGTATATTATTCGCCCTGTATGTTAATATTTGGACCCCCTTTGGTTCCGCAAGAAATAAAAGCCATTCCCTGAATCCTTAAGCATGGCAGGCACGAACCTTGACATGGCAAGAAAGGCAGGGGCTGACATAATAGATTTCGAGGACCCGGCTGAGGACATAGGGAATTACTCCATGGTGTGGGGAAAGACAAGCTCAGGGTACCCGGTCCGGGTTATCCAGGGCGGAGACGTATGCCGTCCAAGGTACGCCTATGACCATATTTCAGACCGCCTAATCCCGGTCTTCAGGGAGCCTGATGCAAGGTACCTGGTTTCCGGCATAAGGAGCGGCGAGGTCACACTCAGCATCGACCTGGAGGACGTCCGCCAGACCCCCCTATCAGAGATTATTCAGGTAAAGGCGAACATATACGGATATGAGTTCTAGGGGCCAAGTATTTTAGTCACTCCCGCAATACATTAAGCATGCGAGGCTATGTCTTCATGCTCGAGGCCCTTCTCGCCGGTCTGCTCTTGGTGGGGTTCATGGCGTATCTTTCAGGAAGCATTCCGAAACAGGCAGCATTCGCTGAGGCGGATTTCTCCCACATACTGCCAGGGCTTGATGACGGCGGGTCACTGAGGGAGCTTGCTTATTCAGGAGACGCCCCGGGCATCGAGGACAGCGTCAACCTTCCTGGTTTTGCTCATTCCGTGCAGTTGTGCTATCCCTCGGGCGGGTGCCAGGGTCAGGCACTTTCAGAAGGCAATACCATGGTATTCCCCTATCTCCTGGCAGGGGATTCATCTTTCAGCCCATTGGAGGTGAGGCTCTATGCCGCGCCGGCTTAAGGGCCAGTTCTTCATACTGGGGGCCATGCTATTGTGCACCCTTTTCTTCCTTGGACTCCCCCAGATTGCCGTGCATTCGGCCCCCAGGGACACTGGGCTCAGCCCTCTGGCGGACAACCTTGAGAGGGAGATACCCCACGCCCTGAATCTTGCCCTCGCAGAAGACCAGGATACCCAAAAGCTTGGCGAGTTCCTTGATTTCGCCCGCAATAACAGCGCTGAAAGATACTCTGATATGGAGGCCCTGTGGGTGGTCATACTGCCCGACCCGGGAAATCCCGGTTATGTGAGCCTGGAGGCGGGAAACTGGCTCGGGAGGCGGGTCTCTCTATACCTTTCCGTTGATGGGGATGGGCAGGAAATTGAACTGGATGACACTGAAACCGCAAGCCTCTCTTTCACAGGGCTCCCTGAGGCATTCGACATGACAGTGTCATTCGGGGGCCGGGAGTGGTCAGGCCAGGCTTCACTGGGAAAGGCAGGGATATACTGCTACCTTAGCCTGGGCAGGGGGGAGAACGCGGTGGTGAGGGATTTCCACTACTAGGATGATGAGGAAGAGGATTCCCTTTCCCTGATGATTATCTTCTGAACGACTGGGGTCTTTTTCCTGAACATCCGTCCGAACGGCCTGTAGATTAGCCTCATCATCCTGACACCTCCTGACATGGTGTGGTACAGCAGGAACGATGATACCCCGAGTATGGCGAACCAGACGATGTTGTTTATTGTGAGCGGCACGTCCAGACCCAGCAGCGTGGCTATCACGGGAAATGACGCTGATATGACCCCGACCATGAAGCCCTTTATCAGGACCTGGAACGCCTTGTAGGCAAAGGCTATGAATACCAGGAACACAGCCATTAGCAGGATTATGTGTATCTGGGACAGTTCCCTGAAAAGCGTTATGACAAGCTCGAACACCATAATTTATTATAGTAAGAATGGTATATAATGAGTATCGGTTTCTGAGACCGGCGCGTGATGGCACATGAGAAAGATTATTGTGGTCACTGGGCTTCCTGGCTCCGGGAAGTCAGAGGTGTCCAGGGAATTCAAGAGAAGGAAAATCCCCACCTTCATATCAGGCAACATTGTCAGGGACGAGGTCCTCAAGAGGGGAATGGACCTGACCGCAGAGAGCTCAGAGTTCGTGGCCAGGCAGTTGAGAAAGGAATACGGGCCAGACGCCCCGGTGAGGCTGCTGGAGAGCAGGATAGAGTCATCCCCTTCAGGCATCATCTGCGTGGAGGGGCCAAGGAACCTCAGGGAGGTCCATCTCCTTGCCAGGCACGGGGAGATATACCTCGTGGTGGTGGAGAGCGCCAGGAAGCTCAGGTACGGCAGGCTCAGGAGAAGGGCAAGTCCCCGCGATCCGGCCCGCTGGTCTGAGTTCGAGTGGAGGGACAGGAGAGAGCTCCAGAGGGGCATGCGGTCCCTTCTCATTACCAGAAAGTTCAGGCGATACTTGATTAAGAACACCGGTACAGTCTCTGAGTTGCGCAGCAAAGCCGCCCGCATCCTGAGCCAGGTAAGGGCCCATGAACCCGGCTCGCCCGGAAAAGGGAAATTCCCCAGGCCCGGAAAATGAGCTCATTTATTTATAAACAATGCGCAGTATATTTGTAAACCGCGAAAGGCAGGCCTTTGCCCAGCACTTCGCGGAAAGCCTCGGTAGCTCAGTTGGCAGAGCGGTTGGCTTGTAACGTTGGTCTATTGACCTTCCTTCGGTAGGCTTTGCCTGCCGCAAGCGCCCCGGTGCGGCCTTGCTCACGCATTGTCGCTAACGGGGTTGAGAAGGGATGACAGTAAGACGGTCGCATGACCAGCTTTTTTCAGGAAAGGCTGGAGCCAAAAGGAGCTTGCCCTCGCTTCGGCTAGGGCAGCTTCCACGGCATAATGATTGCAACTCAGCGTCGAGAGACCAACAGGTCGGGGGTTCAAATCCCTCCCGGGGCTTCAAGTATGGGAAGGCCTTCCCCGGCAGTCCTCAGTTGTGGGTCTGTTCTGATGTCGTTTGTTGTCCATCCTGAATAGAAGCTAGTTTCTATTGTAAATAGTAACATATAAATATATGCCTGTCCAAGCCTAATCATGATAACAAAAGAGTCGCTTAAGGAAGTATTAATCTCTCAGAGAGGATTCCTGGACAAGGCAAGCCAGGGGACTCCAAGGGAAGCTGAGATAAAAATAGTGGATTCCTTTGCCATTATAATTACCGGCATAAGAAGATGCGGAAAGAGTACTTTTCTCAACCAGCTACTGAAAAAGCAGAAGGTCGGATACTATCTTAATCTCGAAGACCCCCGGCTCGAGGATTTTGAGCTTCAGGATTTTAACAGGGCAGACGAAATAGCGAAAGAGCTTCACGGTGAGAAAGGGATTTATTTTTTTGATGAGATTCAGAATGTTGACAAGTGGGAGAAGTTTATAAGATACCTTATTGACAGAAAGGAAAGAATAGTGATAACCGGTTCCAACGCCTCTCTTCTAAGCCGCGAGCTTGGCACAAGGCTTACCGGAAGGCATTTGCAGGTGGAAATGTTCCCTTTCTCATTCAGAGAGTTCCTTGACATGAAAAAAGAATCTCCGTCCATCAAATCTTTTGAGAAGTATTTATATACGGGGGGCTTTCCTGAATATATAAAAAAGCAGAATCCTGCAATACTGCACGAACTGCTATCGGATGTTGTAATGAAGGATATTGCCGTGAGGTTCGGGATAAAAAACACGAATATGCTGAATAAGATTGCGATGCATATGATTAGCAGCGCAGGAAAGAAATTTTCCTTCAATTCCATAAAGAAAGCGTTCGAAATAAAATCAGTGCAGAGCGTCATAGATTATATATCTTTCTTTGAAGACGCTTATCTGATATTTACTGTTCCCCGTTTTAGTTATTCGTATAAGCAGCAGCTGGTCAATCCCAAAAAGGTTTATTCCATTGACAACGGGCTTTCTCACAACAACTCAACTTCCTTCTCCAAGGACAAAGGAAGAATGCTCGAGAATGTTGTTTTTCTTGGGCTAAGGAGAAAGTTTAGAGAGATTTTCTATTTCCAAATGGAATGCGAATGCGATTTCATTGTCAAGGAAAGGGGCAAAATAACACATGCAATCCAGGTGTGCTTTGAGCTCAATGAGGAAAACAAGGACAGAGAAATAAAAGGCATTCTTGGAGCCATGAAAGGGCTTAAGCTGAATGAAGGGCTCGTTCTGACATACAAACAGAAAGATGAATTTTTGGTGGACGGTAAAAAAATAAAGATAATGCCCGTCTGGGAATGGCTTGCATCTGACTGAACTGCAAGAAAGCGGCACCAAATCCACACCCCCGATTCATGCATTCACTCGGGACCGGAGACAGAATACCGGAAATCTGAGGTCATCTCTTCCATGAAATTCTCTCACTTCAGGGCTTATCAAACAAAGCTCATCCATATCAGCCATGCACCCAGAAGCATCAGGACAACCGTGCTGAGGGCCTGCTTCTTCCTGAACCTCTGCGCCTGCATATACATGGTTAAAAACATACAATGGCTGGATCCCGCCTTCCAGAAGCCAATTGGCTGTGCGAATCCAGCCATATACAGATATCGAAAAAGCGATATGCGTTGATTGTACAGGGCTAATTGGCGACCCTCCCGGGGCTCTTCTCATTTCTGGTTCAGGAAGCATTTTTATTATTTATTCGTGACAATCAGGCATGGAAGCCTACACCATGATGCTGAAGAGTGTTCGTTCAGTCCTGGAGGACAGGATGGGAATGGACGGGGTGGAGCAGCTTTGTGCCATAGTCTCCTACGGGCTGGATGATATGAAGTTCATGCGCCGGGACATCGATAGATACGGCCTGTCCGAAGAAGAGATTGGGGCCATGCTGGATAGCGGCTTCCTCCAGGAGACAGAAGTCAGTGGAGCAGAGGCAAGAAGAATATCCGCCTGGCACAGGTATAACACAGACCCGTCCTACAGGGACAGGCTAGAGAGGGCCAGGCAGTGCATTGACCACGAGGCGGCGGCTGATTCGAGGCGTGATTACCTGGACAATGTGCGCAGCAGAAGGAAGAAAGTCAGGGAATCCAGATCCAGGAGGAACAAGCTCATGAAAGAGGTTCTCCGGCCGGTGTTCGGGATAACCGGAAGCACTGGCGACGGGAGCCTGAGCACTGCAAAGGTGCTGGAAGCCTGCTATGATAATGGTTCACTATCTGAATACTACGGAGGGCTTTCCGACCCATACCATGCCCTCAGGCGGGATTTGATTGCCCTCGGGATCCGGCTGAACAAGAGCCAAAGCGAAGGGCTATCTTTTGCTATGAGCAGGAGCAGAATGCCCATGAACAAGGAGAAGAGGCTGGAGCTCCTCAGGTCAAACGTGATAGTACCTGTATTCGGTTCCCCGCATGATGCCAAACTGAAGGAGGTCCGTGAATACATCATCTCCAACGGGCTCAGGAAAGAGTACAGGGAATTGTGCTCCAACCCTGATAATTTGGAGAGGAACATCCGCGAAGACCTGAAAAGGCTCAGAAAGCTTCATTCGCAAGGATAGAAAACGCCTTTTCCTATATCCGGCTGAACTGAGAAAGTATGTGCTCCCCGACAGAGGCAACCTCGTCCTCTGCCTCCACGGTCCCGCTTGAGGTGACGTGGATGAGATACAGGTCCTTGCATATCCAGAGGTGGTAATAGTAGACACCCGGATTATTGAGGTGTCCCATGTAGTCATCCTCGCTGCTGACCCTGAACCTGCTCAGGTCCCCGTACTCGTTCTCGCTAATCAGCCCCTCCTGGCCGAAGAGGTGGGAGGATTCGTACTGGTAAGCGCCTGTCCTGTCCTCCATGTTTGTGTATTTCTTTACCTCGAGGATGACCTCGGTGCCGTTCAGGCTGGTGATGGTGAAGTTGCAGAAGCTGTACTGAGCCAGAGAGGCGCGGGCTCCGGTCTCATAATCCTCTGTCCGGCAGCTCAGCCCGCTGATTTCCATCCCAAACCTCCGGAGGCCCTGCTCATCAGGAAGTATGTCCCCTGTTCCTGATATCTCTGGGACTGATGAGAGGAACCGAGGGATGCTCTGCGCCGCCAGTAAGCCCCCGAGTATCACCAGAATGATTACCAGGAATATGCCTGCCTTGAGTTTCATGCAATCATCTCTTTTCAATGCGCAATAACTTCGGGCACATTATTACTTGGCTCGTTTTATGATTCATATACCGAACCTTGGACTCCCGGCTCATGCCCACATGAAAAGGAGCACTCCGTGCACCAGGAAGGCCGGCCAAAGCACTGCCTTGAAGAAGCCCAGGAAGGCTATTCAGTTTTCTTATTGGTCATGAACCTAATCCTCCCCCCGCTTTAAAAATCTGGCATTACCTTAGCTATGCCCAAATGAAGAGGAGCGCTCCTTGCACTGCATGATTAATCGCCAGAGCATGTAAAATTCAGGATGACACGGATGTGAATCCTGGTAGCTTTATACGGGGAATCAAAAGTATGGTTAAGCAATATTATTTATCCGGGTAAATCTCCCCATGGTATTCCCTGAGTCTGCCCCTAATCTCCTCGGCGTCAACAGGCCTTATAGGAAGGCTGTCCATGGCCCCCTCAACGTCATCAGCGAGGGTCATGAATCCCTCCAGCCAAGCATTCTTCTTGCTGCTGCTGTTGAGGGATTTGTCATCCACTATATGAGGGGTCTCGCTACCCACAGTCCTGAGGGCATAGCCCCTTTCGCCCAATACCAGGCTGTACCTGATATTCCAGATTTCTCGGTTACCATCATCATCCCGACCCACGTATACTATTGCCAGTGTGTCCTGAGGGAAGGTGACAAGCTTCATCCTGGCTTCCTCCAGGTTCCTGTCCAGAAGCGTCTTGTAGGGCATAACTATGCTGTTGCCCGCAGTTTTATAAATGGGCCACGAAATCATATAATCTCGAATGGGATATATCAAGCATGGACTGGAGGGTTTACATACTAAGGTGCGCTGACGGCTCCCTGTATACGGGAGTAACCAATGACCTGGACAATAGGATGAAGGCGCATTCTTCTGGAAGGGGGTCCAAATACGTGAAATCCCGCCGGCCCTTCAGGCTTGTTTTCTCAGAGCCTGCAGAGAGCAGGTCAGAAGCCCAGAAGCGGGAGGCTGGGATAAAGGGCCTTTCCCGAAGGGAAAAGATACGCTTTATAAGCCAGAATGCCAAAAGAAGGCCACAAGCTAATGAGGTGGTATGATGATAATAACCACAGGCTATGAGGTTCCGGGAAAGAATATTAAAGAGATTCTCGGGCCAGTAACAGGCAACACGGTCAGGGCCAAACACATCGGCAAGGACATAGGAGCTGCCTTCAGGGGGATTGTCGGAGGCGAGCAGGGTGGTTACACCGAGATGCTCCAGGAGGCCAGGGCAGAGGCCATGAAGAGGATGGAAGCCAACGCGAAAAGGCTCAGGTCAGATGCTGTAATCGGTGTGAGGCTTAGCACCGCGGCGGTCATGGCGGGCTCTGCAGAGATTCTCGCGTACGGCACTGCCGTAAAGCTGAAGTGAGTCACGAGCCAAGGCTGCCCTCATTCTCGTGACCAGCGCTGAGCTTCTTTAGGTCTTCAAGGAATTCTCTCCCTTCATTTTCGCCCAGCATTTCAAAGACTCTTTCCTGCGGGATTGTGAGCCTGAATGTATACACGTCCCTCTCGCCTTTCAGGCTGCCCCCGTAACAATAAACCCCAATCTCTTTCCGGATACCTTCATCGTAGTCTCCCATGACAAAGTAGCAGTCTTCGAACATCCTTACAGGAGCCTTCCTGCCGATAAGTTGGATATCATCCTCGTACATTATCTGGGAGAAATATTCAGTCTCCATGCGCAATTCTGAACAAAAAGCTTAAAAAGATTGTTTATCCCGCGGGGATTACCGGGAGGTTTCCTTTATGAGGTGCTCTATGAGGGCGCGGAATTCCGCCTCCTCTGCTGGAAGCCCTCCCTGGCCCTCATGCGCGTTACCGAGCCTGGAGTACCTGCATCCCATGACATATGTGGGAACTCCTCCGCCATTGCTGTTGCTGAGGAAGAGGTCTATCTCCTCCTGGGGGATGCTGTTCTCCTTCTGAAGCGTAAGTGAATCATCCCTTACGTCTAGCTCCCAGTGCATTGCTGCAAGCTTGCCCTGGCTGACGTATTCCCTGGCCATGTCGTCAAAGGTGCCCTTAATCCAGCTGCAGTGCGGGCATGTGGTGGTTGAGTACATCCTTATGACAGGCTTCCCGTCAATGGTGCAGATTTCCCCGCCGTTGTCAATGAAAGATGGGAATCCCGCGGCGGGATTGTCCCGGACAGGTGGATTCCCCACCAGGTACCCGGTCATGGCATAAGAGCCGAAGAATATAATGAGTATTCCCAGAACAAGCATTACAATATTCTGCCTGCTGGATGTCATCTGACTGAGTGCTTTCCTGGCGAAAACCTTGGGATCCATTGAATCATTCCTTTATTCCCAGGAGCTCTGAAATCCTGGTCCTGTCAAATCCAACCACGAACTCGCCTGATATCTCGATGACAGGCACGCCTGTCTGCCCAGAGCCCTCCACCATCCTGTGGGCGGCCTCCTGGTCTTGTGAAACATCGATTTCCTCGAACTCGATTCCATGCTCCTTGAGGAATTCCTTGGCCTTTACGCACCATGGGCAGAATGGGGTTGAGTAAACCCTGACTTTCTTGCTTTGTGCCATGGAATCATCCCCCTTTCCAGTAAGAATTGGCGCACCTCTATTTAAAAGAGGCCTATGAGAGGACCTCCACCCTGGTCTTGCAGAGCTTCTTGAGCCTCTCCGCGTCGCTCTGTGTTCCCACAACCGTTCCCCAGTGCATGGGAATGGTTATCTCAGCCCCCACGGCCTCAGCCGCCATGGCTGCCTCCTGCACATCCATGGTGTAGGTCCCTCCAACAGGCAGGAGCGCCACGTTCACATGACCGAGCTCGCTCATCTCGGGAATCCTGTCCGTGTCGCCAGCGTGATAAATCACGGTCTCGCCCATGGTAACCAGGTATCCTACGCCCGACCCCCTTGGGTGGAACTGCTTCTCCTTGTTGTAGGCATCCACCACCATTACCTTTATCCCTTGCTCGATGACTGAATCTCCAATTTTTATTTCCCTGAACTTGGAAAGCTTTCCCCTGCATGACTTGGGTGCCACAACAAGGGTGCCCTTGCCAGAGAGCACGCTGACAGAGCCAGGGTCGCAGTGGTCGTAATGTTCATGCGTTACGAGTATCATGTCTGCCTTTTCACCGTGCGAGACCTTGTACGGGTCTATGTACACCACTGCGTTTCCTGACTTCAGCATGAAACCGGCGTGACCGAGCCAGCATATTTCCACATCCCCGACAGAAATCTCCCTTGGCATTCTCAACCCTGACCAGGATATACATCCGTGATTAATAAGCGTTAGGAAAGCCTCATTTCCTCATGTGTATTCTCTTTATGGAGCTCCTCCGCCTGAAGACAGGCCTTCCCTCGAGCCTGATCTCCTGTATGCTTTCAAGCGGAATCCTGAAGGCCTCATATAGTGATTCTCCCCCAAGGAGCTCAATGCGCTCTCTGCTGACCCTGGTGAGCTCGCTGCCCAGTATTATCCGGGTTCCACCAGGCTTCCTGCTGTCCCTCAGGGTCAGGTGGCACCTGCCGAGGGTTCCCTCCAGTTCGAGTTTCCTCAGAATATCGAAAACCATGCTTACTGCTTATCGCTGAGGAATAAAAAGAGGCTCACCTTCAGACGACCTTGACCCTCACATCATGCCTCCTTGCAAGCCTGCCAATCTCCGGCCAGAGGCTGTCCCAGAAGTCCTGGTTTCCATGATGAATGTTCCTGTAGGCAGGAAGCAGGCTCGGGAAATTCCTCGACATGAAAGGCTCAAACCTTTCCCATGTGCCCTTCTTCAGGTTCAGTTTATCCACCAGCACATAATCAACTATTCCATCAAGGTCCCTGAAAACCATTCCAACGTCAGTGAGTCCCGGAAGCACCGGGCCCAGGAATGCCCATGTGTATATCCCCTCCTCATGAAGCTCCCTCAGGGCCTCAATCCTCACCTTGTGGGGGCTCGCCCTGGGCTCCAGCAGCCTCCTGGCATTCTCATAGAGCCCTGTTATCGTGAGCCCTGCTTCAACCTTCCGGTGGCCTTTCATTATGTCTTTATCCCTGGTCACCAGACCTGACTTGGTGAGTATGCTCACCGGAAAACCGTTGTTGAGCAGCATGGCCAGAAGCCTTCTGGTAATCCTGTACTCACTTTCCTCGGGAAGATACGGGTCGCACACGCTGGACAAGATAACCGGACCCTTTCCTGTGGGCCCGAGTCCCCTGATATCCCTTTCCAGGACCTCGGGAGCGTTAACCTTGACGTCAACATACATGCCCCAACCCTCACTCCTGGCATGATAGCGCTGCATGAATACGGCATAGCAGTATGCGCACCCGTGTGAGCACCCCCTGTACGGGTTCACCGCGTATCTCACGCCGGGTATCCTGCTGTTCACAAGCATGGTTTTGGCATGCACCTTGCGCACGGTCACCCCTGGCATATCACTCACCTGTGCTCTATTCTCACACGCCTGCTTAAAACCGTTCAGTCTTCCTTACCCGCCGTGGCAAATATCTTGGGGTGTCAAATTTCCAACTCTCACTTCTGGTAGAAAATTACTGTATACCGCAGAATATATATGATGATATACACTAAATTAGTATTATTATGCAATGAATTGTTTATGATGATACTATTATCAAGTATATCTTCTATAAGCTATATTAAATAATAACAGAATCTTTTGGCAAATGTGAGGCTTATTTCCCGCATTTCCGGACATTGCCCGCTTGCTGTCGTTTTTCTTCCTCCCGCCACCGCTGAAATAGAACCAGACATTGGCCACGATTATTGCCAGCACAACAAGCACGAATGACATCTCGCAGAATCCCGGCACGTATATGCTGTAGCAGTTCAGGTAGTATGTCTCAAAAGCAAGAACAAGCAAAAGCAAAATAGTTCCGAGAAATGTCTTTTTCTTCTCTTTCACGTATTTCCTGACCAGCTTTGCGTCCATGTTATTATATCTTGGTTCGGTTCAATAAAAGTGAGAGCTAATAACCGCAAAACCGGACATCTTGGGCAGGTCAGACCTTGTCAAAGTCTTTGGGAGCTCTTGGTAGCGGTTTTATGAATGCCTGATTGATGAATTCCCTTGCCTTGTCAATGCCAAGGTGGGTGTATATGGTGGTGGTTTCAATCCTCTCGTGCCCAAGCATGCTCTGTATCATGTTCAGTGGCACCCCGTTATTCTGGAGATGCGTGGCATAGCTGTGCCTCAGGGTGTGGGGATGTATCTCCTCGAACCTGCGTATGCCAGCGGTTTCGGCATAAGCCTTGACTATCCTCCTTATGTGCCTGTCAGATATTGTGCCCCTGCTGCTCCTTCCCTCGAAGACATGTCCCTTCCTCTCCCCGATATAGGCCCTGAGCTCCTTTGAGAATCCCTCTGGAATGGGCACGTATCGGTCCTTTTTTCCCTTTCCCTGGACCACCTTCACCGTGCTGTTTATGGTGTCTATGTCGTCTATATGGAGGCCCCTGGCCTCGGAATTCCTTAGCCCAAGATAGTACATGCATTTGAGGAGCATGCTGTCCCTTGGGGACGCTGAGGAGACCCTGAACATCTCCGCAACCTCGTTGGGCGTAAGGAAACGCGGAAGCTTTCTCCCTCCCATCAGCGCACCTTCCACCATTCCATGAAATGCCCGAAAAAGGCCACCCCAGAGGCAATGAAAACAAGCACGAATATGGAGGTTCCTATTACATCCTCCCTTGCCCAGTACCGGCTGGCCAGGAAAATGTTGCCAATGAATATTCCCAGGAATATGAGGGCCTGGAGAATCTCAGAAGATTTCCTCTCCATTAGAATATTATGTCCGTTTTGCCTATTAATATTATGTCCGAAAAGGCACATTTTCGGACATTTTCCCGTAAACCAGCATCATGCAGAAAATCCCCGCGGGAAAAAGGTGCTTTTTTGGCTGGATTGATGGCAAATACCCTACCCTAAACATTGTAAACAAGGTAAGAAAATCATGGTTTCCTGTCCACGTACAAATGGTCCTCAAAATTTCCCTCGCTGTCCGGAAGGCCGAGAACCCATGATGCCCTGGAAGGAATCATTGCATATTTACCGAAACCCTCAACATCAACGCAGAATCCAATAATACTTTCGTGAAACAGAACTCCTTTTAGACCCTCTTTTCTTTCTTCCTCGCTCAGGGCACTGAAATATCTGCTCATCATGTCCATTTCCCGGGCACGTATCTCTTTCCCTACGTAAGGCCAAAGACCCTGGGAATCTATAACAGGCAGATTGTCTATTTCATTATCCATGTATTCGAATTAGGGGAAAATGTTTTAAGTGGATGTCCGCTTTTGCGGAGAAATAAGTCTCACTTCTTGCCTTTCTTGGTGCCTTTGGTTCCGTTCTCTATGCTGCCGAACTTCCTTAACATCTCCTGAAGATGGCTCACAATGTCCTCTCCGTTGTTGGTAAGGGTTACGGTTTTTATCCTTCCATGCTTCTCGAAATCCACGATTCCAAGCTTCTTGAAGACATTGAGTATCTTGATTGTGTGCGAATATGTGCAGTCAGCCTCCTTTGAGAGTATGGTGGCGTATACAGGGGAATCCTTCCGGGTTCTCATGCCAAGCAGAATCCTGGTAGGTTTCTCCCTGAGGAAAAGCTCCTCCAGTATGCTGTTTTTGGGTTCCTGTTCCATCTCAACTCTCACCAAGGCATATATTTCTGTTGCCATTTTATTGTATTGATAATATATAAATGTTGAAAAAATATTGTATGATATATATTTAAAGAAATAGTTTATCAAAAACATCATTTTTAGTATCTTTTATATAAAACATTTTTGTTAATATATTATCCAATATATATTTATTATTATATTACAGTTTTTCTACCAAAAGTGAGAGTTGGAAATTTGACACCCCAAGTATTTCGAAGATTTTGAGATATTAAACTATCGATTGAAATTCATCAATTAATAAATAATCGCTGACCAAGAGACTATATGGTAAGTGAGGGTAAGAAGAATATTCTTGCACTGTTGATTTCTGTGGCATTACAAAAAGAGTGGAAGAGAATTCATGGAAAACCTTTCAGAAGAGCATGGTCTGAGGTTCTTTGATTTTGGTCCCTCTTTCAACGACAGCTCATTGTGGGAAGATGGGTTGCATTTCTCAGAATCAGGTCATAAGCTGGCTGGTGAACTCATAGCAGATTTCTTAATCAGAGAGGGCTTGGTGAAATAGAGCTACCTCTTCCACTCAAGTACAAGCGCAACGAAGATGAGAAGGAAGCCTATCACTATGGATGCCAGGAAGTTCACGAGTGAGAGGTCAGGGACGATTATAAGCTGGGCAGTGTTATGAATCACCAGGGAAACCGCGAATCCGAAGATAATCACTCCAAGGATTCCCTTGACAGACCTTATCCCCATTGATATGCTTCTTCCTATCCAACCGAACGAGCCCGCCAGGAAGAAGAGATAGACCGCGGATATGGTAAACGCGGAGGCCGTCTCCAGGAGGCCCACGCCCCAGAAGCTGAGGGCTGACTCGTATCCCCTGAATGTGCCAAGAACCGCCAACGCTATCCCCACCACATAGCTGAAGAACGCGAACCTTCGCTTGGAAAGTGAGCTTTTCAGTTCCCCTATTCCGGCCAGTATGTAGTTGTCGAGCTTGAATCCCTTGAGAAACAGGTAGGTCCCGAATATTCCCAGGACCACTCTCCAGCCCTCTATGCCGAACAGTGCGTAGAGTATGAGCGCTATGGCCGGAAGACCGAATATGAGCCTTGCGTACTTGGGGTTTTCCAGCGACTCCTCGATGAAGTCCTTTATCTTGTAGTAACCTGATTCCAGCTGCTCGGCCTGCCTCACCACCAGCCTGTTTACTGAAAGTATGGGCACCCTGGATTGTATTATGGGCATTATGTGCTCATCCTCGCTGCCGTCCGTGACAAGCAGGGCATAGTCAGGCTTGAGTTTCCTGAGGACAGAATCCAGTTGCCTCGACACCTCCATGTCTGACTCCACACCGATGTTGCCGCTTCCTGTAAGGACAGCCACATCTGTATGGTATTTGCCTTTCATGCTCTCGTACAGCCTCGCGGCCTCGAACATGGCGTTGGAGTCAGAGTCAGTTGGGTCCTTGACAGCCAGTGCCGTGGCTGCCTTCACGACATCGCTCTTTCCCAACACAGGCCCCCTTACCCCGGCCTTCCTGCCGAGGTCGTCGTCCCTGTCAATGTTCAGTATCAGTATCCTTTCTTTCTCATGCATGTTTTCATGTCTCCTGGTGTTGTCACTGTTCTAGAGAGAAATTAATCAAAGACTATATAAATCTGCCTGTTTCACTTTTTACGCTTCCTGTTCTTCGCCCGTCTTTCACGCCTTTCCTTTTTTCGCAAAATGCTTTTCCTTTTGTCAAATCTTTCAGCAAGCTCTTCAGGCAATTCACTGATATTCTTATAAATTCCCTTCTGGTCCCTTGCAAATATCTCTCCGTTCTCAGTCTTTCCAATGACATATTTCACTTTTGAGCCCATTTCACCATAATGGAGTACGACCTCACCCTTCCCATAGCTGTCAAGGAAAACCGGATTTGATTCAATGCCCCTGAGGAAAAGCTCAATGTTCCTGAAATCAAGGCCTGCAATTCTTAATCCAGAAGGGAGCCTCTTTCCATCGATTGTAAGATATGAATCACTGAACATGTATGGCTTCTCTCTGGAAATGCTTCCTGAAAGAACATCACCACATTCTGCTCCAGAATTCTCATCAGATATATCTTCGGGGTCTTTCTCAGAGAACCCGTTAGGCAGGGAAATCCTGTGCGTATAGTCAATTTCTCCCTCATCCAGGTAAGCGAAGCTTGCGTCCTCACCGAAGAAAGACAGTGCATCAGCAGGTTCTATGCCCCAGAAACCCAGATGAATCTGCTCATTTGCATCATCATTTCTCGCTGATACGACATCAAATCTCTCGCTCTGCATGAGCCTCTTCATGATTTCCCTTCGGTTTCCTTTTCCGCGTGAAGATATTCCAGTTTCCCAGTATCTCTTTGGCCACTTAACCCTTGCGCTCATTACGTAGCTGCCGGCTTCCTTAATCTTTCCCTGCAGGGATTGATAATCATCTGCTTCTATCTCTGCCGTGACTGGATAAACATCGCCTCTCTTCTTGCCCGCAATGATTCTCTTGAAGCCAGGGACCTCATTTAGCAGGCAGTCGGTTACATAATTGAGTTCATTTATTCCCTCTGGAGCGTGAATCCTCATGTTCACAACCCAGTTTTTCATCTTTCCCAGGTATTCCGGTTTTTTGTTCATATTGACTGCCTTTAAAATGACTCGGTCCAGACTAATATGAAAGCCAGTATTTAAAAGAGGTTGCCTACTTCGCCTTCTTCTTGCGCCTGTTTATCATGACCACGGCCACCCAGAATACCACCAGGAGTATGGCTATGACGAAATAGATGGGATTAATGAGCATGTTGCTTCCTGAAAAGGAGCCCGCGAGTCCGGAGAGCCATGCGGGAAGGTTCATGATGTTGGCGGGAAGGTTGGATATCTGGTAATTGAGTGTGGGTATGAAGTTGTTCCTGAGGTGCGGGTTGACCATGAATATGTATATGAGGAGCTCCCCCAGGATAACGACCTCTGCCATTATCATCATCCTCTTTCTCGTGAGCCTGGGGACAGGGAGCTTCAGCTTCGGGAGGTGTGGCTTTCCGCCTTTTTTCTTTTCTTTTGGCTTGTTCTTTCCATCGTGCCTGTGCTTTCGGTAGCCCGGCGCCATGAGGGTGGGCTCGCCTGCCACCGGGTAATGCATTTCTATCATCTTGTGGTCCTCGAGTATGTTTCCCCAGTCCTCAACGTTCTTCTTGGTGGTCTTGAACCTCTTCGCGGCGTCTGCCAGCTTTATGACCCCTTTCTCGAGAACGAGCTTGTGAAGGCTGTCAATGTCAGTGGAGAGGTACTTTATCTTGCCGGTCAGCTTGAAGGGGGACCTGGTTATGCTTACCTGGCCCGGGATCTCCTCCAGGTCCCTTTCTTTTGAGGGCTTCTCCTGCCTCTCTTTTCTGGGCTTCCTTGTTTTCTTCTTCCCTTTCATTTGAGCTCCTGTGCAGGACTGCTGAATATATATTGATTCAGCCTGGTATTAAATCGAACCCGGGAACGAAGTCGCAGGTCCCATCGTAGCAGGCAGTGTTATCCCTCATCAGGGAGCCGCATTCCTCCGGGCTCATGGGCTCCTGGTGTATGTGGCTTCCCCTTGAATATATCCTGCAAATACCCTCTGCTTCACTGATTTCCGCGTGCTCGCCTGTCCTGAGCACCTCGTACCTGTATGTTGAGGAGCCATCGAGGGAGGTCTCTATGACTGCCACGCATTCGCTCCCCAGCTCACACTGCCTGCACCGCTCGTAGTATGGGTCGCAGCTCAGCTCGCTGGAGCCGCAGTCGCTGTTGGTGTATGTCATTGTGGCATCCCCCTGGCTCTCTGTGCGGATGTAATCGCAGGGGTCAGCGCCGCACCACCAGCCAGTGCATGGACGGGTCTCGCTGGACTCAATGCTTCCTGAGGTGCCCATTATCATCTCCGTGACCTGCTTGGACTGGTTATCCCCTGTTATGACCATTACACGCCAACAGGGGCTTCCGTAGTCCCTGCACCCCTCCTCAGAGCATATGGTGCAGTTGTCGGTTTGGTTTATGATTGGGTCAGAGTCCGGGTACTGGCTCTCCAGGATGTCCCGGACGCCCTGCTCATCAATCGCGAAAAATGAGCTAAGGGTGCCTGTGTAATCTAGAAGGAAAATCCCTGCAATGGATGCCACTGCCAAAAGCAGCAAGATTATGACCGCCCTCATGACATCAGCTCCGTTAAATTGTACCTGTCTGCGTGGTAACCGTTTAGACTGAACCAGCCGGGCATTCCCCTCACCGCCTGCCCTGTTATGGTTTGGTCTGAGAAGTATAAGTAATCTACTGATACCTGCCCTGTCTTCACAGTTATTCCCTCTGACTGCAGGTCCTCAAGGTTGACAAAACTCTCCATGCCGCCTGAGGCGCTGGTGGAGAGGTCATTCTCCATCCTCATTAATATGTCAGGCCCACCTCCGGAGCCGAACATGCTGTAATACCCCTCCTCTGCGGCCTCCTTTACAGGAAGCGACCAGAGCTGCCTGTTGTCAGCGTCTATGTAAATCTCCTGGTAGCCTGACCATTCTATTGCCCTCTGGGCGGCGTCCACTGCTCCGGATGCGCTGGATAAATAGCAAGAGGCGCTGGGCGAGGCAGTGCCTTCTGTCACCACGCCCAGGAACCCTGACACTCCTGAGGCGTTCCCGGTCACCAGTATCTTCTCAGAGGGATTGGGGTCATTCCTGTCGAACGTGGCCTCGCCCGAGCAGCTGCCAAGCCCTCCCGAGCCCTGGGCAAGCTTTATCGCGTGGTAGGGGTAGGGATAAGGCCTCAGGAGCCTGTTCACGAAGCCCATGGTGTTGAGGGGGAAAACCGGGTCCTCCACACCGCTCAGGGATATGGCGACCTCTTTCTCCGCAGCCCTGCTTATCCTCGCAATGTCCGAGAAGTCGGAAACGTTGATTATAAGGGTGGCATCCAGCTCTGCATTCATTCCGTCATGGCTCCTTACAGAGACGCTGGTGTAGCTTATCTCCACCTCAAAGCCCAGTTCGAGCGAGCTGATCTTTTCAATCCATTCCTGTATGGTCTGGTTTCGCATGATGAATGCCTGCTCACCGAGAATTGTCCCGTTGGTGATGAGCTCCTCTATGACATTCGCAGAGTCTTCGAACGGCACCCCATTCCTGATGGCCTGGTCAGTGGCAGCGAGGAATGCCCTCTTTCCGGATATGCCCATGGCCTGGACAAAATCCTTCTCAAGTCCTGACTCGACCTCATGAAGCTGGTCTGACACAATCCTCTCCAGTGAGCCGTATCTCATGTTCTGGGTCTCTGTCACATAGAACGCTATGAAGAGCATGACAGGTATGGCCAGTAGTATGGCTATGAGGGAGTATACCTGACCATTCATGATACCGGTTTTGAATGTGTTTTTGCATCTGACGCCCGAGGCACTCCGCGAAAGCCTTAATTCCATACCCTCACCTCAATCTTGACCGGTCCCCAGAGACTCGGCACGCCCTGAATCATTGCAGAGTCAATGTCAATCTCATCGCTTATCCGGAAGTCTATGGGGTTGTCCACGGACGCGTCATACGGGTCTTCCGGCGTCCCGGAGCCAATTGACCCGGGCGAGGAGTCCCACACCACGTTCAGGGAATCCATGAGCCTCATGAAGGCGTTGTCTATGGAGTCGTTCATGGGGTCGAACTGGTCAGAGGGGTTGGGTCCTATGGAAACCGTTACCGAGCCGTCTGAGACATTGTCCCCGTCAGTGTCGTAATGGACCGTGAACGTGCTTCCTTCTGCCCTCGGGAAGACGTCGCTATATCCCTCAAGGGCTATCCCTGACAGCCTGCCGGTGTATATTATTCTCGTGTCCGGAGAGCCCCCGGTGCCGTTCTCAGGCCCGTATCCCGCTCCTATCCTCACAGAATTGTTCCCAGAGCCAATGTGCTCCACTGGTATGTTGACGGTGAAGGGGTCCCCGACCCTTGAGTAGTTGCTCTCGACATAGTCCCCTAGCCAGAAAACCCTTTCCCATTCCGGGCTGGAGCTGTTCTTCACGTAAAGCCTGTCAGTCCAGAACTGGGAAGAGTAGGAGGTTGCCTTGGCCTCTGTTATCTCCACGTTCCCTGGCACGAAGAACCAACCCTCCTTGGTCATGGTCGCGTTGTCAGTGACAGTTTGGTTCCCTGACATGCCAAGGAAGCTGCTGGTCTGGAAATTGTACACAATCTCCCCGTATTCAGGCGGCCCCATGAATGATGTATAGTTCAGCCTGATATAAGAGTCTGGATACAGGTTGCTTATCACTCCTATGTCCTGGGTGACCTCAAGGGTCTGGTTAGCCCAGCTTGAGTTTATTATGCCCTGGGCTATCTGCGAATATATCTCCTTGAGGTCGTCTGCGTCATTGCTCACGTAGAAGTGCGTGCAGTTGTCGCAGCATGCAGCTTCCTGAAGCATGTCTATGGCATCCTGTCCCGCGTTGCCGAATGCTATGGCGTATATGCTTATGTTGAATTTGTCATGCGCCTCGCAAGCCCTCTCCACGGTCTCCTCTGAGGGCGTGAGCCATCCGGGGACAGTGGGACACCCCCCAGAGCCGTAGTTCGGGCAGTCCCCTATGACCGTGTTGGCTTCGCCGTCGCTCATTATGAGCATGCTCTTGCTCCTGAGGTACTGGTGGTGCTCTGCTGAATGAACTAGCTCCAGTTCAAGGTTCCTGGCCTCCCACTGGTCGTTGTCACCTGTCCTGTTGCATCCGTCAGGCGTGCCCCCGGTGAGCTCAATAAGGTTCTCTCCCTCAGTGAGGTACATGGCGTTAACGTCTAAGCTCACGTTCTCCCAGTCTCCGCTCCCAGAGTATTCCTGGTAGTCAGCCATGCCGATGTGGTATCCGTTGACATAAATGCAGTCATAGTGTTCCGGGTCTATTCCCCTGGCCTGGAACCTCAGGGTCGCTGCCTTGACCAGGCTCATGTTCACCCCCGGGAATGACAGCCTGGCCTCAGGCTCGCTCTGGTTGTATATCCCTGCCGCAATATCATCGAAGCGGAAGTATCCCCGCTCGCTGCTCTGGCTGTTCCTTATCTTGCCCCCCAGGTCGATGTAGTATGTGCCTGCAGCGTCTATCCATGAGGATATGTCCTGGAAGAAGGTTCCGGAGAAGCTGTTGTCAGGGTCGTCTTCTGCGTAAACCTCTGGTGTGGAGTCCCTGCCCGAATGCCCTGAGTCCATGTCCCTCCCGAGGTAGCAGTCATCAGGGTCTTCGCAAGCGCTTCCGGCTGGCCCGGAAATCCTTGCCTTCACCCAGGCCTCATCCTCAGACTCCCACACGTTCCACCAGCTTTCCCTCTGCCACTCATACCAGAAAGAAACCCCGAACCCCGCACCTGACTGTATGAGAGAGAGCATTCCGGGGGTGACCTCGAACTCTGTGCCGTATGCGCAGGACTTGTCATCAGAATCGTATCTGGTGTAGAGCTCAAGCTCTCCCCCGCTTTCTCCGTTGAAATCGCAAGTTCCTGAGAACCCGTAGACCTGGTCATCCCAGTCCCACCCGTCAGCCGCAGAGCCCAGGCCGAATGTGCTTGTGCCCGAGTCATTGAGCCCTGACGTGAAGTCCACCGGGTTTGGATAGTCATCCTCGTGCTCCCAAAGCTCTGAGAGCATGTACCATGACTCTGAGTTGACGGGTACAACCCCTGAGGTTGAGTTCGCAGTCCTGGCCGACTGGCTGCTCCTGTGCTCCCATGCCATGAGCCTGATGTCCTTGGCGTCCCAGCTGTAGCCCCCGGATTCGAAACAGTCGTCCTGGGTGCCCGCGGTTATCTGCACGGTGTTGCTTCCCTCATTGAGCCATCCGGGCTCCACCACATAGCTGCATGTGTGCCAGTCCTCAGAGCTCTCGCTTGACTTGCACACCCTGCCCAGATAGTTGCCGTTGAGGAGCAAGCATTGCTGGTAACCGTTATCAGGGTCCTCATCCCTCGCGAATATGGTCAGCCTTGACTTCACCAGCCTGGATTTGTTCAGGCCCGGAAGATTCAGGCTTATGCTGTCCGATGGGTTGGAGCTGCCGCTCAGTTCATGGAGGCTCCTGTCGATGTCCTGCCTTAATGTCAGGTTGTACAGGGTCTCCTTTTCCTGGAGGAGCTCGGTGGCCCCGGCCACGCCGCACGATGTGCAGGTCCAGCCGCATTCCTGCCAGCTCCCGCCGTAATTGTAGTCACCCACCCTTTCCTGGAGTGTGGAGTTGTCATTGCTTATGTCATGGAAGCTGCACGTGCTGCCGTGGCGCTCACCGTATCCTATCAGGCCCACGTAGTTGCTCCCCTCGGCCTCAAGGATAGTGCTTATGAAAGTGCTGTCCGTGTCCACCGCAACATTGCTCCTCCTGTCGTGGCACGGATCTGTGGAGTCGCAGAGGTCTGAGGAGCATTCCGCGTCCACGTCACAGCTCGTCATGCTGCCTGTCCTGTCTGTTATGAGCACCACGTCCGCGAAGCCCGCCTCGCCGAGTATGTAGGTCACGTTTTTCATGCCCAGCCTTACCGGGCAGGTCATGCCGCTAAGGTAGTCCAGGCCCCTTCCGTGGTCAGACAGGTTTCCCTCAATGTCCTGGCTGGACAGAAGGACATGCTTCTCACCTGTTTGGTTGTCCTCGAAAACCGTTATGTTGCCCAGGCTCAGGTACTTGGTGACCGGCACGTCAGAGTCGTAATGCAGGAAGGCCTCAATGGAGTTGAGGAGTCCTGGCACGTAGAACGACGAATAGAGGTTCATTATCCCGGATATTCCGGGCAGCCTCACAAGCCTTATGGCATTCTCTCCGTACTCATCGTCTGAGGTGGCGTTTAGGCTGGTGGTGTTATAGAGCACTTTTATGTATCCGCCCCCGATGTAGCTTCCTCCCTCAGGGAACCGTATCTCCAGGACATTGAGCCCCTCGCCGAGGTTTGCGTAGTATGCCTCGTCAACTTCCCACCTCTCTGAGCGCATGGTGTCGTTTAGGCTCTCTTCATATGAGCCTGAATGCGTGCCGTTGACATAGAGGTCAAAATCCCCTCCTGCGTCCATCTCCATGTCCACGGATATGATGGAATCGAAGTCAGGGAGCTCGAGGTACGTGCTGAGATTTCCCTGGCCCACGTATCCACCGAAGTAGGCATACTGGGACCTGAAGCCTCCCACCATGGAGGGATATGCCCTCGCGAAATAACCGTCCACGGGCTTTCCGCGCTCCACGCCTGAGACAAGGCTGGAGAGCCTGGCCAGGAAGCCCCCATCATCAGGGCCCCGCGAGTAAATACTGTCTCCGCCCATCACTACCTCGCAATTGTAGCCAGGAGCCAGGGTCTGATTGAGTATGCTTCCGGTGATGTTGGATGCATGGTCGTGAAGGGTGGCATTGCCTGAGGACCACATGGAGCCTATGATGTCGAGCAGGGTCTTGTCCATGTCATCCTCTGTCAGGACTCCCGTGGAATGGTAGTGTCTAACGACATCGAACTCCTGGAGCTGGTCTATCCTGGCGTTCTCCAGTAGCATCAGTATGTCCTTGGATGCATAATAGAGCCTCTGGTACCTGAGCTCAGGGGAGTGATATGTCATGGACAGCCCCCCGATGAATACAGCGAGGGTCAGTATGAGGCCTATGGCGATTACGGCGTCCACTGACAAAAGGAAGCCCTTCCTGCTCTGGCGGCTGGGGCAGACCATCGGTTATATAATTAAATAAGCGGCCTAATAAAGCCGCCCAAAGGGATATAAAGAGTATTTGCCCAGAAATTTTCATGCCCTATCCTGAAATCACGGAATCTGAGATGGATGCACTGTCCCTTGAGCTTGCGCAGGGCCTGCGGGGCAGGGATGCATACACCGAAAGTGAGATTGCGGACTGCGTCTCGTACTTTCTGGACAGGTGCAGGGGCCGGGGCGACCGCAAGTCCTATTGCATCAGGATTGATATGCCCAGGATTTTTCAGTCCTGGTCAGAATCGGTGTAGAACTCTGCCCATACCGGGTAATGGTCGCTCACGTTCCTTGGTATGCCTTTTTCTATACCCCAGCTTCCAGAAAAGTCAGTGAAGGTTGCCTGAGTGATTATCAGGGCATCGTAAGCGCAGTCTGACCTTCCCACAGTGGTGTCGGCGTCCTCCGGAACCACCCATCGGAACTCCCTGTCTCCCAGGCCCGTGCTCTCCCTTTCAGGGAGATAATCACAGTCAGCGTTCAGGTCGCCAATGATTATGACGTCCTCCTCGCCCATTCCCAGGACTCTTCTGTAGAGCCTCTCCAGACCCTCGAGCTCCTCCTGGTTCCTGTAGGGGCTGGTGTGAACGTTTAGGAGCATGAAGTCGAAGTCCCCTGCCCTGAACACTCCCATGAAGGGCTGCCTGGACATGAGGCCGATGTCATCCGGATCAGGGTCGCAGGCCGGTCCGCTCTCGTCAGGGTCCTCCAGCAGGCCCTCTTCAAGGAGCTTGACCTTCTCGGGGTTGTACACGAACAGGTACCTCTCGTCCCTTACCTGCGGGCTGAATGCAAAGGAGTAGTTAAGGCCCAGCCTCTCGTTGAGATGGGACTGGAGTGCGCCGCCTATCATGCCGCATGCCGGGTCACCAGGGCAGTCATTCTCGTTCCTCGGGCAACCGGGGTCAGAGATTTCCCTTATGTTGCTTATCTCCTGAACAGCTACCAGGTCGTACTGGGCCAGCGTGTCAGCTATTTTGTCCATCCTCCATGGGTCAGTGGACTTGGTCTTTCCCCAGTTCTCCACGTTCCATGTGGCTATCTTTATGCTGTCCCTGTCAGGGTCAGGTACGCCTGGCCCGAACACAACGTCAAAGATGAAGTCAGCTGTGTCGTTTATGAGCATGGCCGTCTGCTCCCCCATCCCGGCCGCTGCTGTGAGGAGGGCGAAAGCCAATCCCAGAAGAGCGAGATTCCTTAGCCTCAAGGATAACACCAGGATTGATTGTGGCCTGCAAGACACAAAAAGCTTTCGTATTCCACCCCATGGCATATTGCCGTACACAACGTGCATTGACGAAATCAAGCAATCAGCTTTATAAGGGGTTTAGGCCATTCTGTTTGTTATGAAGGACATCATATTCCCGTTGCTCATACTGTTCGTGGCGATGACGTCAATCGTCGCTAACTTCATTGTTTAATGGCCAATCTTCGCAACATTTCTCTTTTAAGTTTAAGGCTGATTTGTAAAGCATGGAGACCGATTACTGCAGGGACTGCAACCAAGGCCTTCTTAAGTGAGATTTGTGCACAAAAGGCACTAATTTAAATAGCCCCCCACATTGTTCTCTTTATGCATGATATGCATGACGGCGACTTCCTGAGGATTGAGTACGTTGGCAGGATTGCTTCCACCGGGGAGGTGTTCGACCTCACTGACGAGACCCTGGCGAAGAAGGAGGGCATACATGATCCCAAGGTCGAATACGGGCCAGCTCTCGTGATTATCGGCTCTGGGATGGTAGTGCCCGGTGTCGAGAAGCATCTCAGGAACATGAAACCGGGTGAGGAGAGCGAGTTCGGGGTCAGCCAAGAGGACGGGTTCGGGAAGAGGGACCCGAGGCTCATAAAGATTTTATCGCTTCAGAAGTTCTACGCACAAAAGATTAACCCAGAGCCGGGAATATTCGTTAACATTGATGGAAGGCACGCAAAGGTGCAGTCGGTCTCAGGGGGCAGGGTCAGGGTGGACTTCAATTCACCCCTTGCTGGAAAGGACCTGAAGTACTGGGTAAAGGTTACCGGGAAGATAGAAGGGGCAGAGAAACAGGCAATGGCTCTGCTCAAGCATTACAACATGTCAGCGGAAGCTGGCTTCTCGGAAGAAAGCGGAAAGCTAACCATAACCACGGACAAGAAGGTTCCCGAACAGCTCCAGTCCATGCTCAGCATGCAGATAACCAAGTGGGTAAAGGGCGTGAAAGAGGTCAGCTACTCTGTGAAGGACAAGTCTCCCACGCAGAAAGTGGAGGAGAAAGCAGCGTCTCCCACGCAGAAAGTGGAG
>CAZSLL010000001.1:10067-43781 GCA_964607835.1 uncultured archaeon | reverse complement strand
ACGCAGAAAGTGGAGGAGAAAGCAGCGTCTCCCACGCAGAAAGTGGAGGAGAAAGCAGCGTCTCCCACGCAGAAAGTGGAGGAGAAAGAAGGGAAGCCCGCGCCCTCGAAGAGCGTGAATGCCTCAGGGAAAGAGCCTGAAAAGCAGCCCGGGAAACCGTCTCCGGGGGCCAAGGCTGAAGGACCTGGGAAAGCTGAAACCTCGTTACAGAAGAGCGAGCCGGCAGAATGAAACCGATAACGTTGTTATACTTTTCCCTTCCCACGTCACGCTTTTAAAACTTTCTTTTATTATCATAATCATCGCGGCTTCCATTTCAATAGCTTGCGATTATCAATCTTTTGGAGAAGAGGAGGGATTCAGAATGACCGAGTCCATGGTTAACAACGTGATTCGAGAGGAACACAGAGTGGTCGAAAGAGATACAGAGACAGACGAGGAACTGAGGAAGATACTGGAGTCAAGGAAGGCAGAGATAAAGGTTGTAGGAGTGGGGGGCGCAGGGGGCAACACCATATCAAGGCTCATGCAGGTTGGCATTGTCGGCGCCGAGACCATAGCCGTCAACACGGACGCCCAGGATCTCCTCTACACTGACGCTGACCACAAGGTTCTCATCGGCCGCGACCTCACAGGCGGTCTCGGAGCAGGCGCTGATCCCAAGGTTGGTTCAGAGGCAGCCAAGGAGTCAAAGGACGAGGTCAAGAAGGCGCTCGAGGGCGCTGACATGGTGTTCGTGAACTGCGGGCTCGGAGGCGGGACAGGTACAGGAGCCGCCCCTGTTGTGGCTGACATAGCCAAGAAGCTCGGGGCGCTCACAGTGGGTATAGTGACCCTTCCCTTCGAAATGGAGGGGGCCAACAGGACCAAGAACGCGCAGACAGGGCTGGAGAGCCTGGAATCCGCGGTCGACACCCTCATAGTAATACCCAACGACAAGCTCCTGGAGATTGTCCCGGACGTGTCCATAACCACGGCCTTCAAGGTGGCTGACGAGATTCTCGTGAACGCTGTCAAGGGCATAGCAGAGCTCATCACAAAGCCCGGTCTCGTGAACCTGGACTTCGCTGACATCAGGGCTGTCATGGGCTCAGGCGGCCTGGCCATGATTGGCATGGGCGAGTCTGACACCGAGAACCGGGCCATGGAGGCAGTCGAGAAGGCCCTGAACAACCCGCTTCTGGACGTTGACATCGAGGGGGCCGAAGGCGCTCTCGTGAACGTGTTCGGAGGGGCAGACGTGACAATCAGGGAATGCCAGGAAATCGTGGAGGGCGTGTCAGCCAAGATTAACCCCGAAGCCAAGATTATCTGGGGAGCCCAGATAATAAAGGAGCTGGGAGACACCATAAGGGCCATGCTCATCGTGACTGGCGTGAAGTCCTCCCAGATTTACGGGCCTGAGAAGACCTTCACCTCAGAGAAGCAGAGGGAGATTGAACAGGTCCTTGGCATAGATTTCGTGAAGTAGGGGGCACAAGCCCCGCACAATTTATTTTTTGTGATATCATGGCAGACGCAAGGCTAGAGGTCACGAAGCATAAGGAAGATACGTATTCAGCAACCTCGAACTCGATTACCCCCTGGCAGCTATGGCTGCAACTAACATACGCGTTCCTTTGGGTAAGGGGTGCTACACGAACAAGGGAGAGGTGAAGTCGCTCGCGGAGAAGAAGCTTAGGGATTACATCAAGGACCCAGAGGTCGGGGTCATTGTGGTCTCCTGAACATTAATGGATTATCAGGTTCCACCCATGCAGGATAAACGCCGGACTGCACCAAATTCTTTCACAGTTAACCTTGCGTATAGATTTATGCATAGTAGCTGTTAGCAAGAACTTTGCATATCCGCTTTAGCTGTATCTAAAGGGGTCCTGCCTCTTCTACTCCGGCAAAACCATGAAAACGAGGCTTGGAGGCTTCAGGCCCAGACTCTTCATCAGCTTTATATCTGGGTCATGCGCAAGAATATTACAGGTAAAAATGAAACTTTCTGTCAAGACCAGAAAATTCCTGACATCAGTATCCATCATAGTCGGGACTGTTGTGGGCGTTGGGTTTTTAAGCATGCCCTACGTGGCGTCAAAATCCGGTTTCTTCGTGACCATGGGCTATCTGTTCTTCTTCGGATTCCTGATACTTCTGATGAACCTGTATTTCGGGGAGATAATACTCAGGACAAAGGGCGAGCACCAGCTAGTGGGATACGCCTACAAGTATCTGGGAAAAAAGGGAAAGGACTTCATGTTCATACTGGTGGTTTTTGCGATATTCTCGGCATTGCTCGCATACATGATAGGTGTGGGGGGAAGCCTTAGCTACCTGATATTCGGGAACCTGGAATACGAGGTTATTTTTGGAGCCCTGTTCGGTTTTCTCATGTCGCACCTTCTGTGGCGGGGCATTTCATCGCTGAGAAAATATGAAAAGCTGGGCGTGGGGGCATTATTATTCATGCTAATCCTTGTCGCAATATTCTTTACAAAGGACATAAACTATTCAAACTACATGGGATTCGATAAGGCATATTTCTTTTTGCCTTTGGGGGTTGTCCTGTTTTCCCTGGTGGAGTTCTTTTCACTGCCTTCTGTTGTCAAGGTCCTGAAAAAGAACGAAGCTATGACAAAAAGGGTTATAATAACCGGCACTATTATCACAATATCGATTTACGCATTCTTTACATTTCTCGTCCTGGGAATAACCGGGCAGGACACGCCCCAGATTTCTACGATGGCCCTTGGGCCTCTGTTCATCGTGATAGGGATAATAACCATGTTTACATCATACCTGGCTCTGGGCACAGCGCTGGAGCGGAGCTTTATGGTTGACTACAAAGAGAAAAAAAGGAAAGCGTGGCTTAAAACAGCGATACTGCCGATTGTGCTCTTCCTGATGCTGGAGATTTTCGAATTCTTTTCATTTATTAATGTAATTTCAGTGGGAGGGGTTGTTGCGGGAGGGCTCATCGTTATAATAGTCCTGGTTATATATAGAAAAGCAAATGTCAAGGGAAACAGGGTTCCGGAGTACAGGATATTCTTCAGCAAGACGCTTGCAATCCTGATATCTGTCTTGCTCCTGGCAGGAATGACCATAGAAATAATTGGCTTTTTTTAGCAAATTAAAGGCGTTGATGGCTAGCTGTCTTATTATGCCAATAACGCATGCTTTATAACTGCTCATGTCCAACTGAAGGCATGGCCAGAATGAGGATTGTTCTCAATTACAGGAGGGGCGGAGCTTACACTTATTGCGAGGTGGAGGGGCTCGAGCCTGTCACCAATGCGCTGGTTGCGGGGGAAATATCCAGGGCATTCATGCTCGGAAATGTCACTGACAGGGGTTTTGCCGAGCAAACGGCCCGGGCCTGCCTGAAGAGATATGCCAGGTACGGGACAGAGATAAATCACAGGGAATACTGAGCATCCGGGCAAGCATATTAATCTTTCAGGACTATTCTATTCATGATTACGGCATCCGCCCCCGGAAAGGTGCACCTCATAGGCGAGCACGCGGTCGTGTACGGGGAGCCCGCAATTCTCGCCGCTATCGGGAAAAGGGCCTACGTGGAGGCCGAGAAGCACACCAAGGTCAGGGTGTACTCCAGGAACATGAACGTCAAGGCCGAGTGGCTGGTTGACGACTGCATTGACTCTGCTGTCCAGGCCCGGGGCATGTGGATGAACGGGTTCGAGTCCGGGGATTTCTCGAAGCTTTTCCATTTCGTGAAGGACGGGCAGAACTTCAAGAAGGTGGCAATTGGCATAATCCTGCACCGGCTGAACATAGAGAAGGGAGTCAACCTGACAACGTACGGGGACATACCCTTGGGCTCGGGCCTGGGCTCTTCCGCAGGGCTGGCTGTCGCCCTTGTCAAAGCGGTCTCTGAGCTCTACGGGAAGAGCCTTTCCCTTGAGGAGCTCAACAAGATAGCATATGACATTGAGAAGATGGTCCATGGAACCCCCTCAGGAGGGGACAACACAACCTGCACCTACGGAGGGCTGGTATGGTTCCAGAAGGGAGAGAAGGGAAAGCCCTACCTGGAGTCTTTGAAGGAGGAGATTCCATATGAGATGGAGAACTTCGTGCTCACCTACATAAGGAGGCCTGTCAGGGGCACCGGTGAGCTGGTTTCCATGGTCAGGGACCTGGACCCTGAGATAAGGGAGCCCAGGATAAAAGAAATAGGCAAGGCAACACATGAAATGAGGAAGGCCCTAAGGTACAAGGATTTTGCTCTTGTCAAGGAGCTCATTAACACAGCATGGCAGAACCTCTATGAGCTCGGGCTCTCTGTACCTGAGGCAGACACTGTCATAAAAAGAATAAGGGACATGGGAGGGGCCGCAAAGCTGTGCGGGGCCTGCGGAGGAGGAATCATGCTGGCGTACCACGAGGACAAGAAGGCACTCAAGAAGATAATCAGGGAGGCAGGATTCACTCCGTGGGAGACCGAGCTTGGTGCAGAGGGAGTGAGGCTGGAGACCCCGAAGGCCCCCGAAAGGATTGCTTCTCACAAGTAATTTGCATCTTTATTGTCCAACGACGAAATTATCTAAAGAGAAACCTCCCACGAAGAGAGTGGTGTTGAAAGACTGGTATCCCACGAAGAGAGTGGAACAGAAAATCTAACAGACACCTTGCGGGTCCATTCTTGCATCCACAACAAAAAGGCCAGTTTCTTTCCAGGTATCCCTTATCCTCTCTGAAGTTCTTGGGTCAAAGCTCACCGCTATCCCGCAGTCGCCTCCCCCCGCTCCTGAGAGCTTTCCCGCGCCGCCGGCCTGGTTGGCTGCCTCGCTCAGCTTCCTTAGTGAAGGGGTCTCGATGTTAACCCTGCTCTTCTCGCCCAGCTCCCTGAGATGCTCCTCGTTCTTCCTCAGGAGCTCCAGAATCTTTTCCCTTTCCCCCTCCTTCCATGCAGGTATCACTTCCCTGACAAGCTCTGCTATCTGCCTGAAGAGCCTTTCATACTCTTCCCTATTCATCTGCTTGAACACGTTCATATCCTTGACCATGGCTGAGGTTGATGCCGAGTCCCTGGTCCAACCCACCAGAAGGTCGAATCCCTTGGGTATGCCCAGCTCCTCAACGCTCAGACCCGGCCAGTCCTGCTCCACTATCTCCCTGACAGAGTCCCCTGCCTCCATCCGCTCGGCGAGCCATTTGGGGTCGAAGCGGGTATACACGAAAACCCCTCCGTACGTAGAGGCCGCGACATCGAATGCCGAGCCCACCTTGCCCTGAACGAAGTAATGTGCTATTGTGGAGAGCTTGTAGATTATGTTCCTGGTATCCCTCTTCGTGATGTCCATCCCGTGGAATCTCAGAATGGCTCCCACAAAGGCCACCACAGAAGCGGCGGATGAGCCGAATCCTATCTTCTTCATCTGCCCGTCTACCATGAGCTGGCTCATCTCCCCCCAGGAGCGTATCCAGAATGGCCTGTAATCATTCCCGAGGTAGTTGAGGCAGGCCTCGATGGCTCCCCTGCAGAACTTGAGCCTGTCCCTCTCATCATCAGTAAGGGCCCCGGTCCACTCGAACTTCCCTTCCCTGAAATCTCCGCGAGCATCCCTTATGTTGAAATCGTCCAGGAAGACCGATATCTCCTCGTTGGCCTCAATCTCTGCCCACACCCGCTTGTCGACTGCAGTGACAATGGCGGGATTCCCCACCTCCAGAACGGCCCATTCCCCCGAAAGGAGGAGCTTACCAGGGGCGCTTGCTTTCATGGTCATATAAAAAGGTTTGCGAAAAATATATATAAATCAATCCCCATGGAGTTCCTCATGGCAGAATACACTTCAGGCGGGCTGTACATACCGGGAGGGAAGATAGCCCTGGCCAGCAGCTTCGAGGGCATAGTTAACAACGGGGCCACCGAGTGCGGTTTGGTTGCGATAAATGCGCACTATGCAATGGGAGACCCTGAAGAAAGCTTCTATGGCACCCTTGTCAGCCCAGAAGAGTTTAACGAGGATATAGTCAATGGCATGTCAATGAGGGCCTTCCTGAAGCTGAGGCCCCTTGCGGAGGTGGCAGAGGACTACCTCACCATCCTCCAGGTCATTGAAAAATATCCCGCGTTTGTTAACGATATGCTCAGGATGCCTGATAAGGAGTCTGTATATGATGCCATTGAGGACAGGTTCAGGCAGCTCAGGGATGAGACCCCCGATGAGAGGTCATTATTCAAGGAGAAGTTCTACAGCGAAAGACAAAGGCTCCAGAAGAAGGATTACCATGCATGGCTCAGCACGCAGTCTCCGTTCCCGGGAGCGATTGAGCAGTTCAGGATGCTCGCAGAGACCCAAGATACAAGGCCTGGAAATGATAATGAGATTGTGAACGGTTTTATTCCCTGGTTCGCGACATCAAAGGATGAGGCATCCAGCTATGCTCTATGTGAACTCTACTCAGAACTCGGAAGGTTCGGGAAAGAAGACGTTTCCGAGGAGGTTCAGGCAGGCTGCGCTATAAACAGGGACAGGATTATCGGCAAAGAAAGGACAAGGGATAAGCTCGAGCAGATGAAATGGATTGCCGCTTCTGAAGATATCCCCCATCACGATGTCTGGAGGCTGAACGACCGTTACGACAAGGAGCAGCAGGAGCAGCTCGCTGACAACAGCTTCCAGAACCAGTTCCTCATCACAGGTGGATATGCCTTCCCACATGACGTCAGGAAGGCAGAGAATGACTCCCTCGTAACGGTGATGCCAAGGGAAAGGTTGGCGCTGGAGCTTGCCCGGTATGCCGAATATAACGGGTTCTGAATTCAAGACTGCCTAAAATAAATGCTCATCAACCAGCCTGGCGTCCTCACCGGGCCTGCAAATTATGACATCCTCCACGCCGGGAATTTCCTTCACCCTTTTTGTGATTTTCTCAACGTTCCTTTCCATGCACATTATCTTGACCTGGGGCCCGGCGTCCATGGTGAAGTAGCTCTCCAGGCCTTCGTCCCGCCAGTCCATTATGGAGTGGATTATCCTCATGGTTGCGTCGTTCCAGTATATTATTGGAGGCCTGGTGGTTATCATGGTGGCGTGCATCTTCAGGGCGTTGTGCTCTGCTGTGGAGCCCACCTTTGTGAAGTCCTTCTCCAGAATACCCTTCTTCACGGCATCTATGTCATCCTGAACAGTGGAAAGCCAGTCCTTGTAGTAGGGGCATGTCTGCAGGGTCTGCTCCATGCCCGCCCTCGAGGAGACCTTCTTGGCTGACCTGGAGGTAATGCACGCAATCATCCTGAAGTCCCAGTGCTCGGGTGGCGCGATCTGCACGGCGTAGGAGTCAGAGCCGTCCTCCTTCTCGCCCTTCTGCCACTCCACAAACCCGCCGTAGACAGAGCGAGTGGCTGAGCCCGAACCCCGCCTGGAGAGCATGGAGAGCTCTTTCTTGTCGAACTCCAGGCCCGCTGCCTTGGCGGCGGCAAGGGTAATGGCAGCGAAGCCTGAGGCAGAGCTCGCGAGCCCTGCGGCAGTGGGGAAATTGTTTTCTGTCCTCACCCTGGCCTTGTGGGATATGCCAGCCCTCTCCCTAATGAGATCGAGATGCTTGGCGGTCTTGTCATAGGCCTTTCCCTCATTGACCTGTTCTCCGTTGATAATGAATATGTCCTCATTATAGTCAGGCGAGAACTCCACCGTGGTTTTTGTGAACATGCCGTCAACGGTCATGCTCGTGCTCCCGTTCTGGGGAAGCATGAGCTCCTTGTCCCTCTTTCCCCAGTACTTGGTGAGGGCTATGTTGGCGTTTGCTATGGCAGTGGCTTTCATGGACATAGATTGGAGAAAGTGATTTAAATGGATAAGCCTCGGGCGGGAACTTCAGCTTTGCTGGAGATGATAACTCCAGTAATGCATTTGAACCCGCGACCTTCACCTTACCAAGGTTTAGCGGAAGACATGTCTTCTGACGCTCTTTGCCGGGAAGACTAACTCACATCGGAATTCCAACCGACTGAGCTACCGAGGCAAAATTTTTCTTTTTTTCTGTTTGTTATGCCATACTCGAGTAACCATCTGCGAATTTGTTTTTCTCCATATATTTCTAAATGGTATATCTCTGAGCGTTTATCGATTCTTGTATACACACTATACCCAGAGCTTAAAAATAAATCTCTTACTTGTGAGAAAAGATCTCTGCTCTTGGTCGAGAAACCCAATCTTGGATAAGGCTTTTTGTATATTCCTCTTTTATCAAGATAAAAGAACCCATCCGTATCAAAAATGCCCCTGATGACATATCTGATAAGAGGGGAACAATAAAGGCCTTCTGGAATGGTCACTTTATAGTTCTTTACTCCCACAGGGAAACCCAAATCTTTGAAAAAAAGGAAAAGTTCCTTGTATGTGATTAACATTCTGATTGTCCCTTCAACTATTTTGAATCTCGGTCTTACCTCAAAATGAGAGGTAATTATCTTTGAAAGATGCTTATAATATTCCATTTCATAAGAAGCATTTCCAGAGAATTCAACATGATGCGAACCTGAAATACCATACGAGCCAATAAAGCCATCACCAATGAAAGCACCTATGAGTTCTGCCAATTCATCATCAAGTGCAGTCATAGAATGCTGTAAGATATTGTCCGATATAAACCTATGGATAGTACGGTTCCGCTATTCCGCTATAATCCCGCCCAGGGCTCTCATTTTCCCGGGAAAGCCGGGTTTAACCATTTTTAAGCCTATCTCCAATTCTAAATGATTATCGCAAGAGCACCGAACCGACTCCGGTATCATGGGATACTGGAATACCGCCCCAATGGGCATGCACTCGCCAACCCGGAGCCTCACCTCCCATTCAACAAAGAAGTCCCGGGTTTAAAGCCATGCGTGACACTGCCATTGAGGGCCAGGAGTCCTGTTCCAGGGCTCTGCGGTGCTCCTGCGAACATCGGTACACCGTATCGGTGCAGTGAATCTATTGGAGAAAGGAGGAACCCAATGCGTGAAACCCCTCCTTCCGGCGGCCTGTTCTGGCTGCCATGAATCCTCACGCACTTGCTGGGACAAAGTCAAAGAGCGGGGGCTTCCTCACCCTTTAGACTTGACAGGGAGCCCCGCAACCGGAGACCTTCTGCATCCCGCCCTCCTAGTGCAGGGGGTCTCCTTCTTTGTACTGTCTAATTAGAGGGATATGAACAGGCCATATTTTTATTGATGATGTCTAAACAGGGAGGCTATATATTTACCCTGGGCACAAGATATCAATATGCCGTTGAAAAGGCTCAAGGAGCTCAACACCAAGGAATGCCTCTGGGTGTACATACTCAGGCTCCTGGAGGAGAAGCCCCTCCATGCTTATGCTGTCAGGGAGGAGATAAAGGAGAGGTTCGGGTTCATGCCCGGGACCGTGACGGCCTACAAGGTGCTCTATCTGCTCAACAAGGGGGGCCTGGTGGATAAGAGGAAGTCAGGGAGGCAGAAGGTCTACTCCATTACGCCCAATGGCAGGAGGGCCCTTGAGGGAGCAATCGATTTCTACAGGGAGCGGATAAGGCTCCTGGAGAAATGAATTTGAATCCTTTTTCTAATTGCTGAATATGGCAATTGTTTATGATTTTGCAGAAGAGAAGAGGAAAAGGCAGAACCCCCTGGGAAGGCACTATCCTGACAGTGGCATAACCATACCCATGTTAGGGGAGATCGAGAATGAGGAGTTCCGGCGTGAGGCAGGGCTGCTCATGGCCGAGATGATTGATAGCGAAAGAGAGGGGGTTATTCATACACTGCTTCTCGAGGAAAAGGATATCCGCATGAGCATCGCAATCGACGGATACAACATATTCATTGACCTGTCAGGAAAAAACGGGCTCGGCGAGAAGTTCCTTTACAGGAGAAACGGTGAATTCATGAGGTCAGAGAAATACTTTTTCAATCCTCAGCTATGACAGCATGCAGGAACATTTAAATATACGCACCGTTATCTGTATATAGCCCGCAGGCAGCGGGCTGGTTAGCCGCCGTCTTATGACGGATATGGCAGCAGTCAACCCAATGAAAGGAGGGGTTTCAATGACGGGATTCGTGAAGTTCCAGACACCGAAAGAAGTCTCGGAGAAGATAATTGAGGCAGTGACAGTGGCAAAGACCACCGGAAAGCTCGTGAAGGGGGTCAACGAGACCACCAAGGCCATCGAGAGGGGGATAGGCAAGTTCGTGGTGCTTGCGGAGGACGTGAGCCCGCCTGAGATAATGATGCACATCCCGGTTATATGCGATGAGAAGAAGGTGGCGTTCGGATACGTGCCTTCGAAAGAGGACCTCGGCAAGGCATCTGGGATAGGGGTGCCCACATCCAGCATAGCGATAGTTGAGGAGGGCGACTCCAAGAAGCTTCTCACTGAGGTCAGGACAAAGGTAGAGGAGCTGAAGAAGGGCTGATTGCGGCTGAATCAGCCACAACCAGTCAGGTGATGGATATGGCAGACGCTGAAGTGATACAGGTCCAGGGAAGGCTGGGCGTCAAGGGAGTGAGCAGGGTCAGGTGCCGCGCTCTCGACGGGGACGACAAGGGGAAGATTCTCACCCGAAACGTAATGGGGCCTGTCGAAAAGGGAGACATCATAGTGCTCAAGGAAACAGCGATGGACAGCGTCGCCAAGCTGCAGTCAAGGTGATTGAATGGTGAAATGCTCGTTCTGCGCAGGGACCCTTCCCGAGGGGAGGGGGAAGATGTTCGTCAAGACAGACGGCAAGATATTCCACTTCTGCAACTCCAAGTGCGAAAAGAACTGGAACATGAAGCGCCTGGGAAAGAAAACCAGGTGGACCGAGGCCTTCAGGAAGGCAAGGGCTTAATCGAGCTCGCCGTGCGCTATGGCGAAGCTGTGCATGAAGCTTCCGAATGTCCGCGAGTCCCTGAACTCCATTGTATATGCCGGTGAGCCATGTGTTTGCCCGCATGACCTTGTTATTGATGCAAAGCCAATGCTTATTTCTCTGAATAAGGGGGAGCCAAAAAACTCCATCACTTCATCATACTGGTTGTCTGGCTTGTAGTTGTCATTGCGCAAAGTAACCACATTATTCCTGTTAAAGGGAAACCTGACAAGATAGCATTCCTTTTCGCCGGGCTCAACCCTGACTGCCCCCCTGACAACATCTCCATTGCCGGGCTCTCCTATGATATCACTCTGCTCTGCCGAACCCCTTATGAATCCCCTGAAGCCATTGTAATCGAAGGATTCTGAATCGTAAATTTCCATGGTTATGCTTTCATCAGAAGGGCCCTTGCTCAGAGAATATTGTATTTTCCTTTGCCCTGCATCAAGCCTGTAACCGGAGCTCTCCCGATTTTGTAGCATCCTCCCGCAATCAAGAATCGCACCGAAATAGCTTATTGGCATGCTCTCACACTTCGGTTTTCCTGCAAAGAGATTTAAGCATATGATTGCACTTGGGAAAGAGAACTGATTTATTTCTTCCCGGGCAATCTCAAGCATGGATTGCGCTGACATCGCCATAATAGGCGGTACGGCTTCTATCGACCCCCAGCTCCTGGAGGATTCCAGGGAAGTTGAGGTCCATACACCCTTCGGAAGGCCATCCGATACCATAACGCTGGGAATGCTGGATGGAGTAAATGTGGCCCTTCTCCCCAGACACGGGAGGGGACACACCATACCCCCGCACATGCTCAATTTCAGGGCCAATATAGATGCCCTCCACAGGCTGGGCGTCAAGAGAATATTCGCAACAGCCACAGTAGGCTCCCTGCAGGAGGACTACAGAGCAGGGGACATAGTGGTACCTGACCAGTTCATCGACTGGGGGAAGCAGGTGCACTCCATGTACGGGGACGGGAGGTTCTACCACGTTTCCATGGCCGACCCCTTCTGCCCCGAGGGAAGGGAGGCCCTTGTGGGCATAGCCAGGGACATGGGACTGAGGGTTCATGAAAAGGGCACGTACCTCAAGGTTGACGGCCCCCAGTTCTCCACAAGGGCAGCCTCCAGGATGTACAGGCAGTTCGCTGACATCATTGGCATGACCGCTGTCCCCGAGGCCATCCTGTCCAGGGAGAGGCAGATGTGCCTGGCAGTTCTGGCGACTGTAACGGATTATGACGTGTGGGCTGACAGGCCAGTAAGCTTTGACGAGATCAAGCAGGTAATGTCACAGAACATACACAACACCAGTGCCATCCTTGAGAAGGCCGTGAAGCATATTTCGCCTGAGAGGAAGTGCCACTGCCCCAATGCACTTGAGGGCGCTGGGGCCTGAAATCGCGCTTAAAAAGCTTTCTGCAAGATTCTGGAATATGGAAGAGCCTGGATACATCAAGCAGATAAGAAGGGGGTCACTGGAAATAAGGTATTTCAGCTCAGGTAATGAGCACCTGGACGATTCTGCACAGGATTTCCTTGGGAGAAACGACTGCATCCTTTGGCAGGCCATAGATGAACCGGACAGATGGGAAGAAATGCCTGGCAAGGCCTACAGGAAGAAGGAAGTCTGCAGGGTCAATGCAGAGGGAACCGATCTGGGACCAATCTCCCTTCAGCTCGCTGACTGCTATGACGATCCTGACATTGAGATTCCCGGCGTCCCTGATCACAACCATCCATCTTATTCAGAGTTCTTCTGGTTTCCCCGAGGAAGGGGAAGACTGAGGGTTGGCGACAGGGAGAATGGCTACAGGACAGACCTGGTTGTCCACAGGGGCACCTTTGCCTTCATTGACGGGAACATGTACCACTCAGTCATGCCGGAAAACGATGGGGAGCGCGTATATGTCGCCCTTATGAGATTCGACCCAGAGCTCATAGAAGCATTCGGGGAAGGCTGCAGGTTCGAGCTTATTGACTAGAAAATTCAGGAATCATTCCTTCCTGAGCTGCCTGAGCTCTTCAGGGGTGAATATCCCCCTCTCTGTTATGAACCCTGTTATGTATCTGGCGGGTGTGACGTCGAAGGCCGGGTTCCTGGCCCTGCTCTCCCTCGGGGAAATCCTTATGTGGCTTATGCCGCCTGATTCGTCCTGTCCGAACATCTTGAGTACCTCATCCTCGTGGCGCTCTTCAATTGGTATCTGGTCCCCGCTCTCCAGCTCAAAATCCAGGGTGCTTGTGGGAAGGGCAACATAGAAGGGAATCCCGTTCTCCTTTGCCACAACGGCCTTCTCGTAGGTGCCAATCTTGTTGGCAACAGAGGCGTCCCTTACGACTGTCCTGTCAGAGCCAACAATGTACATGTCAATCTCGCCTTTCCTCATGTAATAGCCCGCAGCGTTGTCAGCGATGATGGCGTGGGGTATTCCCTCCTGGGCGAGCTCCCATGCGGTGAGCCTTGCGCCCTGGCACCTGGGCCTGGTCTCGTCAGCGAAGACAAAGACCTTCTTACCCTGCCTTTTTGCAGCGAAGATTGGGGAAAGGGCAGAGCCCCAGTCAACAAAGGCAAGCCAACCAGCGTTGCAGTGGGTGCCTATACTGTATCCATCCTCTATCAAATCGGCTCCCAGCTCGCCTATCCTCCTGCACGCATCAGAATCATGGTCTGCGATGGCCTCTGCTTCCTGAACAGCAAGCCTCCTTGCCTCCTCAGGTTCCTTCCCATCTATTGCCTTCATGACCCTGTCCACTGCATAGAAGAGGTCCTGGGCAGTGGGCCTGGCCTTCCTTATGTATGAGGCTGCGTCCTCCACGGCCGAGGAGAAGCCAGAATCCGGCGCCGAGAGAATGCCCTGGGCCATTGCGTAGCCCGCCGTGGCCCCTATCGCGCCAGCACCCCTCACGACCATGTTGGTGATGGAATCGGCAGTGTCCCTGTAGGTTCTGAAGTCAGAGATTTCGAAGGAATGGGGTATCTTTGGCTGGTCAAGCATCCTTACGACGCCGTCCTCAAACCAGACCGTGCGGTAGTGCTTCCCTTCGACCAGCATAAATCACACCTTTACATCAGTTATCCGGAAGCTTTTTACATCTACCAGCCCCCTGTCAGTGAGCCTGAGCTCAGGGATTACGGGAAGAGCCAGGAAGGCCAGCTCCATGAAGGGGCTTTTTATTGAGCATCCCAGCTCCATGGCTGAATTGTGCAGGCCCTCAAGCCTTTTTGCGACCTCCCCGGCATCCTGAATGGACATGAGACCAGCTACAGGTAGCTCCAGCCTCCCAAGGACTTTACCTTCCCTGACAGCGACAAGGCCCCCTCCGCTCTCCTTGAGGGAATCTATGGCATGCAGCATGTCAGCATAGGATGTCCCTGTGCAGATGATGTTGTGCGAATCATGCGCCACTGTGGATGCGAAGGCCCCCTCCTTCAAGCCAAAGCCCTTCAGGAATCCCTTCCCGATATTGCCCGTGAATCTGTGCCTCTCCACAACCGCTATCGGAAGAATGTCCCTGGAAGGGTCAGGCAGGAGGTGGGTGCCGTCAGATTCCAGGGAGCCCCTTGACCAGGACCCTCCCGGACCGAGGAGGTTGACTTCTGAGGGCACTTCAGAGGGAACCTTCAGGGAATCCTCGGTGATTTCAGGGACCTTAACGCTTGAGAGGACCGATTGCGAAATCTCGCCCTTCTCCCAGTCCCTTGTCAGCCTGCCTTCCATGGCAACGGGCTCGCCGTCCACGTACATGGCGTGAACCCGGAAATCTTTCATGTCATCAAGGACCGCGAAGGTGGCCCTGCTGCCAGGTTCAAGGCTCCCCAAACCCTTCAATGAATAATGCCTGGCAGGATTCAGGGAGACGAGCCTGAGGCATATGAAAGGGTCTGCCCCAAGTGCAACTGCTTTCCTTAGTACCCTGTCCAGATGCCCTTCTTTGAGTATGGTCTCCGGATGGATGTCATCGGATACCAGGAAGAGACTGCTGGCGTTCTCGGGCCTGATGAGCGGGGCAAGTGCCTCCAGGTTGTCCATGGAAGAGCCGCACCTTACCATTACCTTCATGCCCAGTGAAAGCTTCTCCTGTGCCTCGTCCAGGGATGTGCACTCGTGGTCTGTGCTTATCCCCGCATTGATGTACTTCCGCAGCGCTTCACCTGACAGGCCCGGAGCATGGCCGTCCACGGGCTTGCCCGCCTTCCGGGAAGCCTCAATCTTGGCCATCACCGAGTGTTCGCTGGCCACCACGCCGGGGAAGTTCATGACCTCCCCGAGGGCCACTACCCTTTCGTGGGCCAGGAGCTCTTTGATTTCCTGCTCACCCAGCTTCGCTCCGGAAGTCTCCATATGCGTTGCCGGGACACAGGAGGGTGCTGTGAAATAGGACTCGAGGAGGCTCCTTTCCGAGTCCTTAATCATGAACCTGATGCCATCCATTCCGCATACATTGGCGATCTCGTGGGGGTCAGTGACCACTGCTGCAGTGCCGCGGGGCAGGACAGCCCGGACGAATCCCGAAGGGGTCAGCATGGAACTCTCGATATGGACATGGGCGTCAATGAACCCGGGAGAAATGAACTTCCCTTCGAAGTCAAGAACACTGTCCGGCTCCCTGCCTTCCCGGTTATCTGTTATGAGCCCGTTCTCAATGAACAGCTCCCCTGGTTCAGCCTTCCCGGATGAAACATCGACAATGTTCCCCTTTACGGAAATCATGAGAGAATCTTGAAGCCATGATTAATATTTGGTCTCCTGCGAATACCAGGTTAGTTTTTTAATGCTTAGGTGCTGATTAGAATCATGGCTTTTGAGGGATACAGGGAATACCGGAGCCGGGAATTCTGCAGGGATGTGAAGTGCCCTGTCCAGCAGCAGATGGAAGGCCTGGAAAAGGGTTCACCCGGGTACGAGAAGGTACACGAGGAGTGCAAAAAGGCCTGCAGACACAGCACGAGGGAGTTCCACTACTGGCTCATTGGCAAGGGATTCCTCATAGTCAAGAAGGAGGGGAACGAATGAGCTGGGGAAAGAGGAACAGGATTTCAAGGATTATCAGGCCCGAGACAGGGAGGAGTGTAATGCTTGCTGTCGACCATGGTTACTTCATGGGACCGACCACAGGCCTCAGGGACCTTGGGAAGGCAGTGGAGAATCTTCTTCCCCACGCCGACACGCTCATGCTGTCAAGGGGAATGCTCAGGCACTGCATAACAGACAAGACCAGCACTCCGATAGTTCTGAGGGCCTCTGGGGGCACGAGCATAATAGGCAAGGAGCTCCTTCACGAGGGCGTGACCATGACGGTCAAGGATGCGGTCAGGCTCAACGCAGCTGGTGTGGCCTTCTCCATACTGGTGGGGACGGATTACGAGAGGAACACCATACTCGGGCTCACCCAGCTGATAGACGAGGCCGAGGAGTACGGAATGCCCGTTGTTGCGGTGACAGCTGTTGGCAAGGAGCTTGGAAAGGACGCCCGGTACCTGGCCCTGTCCAGCAGGATGGCTGCGGAGCTCGGTGCTCACATCGTCAAGACCTACTACTGCGAGGACTTCCATAAGGTCGTGGATGCATGCCCTGTGCCCATTGTGATGGCAGGGGGAAAGAAGCTCCCCGAGCTTGAGGCCCTGGAGATGACAGCAAAGGCCATAGAGGGCGGGGCCGTGGGCGTGGACATGGGAAGGAACATATTCCAGTCAGAGGACCCCGTGGCCATGATTCAGGCCGTTAGAGCGGTCGTGCACGAGAACGCCACCCCAAGGGAGGCCTTCGATACCTTCAGCCAGCTCAGGGGAAAGCACAGCCCCGGCGAGTAGGCATGTCGGGAAAGGGTGGTCATGCAAACGATACGGCGCCTGACCACGACTGCGGATGGCAAGGTGTTGTGGCTGATGTTCATTGAATGACCAGAAGTTGATGCATGATGAAAGTTGCCATGTACTATGCCAATGACGATGTCCGCATAGAGGACATGCCAAGGCCAGAGCCCGGAAAGGGAGAGCTGCTGGTGAAGGTCATGGCCAGCGGGATATGCGGCTCTGACGTCATGGAGTGGTACAGGAAGAAGAGTGCCCCAAAGGTTCTCGGCCACGAGATGTCGGGGGAGGTCGCCGAGGTCGGGGAGGGCGTAACGGGCTTCTCACAGGGGGACAGGATCTTCGTGTCCCACCATGTCCCCTGCAACACGTGCTGCCACTGCCTGAAGGGGCACCACACCACGTGCGACCTCCTCAGGACCACGAATTTCTACCCGGGAGGTTTCTCGGAATACCTCCTGGTCCCTGAAATAAACGTGGACAGGGGGGTGTTCAGGCTTCCTGAAGGCATGAGCTATGAGCAGGGCACGTTCATAGAGCCCCTTGGCTGCGTGGCCAGGTCGCAGAGGCTTTCGGGGCTCTGTCCCGGGGAGAGCGTCCTCGTCATGGGCTCCGGAATGGCAGGGATGCTCCACATAAGGCTTGCCCTGGCCATGGGAGCAGGGAAGGTCTTTGCCACTGACATGAGTGAGTACAGGCTCCAGCTCGCCAGAAAGTCAGGAGCGCACAGCATTAAGGCTACAGAGGATGTGGAGAAGGCCGTGAGGGCCCTGAACGGGGGAAGGCTTGCGGACAAAATAATGGTGTGCACGGGGGCCTACCAGGCAGCAATGCAGGCATTCGGTCTCGTGGAGAGGGGAGGCACGGTGATGTTCTTCGCGGTTCCAAAACCTGACCAGGACGTGGGAATCCCGCTCAACTCGCTCTGGAAGAACGAAGTGAAGGTCATGACCTCCTACGCGGCCAGCCCCAGGGACATAGAGGACTCCATGAAAATGATAGATTCTGGAAGGGTGAAATTGGACGACCTAATCACACACAGCCTCCCATTGGACAAGGCAGGTGAAGGGTTCAGGCTGGTGTCAGATGCCCGGGAATCCATGAAGGTCATACTCAGGCCTCACGGCTGAACCTTTCCTTACAGGAGCCTTCTGGCGTCCTCAAGAGACGCTAACTAAAAAAACATTAATCACAGCTTCTCCAGGAACTCCTTCTCGAAGAAGTTGAGAATTCCGGGTATTATTATGACTGCGGGAGGGGGAAAATCGTCCTCTGCGAGCTTCAGGACGGTTCCATGCCTGATGACCTTTTTTGGGGAGCCCATGGCAGATGCCACCACCAGCTTCTTCCTTGGCTTCAGTACTCCCTTCCCCTTCTTCCTCTCAAGATCCATCAGGACGCCGAGCCCCTCCTGAACGCTCATCTCTATGTCAAGAAGAGCAAGGGTGTGCATTCCCTTGTCCAGGTTCTCCTTTATTATGTCGTAGTAGGACTCCGGTCTGTAGCCCTTTGCGGGCCTGGCAACTGTCACGGTCTTGCCGAAGTTGTAGAGGCTGAGGCCGGTCTCTGCTATTGAGGTGAAAACAGAGGAGGAGTGTATGACCTCCAGCTTCACCTTCCTCTTCATGGCCTCGTCCATTATTGAGGAGTGGGTGGTCGCTGAGAGGGGGTCACCGGGAACCAGGATGGAGATGTTCTTAGTCTTGGCTTCCTTTACCAGCCTTGAGGAGCGCTCCTCGAGGTCACTCCTTCCGATGACCTTTATCTTCTTGCCTGTGAGCTTCTCGAGATTCTTCAGATTCCCGCCCCATGCCGATGTGTAGAGCTCCGCGTACACCCTGCTGGACTTCCTGCAGGCCTCCAGACCCTTGAGGGACATGTCTTTCTCGTCCCATATACCCAGGCCCACCAGATACAGCATGTTAATGAATTGTTGCCAGGGTTAATATTTGTTGGGATGCGGCCGAATAAACCTCACCGATTCCTGGGGTCAAAGCCCTGCTTCAGGAGATTCCTGACGGTGAGGAACAGGGGCTCGGGTAGGGAGTCCCAAGGGAACCATTCCCATCGCTCTGCCTTGTGGGGCTCCATGGCCCTTGGCTCACCCCCGTCCCAGTCGCAGAGCATGTTGACCGTGATGTAGTGCTTCCCGTCCTCCTCGAATATGTCGTTGGTCACCCCGCCTATGCGGAAGTTCTTCGCGGTCAGGCCGGTCTCCTCGAGAAGCTCCCTCCTGGCGCAGTCCCCGAAGCTCTCCCCTGCCTCGAGATGGCCCCCCGGTGGGCACCAGGTACCTGAGCCATGCATGGCCTTCCTCCACCCGAAGAGTGCCTTCCCTTCCCTGAGGAGAATCACTCCCACGCCGACCTTTGGTGCATCCATATAATCATCCCCTGAACATTATCTCCACCACGTCCCCGTCCTTCAGCTCGTAGTCAGCACCTATCTTCCTCTTCTCAATGTCCAGGCCGCCGATGAAGTTCTCGCCGAATGAGGTGTGTATCCTGTAGGCGAGCTCCCTGAGGGTGGTCCCTTTGGGGACGACATGTGCGTCAGGGAGCACGTTGCCCTTGTGCGATGCCAGCTTTGTCATGTTGGCCACCGGGTAGACCACTATCATGCCAAGTTCCCCGAAGACAAGGCTGTTGATGGCTTCCTGGACCCCTGTGGAGCCGTATTTGTCAAGGACATTGCCCTGGATGAAGCCCAGTGCCTCCTTCTGCTTCTCGCTGAGGAGCCCCTTTGGCTCGTACATTCCTGAGCCAGGCACGTATTTTATGAGACCCTTCCTGTCTGCCTCCCTGAGTGCGAGCTCTGACTCAGCTGAGCAGGGAACGGCTCCCTGCTTCCTCAGCTTCGGGATATTGCCCTCAGACTCGGGAAGATCTGCCTTGTTTGCGGCCACGAGTATTGGCTTGGATGCCTTCCTCATCTCTGTGGCGAAGCCGTGGTCCTCCAGGGAATGCTTGGTCATGGCCTTCTTGATATCCTCCTCTTTTATGCCCAGACCTGAGAGCTGCTCCGCAAGGAGCCTCTCCACAGGGACCTTGGTGGCCTTGGCCGTGTTCATGATTTTCTGTGAGGACTTCTCGATGAGCCCCCTGAGCCACTCGTCAATCTCGAACTCAAGCATCTTAATGGTCTCCACGGGGTCCCAGTCAGCTGGCTTCCCCTCTGAGTTGGTCTTCCCGGAGGCATCGAGCACATGGATGAGGCCCGAGGCCTGTGAGAGGTCATTGAGGAACTGGTTCCCCATTCCCTTTCCCTTGTGAGCCCCAGGAACGAGCCCGGCGACATCAAGGAGCTTCACCGGAATGAGCCTCCTGCCGTCCTCGCACTTCGAGTTCACGGGATTACACTCCACTCCAAGCCGTCTGCAGGGGCACTCTGCGGTGATGTAGCCCATTCCCTGGTTTGGCTTGATGGTGGTGAACGGGTAGTTGGCGACCTCGACGCTGCTCATGGTGGCTGCCTTGAAGAACGTGCTCTTCCCTGAGTTCGGTGCCCCCACCAGTCCAATAAGCATGCATTATGTTTGGCAAATGGATAAATAAGTTTCTTCACTGAGCGGTTATGCTTAAAAGAGTTCCTGGCTTATGCATTCTTAAGGCCCCATGGGGGATGTCATGCTTAACAAATACAAGGCCGGAATAATCCCCGCGGGATAATTGCCATTTATCCTGCGCAGCCCAACAGGGAGGATTGTCACCAGGCCTTAAAATATTCACCGTCCCCGGAGGGGGGATTAATCCCGTCTTCCGGGCTCCTGCGCTCATCTTTTTCTTTGAGAGGAGGGATTCATCATGGAAAAAAAGAAAAGAAGGATTATGATTGCTTTTCTGGCCACTGGAGGATTGATTATTAATCTTGCTATCTATGACCACATCAACAGGATGGAAAGGGAGAATGAAGAGAAGGAACGTGAAATCGCGCGGCAGGTTTCCCCGTGGAAAGCCCTGGCAGAGAGGCAGGCCGCAAAAATCAGAGCGCTCGAGTTCAATAACAAGCTCCATGAGAAGACGCTGGCCAGGTTGCTGGGCGGGGAGGACCCTGCATTGCTCTTCATCGAAACCCTCTCCGAGTTCAATGCAATGAAGAAGGAGCTCGGGGAGAGCGAGAGCAGGAGACTGATTCTTGAGCAATCGCTGGCGGACGCCCTCTTCGACAAGGCTCTTGCTGAGGAGCTTTTGGGCTCTTTGATTGAGGTAAACATGGACCTGGTTCTTCAGAACCTGGAGCTCATCATCGACCTCGCAGAGGCGCAGGAGACCATAGAGCGACTCAGGGGCGAGAGAGGATTTGAAATAGATGAACCTGGGGAGGAGAAAACAGAAATCTGAGCAAAGGAGATTCTGAGCCATGGGATTTAGAGAAACTTTTGTGAGTCTTGCGATTGTGGCAGCTTTCGCTCTTCTTGCTGGTTACCCGGCGGTCATCATGTCCATAGGCGCTCTTGAGGACATTGAGCAGGAGAGGAACCGCGAGATTGAGAGGCATGTCGCCCCCTTTCGGATGCTTTCAGAGAAGCAGGCCATGAGGCTCTACCTGCTGGAGGAGGAGAACGAGCTTCTCAGGGAGATATTCTCAAGGACAGGGGGCGGGAGGAACACCAAAGAGCTCTACAGGAAGGCCCTGCTGCTCGAGCCAACCCAGGAGATGCTGGCCCTGAGCGAGGATATCAGGAAGGACCAGCTCAGGGAACTGAATGAAATCTACCTTGAGAGGGCTTCCCTCAAGCTGGAACTGGAAAGGGCCAGAGCCAGGTTAACACGGCTTGGAGGAAACGAATAGAAGCTACAAAATCGGCTTTGATTTTTCCCATGAAAGGAGGAAGAGCCATGAAGTCAGAAAGTGAAAGGTACGACGAATTCTTTGCAGCCTGGTCCCATTTCGTTCCTGACAGGAAGAGATTCAGGGAGATACTCAGGAAAATCATCGATACCAACCTCTCAATCCCCTGGTGGCGTTTCAGGAAAAGCGACCTTCACCCTGACCAGGAAATGAGGAACAACTGCAACAACCTCTGGGCTGCGTTCAGTCCTGTCCTGGGACCTGGGATGGACAGGCTCTTCGCCATACCCAGAATCAACTATTTCCTGTATCTGGTAATCTTCCTGATTGCTTTTGCCTTCCCTCTCCTGCACGTTCTGGGATATCTCAGCCTTTATGAGCCAGCATGGCTCGACAGGAACCTGGGTTTCCAGCACGGCTTCACGCTCTTCTTCCTGGCCCTGTTCCTGGCGGTATACTTCTTTGATGTGGTGCTCGACATAAGGAAGAGGAAGGGTCTCGCATCCCATCTTGAAGGGCTTTCCCATCTGATGGACCAGTGGGAACAAAGGCTCCTCAAGAGGAACAGCATACTCTTCTTCTCGAGGCTGGCGGTTGACAGCAGAGTCAAAACCCTTTTTCGGCAGGAGGTGCTGAGGACAATTCTCGAGCTCGAGGACAAAGGAATCCTGCCCCAAGACCCCCGGAATGGTTCCTGGCTTCCTGAGAACGAGATGGACCGCCAGGAAGCCATCGAGAGCTACCTCTCCACAGCCGACTTGAGCCGTAGGTCATATGAAGGAAATGTTGATACTGTAAGGGGCTGGGGGTTCAAATCAGAAAGCATCCAGGAAATGAGGGAAGCGGGTACCCCCACTTCAGTGAATGCCCACGAAGAAGAAATCGTAGGAAGGGGTGAAAGCCTGGCCCTTAATCTTGCTGACCATGATGAAGGCATCATCGAGCTCACTGAAGAAATGCGCATCAGGGATGAGCCGAAAGGTGAGCCCATGGTCGAGGACGCGGGAAGCTTCAGGGCAGACCCGCGAAGAGACAGACCCGCAAACCCGGACGATTATCCAGAAGGAAGGGACTGATGAAAGGGGGTGGTTAGATTGAGAACACTTGGAACAGAAAAATCAAGGCTTTATACAAGAGCTCTTCTTCTGTCCCCGCTGCTGCTTCTGTCATGCAACATAGGGGGAGGGTTTATAAGGGGAGGACTTCTTGCCATCATCACAATATCTTCTATAGGGATATTGATGCCCTTTCTCCCCGGATTGAGACTAGGTGGTGAATCCCAGCAGGACGCCATCACTGTGATAATGTTTGCAGGGGCATTCATCCTGGTTCACTATCTGGGCACTGGGTTCAACGTAAAAACATGGGCACCAAGGGAGATAGCAGCTGCCTTCAGCGCCTCTCTTGGTTGCGTGCTGATTCTCCAGGTGCTCTTCCCCCTTCTTAGTGAAATCGAGAAGAGGAACCTGCACCTCATCGACAGGAAGCTCCTTTTTATCATGGTTGTGCTTGCAGGCTTGTCATGGATGGCCATATCCCAGAGGATGCACATGAGCACTCTAAAGGACAGCCTATCCGAGCTGGAGGAGAGGCAGGAAAGGGCAGATTCCATCAGAAAGAGCATGGGCGGGTTTGTTTCAAAGATTGTCCTGGTTGACAGGGAAGGCAACAGGTACAAGTGGAGGCCGCCGGTAAGAAGGGAAGGGAGGTGATAATCAGGGACCCCTAGGGGTTCCTCATTGTTTAGTCTATTTAGAGGGATATAGAACAGAAGGCGACTTGGTGTTTTCGAGGTTTTCAGAAGAACCTGCCCCTCTTCCTTGACAGGGCCTTGAGCACAGAGGGATGCTTCTTCCTGAACTGCATATAGAACTCGGTCTGGGCCTTGATTGAGAAAGCCTGCGAAACGACAAAGCCCACAATCATAATCATGCCGAATCCGATGAGAAGGGGCAGCCCCATCTCCAGGGAATTCATGAATGCAGGGAGGGACGGGCTTCCGCCAGAGCCGGCCGCCAGAGAGCTGAATATGGCGCCCGAAAAGACAACCATGAAGGGAATCATGAAGGGTAAGATGAGCAGAGCGCTGACAATGGATATCAGGAGCCAGCACACGAACACGTCGAAGGGTGACTTCCTGAAAAATGCCCAGGAGGCTTTCAGGGTGCTGACAATCCCGAGCTCGTCAAGCACCACGCCCTGGAGCATGAAGAAGAAGGCCAGGGACACGAATATAGCCAGTATGAATCCAGCGACCGGGATGAAGGAGGCCATCATGGAAATGAGGCTCACGAGAGCGACCACGCCAACCAGCTTGTGGAGGCTCTGAATCGAGACAATGTATCCCCTGTCAAAGTCCCTGGGCCTGGAGGAATGGTGGATGAGCGAACCCATAATCCAGAGCCTTATAATGAACCATGCCGTTCCCAGCAGGCCAAGGCCGATGAAGAGGCTAATCACAGAAAGGGCAGGAAAAGAGGATGCAGCGCCATTGTTGATGCTCATGAGCAAGAACTCGTCTGCCCTGTAGAACAGGACGCCAAGGAAGATGAGTGCCATGGCCAGATCGAGAACGAAAAGGGGAAGCCACCTCATGGGCTCGATTCCGAACCTGAGGCCCTTCCTCAGCGCGTCACCGAAGTTGACCATGATATGGTTATGCAGAAAGGGATATATAAATAAATCCGGGAAGCAATAATCCAGAGAGGTGCGAGCATGCCAGCAGAGAAAAGGATAGCTGTCATCGACAGGGAGCTGTGCAACCCCAAGATGACGGGCTATGCCTGCATGAAGGCCTGTCCTGTGAACAGGACGGGCAAGGACTGCATAACCATTTCCCAGGAGGACGGGAAGTCCGTGATAGACGAGTCCCTGTGCATTGGCTGCGGCATATGCACCAGGAAGTGCTCAAGGCAGGCAATTACCGTGGTCAACCTTCCCGAGGAGCTGAGGGAGGACCCCATACACAGGTACGGCAGGAACATGTTCTCCCTGTTCAGGCTCCCTGTCCCCAAGCACAGGGCCGTGGTGGGCCTGATAGGACCCAACGGCACGGGAAAATCCACTGTTCTGAACATACTCTCAGGCAAGCTCAAGCCCAACACAGGGAGGTTCGGGGAGAGTGCTTCATGGCCCGAAATAATCGAGAGGTTCAGGGGCACAGAACTCCAGGCCTACCTGGAGGAGGTTTCCACGAGGGGAATAAAGGCGGGATACAAGCCCCAGCACGTTGACCTCATCCCAAGGAACTGGTCCGGGAAGGTGAGGAAGCTTCTGGAGAAGTCTGACCAGAGGGGAGTGCTGGAAGAGGTCGTGGAGAGGCTTGAAATGGGGGAGATGATGGACAAGGACATAGCCAGTCTGTCAGGGGGGGAGCTCCAGCTCCTGGCCATAGCGGCCACGGTTACCAGGAAATGCGGCTTCTACTTCTTCGACGAGCCCTCGAGTTATCTCGACGTCCAGCAGAGGCTGAGGGCAGCCAGGGAAATACGGAGGCTCTGCTCTGACTCCGTGGTCATGGTCATAGAGCACGACCTGGCAGTGGCGGACTACCTTGCCGACTACACGCACATACTGTACGGCGAGCCCGGGGCCTTTGGGATTGTCTCAAAACCCTACGGGGTAAGGCTGGGGATAAACACCTACCTGGAGGGCTACATTAAGGAAGAAAACGTCAGGTTCAGGCAGGAGTCCATCATATTCTCCCAGAGGGCAAAACCCCCTGAGAAGGACAAGCTCTTCACATCATTCAGCGCCTACAGCAAGAGGCTGGGAGGATTCTCAATGGAATCAGAGCCAGGGAACCTTTACAGGGGAGAGGTCATAGGAATACTCGGGCCGAACGGGATAGGGAAAACCACCTTCATAAGGATGCTCGCCGGGAAGCTCGAGCCTGACCGGGGAGAGCCCCTGAAGGATATGAGGCTGTCATACAAGACCCAGAGGCTGGTGCTCTCAAAGGAGCAGGAATCCATGATGGTGAGGGATTTCCTCTCAGAGGCCGGAAAGGTCTCCTCCCAGGAAAGCAAGCGGGCCATAAGGCTCCTGGGACTGGAGAAGCTCATGGAGAGAAAGATGAAAAACCTCTCAGGAGGGGAGCTCCAGTCATGCTTCGTGTGCTCTGCCCTCATCAGGGAGCACGACATCCTCCTCCTTGACGAGCCTTCCGCCTTCCTTGACGTTGAGCAGAGGCTCAGGGTGGCCAGGCTTATAAGGGAGCACGCAGAGGACAGGGAAATTCCCTGCTTCGTGGTGGACCACGACCTGCAGTTCATAGACGTGATATCTGACCGGGTAATGGTCTTTTCAGGTGAGAGGGGGGTGAAAGGCCAGGCAGGAGCGATTGCGCCACTGTCTGACAGCATGAACAGGTTCCTGAGCGAGCTGGGCGTCACCTTCAGGAGGGACCCCCAGACAGGAAGGCCGAGGGCCAACAAGCCCGGGTCGCAGAAGGACTCGGAACAGAGAGAATCTGGAAGGTTCTATTACGCTGAATGAAGAAATAGGGCGAGGACAGGATTTATTAAAACTGCCCACGAATATTGCTATTGAGGAGGGATTCCATGCAACACCAGCCGCAGTTCAACCATGCGACCAAGCCCACAGTATCGGACAAGGTCATGCTCGTCGCCCAGATGGCGGCCAAGCCGAGCGAGGAAGACAAGAGAAAAGCAGAGAGGAAGGAGCTCAACATGAGGATGCTTTTCGTGGACAGCGTTTCCAACAAATGCGTGGCAGACGTGACCATGAACCAGGCAGCCACCGAGGATTTCCTGAAGTCCATGCAAAGGGCGCTCGCCAACGCACAGGAGAAGCTCAAGGGAGACAGCATGCCTGAGAAGCCCAACATCGTTGAGCCAGAGGACACCCAGAGGTATGTCGGATAAGTTCGGGCCCTTCATGTCCGCTTTTGCGGAGATTCAGGTCTCACTTCCCGTGAGGGAATCAGCCCCTCCGGGACATTGCTTTCATGTGTTCCCTGTAAGTGAGGTACTGATGAAGGTATGTAATCGCCATGAGTATGAAAACCACAAGAAGCAAGGGCTGCGTGAGCGAGAAAAGACCTGATACAATTCCCAGGGCCAGGGCCGCGAAGAATGCCATGACGAAGCACACCACGAAGGGTCGCCTGTGGTATGTGAAGAGTGTGTCAAGGAATATGGCGGCGGCTAATATGAAGAGCACTGCCTGGACCATGAGGCCATAGGGAACCATGAGGGAGCCCGCCACAAGCGAGCCGCAAAGAAAGCCTCTTATGAGGTAGAATCCACTCACCAGGGGCTGCTTGCTTTTCATGCTAACCACTCTTCTTCAGGGTGGCGAGGTTGAAGTGCTTCTTTATCTCGTCCCTGAATTCGTGCAGAAGCTCCTCGCAGTTCTTGAGGTACTCTGCCCTTCTCCTTCCGTAGAATATGTAGTCATAGACCCAGAACAGCCCCTTGAAGAAGGGGTTGTTGTAGCTGATGTTCGTGGTGAGCTTCCCGTCGAGCTGGAGCGTGAATGAGCCCTCCTTGGTTTCCTTGGTCTGGGTTCCCTGAACCTTGATGTTGAATCTCTGCTTGGTCCATTTGCTGGTCTCGTCGCCCCTCTCAACCCACCATGTGAAGTAGAACTCTATTGGGTCCCCCAGGGTGTCCCACCTGAAATCAGTCTCGCTCACCCCCGCAGAACTCACGTTGAAGAATGGCTGGAGCATGCCCGCTATCTTGCTGGCCACGCCGAAGGGGTTCTTTCCGGTGTAGGTCAGGAATATGAACCTCGCGGGCGCATTGCAGTCCTCCACAATGGTAATCTTTCCCATGCATCACACCTATTTCATTTCCCTGAGCTCCCTGAACAGCTCATGGAGCTGGCGCTGGAGCATGACGGCAAGGTGCTTGCACTCCTCATTGTATTCCTCCCTCCTGCTGTGGTAGAAGAGCCTGTGCCAGAAAGTCCTTATGAACTCATAGAATAGGGACCTCTGCCACAGCGTGTCCTGGGGATACTCTGTTCTCATGTAGGGCTTTATCCTGATGGTGGCGTTGCCTGCCTTCTCGTCGCCCTCTGCGCTTATGGCAATCTTGAAGTATATGTAGGAGAACTGGTCCATGTCCTTGTGCACGAACCATGACACCTTGTACTTCTCTGTCACGCCCTTTCCCCAGTTGTACTTCTCCTCCTGGATGGCGCTGTCAGGGATGTTCATTACAGACTTGATGATGTCATAGAAACGCTGGTATATCTCCGAAGTCCTGGGACCCACATAGCGCAGGGTAACGTCCCCGGGGTCCTTGGGGAAGCAGTTGTCCTGCATCAGCATCTTGGTTCGGGCGTACACCATGATAACACCGCAACATATATAATTTGGGCTGGATAATATTAATTGTTATGTTCGGCCTCTGGGGATTAATAGGCGGTATAGTGCTCATAATACTTGGAGGGGTCATGATATTCGTTTTTCCCTCCACAGGGGAGTACCAGACAGATGACTTCGCCACAGTGGGGATTGTAATCGGTTTTGTGCTCGCGATTTCAGGCGCCCTCCTCATGTTCGGCTGAATTCCCCCTGGCTCAGGATATAATTCGAGCTGGAGTGAATTCATAGGCTGGGTGCAAGTCGCCCCGGGGCCAACGCCGCCGCGAAGCGGGGAAAGGTAAAGGCGCATCTCGAGCCGGAATGCATACAGGAGGCTTCGCCCCCTGATTCGGCGAAAGTGCAGGGAGTTGGAGAATGGCAGAGACAGAAGAGGCAAATAAGGAGAAGGAAAGGCGGAAGAAGGACGCCGACAAGATCAGGCAGATTGGCCTCGATGAATTCCAGCAGGCGAAGGCAGAGGGAGCCTACGGGCTGAATGAGAAGGAGATGGAAGAGCTTGACAATTACAGTCTTGTCATTGACCTCCTACAGGAAAAGTCAAGGAGCTCCTTCCCCCCGCTCAAGGAGTACTGGGGAAAGGCCTTCTTCGTGGCCGCCCTGAACACTGACATAGTCCTGGACTTCACAACCCCGGTGGGGCAGGGGCTCGGGATGTACTGGTCTTACGTTTTCCAGATGCCCAAGTGGGCGTACAACGTGAGGAAGGTGGACGAGAGCATGGAGGTCTCCCCTGTGCACGCGGACGCCTACAACCTCTTCATATCCCAGAGGAACAAGCTTGAGGGGCAGATAAAGCAGGGCCTGGCATCCGCCATGGACGCTGTCAAGGATTATGAGCTCTTGGCACACGACGCCAGGAGGTACAAGGAAATCCTGGAGTACTTCAAGGAGGGCCACCAGAAGGGTGACGAGCACGTGCTGAGGAGCCTTTTCGTGGACCGGGTTGACGCCCACACAGGAGAGGGCTACTCCATGATAACCATGGCCAAGAGGTGGCCAACCATCATCACGGACTTCCTCAGGATGGGCCAGAAGAAGTACGCTGACAAGGAATGGACTGTTGATGAGATAAGGAAGGAGCTGGACATAAGCCAGGCCGAGGCCACTGTACTCATGACCAAGCAGAGGCTCTACGGGAACTGGAAGGAGATGTTCAGGCCGTCTGTCACAGAAAGGTACGCCAGGATAAAGGCAATGGCAGAGGCGAGGAGGAACTCCATTGAATCGTACAAGGAGTGGCTCAGGCCCTATGTCACCAGGCACAAGCAGATGAAGGAGTCCTTCCAGGGCACAGGTACGGGGGTTGTCAATAACGCGTACATGATTCCGGCTTTTGGCGGGGCGTATGCAGCCACAGGTGTCAGGCTCTGGGTGTGGAAGGCATTCCCGATAGGAGAGAAGAGGAAGCCTGAGGCCAGGATGGAGGACGGCGCCAAATGGATGATTGACCCTTATGACGACTTCGTGAAGGAGTGGATAAAGAGGATAGAGTACAAGTACAGGCTCGACCCGGGAAAGATGGACGAGAAATACGTGAGGAACAAGCTAAAAAATTACACTATACAGTACCCGCTCCAGGCGAATAAACCGGTGCCTGCCATGATACCCACAGAGCTATACTACGTCCTGTTCGACCTCAACATTGAGAGGGTGATATCAAGGACTCCCCCTCCGGCTGGCGGTGAGCTGGAGGACCTCATGATAAACCCCATGAGGACGTGGATATGTTCGCAGAACGTCATGCTTCTCCACCTCTTGGAGCTGGAGGCCAGGAGCATTGCCTTCGACAGGGAAATTGAAGACATGCTGGGCACGAGGACCAGCGAGTCCAGCATACTGGAAAGGGAAAAGAAGATAATGATGGACGAGAAGCCCGAGGTCAGGAAGAAGAACTCGGCCAGGAGTATTGTGGACTCTGTCAAGAACAAGCACTCTTCGCTCAAGAGGAGGCTGGCCCCGTACAGCAGGTTCCTGTTCAAGCCGGGTCCTTACGAGAGCTCATTCTACGAGAGGGTGGTCAAGATGTACCTTGTGGAGGTCGGGGGCTTCTACGGCCAGCAGGTGGATTTCTGGAAGAAGAAGGCCGGTGTTGGCTGAGCCGGGCAAACCAGGGAAAATCTTTATCTCATTCAAAGGGCAATACTATATTAGCAATCAGGATTTTTCGGTGTGAGGAATGGGATACAGGCTCGGCGTTACCACAGGGCTGCATTACGTGGCGAGGTCAGAGGAGCTGGCCACTGCCATAAAGAAGCTGGGCTTCGGAATAACCAGGGGGACTCCCTGCATTGAGATAGCACTGGATGTGCCCCACGAGGTCACTGAGACCGACGGGGAGGAGATTCGCCACATGGCCAACAAGCAGCACGTCGACGTGCTCATGCACGGCTCGCTAACCATTCCCATGTGCATACCCGAGCGTTCTGACTGGAGGGACGCGCAGGACCACATAAAGAAATCCATCATGTCATCTGTCCGGGCGGGAGCGAAGTACGTGGACTTTCACGCCTGCCTGAACATTTGGCTCGAGCTTATGACATACACTTCCAGGAAGCTCACCATGTCATTCTGCGACCACGAAGGCAAATTCATCTCCCGCATACTGGAGGACTCGGAGAGGCTCAGGAAATGGTTCGTGAGGGAGAGGGGAGACATCTACTCAAGGGACATCCTGAACGATGAGGAGCAGAGCACCCTGAGCAGCGAGATAAACATCAGGTACGACAGGTGGATAAAGGACGAGTACCACAAAAGGCTGTCAAGTGCCGGGTTCGACAACGAGATTATTGACCACGTCATGCAGCTCAACCGCTTCCCTGAGATTGCCATGAACCCCGGGAAGCAGAAGGCAAGGATGGCTCATCTCCTGAACGAGGGAAAGAGCGAGAAAGAGGCCGCTGACATTGTGAAGAAAGAGACCGAGGAGTCAAAGGCGCTGCAGGACAAGGGCAGGCAGATTGTTGACGAGATAAGCAAGGAAAGCGTTGTTGAGAGAGCCAAGATTCAGAGAGGGGAAATAAGGAAGGCCCTGGAGGGCAAGCTCGCCGCGGGGAAGCCCTGGGAGTCAGAGGAGCTCAGGGCCGCCCAGGGCGTGCTTGACGGCTACCTCATAATGGCAAACTACCTGTTCTTCAAGAAGGACCCAATGTGGGTTGAGATGGCCAAGTTCTATCCCATACTAACAGAGAAGTACGGAATGGACTACGACAACCCCGAGTGGCTACACGAAGCCTGGAGGAAGGCGGAGAACGATAACGACCGGAAGTTCAAGGATTTCTTCTATGGCGTGGTGGCAGCCAAGTACCTCGAGGGGCACATGAAGGACACCCTGGAGTGGATGGAGAAAGAGCTCATACCCAAGGAGCTGGCAGGGCACAAGGCACTGCAGGAGATAGCCGAGAACCTGAAGATAGCCATCGAGGTCCCTGACGCCAGGGACGCCCAGCACGCGGGCCTGCACCTGCTCTGGGACATAAGGCAGATTTACGTGGCAGTGAAGGTCATCCGGAAGCAGCTCAACACTGACAGGGTGTGGTTCCTGGCGGACTTCGAGCACACGGCCACGCAGGGAAAGGACCCCATAATCGACATGGCAGAGGTGGTCAGGCTGGCCCCTGACATAGGGGAGATAACCATATCATGCCACGCCAACGCACCGAACCCCACGCACGCGCACGAGCCCCTGGAGCTGGGGGACACCAGGATTTACAAGCTTCTCTGGTACCTTAGGCAGACAGGCTTCGGGAAGAAGCAGGATGTTTACGTAGTCTACGAGAGGGGAGGAGGGGAGGACCCCTTCAAGAGGGCAATAGAGACCCTCAGGCTTACCCTCAAGTTCCTGGAGAAGGACGTTCACCCTGACAAGCTCCCTCCGGAGTACTTCGGTTATCTCGGGGCAGTGGCCGGTGACGAGCAGAGGCAGCTCCAGATAGTCAGGGACCACGCATGGGAGCCCCTCAAGGACCTCATGGAGATGCCTGACGAGGAGTTCACCATGCTCGGCACAGCCGCCCTGAGGAAGGGCAAGAGGCCTGAGCAGTGGAAGAAGGCGGAGTTCCGCTGAGCTGTGCAGCAGAAGGCTTTATAAGAATGCTCATGCATTAGCTATACCAGCATCATGCTCTCTTTTGAACAAATCAGTGATTGTTCCGGGTGCCTCATGAGAGATATCCGGAAACCGCGAAGGATGGAATTCCTCCTGAAGGCGCTCCCGCAAGGGTTCAGGGGTTAAAAAACCAGGGATTACTGAAAGGATTTCAGAGGTCGTTCTTGTCGTCAATCTGACTCGGGATGCTCCCTTTTGCAGAGGGCTTCTTCCTGAGAATCTTGCCTGCCTCGTGGATGAACTTCCTGACATATTCCCTCTGCATGAGGATGTCCTGCTTGGGAAGGTCCATAATCTTTCCGTCCTTGATGGCTTTCTTCATTTCCTCGAGCCTCTTCATGACGCTGAGGTAGCTCTCGTTCACTATTCCGGGCTTGACCAGGTGGATTTCGAAGTCCCTGACCATTCCCTGTTTCGTGGGCTTCTTGTCCAGAGACCTCATGAGCGTGAGCGCGGTCTCGTTCATTATCTGGTAGGACTTGTCCACTATACCCTCCCTCTTGAGGACCTCTATCTTGACTATTAGCCCCTGCATCTTCTTGACGAACTTCCTGGTCCTCTTTATCCAGTCGTCAACATCGCTGCCCGCCATCTTCTTAATTCTCTTGTGCTCCACCTCTTTCCTGACATTGATTATCTCCTCGAGGTCCCTGATGTCAGCCTCCTCCACGAACTTCATCTTGAGGAGGGTTTTCCTCAGGGTTGCCGGGGCGTCAGAGGGCCTGGGAGGAATCCTTCCAAGGAACATAAGAACAGCCTGCGCGCTTTCGAGCATGGCGTAGTAGCAGTCCTCAACCACCATGTAAATTTTGGCGTTCTCCACCCGCTTTATCCTCTTGGGGCCGCGCTCGATGTACTTCTCCACGGCCTCCTTGCTGGGCCTTATCTCGCCCATCTGCAGGAGCCTCTTTATGGGAAGGAACACGTCCTTGTCGTAGACAGGGACCCCCTCCCTGATGAAATTGAACACTATAGGATGGCCGTCCCTCACCATGGCCCAGAACTCGGTGAGCAGGTAGGGCTGCTGGATGGAAACGTTCTTGTGAAGGCCCTTGCCTATCTTGTCCAGGTCCCCCTCGATCTTGGCCTTGTATCCCGGACTTATCTTGCTCTTGGTGTCATCAATGATTACGAAAACATCTATGTCTGACTCGTAGCGGGACTCGCCCCTGGCAGTGGAGCCGAAGAGAACTATGGACTTCATGATGGGGCCGTACTTCTTCAGGACCTCACTTGTGAACTTCTTGAGAATCTCCACTCTTTCCTTCTTGCCCGCCCCCTTTGAAGGCTTCTTTGCCTTGCCGGCCTGCTTCTTTGAACCACGCTCTCTGACCGCTGGCTTCCTCAAGGCAGGAGACTTGGCTGTGGCGCTGACCGTGGACTTCGCGGCTTTTTTCGCCCTCATGGCTCCCTTATTCAGGTCATCGGAGCTTGGCGTGCTCTTAGAAGTCGCTTTCTTTTTCAATGATTTCTTTGGCTCTGCCATAACTATCACTCGGAGATTGTCACTATCTGATAATAACAATCACCGATATTTAAAGGTTCTGGCGCTTTAACCGATTGTTGTAGATATATGGGCACGGGCTTAATAAAGCCCTGGGTTTGGCTTCCCTCATATACCTTTAAGTTGACAGAACAAAGCGAAGGGGGCTCGCCACACCCCCTTCTATTCATTTTTTGACCCGAATGGGTCACATAAAGCACCACCTCCTTTCTGGTTGGCCGGGAGGGAGCAGGCTCCCGGCGGAAAGGGTTCTCAGGGGCGGATTCTCAAAACCTTTCCTGGTTCCGCGCAGCATG
>CAZSLL010000001.1:0-9967 GCA_964607835.1 uncultured archaeon | reverse complement strand
CTTCCTGGCCTCCTTGAGGGCATCCTCCTCGCATTTTCTGAAGTATTCGTGGAAATATGCAAGGATACCGGCCACCAGCAACCCATAGGGAAACGGCAGGAAAAGGCAGAGGAACAACCAGACCCAGACCTGTCGGTAAGTGTAAAGGTAGAGCTCTGCCAACTGGATGAGTAACATCGCTGATCCCCTCATGGCTAAACCTCCTTTCTCAGGAAAACCCTGTGTAAGAACCTGAAAGACCTCAAAAAACCTTCGAAAACCAGTATACTTTAGCACCACGGCTGGCATTGCCTGCCTGCGGGCCATTGGGCCGAGCCATGAGCTGTTTTTCAGTCCATGCCTTTTTGTTGGATTTTTGATTTGAGAGCGTGAATGTTCGGTATTGTTACTCATAGATAGTTACATTTAGTTTAAAAGCCTTTCTGATGGCTCACACCATGGCAATAAGCCTGAGCATGTTCCTTAGCCCGGGCGCCAGGCCAAGTATGAGCACCACGAGCTTGAGGAACCTCTTCATCTGCGGGTCCTCTGCATATCGGTCTATTGCCCAAAGGGCGGGGAGGACCACCACTCCTTTCAGGAGGAACATGGCATAGGGCCCGAGGTAGGGGAACATCAGCCTGGGAACCACGTGCTGCTCAACGTACCCGAAATGGGCCAGGGCCACCACAGTGGCAGTGGCGTCAAGGAAATGTGCCCCCAGAATCAGGAGGTTCTCCCTGCTGAGGAGGATGTGGTAGTAGTCTGACAGGGCAGGAATGGGGATGCGGGCAAGCAGCGGGCGCCACGAGAAGAAGATTCCAGTCCAGAGAAGGGTGAGCCCGCCTATTAGCAGGAGCGGGAAAGGACTTGCCCAGGGAATGATGGCCAGGTTGAGCAGGACAAGGGCCCACCCTGCGGCGGGCATGCTCTTCCAGTAGGCAATTCCCCAGAGCCTCTGGATTCCCAGGCTCAGGACAAGGACTGTCAGCGCGAGTGTGAATGTGATGAGATAGCTTCCGGGGGTGGGGAATATTGGGGAGGAATAGAATGCGTTCAGGACAGGGGGGAGCCTGTCCGAAAAGGCCGCGTCGTGCAGCACTCTCGTGGAGGAGGCCCAGAATATGAAGGGGACGACCGCCCACACGAAGCGGTTGTCTATACTGACGCCCATCCTTCCCAGGAGCCTGTAGACCAGGAACACCGCCGCAATCAGGATTGCTGAGTAGACTAGTGTGTTCACCGGGTTGAACCAGCCGTTGGCAAGGACCGGGTCAATGAAGTGCTCCTGCAGGAATTCCCACATGCCATGATATTGGATAGTCAAGGATATAAGGGTGTCAGGGGCAATATAATGATATGAAGACAACAGCAATGCTTGTTGCTATGCTGGTTCTGGCACTGCCCGCTCTGGCGCTTGCCCAGGATGCTGCGACCACCGCAGCAAACGAGACCGATGAGGCCGTGGTCGAGGACACAGGACTTGAGGGAGGAGATAATGTCGAGATATCCGAGTCCTCCACGAGGCCCGTGCTCAATGCCCTGGGAGTGCTCGGTAAGGGCATTGCCGTGTCGCCAGACGACCCCATGGACTTCATGCTGGTCAAGCTCGGCCTCGGCGCGGTGAAGGTCACCGTGGACGGAGAGGTCAGGAGGGCAGCCATTGGCGTGCTCGTGCTTGACGGGGTGAAGTACAGACTCAAGAGCGTATCAGTGGCAGACGGCCAGGCAACCGGGGACATATACGACAACGGCTCCCAGGCTGGCTCCTTCGACGTCTCCTCTGTAATGAAGGAGGACGTCGAGGTGTGGGCAGGTGAGATGGAACTCAACGGAGAAACATACCACCTGTACATACTCGAGGGAGCCAGGAGGATAAGGGCACAGGAGCTCGGTGACAAGGTCGCTGACTACTGCAGGAACAACCCGGATGACACAAACTGCAGGGACAGGGTAGAGTCCTTCTGCGAAAGCAGCCCTGAGGACAGCCGGTGCAAGGCCATCTTCAGGAAATACTGCATCGCCGGAAACAACATGGATGATGTGCGTTGCAGGGAGTTCGTGAGGGGCTACTGCGAGGAGAACCAGGAACTCAGCGAATGCGTCACGCTCGGGGTCAAGAGGGCCAGGAGCTACTGCGACGAGCACCCGAACGCTGCATTATGCGGGAAAATCGAGGACAGGCTCGTGAACTTCTGCAGGAACAACCCGGACAACGAGGGGTGCGTGAGGGCCAAGGAGCTCGTCAAGAACAGGGCCCAGGTTCTCAGCAGGCTCAACCAGCACGTGACCAAGACCCTTGCAGAGCTGAGGTCAACCGCAGCAGAAGGGGCGCCGTCTCTGACTAACACAGCCCTGACAAGCGAGGAGGCCTGATTCCGTGAGGAAAGCGGCCCTGGCGGCAATACTCTTGGCAGCGGTGGTCCTCTCAAGCGGGTGCACTGCCCAGCAGGGGGATTTACCAGGCAACGGTGACAGCCAGGACTCCGGAGGGGACCTGGAGGCATCAGCATACGACGAGCTTGAAAAGGAGCTCGAGCAGGCAATCGAGGACATTGACCTCGGGGACCTGGAGAACGAGATAACCAATGTTTGACCCGCCCCAATTGATGTTTTTGGGGTGGTTTTAAATATATTCACTACTATTTAATGACATGTTTTCAGGAAATATGGCAATAGCGGGGTATTCAGGGAGGTTCATGCAGTCCTTGCAAGGTTTTTGTAGGACTTCTGCCATATATTAATATAAATATTGTCGAATCGGGTGTTTCTATGTCCATGGATATGATGATAAGGAAGAAGGCGCTCAAGATACAGGAGAGGCTGAGCATGCGCCTGGGCATAATGTACGGCATCTCAAGCATGCCCGTTGTAAAAAACCTGGACCAGACACTGCACGTTCTCAGGGAGCTCTACAAGATAGGCATGAAGGCGTTCGTGCTTCCCCCGGAGCTCTTCTCTGACATAGTGACATCAGCCGACCTCTACAAGGGTGCCTACGGAGACCTCCTGAAGATTAGGGAGATGGCGCAGAAGTTCAACATCGAGCTCGCCCTGCACCTGCCCGAGCTCCCGGAAGACCCTGACGAGACCCTCAAGGTGTTCATGAACATATGCAACATCATGGACGCAAGGACACTCATAATCAACCCCAACATATACAGGAACATGCCCCAGGACCAGTCTGTGAGGCTTTCGGTGTACAAGATTAACGAGATAATGACCCAGGCCAGGTCCAACGCAAAGATGGGAATCGAGACCACCGGGAAGATGAGTGAGGTGGGCTCCCTGGAGCAGATGGTGGACATAGTCAAGAGGACCAGGGGCACGGAGCCAATAATAAACTGGGCGCATGTTCATGCAAGGGGCTCCGGGGCGCTGAGGTCAGAGGAGGACTTCAGGAGGGTGCTGAGCTACGTAACCAACGAGGTAGGCAGGAACTGGCTCGAGAACGCATACTTCCTCTTCTCAGGAGTGTCCTACGGGCCTTCGGGGGAGATTAAGCACATCCCCCTCTCAAGGGCTGACATATCCCTCAGGGACATGGTGAGGCAGGCCGTTTCATTCGGGGCAAAGGGAACCCTCATATTCGAGGACCCTAACAAGGAGAAGCTCATTCTGGGCATCCTTGACGACCTCGGGGACATGGCGCGCTAACCAGGCCGGCATAATCAATTTAGTTGTGAAACGCTGCTCGAAATTCTGTACCGGAATAGCGGAACGGTCCTATGGTCATGCTTATAAAAAGCCCGGGAAAGAATCAAGCGTAACGCCATGAAAGCAATCGGTTCTGTCAGTGAGATGAGGATAAGGCTAAGCCAATACTGCAGAAGAGACATCAGATTCAATGAGCCCCATTTCACGCATATGCTGCTGCTCAGGGAAGGGAACAAGGAAGAGGTCATACGGAACCTGCTGGAGCCAGAGGACCTGGTTCATATGTATTCAGAGAAAGGCAAGAGAGGGGATATTAAATATTCCCTTTACTTCAGGATGAGCAACACAAGAACCATGAAGATTCCCGTGATACTGGATTTAAATAAAAAGAAATGCATATTTGTATTAACATACATCATGCGATATCGACCGTGGCAGAGCATGATAAGAGGAGCCCGAAGGTGATATTATGCAGAAGACAGTCATGTACGACAGGGAGAATGACATACTGGCAGTTCATAATGGATTCTCAGAAGGCGAGAGGTTCAGGGGCAACATAGAAATAGGTGACCTTGTGCTCGACCTTTCCACAAAGATGAGGATAAGGGGAATCGAAATTATGAACACCACAAGATACCTCAGGGAGTTCATCAGGCTGCCAGGAAGCAGAAGGAACATACTGGAGGACATGGATGATATCAGGTTCTCTGCTGTAATAAAGGGTGACAGCATTGCAATTACCCTCATAATCATCGCAAAGGAAAGGGAGATCCCAGCAAAAATAGCCGTCCCTGTCTCTGAGGGCTCTTTCAGGTAAATCTTAAGGGAACCTTTGCGACATGGTCAGGTAATTTCGAAAGGCACATATATAATACCGCTCGACCACTCTTTTTGATATGATAGTGACCATAGGCGGCATGCCGGGCTCGGGCAAGGACATAGTGGGAAAGGAGCTGGCCTGCAGGCTTGGATACAGGTTCTACAGCACAGGAGACATGCTAGGCGAGATGGCCCATGAGCGGGGCATCACCATAAATCAGCTCATGGAGCAGGCCCGTGGCGAGGAGTCCATTGACAGGGACCTTGACCAGCGCACAAGGGAGCTGGGCGAGAAAGAGGACAACCTCGTGGTTTCCTCCCACCTTGCCGCGCATTTCATCCCAAAGGCCTTCAGGGTATTTCTCTCCGTCACCCCTGAAGAGGGGGCCAGGAGGGTGTACCAGGACTCCGGGAACAGGAAGGACGAGCATTACTCTTCCCTTGGGGAATGCAGGGAGGCCCTGGAGAAGCTCGTGAAGAACAACCGCGAAAGGTTCCTGAAGCTGTACAGGTTCGACCCGTACGAGGGAAAGGGCTATGACCTGGTAATCAACACCACCCGAATACCGGCGAACGAGGTCGTGGAGAGGATTCTGGAAGGGATTGGAAAACCAGAATGAAGAAAGCCTTTTCTTATGTGAGCACTTTTTAGCTAACCAAAAAGCTTAAATACTATCTAATGTTACTTGTTACTATCATTAAGTGGCAATAATATCACGGTGGCGGGTGCTCCTGTTGCCATCATGCTATCAAAACATAACAACATTCCCATCAGGGAAAATCAGCATGCCTGCTTACGGCAAGCATGCGCTGGCTAAAGAGCCCAATGGCAACCGCTCCCCGGAAGAAGCGGTGCGGGATTCTGCCAGCGCTGAGAATATATCCGCTAAGGTTAGGGGCCGCTTCCGCGGTCTCCTGTATTCTTGTGAACCTGAAACAAACGAAAGGAGGTGATGTACCCAAAGTTTTCAGTTTAAGGCAATGTCCTATTGTTCACAATCAAACCCAAGAAAAGGAGGTTCAATCATGAAAAGGCTTCGAATTCTCGCGGCCTTTTGCCTGGCTCTCCTGCTCGCGGCCCAGCTCGGGTGCGCGGCAGGGCCCAAGGTGGAACCCCTGAAGCCCGTGGCCTACAAGGCACAGGATGCTCAGGGCTTCTGGGACCAGGCTAGGGCCCAGCTGAGCCGGGGCGAATACGCCCAGGCCCGGCTCAACATGGCGAGGGCAGTGGACGCCGACCGGTCCCTCGCCGAGAACACAGGCTTCCTGAAGGACTACGGCCGCGCGGCAAGCGGAATCGTGGCCCAGGAAGCGCGGCAGGAAGGGGGTGAAGAGAAATGAAAAAGCTCATCACCATTCTAGCCGCAGCGTTTATCTTCGCCGCCGCCGGCCACGCACAGGCGTGCGGTGGCGGGTGCCACCAATACGAGCACGGTGACATCCGTATTGACATTGGCTGGGGCGGGGACCAGGTTTCCGCACAGGGAGGCAACGCAGCCTCCACAGCCGGGGCGGATGCCAGCTCGGACATCCGCTACGAGAACCGGGTGAGGGTGCCCTACAGGGTGCCAGAGGGCGTGGTATCCCCGGCGCCCAACCGGGCCTCGGACGACGGCCCCATCTTCACTCAACCCTTTACCACCCAACTGGGTGAACAGAAGGTAAGCATCCTGCCCGGCGGGATGTTCCGCAAGGTCCCTGTGGGGGAGAACTACTTCGAGATTCATCTCCCCGAGGGCACCTACTTGACCAAATACATGGGCCCCCTGGAAATCAAGCAGGCCAAGCAGGGTATCTTCGCCAGGGCGGAAGAAGCCCGCAACTACTACTCCCGGGCCGTGAGGGAGGCGGTCTCGGGGGTGACCACGACCAAGAGGCTCCTGGTCGTGGCTGACGAGTTCTTCGAGGCCCAGTACGTCTCGAAGAGCCTGAACCCGCTCTCCGGCGTGTACGGGGGAAAGAACGGAGCCGCCGGCGGCGGAGTAGGGAAAAACACCTCCTGGGAGGAGAACGCAAAGAACGTGGTCCTCCACCCCTACGAGGTGCTCCTCGGGCCCTACACCGCATACATCGTGTCCGAGCCCGTTGAGCCGCCTCCACAGCTGCCCGAGGAGACCGAGCGGGTGGAGCCACCCCCGCAGCCGGAGCCGCCCAGGGCAGAGGAGGCCAAGGTGGAGGTGGAGAAAAAGCCCGAGCTCCCGAAGCGGAGGCCCCTCATCCGGCCCGCGGAGTCCGTGGAGGACTTCGACAGCGACTGTTGCGACTAGGGGAGGGGATTCGGCCTTTGTAATCATGAAACAAACAGAAAACTTCCCAGAAAAGAAGGAGGAAACACCATGAGAAACCTGACCATCATCGGAATCACCTGCATTTTTGCGCTCTGTTTCATCACCGGCGCCGCCCTGGCCCAGAGCCCCGCGGCACCGCTTCCGGACGTCACTATGGCCGAAGACCCGCCCCCGGAGCCCAAGGGGCCCATCTCCCTGGTCAAAGAGGACAGGGGCGAGGTCCTCGAGGCCATCGGGGCAATCAACGAGGACACCCAGACCCTCCTGGACCTCCAGGAGGCCGAAGCCCAGCGAAACCTGGCGCTCGAGCAGCGCGACATCGCCATCAAAAAGTACGTGGCCGAGGTCCGCGCTAGACAGGCAAACGCCCTCCGGGCGAGCATCTCCGGAGTCATGATGGACCTCAACCTGAAGGCCCCTCCGCAGGTGGCGTTCATGCAGGACGGGGAAAGGCGCCTCTTCCTGCTGCGGTTCAACCTCATTCCCGCCCAGGCCGGCGGGCTGGTCACAGTGGAGCAGAAGAAGAGGGCCTTCCAGCCCGGCTCGGGTGTGAACATCCGGGCCATGTTGGCGGGACTGGCGGCCGATGCCGGGAACAGGCCCAACAATAACGGGCTGCAGGTCCTGGTGGGCCCCGTGGACAGGACCGGGTATGACAAGGCACTGAACCGGCTCTACGCCCCGGCCTATCTGCTCGAGGCGGACATGATCGAGCCCCTCTGGCTGAACGAGGGGACGGACATGGCGGCCCTTCAGGTCAAGGACCCGGAGGCCATCATACCGGTGACCATGGAGCAGGGGTCCTGGGACTCCGAGGCCCTGGACGCGGCAAACCACGCCCTGGGCGCGGGCCTGGTGGACTCCATCCCACGCGGGCGCACGGCCGGGGCGGTTCCCGAGGCCCTTACCATCGCCCGGGACAACGTGCGGGCGGCAAAGTGCGTGGACACCCGGTTGCAGCTCCTGGGCAACCGAAAGGACTTCAAGGGCGTGGCCGCCCCGGCGGTCAAGTATTACAACGGGAAGCAGTTCCCAAAGGAGCCCGACTCCTGCCTGAACTATACGGTCCGGGCAGGGGACACCCTGGGGAAAATCGCCGCGAGGTTCTGCGGCGACGCGGCCAAGTACAAGGCCATCATGCAAACCAACGGGCTCTCCTCGGATGCCATTTATCCGGGTGACCAGCTCATGGTCCCGTGCGGCTCCGGCCTCGAGGAATAAACCGCTAACCAAGGAGGGCCCTTCGGGGCCCTCCCCAACAACTGGGAGGTGTCATAATGACAAACCAAAACGGAAGCAGCTTTCAGCGGCTCTTCACAATCAAGGGAGGAATCATCATTCTGATGGTGCTGGTTCTCGTTTTCCTGGCACTCCTTCTCGCAAACCGCTTCTGGCTCGGCTCGCCGGGTATCAGGGACTTCGATTACATTGGCCGCAACTTCGTGGTTTACTCATTCGAGGAGATCAGGAGCAACCAGGACATGAAACTCGAGGACAACAACATCCGGTTAACATTCACCGGAAGCTGGATGAGTTCTGGAATATATGGCCGCATCGAGACCAGTTTCACCAAGGACCAGTACAACCGGTTCATGGCAAACTTCGAGCGGTTCAAGACTGGTCTCATTCAGGTCACAGAACCTGCGATGAAATATCCCCGCCGCGAGCCAATTTCAGACGGGAAGGTGCATCCTCTGAGGGCTGGTTTAATCAATCTCAAGGTCAAAGAAAGGGGGGTGGAGGAGAAACAATCCAAAGAGGTACATGCTAAGAGGGAAGAACCGGAGAAGAAACAGGTTGTGGGCCTGTTCATCGAAGCCCACCCGGACTTCATCAGGCCCGTCCTTCTGAAGAAGACCGACGTAAAGGGCAGGTCTTTTGTGAAAGATGTCATCGATCTAAATAAGAAATAAAACCCGGAAAGGAAGGGGGTGCAGGAGGGCATCCCGCCCTTTCCTTTTGCATTGTCAAGTTAAAGGTATATGAGATTCAAGGTTCAATCTTTGGGATAAACGAATCGTGAATATGTGTCCTTTATTTCATTAAACGTGCTAACACAGTCCTGGATATTATCATTCTCCGGACAGCAAATGCTTATTCCAAGGTCGCTGGCGAACCTGCAATCCAGGGAACCTTGGACCTCTCCACCCATATCACACTCATCAGTATCATGGCACCCGCCCATTCCAGCTTCACATTCAATATTGGTTGCATCAAAGTACTTCCCGCACCACCCAGGCTCGCCAAATTCAATATATCCGTCCCCGTCATCCCCCGCAGGCGGAAGGGACGTTCCCCCGCTCACGCAGGCGTTGTTCAGGCAAACCTGCCCGTCCGCGCAGTCGTCTGACTCGCAGTTCTCTGTGCAGCCGGGGTTGTCAGGGCAGCAGAACCCCCCGAACTCTATCCTGGTGTCCTTGACCATCCACCTGGAGAACCTGTACCTGGCGTGCGCGGTGACCAGGAAGCTCTTGGTGGGGGCAGAGCCCATTATTCCGTCTCCGAGCTCGTCGAAGTAGCACACTATGTTCCTGTTGCCCCCGGACAGGCCCTCCCAGGTAACGATGTCCTTTCCGTTCTGGTTCTCCTGTACCATGGGCCTCGTGTTTCCTCCGGCGCAGGCGGAATCGTAGCTCCCTCCTCTGGGCTCCCACTCAGCAGGGAAGGAAACGTTTATCTCCTCTATGGACACAATCCCGCTGTTGCTCTGGTAGGCGCTGGCTATCTTCAGGCTTATGTGGAAGTCCTGCGAGGATAGTATGGGGTTCTTGAGCCCGGCTGTGCCAATGGGGAATATCACGGGGGCAGTGCTGTAGGAGGACTCCACCAGGTGGAACTGGCTGTCCAGCTGACCGGCCTGGGCGAGCCTCTGCCACTCGTCCTCGCTGATGAACTCCACATCCACCCTTGAATCAGACTCGTAATCATACTCAGACTTCACGGTTATGGGGATGAACTTCTTCCTGAGGGAGTTGCCCACTATGGCATCGCAGCCTATGCCTTGGGAGCTGAAGCTGGCCTGCCAGACCATCTGCCTTTCGAGCTCGTTATCTTTCTTGTCTTCATAGTACTGCATGCACACTTTGGTCTCCATGTTCTCGTGCCCGAACACGCTCTCGTCAGGGATACTATCCTTGCACACGCTGTCCTGCCCCAGGAAACCCAGGCTTCCGATGTCAATCATGCTCTCGCTTCTCCATACCGGGGAATCCTCTGTGCGGGAG